>CAVULL010000001.1:0-30054 GCA_963742335.1 uncultured Verrucomicrobiae bacterium
TAAGCGAAGCGTCCCGCTTTGCCTCTGTAATTAAGGAGCAAACCCGACGGTTCGCACACCCTGACACGCTCCCCAATCCCACTGCTTTCTCAAAGCCCGGCACGTGTCCTTACCCCTGGAACCGCGTGCTTTGCGATTTTGGCGAACACGAATTTTTGGAAAAAAGACAGACCCACTCCGAAAGAGATGCTCGAGAACCAATTCGCTGCCTGAGAAAAATCGGTGAATGGTTTCAGGCTCATCAATTTCCGGGCTCGGTTTTTTGTGTTGCGATAGAAATTTATCCCCCTAAGACTACTCATTTCCATGACAGATCCCCGGTTCGGCGTTCTTGCAGAGGTGTTGATCGGTTTCTCAACGAAGGTTCAAAAGGGCGAGAGAGTCCTCATCGCCCCCTTCGACGCACCCTCGGAAATGGTAATCGCTTTGCTGCCGCTATGAAATACGAGTTGCTTTGGTCATCGGCCTGTTGTTCGCCTCCGTAGGAATGTTCGTTGCGAATAGACCTCGCATGGACGTAGTCGCCCTCCTGGTGATTGTCGCGCTGCCGTTATTCGGCATCATTAGCGTTCCGGAAGCTCTGACCGGTTTCAGCGATCCAAATGTTTTGCTCATCGCCGCCTTATTTGTAATCGGAGAAGGGATCGTTCGTACCGGAATCGCCAATCAGTTGGGCGAGTGGCTGGTCACCAAGGCGGGCGGCAACGAGACCCGCCTGGTGGTGCTGCTCGTGTCGGCAGCCGCGGGCCTCGGCTCCGTCATGAGTTCCACAGGCGTGGTGGCTATTTTCATTCCAGTGGTGCTCGGGGTTGCCGAACGCATGCGGGTGGCCCCCGGTCGCTTGATGATGCCTTTGAGCTTCGCCGGGTTGATAAGCGGCATGCTCACTCTCGTAGCCACTGCTCCAAACTTGGTGGTGGATAGCGCCCTAAGACACGCGGGGTTCGCCGGATTCGGCTTTTTCAGCTTTACGCCCTTCGGTCTGGTGATCCTGATCGCGGGTATAGCCTACATGCTAGTGGCCCGCCGTTGGCTGAGCGTTAAGGCGGACACACGCCCCTCGAGAACGCCCACGCGCAATCTGCTCGACCTGATTGAGGATTACCATTAGGCCGGGGTGAGTCTGGTCTACGCCTTCGGCCAGATTCTCCGCTTGTCGGACAGACCTTGGAGGAGTTGCAGCCCGCGCCATCAGTACCGGGCGACCGCGTGGGCAGTCGAACGGCAAGGCAGATTACGCCGGGAATTGCTCAGCCCCACGTGCCGATACGATACTGATGGCGGCGATGTCTTGTTAGTCGATACGTCTGGTTCCGGCAGCGGGGACCGGGCGGGGACCTCTTTCCAACCCTGGATTTGAGCGTTACCTCTGCGGGAAGCTACTTCACTGATCATTCACAGTAAGTCGGCATGGCTGAGGTGATCGTGCCGCCGGCCTCCAGCTCTGATCGGCAAGAGCGTGGTGCAGTTGACCCTTCGCCGGAAATACCATCTCAACCTGATCGGCCTACGTCGTGGCCAACGTGCGATGGATGGGGAACTTCTGGAAGAGAAACTCCAGTCGGGCGACACGCTGCTGGTGATCGGTCCCTGGAAGGCAATTCGTCAATTGCAGACGCAGTTACACGATTTTGTGGTTCTGAGCCTGCCGGCAGAAGTGAATCAAGTGGCCCCGGCGTTGAGCCAGGCTCCCTATGCCTTGCTTTCCCTTATCGTCATGATTGTCCTGATGATCACAGGTATTGTTCCCAACGTGATTGCGGCGCTGATCGGCTGCCTGCTGATGGGACTATTTCGATGCATCGACATGGATAGTGCCTATAAGGCTATTAACTGGCAGATCCTGCTCTTGATCGTGGGAATGATGCCCTTCGCGTTGGCT
The DNA here is from genome assembly GCA_963742335.1 of uncultured Verrucomicrobiae bacterium. Taxonomy (GTDB): domain Bacteria; phylum Verrucomicrobiota; class Verrucomicrobiia; order Chthoniobacterales; family JAFAMB01; genus JAFAMB01. The sequence continues at coordinate 1,883 of CAVULL010000001.1, forward strand.
TTGCAAAAGACCGGCGGCATCGAATTAGCGGTCGAAGGCTTACTCCACCTTTTCGGCCAGTCCGAGGTGCGGATCTCCTGGCCGCTTTGTTCGGGCTCACGGCCTTAATCGGCCTTTTTATCTCGAACACGGTGACGGCTGTGCTGATGGCGCCCATTGCCCTGAGTCTCGCGCATCATCTGAAAGCTTCTCCTTATCCGTTTGCCATGATCGTGGCGCTGGCTGCATCGGCGGCATTTATGACGCCTATCTCGTCGCCCGTGAACATGCTGGTACTGGGACCTGGACAATATCGGTTTACCGATTTTGTTAAAATTGGCGTCCCTTTTGCCTTGCTGGTGATGCTCATCAGTATTCTGATGGTGCCGTGGTTGTTACCATTGTATTGAACACTAGTGCACTCTTCGAATGTTAACTGTGAGAAAAAAATTGCAGTTAGATTGGTCTAGGCAAATTGAGATACCAGATCACGCAACTGCCGGATCCGTGTTTGAAACAGATCCATCGCTTTTTCGATGGGCGCTGGTGAGAGCATATTGACTCCCGCAGCTTGGAGAGTTTCGATCGGGAATTGATGGCCGCCAGATTTCAAAAATCCGAGGTAGGCCTCCAATTCCTCCGAACCACCGTTCAGGACGCGATCGGCCAGGGAGATCGCCGCGGAAATGCCGGTCGCGTATTTGTAGACATAAAAGGCGAAGTAGAAGTGCCGAATCCGCAGGCATTCTATGTCGAGTTGGTCGTCCACCACGAAGCGCGGACCGAAGTAGGCGTCTAGAAGACCGCGATAAACTCTTTTGAATACTTCCAACGTGAGTGGCCCGCCATTTTCCTCGATTTCATGCACCTCTTTCTCGAATTCCGCAAACATCGTCTGGCGGAAAAGAGTCTGTCGGATATCTTCGATCTGGCGATCGATCAGATAAGCGCGCATTTGCACGTCGTCCGCTTGTTCCAGGAGATAGTGCGTCAGGAGTTTTTCATTGAAGGTTGCCGCGACCTCCGCGAGAAAGATGGGATAGCCGTAATCCTGAAAGCTTTGATGCTTCTGAGCGAACCAGGTATGCATTGAGTGGCCGGCCTCGTGGGCCAGCGTAAAAACGTCCGCGAAGACGTCCGCCTTGTAGTTCATCAAGATGTAAGGAGGATTGCCATAACTGAAGGAAGCAAACGCGCCGCTTCTTTTCCCTTTCGTTTCATAGCGGTCCACCCAGCGGGATCTCAATCCATTGTCGAGGATGCGAAGATATTCATCACCGAGCGGCTGCAAACCTTTCAGGATCAGGTCGATTGCTTCGTCGAAGGTGACTTTCGTCCGAACAACGGGCACCATGGGCACGAAAGTGTCGTACTGGTGAATCTCAGCCAACTGCAGGATTTCCTTGCGGAGTTCGTAGTACTCGTGAAGAACCGGAAGGTTCCTGCGAACCGTTCCAATGAGATTGTCGTAGACCGCCAAGGGGACATTGTCGTGAAAGAGGGATGCTTCACGAGCGGAAGGGTAGCTCCGGATTTTTGCCAAGAACACATTCCCTCGAACTGAGGAGGAGAGCGCCGATGCGAGGGTGTATTTATGGTCATCGAACTCCGCGTAAAACTGGTAAAAAGCTTTGCGGCGCAAATCTCGATCGCTGTTGTTGAGGAAAGAGAAGTAGCTGCCTTGTGTGAGCTCGATTTCTCGACCCTCCAGATTCAGCGAACCAAATTTCATATCCACATTTGTCAGCTGAGAAAAGGTCTCGGAATGACCACGGATGACCGGCGCACCCAGGGTCAGGAGCCGCTCTTCCCGCTCGGAAAGCGTGTGCGACCTGTACCGACGGAGTTTGATCAGTGCAATCCTCCAGGGCGCCAGGACTGGGTCGTTAAGAAAACGTTGGAATGTCTGATCGGGTATTTGCTGGATCTCCGGATTGATGAAAGAGGCGACATCCCCAAACTTGGTAAGCAGGTTGGTCAGTTCGGCTTGCCGTGAAAGACCGGCGTTATTCGAACTGTCTTCGGCGTTTTTGAGGGAAGCGTAATGCCCAAGTCGCTCGGCCATCTGGTTAAGCGACTTTTCGAATTCCAGGCACTCAACCAGGACTTTCACGGACTCGCCGAGCCGGGTTCTGAATTCGGCGATTTTCGGAAACCGATCTCTCAACTGAGTAAAGGCAGTTTGGTATGCCTCTTCGGTCTGAAACAGATGTGATAGGTCCCAAGTGTCGGACTCAGGGATCTCGGAACGAGTTGGGATCTTGGAGGTCATAAAATAATGTCAGGCTACGATTGATACTAGTTCATTCGGGGTCAAGGCAAGGACCAGCGCACTTTGGACAGCGCCAGCCACCTTGCGGCTGGCGCTTGTGCAAACCACCATTTGCGCGAGGCAAAGGAGGGCCAGACACTTGACGCGCGGGAAAAAATAAAAAAGCGGCTTAATTAAGGAGAGAGATGTCCGGAAAGGCGTTACTGTAATTACCTTTATTATGACAAATTTCAAAAACTGCTGTCTTAAGCGGAATTTTATCGTCCGCCCGAGATGCGGAGCAGATCTATGCCCTCCTGGAATTCGCGCAATCGATTCGGCCATGAACTTGCTGCCGGCACTTGATCGCACGTCGCTCTTGAGTCCATGAGAATTTTCAGATTCCTGAGTTGCCTGGTGATCTTGACGCCCTTGCTGCCACCAAGCGGGATGGCCCAGAACTATCTGCACACGAGCGGTTGTCACCTCGTGGACGCTCAGGACCGCGTGGTCCGCCTGACCGGACTGAGCTGGTTCGGAATGGAAACCGCGAACTATTGTCCCCATGGCCTTTGGAGTCGTTCGATGGATTCGATGCTCGACCAAATCGTCCGCCTTGGCTACAACATGATTCGTGTTCCTTATTGCAACCAATTGTTCGACGCCGGGAGCGTTCCGAATGGTCTTGACTTCGATCAAAATCCGGCCCTGAAGGGTCTGACTGGGCTGCAAATTCTCGATAAGCTGATTGCTGACAGCAGGCAGCGAGGTTTGAAAATCGTGCTGGATCGCCACCGTCCCGACTCCGGCTCTCAATCTGCACTCTGGTATACAAACCAATATTCGGAAGCTCGCTGGATTTCTGATTGGACGATGCTGGCCCAGCGTTACAAGGGCAACGACACGGTGATCGGCTTTGATCTTCACAACGAGCCGCGCGACCCAGCGGACTGGGGATCCGGAAACCTCGCCAGCGATTGGCGGCTCGCGGCGGAACGAGCCGGAAACGCCATCCTGGCGGTCAATCCCCACTTACTGATCATCGTCGAAGGGGTTGACCAAGTTGGCAACGATTCTTATTGGTGGGGCGGAAATCTGGCCGCTGCGTGGCAGTACCCGATCCGATTAAACGTGTCTACCCAACTTGTCTATTCTCCCCATGACTATTGCGCCTCGGTTTACAACCAGCCTTGGTTTCGCGATTTAACCTACCCCGCGAATCTGCCGGCAATCTGGGATGCGCATTGGGGATACCTCCTCAAACGGAATATCGCACCCATCTGGATTGGAGAATTTGGCACGAAAGATGCCACGGTTTCCGATCAAGAGTGGTTCAAAGCTCTGGCAGATTATATTCAATCAACCGGCTGCAGCTTTGCTTTTTGGTGCTGGAACCCGAATTCTGGTGACACCGGAGGAATTCTTCAAGACGACTGGAAGACGATTCGGCAGGACAAGCAATCCATTCTGCAGCCGCTCCTGGCGCCGATGATCAACAGCACCGCCCGGTCCACGCCTTTGCCGAGCGCCTCTCCGCAGCCCACTTCGAGACCGAACCCGAGCCCGACGCCAATCCCCAGCGCAGCACCGTCACCTATTTCGCCACAAACACCCACCGCGCCACGGGCCCTGAGCGCTTCCGCTGCTCCAAGTCCAAATTTGTCCGGCCTGTCCGTCTTCGGAAAAGTGGCTAGCGGCACCGGTCCTTATTGGGGAGAAGAAGATCTTACTATCCATTCAATCCTGCCAATTACTTCGCTGAAAATTACAGTAACAGTGATGAAGACGCCTGGGGTTTCGTACAATTCGCAATACGTGAACAGCGGAATGTTTACCTATGCGGGAACCGACATCGGTCAGGTCATCCTTTACACGTATCAGCTTAACAGGGACAACACTATATCCCCGGGCACGCTAATCCTGGCTGGGTCGCAATTTGGCGGCAATGGCACTCCAAGATCCACTGCAAAAGATACCTTCTCGATTACCGCCACGGTCGGCGGTACGCCTCAATCGATGAGCGGTCACTTCTAAAAATGCCCCCGGACGGCCGCTGAGCAAAGGGACGGTTTGGTGTGCTTGTTCGCTTTCGATCAGCCATCCCGGTCTTACAGACCATTTCTCATTGGCTTGAGGGGGAGGGCCGGCCATTGGCTGTAAACAAAAGACCAATGACCGGAGCACCAGAGGATTACTAACTCCGGCACCAATATCTGTACGTCGCTGGTTGCCCTATCGGATGTTCGTTGTTCCTTTGAACGCCGAGAGACCGAAGATTGGATCAGAAATCCTCTCAGCTCCGACAGAGGTCGATTCGTTCTGCCAGAGCGAAAGGAACAAGATATCGTAACGTTGTCACTCGCAAGGATGAGTCTATACCCCGCGACCTGTGACGAGCCTGATTATCACCACGATTACGACAATCACCAAAACAAGGTGAATTAAGCCTCCACCAACATGGAACGAGAATCCCAGGAGCCACAAGATCAGCAAAATTACCGCGATAGTCCAAAGCATACATTGGAATCTATATTTCGAAGTGCAATGTGATCAAGCCTTTTGATCTGCGGACCTGGCAATGCCTTGGTCAATATGAATTTCAGCCTTGCTTATGGCTGCTAGCGCCCATCAAGGAAATGAACCAAAAAGCCGAAGTGCAGCTGTTGAAAAATGACCGCCAAAACCAAGAACGGCAACAACAAAATAAGCCCGCTTAACAAGCCGCTCAGCACGGGTTTTCCCGGCAGCTCGATGAGCGCCCAGGACGTCAGCTGTTGCAGAAAGTATTCGACTCGGTCAGTCCAGTCCGGATCTGGCGGCAACGGGGTCGGCCTCATACCCTTAAATGCTTGCTGGCTCCTCGGTATTCGTCAAGCCGCGGTGAAGCGGAAGCGTTCAAGCAAGAATATATCGTTTGAAAACCGAAGGACTTCAAAACCTCCGATTCCTGGCTGGTAAAGTTCAAGCCTTTCTGATATTTCTTACTTGTGACAGAGATAATTATGCTGGTCAACTCGATTGATTCGCTCGCTCCGTACAAAGCGTCGGCTGACCTGGTGCTCGAACTGGTAAACGTCACCGCCATCATTAAGGACGATCAGGAAGGCGCTTCTGCCGCCTCTCACTGGGTCGAGATCATAGAGCCGCACAACTTAGCCATCCACCAACCTCCAGGCGGGTATTTGCTCGACAATCACCAGCTGCAAATGACGTGTGCCAAGAGCTCCGGCGTTCGTCTTGGTGACGAAATAAGACTCAGAGTGATCCGCTGACCAATTTGTGCCGTGGCGATCGTTCAGGAGAGCTGGCCTTCGGCAACTTTAGCTCTTCTGCTTGGGCGAGGTAGCGTCATACTCATCTTCCTCCTTCCCGGTCTTGAGAAATTCCTCAAGCTCACCAGCGAGCTTTGGATTCAATTTCTTGAGAGTATCCAAATCCTTTTCCGCGTTGGCCTTCCTGCCCATTTTTGCAAGAAGCACTCCCCGATACTCGTAGGTCTCCGCCATACTCGGTTTAAGTTGAATAGCTCTGTTGTAATGCTCAAGCGCTTTCGAATAGTTCTGCGAGCCCTGCTGCCGAAGCGTAAATCCAAGGTTGTTGTGCATACCAGTGGCAGAAGCTTTTATTCCCAAATCCATGAAATATTCCTGGCCGACTTCTCCATATCTTTGACCGTTGCGTAGCGCCCCAAGGGCCGAAAGCTGCAGGAGGATGTAAGCGAACCGTCCTTGGTTTGCTCCGATGGGGAAGAGGCAAAGCGAGACGCTTCGCTTACCCTGGCCCTTGTGCGGCGCTCCGGGAACAGGGTTGTTGCGCCGCATCCTACCCCCAACGGGTAATTTCTATTTTCCTCTCGCTCAGTAGATTGGCTACTGAAGGAGACACGCAATGGAATACGATTTCTTACAAGCTTATGATCGCCGGATGCGGAGGTTTAATTCTACGGTCATCTCCGGTTGTCTGGCGTTCTTGGCGTTATTGATCACTCTGTGCTGGCCTTTGTTTCACTAGTGGAATTTTAGGGCAGCACCGAGTCCATCTCAGCGCAGCCAAACCTCGACTCGCCGGTTTTTCTCGCGGCCGTCCTCCGTGTCGTTGGAAGCGATTGGCAAGTCCTTTCCGAATCCATTCACCAACGACGGTTTTATGCCTCGCATCTGCAATTGGTCGGCGACCGCTCTGGCGCGGTCCTTGGAAAGGGCAATATTCTTTTTGGCTCCGCCAGCGCTGTCGGAGAAACCGAACAGCAGAAGACTCCGTTGCTGGTAGGTTGGATCTGCCAGGAGCTCTACCAGACGGTCTAAATCCTCCGATGCATTCTCATCGAACTGACTGGTCCCAGCCGGAAAGTGGAAGTTGAGGCTCAGTCTTCCCGGCACCGGTAACTTCTTTCACGTACTGGCGAGGTGCGCGCGGGGGAATTTCGGGATTTTCAATTTTAATTTTCTGTCCAGTGAAACTCAGCATTCCCATCGCCGCCGGACCCACTTTTCCTGCCGCTTGCACCAGCGCGTTGGCAAAATTTTCGGCGTTCTTGTCCGACATGAAAGTGGTGATCGCAGCGTTCAACGCCTCTTGGAAAGCTGCTGGGGCAGCCTCACCATGGACGCAGCTTGGGAGGAGCTTGTCCTTGGCAAACTCTGTCATCGACCATTGGTGGTAAGCATCAAACTTTGACTTGTCGACATCGGTCCGGGCCGGGATCGATCCCTTAAGGGGGCTGAAGGCCTCCTGGGCTTCCTTGCTGCCGATCGCTTTTCAGCCATGCAATGGCAGCGTCTTTGTGAGGAGCGCCTTTTGCCAGGGTGAAGCCGTCCGCAACGATAATGAAAGAGCCATCAGTACCAGGGTGATTGACCCAGCCGAAGTCTTCCTTCTCCTTCAGGCCAGCTTTAATGAATTCGCCGTCAGCCCAGTCACCCATCGAGGTGAATGCCACTTTGCCCTCCATCAGCTCCTGGACGGCTTGATCCCAACTCAGAGTGGCATGATCCGGATTGAGATAATCCTGCATTCTCGCAAAATACCCCATCGCTTGCTTCACCTGGGGATCGTCCCACTTCATTTTGCCGCTAAACAAATCCGCCCAGCCTTGTGGTCCGACGACTCCAAGGAGCGTGTTTTCAAAAAGTTGGGCGGAGGCCCAAATCCCTGAATCGCCAACGCCAAGAGCTGAAATTCCGGCAGCCTTCAACTTGTCGCAAGCTGCGAAAAACTCATCGAAGGTCATCTTATCACCGACCGTGATTCCGTTCTGGTCGAGGAGTTTCTTGTTGTACCAAAGAACGTTCCCGTGGTGGACACCAGTCAATACGGCGTAGGTGTTACCGTCCTTGGTCACCATGTCGACCAGAGACTTTGGAATGACCTTGTCCCATCCCTCACTTTGGTATAGGTCGGTGACCGGCTCGCAGTAATTGGGCTCCACGTACTGACCGAGCAACTCCCAACCGGGATGGCTTTGCCAAGTGTCCGGCGGATTTCCGACGGCCAGACGGGTTTGCAAAATCGGCCGGGCAGCGGAGCCGCTACCGCCCGCCACGGTGGCGTTAATGACTCCAACTCCGGGATACTGTTTCTTGTAATGGTCAAATAGTGCATCGAGCGCCGCAACCTCGCCGCCAGAGGTCCACCAGGAGAAGACTTCCAGCTTTGTCAGGTGCGGACTCAACGAACTTGCGAGCGAAAAAACCGGTGGGCGTTAGCTTGGAAGGGCCCCCTAGCTCCGAAAGGGCAAATTCCACGAACTTCTGAGTCCACTCATTCCTGGGATTTGCCGGGACATAGAGGAAGAGGCGGCGCGAGAGCGGATAATGTTCCGCCGCAACGGTAAAAGGCGTTGGCAGTAGCGCAGCGCCACCGGCCTCTGATATGGCGAGCGGTTTAGCTACCCCGTACGAAAGCCATCCCCGCGAAACCGATCCCGTTCGCGTCGGCCGCTACTTCATCCGAAAGTTTCGCACTATTCTCATAGCGTAAGGCCTTGGTAGACAGGGGCTTGCCTTCGAGCACGAGCGACTTGAAGGTGTCAAAGGTACCTGACTTCTCATCGCCCGCGTAGAGATTTATCGGTCCGGGGTTTCCACCGACCTGTGACCAGTCGGTTGTTCTGCCGCTAAAGATGTCGGCAAGTTGCTGCTTCGTCAGCGCGTTGATCGGGTTGCTTTTGTTGACAAAAACCGCGATACCGTCCAAACCCAGGACAATTTCGCATCCAGGGGAGAACATATCACCCAACCCGGCCATCGCGCACTGCCGGGCCTCATCTGGGGTAATCCGCCGGGAGGCCATGCCGATGTCACACTTGCCGGCGGCCAAATCTTCAAAAGCCGTTTTGGAACCATGAGCTTGGACTTCGAAGGTCAACGGCTCGGTGGATTGGTTCGGTAAAACTGCTTCGACATCTGTCTCATCCTCCTTTTGTCGCGGTTTGCGCTCAACGGAGGTCGCCCCCTCGAATTTTAAAAATTCCTCGCACAGTGCCGGCACGAGTTCCTTTCCGATAGTGTTAGAGCCGTGGAGTCGCAATGCCACTCGGCTCACGGGTTGCTGAGGCGGGGAAGGGGCCCGGTGGGCTTCAGCCGCAGCCGGTGAGGGCTGAGCGGCGGGCAACTGGGGTTGGGGTTGGACAGCCAGCGGCGATGGTTCCACGGCCGACGGCTGGAGGGCAAACACTTGCAGGTTCGTAAACTGCCAGGTATTCTGCGCATTTTCTGGCGACCCACCGGATACTCCAACGCAGCCGCCGCCCTGGGGAGGTTGTCCATTGAAGGTCGTGACTTGCTTGTCGTTGATATACGCGGTCGCCTGATGGCCTTTCGTTACCACTCGCAATTTGTTTACCTGTCCAATCCCCTTGTTTATCGCTTCATTTTCGATCCAACCGACAGGTTGCAACCATCGATCGGTCACATAGCGGCTAATCTTGAAATAACCGGCTGCATCGATACATAGACAGTAAAAATTGCTGTGGTCCTTTGCCCAAAAAATCAAGCCGCCGGGAACGCTTGCGTCGCCGGCGGGCAGAATGACTTCTACCCTGATGTCAGCGTCCTCAAAAACGTTCGCTTGATTTAGTATACTCTGCGTCGTGTCCGGGGCAGGCTTGAGCGTCAGCTTACCATCCTCTACGCTCAACCGTTCACCAGGCAGGCCCCAGCTCGGATCTAAGTTAGTAAAGTTATCTTCGTAGAGAATCTCACCTGCCACTGACGCCTAGAATAGGGAGCAGCAACAGAAGAGCGACAAGGATAGAGGCATAAATAGCATAGAATTTAGGCTTCATACCATTGGGTTAATTTCCTCAGGGGCCAGTGGGCTGAACGGACGAATCTAAGGTTTGAGTTAAGGGCGCGGGCTTGGCATTCTGACCGGGATTTGGTGGCTGCGTTTGGGCAAATTCGGCATCCTCGTGCACGGGTAGGGCTTTCTGCCTTACTTCTTGGAACTGAGTATCTGGCAGCGCTATCAGGCAATTCGGCAAGATTCAGCACCGCGTTGGTTTAGTTTGACCTTTTTTCCTTGCGCCTTCTCTTCTTCCTTCTTTTTTAGCTCGGCTTCCATGGCGTCCCGTTGGCTTGCCGCAAGATTGGCATTCGTTTCTGCCAGTTGAACCCTCTCTCTCACTTCAGCCATCTCGATTTGGAGCGCATCACGCTGGCGCGTCACCACATCCGCATCTTTTTTAGCCGCATCCGCATCTTTTCTAGCCGCTCGTACCTTATCCTCAGTTACCTGTAGCCGGGTCTGGAGCGCGTCACGCTGGGCCGTCGCGTACCTCTCGTTCTTTTCGGCCGTGAGCATTCGGGTTTCAGTTTTCTTGAGCTGATCTCGAAGCTCATCAAGCTCTCCCGCCAGGAGCTCAGCATTTTTTTGGGCAATTCGCCTTCTTTCCTCACTCTCATTCAGTCGGGTCTGGAGCTCGTCACGCTGGATCGTCACAAGGTCAGCATCTTTTTGAGTCGCCAGCAGATCTGCCTCGGTATCCTTCAGCTGGCTTCGGAGGGAATCGCGCTGGTTTTCGAGGTCAGCAATTCTTCGCGCCTCTTTAACCTGAGTTCCCGGGAATTGTTGATGATGCTCATGTGAAACCTGATGGGTGACAGGCGGTAAATGATGAGGGCGAGGTTCCGAAGTCAATCCCCCAGCTCGCTCCCCTGGGGTAACGTCGGATTGCAGTGAAGAAGTTACCTTGGCCGACGGCTCTGCGGGCGCAATCAGGGCCGGATCCTGAGTCCCTGGAGCCAAAGGCGTGGGACTGCTGTTTGCAGCCTGCCAAGAGCCGAAAGGGGTGAAGGTGGAGGTTTGTTTTGACCCCGGTGCCTCTCCCCCAGCCGGCGGCGATGGAGTCGGAGAAAGGCTGAAACTACGATCTGTAGATCGACGGTGCTCTCCGCCAGCGACGCCCATTTTCTCGTTTGCCGGAAGGCAAACCACAAAAAAACACAACTACACAAAGGAATGTTGTGATCGCAACCCATTTCAAGAATCCGAGGGTTTTATAATGAGAAGCTTGCCAAGCGCCAAACCACGAGTTGGCAGGGCTTAATGTTGCCGTTTTTTTTCTCGCACTTTGAGGAAGAATACCGTTGCCGGCGGCCTCGGAACCAGGCATCAGTCCCTTGATGCGGGCAGTTAATGCTTCCAGTTGTTCTTCTGCAGGTGGATTAAGGGCATTAAACCAGGAAATATTGCTGAGATAAAAAAGAAATCTCCTGCCGCGGCAACGTCTCGGCCAGCCGGACCGGAACGATAATGCGTTTCGTATAGATAAGCATGGGCGATTTCTCTTTCTATATGGGCCGCCGCGTTAGCGTTTTCGGAGAGCAGAAGGACGACGACACGACTGGACCCGATGGCCCTTCGAGTCGCCTCTGTCCAATCTTCGTCGGTTGCGATGTCCCGCGCCGCGATCCAGCATTTAAGGCGGGCAGATTCAAGCTTTTCGCAGATTGCATCGGCGATGCTTTTATCCTCATGCGCATGACTGATGAAAACGTCGTGCTTCATAAATCACGTTTCACATCATCAAAATTGTCATCAAGGACGAGCCGCCCAAATTACATCCTGCCGAGGAAAGAGGGGCTAGGACAGGCGTTTCGAATTGATGTTGCGCCGTCGACTTCCGTTCCGTGATTAATCGCGCCACCATCCTACTAACGCCTCCAATTCTCGAATTCATCCACACTCCTGGTTAACTCTGGAGCATAAGAACCACTTAACGGTGTGACAAGATTTTCGTTTAACCTTGTCGATTTTCAGGTCTGCGGAGCTTTTCCCTCGGGTGTCTAACCATCGGGATGCGGCAGACCACTTCGGTTAGTCTTAACAGCGGGCCAATGCAGCAGCGCCGGGAATTGAAGCCCAAAATAATAACTGAACATAATTGCCATGAGTCACACACACCGGAACAAGTTTTTGCGATAGTCAGGAATTTACCAAGATATAATAATTTACCCAAGTATAATAAAATCAATATCTACTGAAATGGAACGCCTGCCGGCGTTTCAGAGGCAAGTGGTAAAGCGGGACGCAGGTTCAGCCGTGAAAGCTCCTTGCTTGATTGGCAGAATCGATAGCGGTCTCTTGCGTGACGCCTCTAAGGCCGTCAATGCAATCGAGGCGCCGCAGGGGTCGATAAGGTTAGTATCCAGATGTATCCGTAGCTGCGTCAATCGGGGTATGTGAAGCGTCCTCGCTTTGCTTCTTCAGCCTCCCGGAGCAAACCGGGACGGTTCGCCTACTTAGCCCGCGGCTTTCGGTATGCTCCTTCCTGGTCTATGGCGGCTTGTCTGCGCCTTGATTCCGGGGCCATCTGCACAACCGCCGGTCAAACTGGGTTGAACAAATGACAAAAGAAGAGAGGGATATTTATTTGATATGGCGCAGCGCGAGTATCTATATTGGTGAATAGGGGAGGAATGGATATGAGTAAAATTGAGGGCTTAATCTTGCAGGTTGTGCGCTACGCGACGCAACCGATTCAGAAGCGAGGTACCACGCTGCGTTCGAGTTGAAGCTGACGGCCGAGGATCTCGAAGTCGCCGTCCGGAAGGACTCCTAGTGACGACGCTTTATTAATTCGTTCTGTGAACATCACCAAATTACCGTATGTTGTCATCTTCCAAGCATCTGGAGCCAAAGATGAAGTAGTGAGTAAGCACGCCACTCTCGATGCCGCCGAAAGAGAATGCGCGATGCTCGAGCGCGAATCTTCTAGTAAATGGCCTAATCCAAAAAGCCGGGGATTGACTGGGGTATACAATAATCACCCTGAACGGTAATTCGTCCTGATAGTCTTTCGAACGAGGCGACTAATATTCTCGCGCTTGCCCTGAGTGCAGAAAGCTTCTGCCAGTCGAATTCAGTGGGCTGGTGGGCCACTTTTGGGCTTGAGCTTTGCATTGCGCCGTTTCGACCAGCTTGTCCAGGAGACAACAGCGCATTAGCTTTTGGATCAGCTAAAAAATGAGGAAGCCTCTATAACTTTAGATCTGGCTTGGCAAGTGCTGCAACAGTTGGCAAGCCAAAGTCAAAGGTAACCAACCAATCCGTATGTCTGAAACCGCTTCTATTACAATTGACGGAAAAGTGCACCATTATCCGGTCATTACCGGCACCGAGGGTGAGAAGGGCATCGATATCCGCAAGTTGCGCAGCGATACCGGCTACATCGCCTATGACGACGGGTACGCCAATACCGGGTCGTGTATGAGCGCAATCACCTTTATCGATGGCGAGAAAGGGATTTTGCGCCACTGCGGTTATCCGATCGAGGAACTCGCCGCAGGTTCCGATTTTATAGAGGTCGCCTACCTCATAATTTATGGGGAGCTGCCAAACCTGGATCAACACGCTTCATTCCGCAACCTCATCCTCGGCAACGCGGCAATTCACGAAAGCATGTTCCATGGTTTCGCAGGTTTCCCTGCCTCCTCTCATCCGATGGCGATACTTTCGGCGATGCTTAATTCACTCGGGTGCTACTATCCCCACATGGCCACCAACAATCGCGAACAGGATCTTGAGCACCTGGATGTTGCCGCTACCATTTTGATTTCAAGGGTTCGCGCTCTGGCTGCCATGGCCTATCGCATGAAGCTAGGGCGACCTTTCATTTATCCCAGAGGTCAGCTTTCGTATTGCTCGAATCTTCTGCACATGATGTTTTCCGAGCCTTACGCGGACTATATTGCTAGCTCAAGAGTCGATCGTGCGCTGAACCTTGTTCTGCTCCTACACGCCGATCATGAACAAAACTGCAGCACTTCGACTGTCCGAATGGTCGCTTCCGGGGGCGCCAACCTGTTTGCGTCTGTATCTGCCGGGGTGTGTGCACTTTGGGGTCCTGCGCATGGCGGTGCCAATATGGCCGTTATTGAGATGCTCGAAGCGATACATCGAGAAGGTGACGACGGCACAAGATTTGTAGAAGCAGCCAAAAGCGGCGATCGCGCCAAACGCCTGATGGGCTTCGGACATCGTGTGTACAGGAATTTTGATCCGCGCGCCAAAATACTTAAAGAAGCGTCAAAGAAACTTTTTGCCTCGATGCGGACCAAGGATCCGGTACTCGATATTGCGCTTAAACTGGAAGAGATCGCCACTCATGACGAGTATTTCACTGCACGGAAGCTCTATCCGAATGTGGACTTTTACAGCGGTATCATCATGCGCGCGATAGGAATTCCAGTAGAATTCTTCACCGTTTTATTCGCCATCGGCCGGATGCCAGGTTGGATTGCCAACTGGAAAGAAATTGCCATGGGAAAATCTCCCATTCACCGACCACGCCAGATCTATTCAGGTGCCGGTTTGCGCAAGTTCGTCCCGTTGGAGGAGCGGGCATAAACAATCGCATTGCATTTTTTAAGTGGCCTTCGACAAACCATCTCATAACCCCTCATCCTTCTCGTTCTTCAACCTTTTCGGACTCGAAATTCTCTTCGACTCCCATGGCCAACGAAAGAGCAAAGCGAACGCTTCGCCGACAAGTTCATTCCGCGCGCGCTAGAACTTCCTTTTCCAGATTAAGAGAGATGCATTCCTCTGGCGGATCTGGGCCGCGATGCAAACCGTGAAGCTTATCGAGAATCTCCATTTCGTTCTTTGTCATGCGCTCGCGCTTTCGCAGATGCTGGACCCAGGACGGAGCTACAACTTCCATTTGAAAATTGTTCGGTCGGGCCAAATCCTCTTTCAAATGCCAGTGATGTGCACCGTTCCGAAGGTAAATCAGTCTGGCGGTGCCCGCCAAATCTAAAAATTCTTCTCGACGACCCGGATCGACCTGGAATTGGGTTGAAATCGAAAGTGGGCCTTCACTTGGTTCAGGCAATCGAGGAATGTTATTTGAAAAGATTGTCACCTGCGCTGGTTCGAGATTCAGGTCTGTGGTGAAGTCGATCGATAGGCGAAGAGCACTCCAGCGCGTGATGATCATGACGACTATCGCGAGGCCGGCGGCGGTCAGAAAAGTGAAAACCACGCCCGCGGTGGCAGCAGACATTCCCCAGGCTAAACTTCCAATCGCAGTTGCCGCTTGTGAAACCATGATAATCGTTGCGTTCATGCGCCCCCGCGCCCAATCAGGCATCGCGAGCTGACCTGCTACCCAGAGTTCAGTGGACGACAAAGTCCAGCCAACGCCGGCGAGCGCGGCGACGACTAAAAACATATGCGACCACCGGATAGTTGCCATCAGAAAGATGACGACGATCAATGAAGCATTTGCATACGTCATCAACCGCTGCGGAGAATATCGAGAGCGTGCCCATGGAACAATGAAAATGCCACTAACGACTGAGCCGATTGCCATGCTCGTGAAGAGAAACCCCAGATTGGCAGGCTCAAGCTTTAAGACCTGCAGACCCACGACCGGCATTAATGCCGGGATGATAGAAATGAAAAACGAGAATAACGCGCTTCGGATCAGGATAATCCTGATACCCGGAGTGTAACGCACGTAACGAATCGCAGTGATAAACGATTCGAAGAAGCTTTCGAGCGGAAGCTGCGATTGCGGCCTTGGACGTTTCCACTGAAGGATCGCGACAAATAGCAAGAGGAACCCCACCCCGTTAGCGGCAAATACCACGTTTGCTCCAACCAGCGGAATCAATATTCCTCCAAGGGTAGGCCCGACGATGCCGGCGATATTCATTTGCAATCCGCCAAGATTATTCGCAGATGCCAAGTCCTCAGCGGGAACCATTTCGGCGACGACAGACGAGGAAGCCGGCGATCCAAACGCAAAGCCGACGCCGAAAAGGAATGCGCTAGCAAGAACAACGTAAGGACTGAGTAAATGCGTGCCTCCCAGAACGGCCAAACAGATCGCCACGGCGGCTTGCCACAAGTTTACCGCACATAGCACCTTCTTCCGGTCTATCAGGTCGGCGATGGCGCCCGCCGGCAGCGTGAACAGAGAGAAGGGCAGCGACGAAAGTGTCGCCATGAGTGAGAGGAACAACGTGCAGTCTGATTTACCCAGAGAACTCAGCACCCAAAAGGCGGCTGTGCCGTGGGCCGCAATCGCGCTTCCGGAGATCAGGTTTGCCACCCAAAGCCGTCTGAACGCAGGGTTGCGCAATGCGGTCCAAGTCGATTTTTCAGTCATAGGAGGATATTGGACGATTGGGGGTTCAATCTGACACAACGGATCGGTGCGTTACATAATAGACACTTCGTGCCAATGGAATGTGCCGGAGTCAGGCCAGCAACAGCAACAACCTATGTCAGCGGTTGCCGCAGGATTGAAAGCGACATCGCTGGACAGCCGGGATCAATCAGTCTGCCCGGGCCGATCAGGATGCAGAGGGATTTGCCAGCGTTCCAGAACCGCCTGCAGCTCTGGCAACCGGATAGGCTTGCTGATGTAGTCATCCATCCCTGCGGCGAGGCATTGTTCACGGTCTCCTTGCATAGCATGCGCCGTTATGGCGACGATGTGAACCGGCGATTTCCACGGGCAAGCCGAATCCGAGCGGTTTTCCCATTGACGAATCACTCGAGTCGTTTCGTAGCCGTCCATCTCTGGCATCTGGCAATCCATAAGAATCAGATCGTAAGGAATCCGTTGAAGGGCCTCAAGCGCCTCGCGCCCATTGGCTACGGCATCAGCCTGATACCGTAACCTGCGCAGTTGGGCCAAAGCCACTTTCTGGTTCACCATATTGTCTTCCGCCAGGAGAATACGGATCTTCTTAAACTCGGGTTCGGTCTTGGGTCGGTCCGGAGCAGAGAGGATCACGGGAGAAAGGGTGCGGGTAGCGGCCTCTTCATCCGCCTTGTTGGCCGCTCGCGCGCTGAGGCAATCAAAGAGTCGGGATTGCTTGACCGGTTTAACCAGGTAGGCCTCGATGCCTCGTCGTTTCAGCTCCGCGGAGCTCAGGACGTGACCCACGGAAGTAAGAATAAACAATCGCGTGGCGGCCAGGAACGGGTCGGATTTGATCGCCGCCGCCAAGCTGAAACCATCCATTCCGGGCATCTGCACATCTAGAAGTGCGACGTCGTAGGGCTCGCCTTCTCGAGCGGCCAACCGTAACCGCTGGAGAGCTTCCTCACCGCTGGATGCGCTGCCAACATGCATCCTCCACCCCGAAACCTGGCTACGCAGGATCTGTCGATTCGTCTTGTTATCCTCGACGACCAGCACTCGCATCTGCAGGAGGTCTTGGGGTGAGGCATGTGGCATTTTATGCTCGCCACTCTGCTTTTCCACTTGGGCAGTGAACCAGAAGGTGGATCCCTTGCCCGGCTCGCTCCTGACGCCAATTTCGCCTTCCATGAGAGCTACCAATTGTTTCGCGATGGCAAGTCCCAAACCAGTGCCCCCGTACTGCCGGGTTATGGAACTGTCGGCCTGGCTAAATGATTCAAAGAGACGGGCTTGGTTTTCGAGCGGAATGCCGATGCCGCTATCCTGGACCTCGAACCGAATCAAGGCGTGCGTATCGGTTCCATTCTCCACCGAAACCCGCACGACCACCTCCCCCTGACTCGTGAATTTTAGAGCATTGCCAATCAGGTTGGTCAGAATTTGTCGCAACCGGCCGGGATCCCCGCGTAACCGGGTTGGCACGTCCGAGGCGATTGCACAGGCCAGTTCGATCCCTTTGGACCCGGCACGTTCAGCCATCATATCCAGAGTGCTTTCGACCGTTTCGATCAAGTCAAAATCGAGCATTTCAAAAAGGAGTTTTCCTGCCTCGATTTTCGAAAAATCGAGGATATCGTTGATGATTGTCAAGAGCGCTTCGGCACTGGTGCGGATCGTCTCGGCGAACTCGCGCTCCTGCGGCTTCAGATCGCCGTCGAGTAACAAGCCGGTCATGCCAATCACGCCATTCATGGGCGTGCGGATCTCGTGGCTCATGTTGGCCAGGAATTCGCTCTTGGCCCGGGCCGCCGCCAGCGCCGCCTCCTTGGCTGCCTTCTGTTCGGTGGCCACGTGCAGCATCTCGGCCGCGCGGGCACGTTCGATTTGTCCGCTGACAGCGCCCGAAAGGGTGTTACGAAGCTCCGTGGCGCTGTCAATCTCGGCTGGCGTCCAGACTTCGGATCGCCATAAGACGGTTTCCTTCCAGGCTTCGAAAGACTTGCGGGGGCCGAGTTTTGTCTGGCCTTGTTCAACCGAGACCGATTTGCTGGGATCGCCGGCCCAGATCAGGGTGCGGATCACCTCCGGTCGGAACCAGAGCGCATAGCAACCGTGTTCACGCAAGATCCGCACGGCCAATAAGCCGCTGGCTCTCGACCTCCATTCCTCGGCCGCCGGGTAAAGCAGAGGTAGCATATGCGTGGCAAACAACGGATCATCGGTGCTTGTGATAAGCCAGTCCCGGAGCTTAATAAGAGCCAAGTCATCGGGAACGCTGCCGACGCTCATGCAAACTTCGTCAAAAAGAACGGTTGCACCCGTGGACTCAACGAAACTCTGGAGATTCGGTTGACCTTGGGTAAGACCGTTTGCAAAATCACCCGTGGCCGCTATTTGCTCGAGGAATTTGGCCAGCATTTCAGTTCGCTTGAACCGGTAGACTCGGGTCGCGGAGGCGGCCAGAGCACCGATTTGTGCCGCTGTCACCTGTCCCACGAATTGGTAATCTTGCCGAAGCGCAAATGGGCGAAACCACCGATTGCGATGGTGGCAGGCAATCATCCCCCACAGCTTGCCGCCGATCACCAGCGAAAGGGTAAGGGTTGCCGCCACGTTCATGTTGCGAAGGTATTCCAGATGAATCGGCGACACGCTGCGCAACACGCAATGACTCATGTCAAGTGGTTGCTCCTTCTTCAAAGAGAGCAACGGCACGGGTACATAGTCGATGTTCGGGATCAGGCCCAGCAGTTTGCGGGTATAGAGCTCTCGCGCTTGCTTTGGAATGTCAGAAGCCGGAAAATGCGTGCCGAGGTAGGATTCTACGCCGTCCTCGCGAACTTCGGCAACCACTTCACCACTCCAGTCCGGCGCAAATCGGTAGACCATCACGCGGTCGAAGCCGGTCAACCGGCGCACTTCTTTCGCAGCAATCCAACACACCTCCTCTTCGTTCGAGGCCTCCTGGAGCTTCAGAAGCGTTCCCCGCACGGAAGACGGGGCGATGCGAAGCTCTGCCCGTTCCAATTCAAGGATAAGGTCAGCTCCGCAGCGATGCAGAATGCCGTCCAAACGCTCCTTCGGATTAGCGCGCGCATTCAGAGTTAAAGGATTGGCTTGGCCGGGATCTGACTGTTGCGCAGCTTCGACTAATGCGCGTGCCGATGCCTCGTCGAAGAATTGCGCTACCGGTTGACCAAGGAGTTCCTTCGGGGGAACAGCGAGAAAGAGGGACGAATTTGCGCTCGTTTGCGCAGCACTAAGCTCGGCTCCGCGGAGCACGAGCAGACTGCCATGAGGTTGGATGCAGCCGGGAATAGTGATTGGCTCCCGCTCGCAGTCGGTGAGGTCAATCGCTTCCTTCATAATCCCAACGCGATCAGTCCTCTTACGAGCAGATGTGCTCAAAGTGGCGGATCTCAGTCTCCCCTGGCGCCAGCTTCAGGTTTTTGGGAATGCCTTTATGCGATTGCTGATAAAGGTGGCTCCGGTGCCAGACCCTGTAGCTCTCGGCGTCAGTCCAGTAAGTAAAAAGCCAGATTTCCTCGGGGCGGTCAAGAGGACTGAAGACTTCCATCCGGACGAACCCGGGCTGCCCATCCACCAAGTGGGGGCGATCACGGAACGCTTTCTTGACCTCGGCGGTCTTTTCATTGGCGATAACGAATTTACTGAGAGAGACAAATGTTGCGGCTTGCGTGGCGGGTCTCGGAAGGAGCGCGGCACGGATGGTTCCGATGACTCTGTGGAACGGACAATGGCCGCCCATCGAAGGTGGCGATCCATCGCTCGGAATTCGTCGGACTTCAGCTTTTGACGCAGTGCTCACGGTGTCTGCCCTGGAAAGATTAAAATCGCGAATAGTCGTCCCAGGACCGTTCGCAGGTGGAAGGTCCTGGGTTGCGGGCAACGAACGGCCCTGTCACGCTGAACGTGAATGAAGGAATACCCCGGCAGACTACGCGCCCATCTTTCCACGCGTCTCCAAGCGATCATTCGGCGGCCCCAATTCTTCTGCACTCCCTTGAAGATGACCTAAGCCTAGCAATTTTGCACTATAAAATTAATATTCTTTGGAAAAACAGGGTACTAGCGAAGAGGCCTCAGGGGGAAGCGTCGGCGCGTTGGTAATCAGGAGCTCTCACGGCTTAGTTGAAACCATCTCTGGCGGCGGTCAGAGGCGAATATTATATTTTTCCAGAAACATTCGGCACTTCTGAACGTCCGATTGGTCAAAGGCTCGATTGCCAAGCTGATGCGCGGTCTCGACAATGTCGCGATGAGCAATTGAACGGTGTTTGAGGAGGATTTTGAGATCCTCTCTAAACGAAGCAACTTGTTCTTTGCAGGTGTTGAGCTCGTCTCGAATTTCCCGGAAGCGATTTTCAATTTCTTCCTCGTTCATGAATCCAAGATGATTCATTCTCACATAGAAATCCAAGATTTATGTTGACTTTGTCTCGCATTTGAGAAGCGGGGTGGCGCACCTAGCTTGACTTAGAAGGGCTCGAGGACTCAGTGGAAGCGTTGAAGCAACGCGCACGAAGCCGATACGCCACGCCGATACGTTTCTTCCGGTACGCCGATACGTTCTTTTCCAATTGCTGCTAAAATAAAGTTTTAGAGCAATCCCTCCCTAAAGAGCTTCTCTATTGCTTGCGCGACCCCCGCTTCATTGTTGGTGCCGGTTACCCAATCAGCAACAGATTTGACTGCCTGAGGCGCGTTCCCCATGGCAATCCCTAATCCCGCTTCCTTGACCATTTCGATGTCGTTCAGACCGTCGCCGATCGCAGCGACTTGCGATAATTCCAAACCAAGGATTGCGGTAAGATGCCGCAACGCTTGCGCTTTATTTACTTCCAAGGGAACGATCTCGAGGTACCCGGGCTTGGAGAAGGCGGCATTGCTCGAAGATCGCACCGAATCCGCGATGGCGTGCAGCGCCAGACTGGATTCATCATCGCCGGCGATGAGAAGAATTTTGTTAGGTTCATCGCCATCTTCCAACAAATCAGAAGTGATTACCGGACTACATTCCGTAATCAAAGATTCGAGCGTGATTTCAGGCGTCAGCTCCCTGGCCCACCATTTATCTACGGTGAAGACGTTCGGTTGAACATTGAGTTCCACGGCTCTTGCCACTATCGAACGGGCCACGGCCAAGCTATGTCGTTTATCCAGGGTCGCACGGTTCGGCATCAATGTTTCCTTATCGATTTCACCAACCCATGCCCCGGAAAAGCACACCACCAGAGGTGAGAAAGGCAATTGGCGGACGATCGTTCCGAGCGCCCTGGGACCGCGTGCGGTGGCCAATATAACGCGCGTATTGTTTGCTGCGAGATCACCCAAAGCGTTCTTGACGGCGTCCCTCAATTTGTGATCTTCATCAAGAAGCGTTCCGTCCACGTCAATGGCCACGGCTTTCAGGGCGGGTCGTCTTGTGCTGGTAAGGAAGCCGGGTGTTTTGTCGTCTGGTGCTCGCTGATCCATAGGTCGCTTCTCCGGCAAGGTGATCGCTTCCCTGCCCGGTTGGCAATGAGAAAACGCCGCGGCAGAAACGGCGGCGGTGGGGCGGGGGGCGTGGGGCGTGGGCGCGTGGGGCGTGGGGCGTGGGGCGTGGGGCGTGGGGCGTGGGGCGTGGGGCGTGGGGGCGGGGGCGTGGGGCGTGGGGCATGGCGGCGTGGGCGAAGCATTTCGCGCGCTTGTTCAGGGTGCCAGCCAATTCAGTTAGTCGGCTAGTTTTTCTTCCCAAACCAGCCGCGCAACGCAGGATAGGCCAGTCTCTGTTCGGAGCATCCCATGCCAGGAAGCGAGCCCCTTTTCTAGAGGGTAGAAAGGCCGACAAAGCTATCATGGCCGAAATGCAGCAAGCACTGGTAAAGCCAGAACCGGTTCGTAGACAAATCGTTAGTTATGCCAGGAATTCCAGTACTATTACTTTGGTATCGCGCAGCAGCTGGGCTTGAATAAATAAACTCCATCGCATTAAGATATTGAGATAATTAATACGGGAAATTAGACGTTTACCCGCAGCAGCTAACTTCCCTGAAATCGACACCAGAGAACAATGGGGGAAATCTTTGCGGCCCGCAAGAAGCCTAACCTTCCCTAAAGGGCAGTAGTCGCCGAGCCAGTCCGGAGCTAAACTTCCGAGATACTCCCCCCACGATAGGGAAACAGACAATGATAAAGCGAAAGATATTATGAGTTACGAAAATATTGTTACAGGTTACGATAGAGATAAAAAAGAGGCGGTGCACGCCCTGGCCTCTGGCCAGACCACCAAGACCCCATCACAATCACCGCAAGTTTAAATTTATGTTATCAACAAGTTCAATATTCGATTCCCTGGTCGCCGATATCGCGGGCAGGTTTAATCTCGGCTCAAGGGCGGATACCCTCGTTGAGGAAGCGCTGCATTTTATCACCAGCCGGAGCGGCGGTATTTCCGGGTTCCTGGATATGTTCAAAACTGCGGGTCTGGGCAAGCTCGTTTCCTCATGGCTGGGCCACACCGATAATCCTCCGCTTTCGACGCAACAGGTCGAGCAGGTTCTGGGCAATAACCTCATTAGCGGCCTCGCCAGCAAGCTCGGTGTCGGCGGCGGGGTGGCCGGCTCGGCCTTGGCCTATGTTGTGCCAAAGTTGATAGGGCTGCTCACTCCCGGCGGAGTCGTGCCGGCGGGTATACCGGCCGACGTTTCGGCGTTCCTTAGCGGTCACACGGCGCAGGCCGCCGCGCCGCGAGCGGTCGCGCAGCCGGTGGTGAAAAATGAGCAAGGCCATTACGGCAAATGGATCATTCCGGCGCTGATCGGACTGCTTCTTCTTGGAGCCCTCTGGTCCTTGTTCAGGGGTAGGCCGGAAGAAAAAGCTGTGACCAAACCGATAGCCGTCGAAGCGACACCTGCCGTGCAGGCGATGGCTGCGGTGCAGCCGAAACTTTACCTCAGCAATGATGGTGGTGTTCTGAGCGTGTCTGGGACGGTCAAGGATGAAGCGACCAAAACGTCTATCCTCAACTTGCTGAAGGCCGCGTTCGGCGCCAGTAATGTCAAGGGGGACATCACCGTGAATCCCGAGGCCGCCTCGGCAGCTTGGCTGACAAATCTCAAGCCCGCCGTCGACGTCTTGAACACTCAAGGGATTAA
Organism: uncultured Verrucomicrobiae bacterium; assembly: GCA_963742335.1. GTDB lineage: Bacteria > Verrucomicrobiota > Verrucomicrobiia > Chthoniobacterales > JAFAMB01 > JAFAMB01. The sequence continues at coordinate 24,873 of CAVULL010000001.1, forward strand.
AGTAAATCTTGAAGGGAAAGCGATAAGTGTCGGAGGCTTGACCGATGCAGCTCGGGATAAGATTTTGGGCGCTCTAAAGCCCCTCTTCGGAAACGATTTCTCCTTCGGCCCCCTGGCGGAAAAACCCTAATAAATTACACACGCGGCCCAAAGGGCTTTCAGCACCATCACGCTGATAGCCTCAAGGGAAGCGGAAAAGGATCAAGAATTTGGGCTCTGCTTACCCCTTGGGCAAAGGCTGAATTCGCTTCTGAACAATGGCGCCGGCAGCACGCAACAGGAAGGAGTTGAGAGCAATTGATAGAAGGGCGCCAGCCACAATCAGGCTCTGACCCTGGGCCGGGAGCAGACCAAGGCTAATTCCGAGTTCGGCCAGGATAAACGAAAACTCTCCGATCTGTGCCAGGCTCGCAGCGACGACAAGTGCGGTACCGATCGGTTGTCTGAGCAACACGACCACAAGGAAGGCGACTGCAGACTTTCCAAAGACGATAATCGTTAGTACAGACAGAACCTGAAGCGGTTGTTTCAAGATGATCTGAGGATCAAAGAGCATACCCATTGCGACAAAGAAAAGGGCCGTAAATGCATCTTGCAGCGGCTGCATCTCTTCAGTCGCCCGATGGCTGTGATCGGATTCGCCTACCACGACGCCGGCAAAAAATGCGCCAAGGGCAAAAGATAACCCGAACAGCTCCGCGGCTCCGAATCCGATCCCGATAGCGACAGCAATGACGGCAAGAGTGAACAATTCCCTGGAACGAGTGGCGGCCACCTGTTCCAATAGCCATGGCAGCAATCGGGCTCCGACGACCAGCATAAGCAAGACAAACCCGATGAATTTTCCGAGAATGATGCCAAGTGCCGCATACATCGGCATGGCGTTGTTGTCCTGAGGGCCGTGCTCTGCGCCGCTTGTTGCTCCCCCCAGCGAAGTGGCCAAGGCCGGCAGCATCACCAGGATCAGAACGGTGACCAGATCTTCAACGACAAGCCAGCCCACGGCGATCCGACCGCTCTGGGACTCCAATATTCCTTCCGCCTCCAAAGCCCGGAGCAAAACAACGGTGCTCGCGACCGACAGCGCCAATCCGAGAACCAGACTGGAACCGAAGGCCCAACCCCAGAAATAGGTGACCGCGCAGGTCAACGCCACGGCCAGGGCGATCTGCACAATGGCACCTGGAATAGCGATATTGCGGACCGCTAAAAGATCGCGAATGGAAAAATGCATCCCGACGCCAAACATCAGAAGAATCACACCAATCTCCGCTAGTTGGGGCGCCAGTTTGGCATCCGCGACAAAGCCCGGGGTAAACGGTCCGACAGCGACCCCGGCGAGAAGATAGCCGAGAAGCGGCGGCAGATGCAGCCGACTGGCAATATAACCGCCGATCAGTGCGTAGACCAGGCTGGCGGCCATGGTCGAAATGAGTGCCACGTCATGGTGCAACGCGTTGTCCCCTTCTCCCGGCTACTTCCCCGCAGCATGATATTCCACAGGAATCTTAATTGCCTGGTCGACCTCTTCCGGGGTCAGGAGAACAATTGTCTTCGTGCGGACGGCCCCGGTCGTTATCGCCAGTGAAATGGCCGCCGCGGTTGCGTTGTCGGGTCCTTCGGAAATCACGTACGCATCATTTTCTCCCAACGCGAAATAGAAACCCTCGAGGCGTCCACCTAGATTCTCCAGCATTTTCTCAACGGCAGCGCGGCGAGCGGTTCCACCCTCCTTTACAAGTCCTTTTATCCCTTCGGGCGTGTAAGAAACCATCGTCAAATACTTCGGCATAACTTCAGTCAGGTGAACGGCCCAGTTCCTGTCTCAGTCTCCCCACTTCCGTAGAATAATCCAGTGCTTCTTCAGTTAATTGTGGACGAAAGATTGAAACACAATTGATTTTCCCCGATGTCTTATCCAGCACCTTGGAATTTTACGAACTCAATAAAGCTATGAAAGCTCCCTTCCTGTTGGCCCTCTCAGCTGCAGCCATGATGCTGACGTCAACCGCATCAGCTAACAAATATGACGACCTGACAGCAAAGGGTTATCGCTGGGCGACCGCCGATGGTCCTTATGCCTGCGTTGCCAAAGAGGATGTCCATAGAATGGCCAACAATCCTGGAGACTCAGTCGTGCTGAAAATGGTCGAACAGGTCAAAGTGTTTTATCTGACGCCGGGAACGATCGTGCAGGTCACTGAGGAGGATCCGCACACTGGAACTTCCAAGATTCGCCTTGCAGGAATTACGGTCGATCTTTGGACTCAGAGCAACTTCCTCACCAAACGCCCAATCAAGGACACGTACGGCGTCATCGAAACTCCTGAGACATCAGGTCTGATTCCGTCGGCGAGTCCTCTCCTTGATGCCGGTCCAACGCCATCGCCCTCTTTTAGTTCCGATGCAAATGCAGCTGGGAACGCGAGCCCGTCACCGAGCGCCAGCCCTGACTCGAACGCGAGTCCGACCCCGACGCCCTGAGGAGCGTACCAGCGTGGTAGGCAAAGCGAGTCGCTTTGCCTTTTTGCCGAGTCGAATTGGGCCGTTCGGCGTTCAGCGTTCAGCGTTCAGCCGTTCAGCGTTCACCGTTCACCGTTCACCGTTCACCGTTCAGCGGCGCAGTCGGTGCGGCGCAAGCCCCTAAATACGCCGATACTCCGACACGCCCAATCGTCGATTCGTTGCTTCCGCTGTTTGGCGTTCGACTTCAACCAGGCCATGAAAGCCTTTGAATACGTCCCGTCGCCAAAACACCCATCCGCCGAGACATTGCCTTGCGGCTGTGGTTTGCTTCTTTAAAGCCTCGCAAACCGAGAATGGTTAGTCTACAACACACCCCGATACGTTCTACCTTGCACGCCAGCACGCCGACACGTTTCACCTTGCGCGCCACCACACCGATACGCCCGTACGTTTTCCCCACCCCTCCTCAACTGACTAATTGAGACTAGATTTTATGGCTACTGAAATTCGATTTGGACTTATTGGATTGGGCCTTATGGGCAGGGAATTTGCCAGCGCTGCCGCGCGCTGGAGCCATCTGACAAATCTCGATGCTCGACCTGTGCTCACAGCAGCGTGTGACACGAATGAAAGCGCTTTCGGCTGGTTCAAACAGAATGTGCCTACCCTGGAGTTCACCACTAATGATTACCACGCGCTTCTCCGGCGCGAAGATGTCCAGGCCATCTATTGCGCGGTGCCTCACCATCTGCACGCCCAGTTCTATACGGATATCATCCGGGCAGGAAAACATCTGCTGGGGGAAAAGCCTTTTGGAATCGATCTGGCCGCCAACCGGGCAATCTTGAGCGCGATCAAAGAGAATCCGCGGGTTTTTGTTCGTTGTTCTTCGGAGTTACCTTTCTTTCCAGGCGGGATCGCCATCATCCGGGCTCTTCAGGAGAAGGACTTCGGGAAAATTATCGAGGTCGAAAGCGGATTGCTTCATTCGTCTGATCTGAATCCGAACAAGTCGATCAACTGGAAGCGGATGATTGAGTACAACGGCGAATATGGCTGTATGGGCGATCTGGGAATGCACACCCTTCATATTCCCTTGAGATTCGGCTGGTTTCCGGAACGGGTGCATGCGCAGCTCAGCAAAATCGTTCGGGAACGCCCGGATGGTAAAGGCGCCCTCGTCCCATGCCGGACATGGGATAACGCGACCATCTATGGTGAGGTGAACCAGGGGGATCATCAATTCCCAATAACAATCCACACCAAACGGATTGCTCCCGGAGAAGGCAACAGCTGGTTGATTCGAGTCATCGGCAGCAAACGTTCAATGACCTACTCGACGAAGTACCCAAAAACGTTGAAACTCATGGAGTATGAGCCGGGTGGCGTTCAAGCCTGGCAGCATATCGATCTGGGCTACGACAGTGCGTATCCGACGATCACCGGTTCTATCTTTGAGTTTGGGTTTACTGACAGCATCTTGCAAATGTGGGCAGCGTTCTGTGACGAGCTAAACAACGGACGGGAAAAGATGAAGCAACCCTTCTACTGCGTGACACCGGAGGAGACCCATCAGAGTCATTTGATCTTCACACAAGCACTGGACTCCTACGGTCACCGTGCATAGTTCATTGACGATTTTGCGACAGTGGTCAAATTTGGCGAACGGTCATCGTCATAGGAATTCAGAAAACGGCTAATGAACCAATTCAAAACACTCAGAGCCTCTTCCCTCTATTGTCCAAAATGCAAAACGGCTCAACCGGTGCGGGAGAAATTGCTGCTCATACTGCCTGATCGAGAGATTTACGACTATCTGTGCACTGCGTGTGCGACGTCGGTAGGATCACGTGAGGTTCGAGCTGCGGAGCAACCGCGTCCGCCCCTGATTCTACATTAGGAGTCAGGAGTCAGGAGTCAGGAGCATCCCACGGAGCGAGTGCGCGTGAAGGATTTGAGAAGAAACTCTTGCTCGGCGGCACAAGCTCTAGTTTCAGAGAAGACAGGAGTTGCAGGAGTTCGGGAATCGGGGTTCGGAATCTTTTGCACTGGCATTATGCTAGATCAGAGATCTTTGTTCGGTGCGCGTTGAAACGGCTCCGTTTCTTTATCCCGAGCTGGAAACCCGTTCGGTGCCATTTCCGTCAGCTGCGGAAAGGTCTTAGTTGGAGGCGGCAGCCGATGTTGACCTTTTTTTCCATTGCATTCAGAGGGTATTTATGTTCATATGAACACATGCACGATTCTGACGTTATTCCTCCGTCGGTAGCCGGGTGCCTTGCTGAAATTGAACGGACCGTTCAAAGATTTCGGAGCTGTTACAGTTTCGGAGCGGATCCGAAGCGATTGCAAACGGATGAGATTATTGCGATGAGGGTCGAATTGATCCGGCTTTGGTCGGAGATCAGCTCGGAGAAAAAGTCGTAGCGCGAGGGGCCACAGACATCTCCGGCCGGTGTTTCGCACAGGTTTCAGGCGGTTAACGACTTTCTCAACTCGACGCAAAAACTGCGCTAATTTTCGAGATCAATCGTTCGCTGCGCCGAAGCGCTTAAATAAAGAAATAGGTGCTCCAAAGTGCCTGTAGTGCAGACTCAGTCACTTCCCTGCGCGAGATTTACGGCTACGCTCGTTCTTTCGCGACCTCGTCTCCCATTTTCAACGCATGCAGACTAGGTACGCCAGAAAGTTGCTCGAGAACAGACGAGCATAAGCT
>CAVULL010000002.1:0-19983 GCA_963742335.1 uncultured Verrucomicrobiae bacterium
CCTGACTCCTGAACTCCTGAACTCCTGAACTCCTGACTCCTGAACTCCTGACTCCTGAACTCCTCAACTCCTGCCTCCTTCCCCAAAAACGGGAGACTTTCGTCTCGAAACTGAAATACCCGGCAATGCTTGCCTACCGGGTTCTTGGGGTCGCATACGTAAATCCCTCGATTCTTCATGGTTATACGATCTCCAAGAAAGTGGCACTTAAAATGCTGTGCGATACTTGTTCACAATATGAATAATTCAATCAGCAAAGCAGCTTACGCCGGACTCGGTCACTGCTCGGTCTGTGGACTATGGACAAAGCTGGAGATGTGGGACGAGGGACTGAATGGTCGTTTCTGTTCCGAATGCTTTGATCACGTAGTGGACGCAGAAGGGTTGTTGGCGAGCCAGGGACTGGTTGTCCCGGGACCAGAACTAAAACAAGAAACGAAAAACTCCTAATGATCATCCACACATCAGCTAAGACCGTTTACTTTCCGGCTGCCCCGCGCCGCGAAACAGATTTGATTCGCAAGAGCTGCAGGGTTCAGTCCGTACATGGCTGCATCCTGGTTAACAGGAAAAAATTGACCTGACCGAGCGGCCGCAAATTGCGTGCATCGCGCTCACGCGATCACGAGACAGAACCAGGTGGCTTCGCCCGCGTATGCCAGGAGCGTCGGCTCATCGCAAGAGCCGAAAGCGGTCTTGACCTCCGGAGCGTTCGACAAGAGGATACGGCGCGAAAGCCATTTCAGGCCGGCGATTGCGTACGCTGTAAATGCCACACGACGTATTTATCAACCATGCTACGGCCGGGAAGTTAACTGCATACGCCATCTGCAGCGAGTTGGAATCCATCGGAATACGATGTTGGATTCTGCCCAGAGACATAAATATTGGCACCGCGTGGGATCAATCGATCTCAAATGCTGTCGCGGGTTGCCAAATCATGATCGTTGTTCTCTCCGATTACGCCGGCCGCTCTGATCGGGTTGAACGGCAGCTCGAACTTGCTTTCAATCACGGACTGATCATCATCCCGTTTCAAGCTGAGTCGCAGCCAGTAGTCTATCAGTCTGAACTTCCCCCGGATTCGACGCATTGGCTTGACGCGGTAACCCCCGAGACGGCGCTGCGACTCAAGTCGCTCTGCGATCTGGTAGGCGGATTTCTTCGCCGCCGCAAAGGCGATCCATTACCCGCAGAGCATCAAAACGGGGACAAAATCGCGGCGGCGTCAAAGAACCCGGCGACGCAGGATCAGGTGCGAACTCCCGCCCAGGATGCAACCGAGGAGCCCGGTGACGCGGATTCAGATAAGCGTGCGCGACCCGTTTACCAAGAAGCTGACCAGAGCAATTCGGTGGACCAGGCGCAAGCCATGCCACCGATTGAGAGCTCAAAAAGTTTGCCGATTCGAGCCTTGCTGCTCATGCTGCTGCCATTTGCGGTGATTTGCGGCATTGGTTTCTGGCGTGCGAAAGAGAGAAATAGATCCGAGCCGGCGCGACCGGTTGGAGGGGCGACCACTTCAATCACTCCGCTTGTTGCAGTGAAAATTCGACATCAAGACCAATTTGCGTCGTCGAATCCTGGTTGGGGTCCACTCGATGCAAACTGGACGGTTGCAGCGGACAAGCTTCAGGTGACGCCCCTATTAAATAGCAGCGCGGTTCTGATCAATCACCATCGAGGATTCACGAACGCTGAGATTTCGGCAGAAGTGGCCATGTCTAAGGGGGACCATCTCGACCAACTTGGCGGACTTATTTTCTGGGCAAAAGATTATAATGATTGTTATGCGCTGGTTTTCTCGGCGGATGGCAAATTCGCAGTTGGCCGAAAGCTCATTGGTCGCTGGATAAACCCAATCGCAAAAACGGGGAATCCGGCTATCAAGACCGGGGTTGGAAAGACAAATATGTTGCGGGTGAAGACGGAAGGGAATCTGATTACGGCGTTTATCAACGATATTCAGGTCGCCACTTTATCGGGAAACCCGCCGCAAGGTTTCTCTTTTATCGGGCTTTACGGTGAATCGGCTGAGACAACTCAGAACGTTTGGGAGTTTACAAACGTCAAGGTCGATAGTTTGCGCTGAACCGGAGCGGGAAGATTTAAGTTGAGTGACGCGCATAAAGGTCGAAGACCTTATTTTCATTGTCGACAGCCTGGAGAATGAAAGTTGGAGGAGCGTTCTGCCAGATCGGGTTTTGCAAGAGGACCTTCACCTGTGTTGCGGGCAGGAGGATATAGTGAGCCTGCGCCGGTAAATCGGCCAAACTACGAAAATACCGCACCTTGGGCTCCAAATAATACCAGAACGGCCGAAAGTTATCTTCCAGCACCCAAAGCTCTGCGCCGGCCGGTAGCGCTGCGCGGATCATGCCGGCTACTTCGCGCGAGCGATGCCTATTTGCCGAGTCGATGCGTGGCATGACCAGGATTGCGAAAGTCATCATGGCTAGCGCTGTGACAGCACCGGTTATGACGGGCTGCTTGAGCAGTAAACGACCGCCGTCGGAAGACGGAACGGACGGGGACCGAGCTCTGCGCTGGACAGCTGAGAACCAAATGCCGGCAACGAGAACCGCCATCATGCAGGTCCAAAGTAAAATCCAATGTTCTTCGCGCGCGAATAGGGGCATAGCCATTACGCCGAGTGAGACAATTGCCAGAAACAGTAAATTGAGCCAACGCCAGATCGGCTCGATCCACGTCGGGTTTCCTGAGCCCTCATCCACGGTCAAAGCGCGCCCGAGCAGAAGGCAAGGAACGACAATTAGAGGATAGATATACCGTGGAGAACCATTGGGCAGAAGGATCATCAGAATGGCAGTGACGGCCACGCCAAACCTTGCTCCCCGAAACAATGCCAGGTCCCTGGGAACCGAATTGGCGGTGCCCGCAACAACCGTCATCGTTTCTTTCCGCCACAAAAGAGGCAGCATCAACGTCCACGGCAAGAAGTTCTTCAGTGTTTGCGGGCCGTTGAGCAGCCAGACAGAGAGTCGAAAATGCGGATCAGACTCTGCAGAAGCACGGGAAGCGAGCTGACGCCACCAAAAACCCCAAACACCCAACGGGTTGTGATTGCTCACCGCCAGGGAACAGGGAACGGCCCAGCAGAGCAACGCTCCGAAAATCAGGATCAGCGAAAGAATATGGGCCGGGTGAAGCAGCGACCGGGTATTTCTATCAAAGAAAAGAACCGGTAATACGACCCCGTAATAAAAGATCAGATGAGTTGGACCTTTTGTCAGCATACCGAGCGCCAGAAAAGGGGCTGGCAAAAGCCAGAGCTGCCAGGAGCCGGCTTCTTTTCGCCAGGAGGTCATCCATAAAACGAGCGCGATTCCGGTCATCGCCACGTAGAGGGCTTCGAGCTCCGCGAGTCTGCCGCTTTCGATCATCGTAAAGTTCACCAGGAAAAAGATCCCGGCGATCAATCCGCCTTCTTTGCCGAGCCATCGACGGCCGGCAACTCCGACTATCGTGGCAGCGAGTGCCAAGGTGGCGAGCACTGAGGGCAGCCGGACGGCCCATTCGCTCACGCTACCCATCCATTTGCAACTTAATGCGATCGCCCAGTTGAGCAGGGGCGGTTTACGCAAATAAGGTTCTGAACCGACGCGCGGGACTAACCAGTCGCCCGAAGCGAGCATGTGCAGCGCTGGCAAGGCCCGTCTCGGTTCTTCGTGCTGGAGTTGGAGAGTGCCGAGACCTGGAAGGTAAATGCCGGCCCAGAGGAGTACAATGAAGAGGAGTGCGCTGGCATGCGTCAATCGGAGGGCAGGAGTAATCGATTTCACCGAAAATTTCACTTTGACACGGGCGCCTGGACAATGGGCTGGGATCGGCGGCAGACGAATAGGTAGAAGCGATTCACTTGGCGTCCGTCTTGAACGGCGTGAATTTCGCCTGCCAGGCGGATATCCGGAAAGTCCGCTTGGAGCGACGGGAGTACCCGGTTCGCGTCCGACACGTAAACCGCATCGGCCGAAGGAAGCTTTTCGCGATAAGTTGGCCAGAGCACAAGCTGATTGAACGGAGGGCTGGAAACCGGCATAAAGGTGTCGGGTTGTCCGGGAAGGTAAAAGGACAACAATGCGGCCGTCATATATTTATTAGCAATGACAACCGGCGCGCCAAATTTCGTTTGCACTTCACTGACCTGAGCGGCCAGATCGCGAGATCCTCGGGCGCGATCGAGTGGGTCTAGGCGCCCTGGCAGATGGAGCCAGGACGTCTCATGCAGGAGCGCCGTTTCCAAAAAAGCGAGAGTCAGCCCAGTCCAGACCACCCCCTTCGCCCAGGGGTAAATCCGGACCGCCGCGCACCACTTGGCGGCAACGAGGATCAACCCGCTGACATAGGCGGCAGCTGCCCAGTTTGCCTGGCTCGCTTTCTGGAAACTGAGGAGGAAGTAGACGAGAAAAAGCGGCAGGAAAAGAGCCAGAAGATACCCGGTTTGAACTCGCGGGGTTGAGGCAAACCCCGGCCAGCAGACGGCTATGAGAAGTCCAAGAAACAGAATTGGAGAAATGACCCCCGCCTGCTGTCCGAGGAAGGAAAGCACCTCAAGCGGGCGAAGCCGCATCCCCTCATCCAAGGCACCACGATGGACCAGAAAATGGCTGGTCGGAAATCCATGTTGCCAGTTCCAGATCAGTACCGGGATCAACAAAAGAGCCACGACTAGAAGCATCGCAGGGAGAGTCATTCTTCGAAAATGTTGACGACTCGGCGGGTGCCACGCGCAAAAACCGAGAAAAGAGAGCAGCTCAATTGCGCCAGTATATTTCGAGAGCATACCCAACCCGACGAGTAGACCGGTCAGGAGCCACCATCCGGGTCGGGTCTGGTCTTTGGCCTGCCAGAAAGTCAATGCGGCCAGAGTCCAGAAAAAAATGTAAACGGTATCGATGGTCATCAGTGTGGCGCCGGCGGCAAAAAGTGGCGTCAGGGCGGACAGGAGAACCGACCAGAAAGCGACCTCATCGGAAAACAACCGGCGCGCCAGAAAGAAGATCCCAATTCCGGTGCCAAGCCCCAAAAAAGTGGCAAAAAAGCGGATTCCGAACACCGTCTGGCCGAAGAGGGCAGTTCCAGCCGAAATAACCCAGGCGATAACAGGCCCTTTGTCTAGGTAGCAAAAATCAGGGTGCCGAGACCATAGCCAGTAGTAGGCCTCGTCTCCGACGAGTTCAAGGTGAGTGCTGTACCAGAGGCGGAAGATGGTTCCCAAGACCAGAATTGCGGCAGCCCAGCGCGCGTATCGCGAGGAAGTCAGGGCCGTCATGACCTCTCGTTTGCGATAGCAACCGATCCCTTTTCTTTCTGCCGGTCCAGGTATGCTTGACAAGCGATCGCGAAAACGTGATCGACGGTTATCGACTTCATGCAAATGTTGTCGCGGCAGGGACTCTGCCGGTTGTTGTAAGCGTTGACGCAAGGACTACAGGGTAACTGCATCCAGATCGGGATGGCGCGCGGAGTCAAGGCACGAAACAAAAGAGGCGTTTCCGGCCCAAAGAGGGTAATGACGGTGATCGGCGTCATAGAGGCAAAATGGGCGGGACCGCTGTCATTGGTGATCAGTAACTCAGATAACGCGTAGAGCACCAGAAGTTGAGGCAACGTCGTCTTGCCGGCCAAGGAAAAACAGCGCGGAGAACCGACCTGAGCAGCTACCCGCCCGATCGCTTCCGCTTCGTCCGGAGCGCCGGTCATGGCCAGGCAAACGTCGGTGAACCGCTCCAAAAGCCGACGGGCGAGGTCTACATATCGGTCGGTGGGCCATTTTCGCAGCGGTAGCAAGTCACTCGCGTTCGGATTCAAAAGAATCAAGGCAAACTCCCCTTGTCTGCCACTCTCCCGTTGGATAATTGCTTTTACTTCCTCCAGGGCCGTGTGCGGAGGGACGAACTGAGGCGAAACCGCATCTGAAGCCGGTATTGTCCCTGCAAAGGTCGGGAGTCGGTCAGGAGGTTGTTCCAGGGCCTCGACCATCAGCTGAAAATTTTGACTGGTATGAATGTAGGGGTTATAAAGCAACCGATGCGTCATGAGATCGCCACGATAAGGGCCCTCGCCGAAAAAAGTGTGAAACCCGACCCGTGATTTTGCACCAGATAGAAAAGTCAATGCTGCCGAAGAGCGCGAAAAAAACTCCAGATCGATTGCGGCATCGATACCCAAGGCGCGAATTCGCTTGAGGGCGTGGAGTGCCTGGAACCCGGCATCCAGAATATTCTTATGGCCGACCGTTACGACATTCCGTTCTGGAATGAGATGCATTACGTCGAGAATAAAACGGTTCTCTTCGAACACGAGGAAGTAAACGTTTTCCCGGCCAACCATCTGGAGGGCCCGACTAATGGCATGGTAGGCCAGCACGGTCGAACCTTGCTCTGCGAATTTTACAAACAGGATTTTTGCCGGTTTGCGGACCGACTTTCCCTCTGTGGCAATGCCAGCAGTAAGCTGCCGGACAAAGCTGAGAACACCGCACACGAGCATGCCGATCCAGCGATCGATGAATTGCAGCTTGCGCGTGTCGAGTGGAGGTCCCATAAAGTAACGGTTGCCGTCAACAGGTCCGTGACCGGGATGAACAGCTGGCAGAAAAGATCTTTAATTTCAATTTTCGGCTTGAGCAACCCCCATTCGTGAAGTTTCTCTGAACTCACATTTCCGCTCGCCTCCCTTGAAAAAGCGGGGTAAGCCGGACTCGGTGAGCTGGAACCCAAAATATTGCATGAGTCGATTCTGAGCTTATGGAAGCGACGATTCGACCTTCGACATGGGAGATTTTCGAGAGGCATCGCATTTGGAATAAGTGCGCCTGGGTGCTCTGGACGGCGGTCTTGGTGGTGCTAATTCTCCGTCCGCTAATGCTTTCTCATCGGGGTACCTCTTTTGATACTTACCATCTGGCAGGGTCCCGTTGGCTACAGGGCGAAAACATCTATAGCCAATGGATGGGCTTCGTTTACAGCCCTGTGGTGGCGGCCTTTTTCGCGCCGTTCGCGTGGATGCCCATCTCGCTGGCCAATATTCTTTGGCGAATCCTGAACACCGTTTTGTTACTCGCTGGTTTGGCAGCTGTTTTAAAGACCAAGCTTTTCTCCAGTGTGAAAGAGGGAAACTTTGGCCTTGTTTATTTGCTCCTGGTCCCGCTGGCGGTGGGAAACATCGATATCAGCCAAGCCAACCCGCTGGTGGAGGGATTGCTATTGCTGGCAATCGCCGCCGTCTACCTTGAGCGTTGGAATACCGCAGCCATGTGCGTGGCAATCGCTACTTGTTTCAAGGTCTATCCAATCGCTGTCGGGCTGCTTATCTGCCTGATCGCGCCCAGGCGTTTCAGCTGGCGGATGCTGATTGCTCTTTTTCTCCTCCTCATCGTTCCTTTCCTTTGCCAGCACTGGCCTTATGTTTCGAACCAATATCATGCCTGGATTGCGACTCGGACGTCGGACGATCGACGTCAATGGCCCATCGAAAAGCTTCCGTTGGATCTTTGGTTTTTGCTGCACTGGGCCGGACATCTACCGATCCCAGTCAAGGTCTATACGCTAATTCAGTTAGGTACCGCAGGCGCGCTAGCTTTATTCTGCGCTGTTCAGACCTGGAGGGGACGGGCGAAGGATCGCGTTTTAGTCGGTCTGTTCTGTCTGGTCTCGATCTGGATGACTCTTTGCGGGCCGGCCACGGAATCGTACACCTATCTGATCCTGGCGCCGGCCGTCATCCTGGCGCTCGTTCAAGCGTTTGACGCGCCTCAGCCTGCTCACCTCCGCGCTCTTGTTACCGCCGCGTTTGTTTTTCAGCTGCTTGCGGCGACGAGAGCAAGTTTTCTCCCACATTTCAAACCGTTCTGGGCCTTATCCACCCAACCATTCTCAGGGCTGGTGTTCTTGATTTATACTCTTTTGTGGTTGTTTAACAATTCACTCTGGCCAGAGGACCAAAAAATCGGACCAATGCCCGGGGGGCAGCAGATCGAAAGACAACCATGAAATCGTTTGTCGAACCAACGTTCGCCCGCCGACGCAATGTCGTTGTGCTCGCGCTTTGGGCTGCAGTCCTGGTGATCATCTGGGTTCGTATTGGATTCTTTTCTCACAGCCACGACGTTTTTGGAACCTATGCGGACGCAGGCCGGAAGTGGACGGCGGCTGAACCGCTTTACTCCTACACACGAGGATTCGTCTATAGTCCTTTGGTGGCCGCGTTTTTTGCTCCGTTTTCATGGTTGCCAATTGCGCTGGGGTCGGTTCTTTGGCGCCTCGTGAATGCCACCCTATTTGTCGGGGCGATTTTCTGGTGGCTGAAGGCGGAGATGAACGATCATCTCCCACGGTCATCTTTTTGGCTGGTTTATCTCCTGATTCTTCCGCTCTCCCTCGGAAATTTTAACAATGGTCAAGTCAATCCGATGATCATTGGATTGTTGATGGTCGCGATCATTGCCGCGCACGAAAAACGCTGGACACTTTCGGCGGTGGCACTGGGATTTTCGGTCTACCTCAAAATCTATCCCCTTTCCGTTGGTTTGTTGCTGGTAGTGCTTTATCCACGTCAGCTCGGCTGGCGCCTGGCCCTAACATTAATTCTGATGGGGGCCGCCTCGTTCTTGCTTCAGCGGCCTGCCTATGTCCTGGAACAATATCAACGCTGGTTTAGCACGCGAGCCGCCGATGACCGACGGATGAACATGGATATCGCACCGCGGGATTTCGCCATGATCTTGAGACTGCTACATATTGATTTAAGCTCGCGGCTGGTGCTTTTTCTGCAAATGCTCGCCGGTGCCGGAGCCGCTGCTCTCTGCGTGATCGGGCGAATTCAGCGATGGTCGGAGCGGCGGCTGCTGACTTGCGTCTTTACTACCGGGACATGCTGGATGCTTCTATTCGGGCCGGCAACGGAAGATGCGACCTATGCCGTGATCGCTCCGCCGCTGGCGTTTTCGCTGGTGCAGGCCTTTCAGCAGAAGATCGATACCTGGATGCGGGTCTTACTCTCCGCCTCTTATGCGATATTGCTGCTTGGCCTGATCTTGAATGCTTTCTTCGGTTTGAAGAAGACCCCGGCCTTAATGTCAGTGCAACCATTTGGAGCCCTCCTCTTTGCCGTCTATTCGGTTCTATCGGTGTTACATTCTTCGCCACGCAAAGAGGCCGTAGGAGCGAACGGAACTTCGGCATCCAGCCATTTGAGGAAGTCTTGATTGACAGATTCCGGCGCAATCTCCCCAACAAAATTTGTGTACGATATATGCCGGCGGATGACTTCCTCCACTGCGCCGCGATAGCCGGCCTGAGTTTTAACAAGGAGAACTGTTTCAGCCTCTTCGACAATCCGCTCTTCCCAGCGATAGGCGCAAGTGATCGGAAACCAATTTGTGCAAACCGCCAATTGTTGTTCAAGGAGGGCGCGACTGATCTGGCGCGCCTCATCAGCGGTGTTAAGCGTGACGTAGTAAATCCGCATGACTGGTCGCGGCGGGCACAGCCTATTTCATACGATCGAACGTCTTTTGGAGCACTTCCAGATCAGTCGGAGCGCCAAGTTTGGCGCGCGTGGTCTCTATCCACTTGCGCTCGAAAGCGTTTTTAGTGGGCCGATCATTTTCAAAGAAAACACCGAAAAGTCCCGGGAAAGGCAAATTCGCCAATCGGTAAGCCGCGATCTCGTCAGTGACATCATGACGCCCTTCGTCCTCCGGAGTTCCATCCCACTTCTTTTCGTCAATCAGCTTGAACTCACCTCCCTTGCGAGGATTCGCCGGATCGAAAGCTCCCGGATAGAATTCGACGCATTCGGAAAGGCATTCGACCACCGAAAAGCCATCATGATCCATCGCGCGCTCGATCATCTGGATCATATGATTGACCTGCGTGGCGTGCGTACGCGCGATAAAGGTGGCTCCGGCGGCCAGCAATTTCTTGATTGGATTAACCGGTTGATCTACCGCCCCGGTTGGGTCCGTCTTCGATTTATATCCGATCGGAGAGGTTGGCGAAGTCTGCTTTTTGGTCAGCCCGTAGACAAAATTATCCATGATGACGTAGGTCATCCGAATGTTCTTGCGGGCGCCGTGCTCAAGATGATTGCCACCAATTGAAAATCCGTCGCCGTCACCTCCGAACAGAAAAACATGCAGATCCGGGCGAGCCAGGCTGACTCCCGAGGCAAGCGGGACGGCACGTCCATGGATAAAATGTGCACCGTGAGAGTTGACGAAATAGGGAAAGCGAGAAGAACAACCTATGCCGGCCAGCGTCACGATGTTTTCATGCGGGAGTTGGCGTCTCTCAAGAACTTTATAGAAAGCCGCCAGGACAGCGAAATCACCGCAGCCAGGGCACCAGGTTGGATGGTCTGCGGTGAGGGCCTTTTTTGTCAACTTCTCCGGAACAGAAGCAATGGTGGCGGCGGTACTGTCGTTGGTGCTCATGGCAATATTCCTTGGAGGATCTCTTTGACTCGGAAGGTCAGACCGTCGGTCTTGGTCAGACTTTTAATTTTCGGATCGCAAAACCGGGCGCGCAACAAGGTTGCCAGCTGTCCGAATCCATAAAGGCCCTCATCATTCATTTCGGCAACGATGATTCGATTGAATCGGGCAAAGACGGCTTCGAGTCCATTGGGAAGCGGATGGAGATGCCGCAGGTGTAACGAGGCAATCTGATGGCCCCGTTCTCGGGCACGGTCGACAGCTTCGCGGATCGGTCCAAAAGTCGACCCCCAGCCGACGATCAGAGTCTCACCCTCTGAGCTTCCGTAAAGTTCAGGGAGAGGAATTTCTTCCGCCAGGAGTTTGAGTTTCCGCCGGCGCTTCGCGGTCATCGCCATATGCAGGGCCGGACGGCCGGTGGGATGTCCCCATTCATCATGCTCCAGACCCGTCACCACCGGGTATTTTCCCCCTATCATCCGAGTTCCTGGAGGCGCGTGCTTCGTGATACCGTCGACGGAGTACGGCTTATATTCTTCGGATCGGGGCGTAAGGTCCAGCTTCGGGTCCTGCATGACCGACTGGAGATCAGGCTCGTCGAAGGCCTCGATGCGCGTGGCCAGGGAGCCGTCACTCAGGATGAAAACCGGCGTGCTGTATTTGCGAGCAATTCGCGCCGCTTCGAGGGCGACATAGAAGCAGTCCTCAACGTTGGCAGCGGCGAGTACCACGCGGGGACTATCCCCGTGGCTGCCAAAAACCGCCTGATAAAGATCGCTCTGCTCTACATTTGTCGGCAAACCTGTACTAGGGCCGCCCCGCTGAACGTTCACAACAAGCAGTGGTATTTCGGCCATCGACGCCCAGCCGATCGCCTCCGTTTTGAGAGAGATCCCCGGCCCGGCACTTCCAGTCACCGAGAGGTAACCGGAATAGGAAAAACCGAGGGCCAGAGAGACAGCGGCCAGTTCGTCCTCTGCCTGGACGAAGAGCCCTCCATATTTGGGCAGTTCGGAACGCAGTATCTCCATGACAGTTGACCAGGGAGTAATCGGGTAACCAGCACCGTACCGCACCCCAGCTGCGATCAGGCCGTAAGCGAGCGCCTGGTTGCCATCCATAGTCACCTGACCTCGTCCGGCCGTTTTTGGCCGGACTTCGAACTGATAGCGGTTTGACAGCAGGCCCCCGACTGGATAGCTGTACCCAGCCTGAAAGGCCATCACCGCCGTGTTTACGATGCTCTCGTTTTTGCCTCCGAAGCGTTCCCGGATCAGACCCAGGAGCTTCTCGGAGTCGAGATGGAATATCGCCGCGATCAGCCCGAGGACGAAAATGTTTTTGCCCTTATCCTTTGCTGTCCCACCGAGCGCCTCAACGGTCAGGCCGGTGATGGCTACCCCGACGTAAACGAACCGTTTGTCAGCCAGGTCGGGTTGGACCTGGTCCGAATCGTAAAGCAGGATTCCCCCTTCTCTCAAAAACGCGATGTGGTCTTCGTAGCTATGCTGGTAAAAGGCGACCAGGAAATCGGCCTCGTCGCCGGCCGAAAGTACCTCCCCAGTTCCTATGCGGACCTGGAAAATCGAAGGGCCGCCCGAGATCGTGGACGGGATCGTCATGTAAGTCATCACTTCCTGGTCGCTTCGGCCGGCCAGCCGGGCAAGCATTGCCCCGGCGGTCTGGATGCCATCTTGCGAATTTCCAGCCAAGCGGATGACGGCGTCATTGATATTTTGCGGCCGAAGATCGGCCCTTCCAGCAGTAGGGGTAGATGCGGAAGCCAATTCAGGGAGAGCAGAGGGAGTACTCACAACAAAGCTATTCCTGCAAGTATCGGGATGAGAGGGCATTTGTCAACGAACGTAACCGCGTTCGTAACGAAATGCAGCTTTGTCCGCGATGAAGCCTAGAATCGGCTGTTGTAGATTGTCGCTGATTTTGGTTAAGCTCCGCCTCAGCCCAATATCATGCGAATTTTTGTCCCCAAAGAACTTCATCCGACCGAAAAGCGTGTTCCATTGGTACCTGGTGGAGTGGCAAAATTGGCCAAACTCGGGGCCGAAATCGAGATTGAACAGGGACTCGGGGCGACGCTTCATTGCCAGGATTCCGAGTATGAAAACGCAGGGGCGAAAATCAGTGCCGATCGAGCTCGATCGTTGGCCGACGCAGATCTGCTGATCCGGCTTCGAAAACCAGCTTCTAGCGAAGTCGATCAACTCAAGAAGGGATGCATCCACCTCAGTTTTCTGGATCCCTTCAACGAACGGGAATTGATCCTGCGGCTGGCGGCTGCCGAAGTAACCGCCATCAGTATGGAAATGATCCCTCGGACCGCGGTAGCGCAGAAGATGGACGTACTCAGTTCACAAGCCAACCTGAGCGGCTATGTCGCGGTGATTGTTGCTGCGGCCCGTGCCAGCCGAATTTTTCCCATGCTGATCACACCCGCAGGAACGATGAAACCGCTTCGGGTATTCGTCATTGGGGTGGGAGTCGCGGGTTTGCAGGCCATTGCGACAGCGCGCCGACTCGGGGCGGCGGTGGAAGCGTTTGACACCAGGCCGATTGTTGAAGAGCAGGTCAAATCGCTCGGCGCAAATTTCGTCAAGGCGGATCTTGGGGAAACCGGTGAAACAACCGGCGGATATGCAAAGGCGCTTACCCCGGAACAGCTGCAAAAACAACGAGAGGTCATGACGCAGCATGTTGCCCAGGCAGACGTGGTAATTACCGCGGCTCAGGTTTTTGGGAAAAAAGCGCCCGTGATTGTGACGACTGAAATGGTTAAGCAGATGCGGCCGAGAAGCATGATTATCGATACCGCGATTGAAACCGGAGGCAACGTGGAATGCTCAAAATATGACGAGGAGGTGGTGGTCGACGGCGTCCGGATTATCGGGTTCGCCAATCTGCCGGGACGAGTCGCTGAAAGCGCCAGCGAGATGTACTCAAACAATATGTCGGCATTCGTCGATCACTTCTGGGATAAGGGTGCCAAGGCCTTCCGACTCGACCTGACAAACGACATACTAAAAGGGTGCGTGATTACCCACGGGGGTAAGATCTGCAACGAAATCATTCAATCCGCCTATGCAGCCGGGCTTCAATAGCCTGGTCAACCGCAATGCCCCACAACTCCTATGACATCTGAAACAGCGATCGCGACATTTTACATTTTCATTCTGGCAGCTTTTCTGGGCTACCAGGTGATTTCCAGGGTGCCCCCACTCCTGCATACACCCCTGATGTCCGCGACAAACGCGATCTCCGGCATCTCGCTGGTTGGCTCTCTGGTGACGGCGGGCGCACATCAATCAACAGTGAGCACGATTCTTGGTTTTATCGCGGTTGTCTGTTCCACGACGAACGTGGTCGGCGGTTTTGTTATTACCGATCGAATGCTGAAAATGTTCAAGCGCAAGACAACGCCAGCTACGAAAAAAAAGGAAAGTTAGCACCCGGTGAAAACCTATTTCATCGAGTTCAGCTATCTGCTGGCTTCGATTCTGTTTATTCTTGGCCTGCGCGGGATGACGCATCCCGAGACGGCTCGGCGCGGTATGCACCTGGCGGAATTCGGGATGGTGACGGCGGTCATCGGAACGCTGTTGCAACGGGAGATCATCAGCTACGAATGGATCATTGCCGGATTACTATTGGGCTCCACGATTGGCCTGGCGATGGGCGTTTGGGTGCCAATGACCGCGATGCCCCAGCGGACCGCACTCTCACACGCATTCGGCGCTTTGGCCGCATCGCTGGTGGGCGTCTCCGAGTACTATCTTCACGGAGCAAAGCTCGGTGAATTCCGGATGGGGGCGATCGGATTTGAAGTCCTGCTCGGGTCATTGACTACAACTGGAAGCCTGGTCGCCTTTGCAAAATTGCAGGGCCTTGTTCCAGGCACCCCTTTAGTTTACAAAGGGCAAAATATTTTTAATCTCTCACTGCTCGCGGTAACGATCGGTTGCTTCATTGTGTTGTTTTTTAATCCGGGGACGGCGGCACTGTTTTACGTAATGCTCGGGCTCGCGTTCATCTTCGGGATCCTGCTGGTTTTGCCGATCGGCGCCGCGGATATGCCAGTTGTCATTTCGCTTCTCAATTCATACGCCGGGCTTGCCTCGGCGGCCACCGGCTTTGCCATTTCGAACAACGTGCTCGTCATCGCAGGAACGCTCGATGGCGGTTCGGGATTTATTCTGTCGATCGTCATGTGTAAGGCCATGAACCGTTCCATGAACAACGTTTTGTTCGGAGCCTTCGGTAGCGTCTCGGAAACCGTGAAATCCGAGAGCGGAGGGGAAATGCGGGAAGCGAACATCGAAGATGTCGCCGTCCAACTCGCTTACGCGCGACAGGCGGTCTTCGTTCCGGGCTACGGCATGGCCACCGCTCAGGCGCAACATGCGTTAAGGGAGTTAGGCCAGGCACTTGAAGAGCGCGGGGTGACGGTTAAATATGCCATCCACCCAGTCGCGGGACGAATGCCGGGCCATATGAATGTACTGCTAGCAGAAGCTAACGTACCGTATTCCCAGCTGTACGAACTCGACTATATTAATCCCGAATTCCCGGCAACCGACGTAGCAGTGGTGGTAGGAGCAAATGACGTCGTCAACCCGGATGCTCGCGACAATGCACAAAGTCCGATCGCCGGGATGCCAATTCTGGAGGTGGACAAAGCGAAGTCGGTCGTGGTCCTGAAGCGTGGTCGGGGGAAAGGCTTTTCCGGTCTTGAGAACCCTCTTTTTTACAAGGAAAACTGCGAGATGCTCTACGGTGACGCGAAGGATTCGATTGTCAATCTGGTCCAGGCGGTAAGAAAAGCATAAAGCAGAGGATGTGTCGGCGACAATCGGGGGTCTCCACGCCGCGGCGCTCAGGGAAGGAAGACTGCTTTTCGACCGGGCTAATGTCCTGCCCCGAAATAGCATGTGTTTTGTTATTTCGGGGACAGGACGCTAGAATCATAACCAGAAGGTCCGCACCGAAGTTGAAGAAGCCTAGCAAGACGCCGCCACCCCGGCCCGCGAAGACGCCGCCACTCCCATCCGCCGACGCGTCACCCCCCTCGGGATCCAAATGGCAAGGCACTTGGCGCGGGTTCCTGGCCTTACATTCAGAGAACGCAGCAAAAGAGATTGAATGGGCGGAGGGCCTGCGGGCGGCGTTTGGGATAGCCCTTCCAGCGGCCATCGGCCTGTTAGCGAGCCACCTGGTCTGGGGAGTGCTCTGCTCTTTCGCCACCTTATGGGTTCTGATGTGCGACGTCGGCGGGGCTTATCGCCAAAAGGCCATTAACCTGGTGGCCTCCGGTATGGTTATCCTGGTCGCCTACGTCTTCGGCGGATGGATGATCCTCTCGGTACCTAACTACATTATCGGAATGTTCCTCTGGGTCTCTGCGGCAGCTCTGGTCGGAGTGGCTGGAAACGCCGCCGCTCAGGCCGGAATGGTCAGTTCTACGATCGTCGTCACTTCAGTCGTGCTTTTTGTTCCGAGTGAGTTCTGGATTCGCCTGCTCCTTTGCGCGACCGGCTTCGGGTGGGCGCTTTTGCTTTCCCTGGCCCTCTGGCCGTTGACGCCATATACGCCCATTTTCCAGGCTCTTTCGGCAAGCTTCGGGCGACTGGCAAATCTGGGTGCCGTTTTCTGGTCGGGAGCTGCGGCACCAGGGCGTTCCCCTAATAACCTCGATTTCGCTCTGGCCTACGACGGAGTGATGACGAGTTTGGAACGTTCTCGCAGCATTTGGGGCGCGCTCCGCGCGCGCCGTGCCGGGCCGACGGTTCGGAGCATGCGATTACTCGCGCTGATCGAACAGCTCGACGACGTCGCGAGAACTCTGGTGACACTTCGTGAAGAATTGAACCCCCTCGGACCGGAGGATTGGTTCGGCGAGATTCGGGAGACCCTGGTTCGCTTGACGGAGTCGCTGACTCACTTGAGCACAGAGATTGCGGCAGCTGTCGCTGTCGCCGGCCGGGATGTCGATCCAACCGAGCTCCAGGATGCTTTTCAAATTCTCGAGAGGTCCATGGCGTCAAAATCGCAAAAGGAAGCCCTCTTCCAGCGCAAAGAAATCTATCGGACAAGTAAACACCTGGTCGAGCAGGCGACGGCTCTGGCGAGGATTGTCTCTGAACTCAACTCAGGACATCAAGGATACAGCGAACCCCCGGAAGCGCGGTTCGGTCCGAGACCGAAAACTTTCTATCCTCTGGTCGAAATCCGGAACAGCCTGACCTTTCGCTCCAGCAGTTTTCGACATGCTCTTCGGCTAGGCGTGGCGTCAGCACTGGGCGGACTGCTAGCCTCCGCCGAACATCTGGCCAGAGGATACTGGATTCCGATGACGGTCGTAATCGTGCTGAAACCAAATTTCGGTGGAACGATGCAGCGCTCGGTTCAACGAATCACCGGAACCATTTTAGGAGCGCTGCTGGCAGCGTTGATAATGCTGGGATCTCCGGAACCATGGCTCTTGTGGTCCGTTTTACCTGCCCTTGTCTTTGCCACCTTCGCTCTCAGGAATGTCAACTACACGTTATTTTCCCTCGCACTCACTCCGACGGTCCTGTTGATGCTTGATATAGCACATCCGATCAGCGTCACGGACAGTTTCTTGCGGGTACTTTATACGATCATCGGCAGTATTCTTGCCTTGCTGAGCGGCTATCTTTTGTTTCCTTTGTGGGAACGCCACCGCCTGCCGATAGTTATTGCCGAGGCGCTTCGAGCCGAAGCGGCCTTCCTGCGCGCACTTCGTGATGCCATGCTCGGAAAGAAGGAGCGACCTATTTCCGAATTTCGCCAGGACGCGGCGATAGCGGTCTCGAATGCATCAACCGCAGGTCAACGTCTCTTGAGCGAACCAGCAGATCGACGCGGAGACGTGGAAGCTTCCCTCGCCGCAGTGAACTACTCCAGGCGAATCTTGCATGCCCTGGCCGCGATCTCAGATTACCCCACCCGAAAATCGATCCGGTTCAAATCAGAAGAGTTGACCGGATTTTTCCAGGCGTTAGCTCAGGCTCTGGACGATCTAGCAAACAGCTTGGTGAACCAAACTGAACCCAAACGGCTGTCAAAGCTCTCAATCCTCCTGGAGCAGCTTGAGAACACGTTCCCAGCAGCCTCCGGTAAGATTCAGAAGGACTCGGAAACTTCCGCTGGAGCCGAGCAGGCAAGCATGACAGGCGCCTCTCTTTTTTATCATCTCAAGAACGCTGTTGAGCTGACGTTGGCCACCCGCGAGGTGGTCTTGAGGCTCTCTAAGTTCCCGGGAGCCGCTTCCGCGGGTGTTTAACTTTAGCTTTTTTAAGCGGCTCTCAGCCAACTAGTGCCCTGTCCCCGAAATACGAAGTATTTTGTTGCGATCAAAATGGGCCGCCGGCAAGGCGGTCCGAGCCGGACTGGCGGTAGGAGGGAGCATATCTGAACCGAGACGTGACCGACGAGCAACGCAGCCGCCGACCCATTTTCATCGCAACCCTCTGGGCCGGGGCCAGTTGGCTGTTTTTCCTCCGCCGCGGCGGATCGACCCGTATGACTCAGATATGGGCGCTTCGCTCGCGCCTTGAAAAACAGCCAACTGACCTCCGGCAAAATACCTCGTATTTCGGGGACAGGACACTAGTGTGAAATTGCGGCAAATTTCTCATCGATTGCTCGGAGGCGCCGCGCTATGTCGCGCGCAATGTTCAGGATCACAATCGCGTATTGATCCGGATGGCGTTGGAAAAGGTGATAAAGATCGATTCCTTTTATGGAAATAAGCGAGGTAGCTTCGACGGCTCGAATCGAGGCGGAGCGAGGAAAGGGGTCTATGATCGACATCTCGCCTAAAAAATCCTTTGGCCGCAGAACCGCGAGCACCGTCTCCCGGTATTGGGCCAAATTTTTCACGACTTCCACCGATCCGGCGCCGATGATAAACATCCGATTACCAGGTTCTCCTTCTCTGACGATGATCTCGCCTTTCTGATGCACTGACTCTTCTACGGTATTCGCAATTTCAGCCAAGGCGACGGATGTGAGGCCCGCAAAAATCGGGATAGATTGCAGGAAAGCATGGCGCGCAGCGCTCGCTTCCGAGCCGATGACTGCCTTGTTGAGCACAAAGAAATCTTCACCGGCAGCGAGCGGTTAAGCAATCAAAAGAATGAGCAATTCTACTCGTGCCGGATATTTGCTTCAGCTTCTCTTAAAGCCGCTCCCGCGGAGAGTCTGCCATCCGCGGCGAGCGCAAGTGCGGCCCCCATTGAAGAAAAAAAGCGACCCATTTCCGGAACATTTGGCATGATCTGACCAATATCGACCGAAGCCTTCAGCTGCCGCAGATGCGGATTGCTCTCAGCCAGCTTCTCGTAGAGCGAGATTAACGCAGGGACACCGATCGGTTTCGCACTATTCATCGCCGCGAGACCATTTTCCGTCAGCAAGGAGTGTTCGATAAATTCCTTTGCCAGATCCTGGTTTGGACTCGAACGGTTGAGGTAGACCACCGAAACTCCCACAAAGGGGCGGCCAACCTTCCCACCGACGCCCGGGATCTGGCCCAAACCAAAATCGATCCCTTTCATCGTCAAGTTTGACCATGCCCACGGTCCGGAGATCGTCATTGCGAGCTTTCCTTGGCCCATCAACTCTTCCGTTTCACTGTAAGGGCAGATCTTCGGGAGTATCCCTGCTCGCATCAAGCCGATGATCTGAGAAAGAGCATCGACGGCTCCCGGCGTGGCGACACCGACATTTCTCAAGTCGTAATCAGTCCCATTCCTTCCAAAGACAAATCCTCCGCCGCTCGACAGGATCGGCCAAGTGTAATAAGCGCTTCGGGGATCCCAAAGGATAGTGATTACGCCAGGATGGTTCCGTTTAATCCGCTCATTGATAGCGGCCAATTGCGAAAGCTCCATCGGTGGAGGGCCATCCAGGAGCGCCTTATTATAAATCAGCGTGACTGTCTCCAAAGCGATCGGATACCCCCAGATCCCCTCTCGATGCATGACGGCCTGCCACGATTTCGCGAAGAACTTTCCCCTGAACTTCATCGGCACGTCTACCGGCGCAATTAGACCGGCGTCAGCCCATTCTCCGACTTTGTCGTGCGCCCAAATCACCAGGTCAGGCCCTTTGCCGGCTTGAGCGGCAATCGGGAAACTGTCTGTGATATTTTGTGGTGTCTCGATCTTAACCTTCAGACCGAGATCGGTCTGGAATTTGTCGGCCATTGGTTGCAGCGCGCGTCCCCGCTCGTTGTCCATCCAGATCAAAAGCTCTCCGTTGGTCCATGCGAACACATTTATCGGGACCAAATAGAGGACCGACAATATCCACAACAACAACCGATTCATGGGGGCGGGAAAACCGTTCAGGTTTTGAACTGCCTGGAACCGACTTTACACGAACTCGGATTGGATTGCTCAGATAATTTAAAGTCCGAACTTCCAGCAAGCCGTCGCAGCACCCGGGTTTTGAGTTCTGTCCGATAGAGAAAGGGCCGAAGACCC
>CAVULL010000003.1:0-15274 GCA_963742335.1 uncultured Verrucomicrobiae bacterium
TGGTAAGCGAAGCGTCCCGCTTTGCCTCTTTGAATCCGACCCAAAATCGAGACCACGGGGGGCAGAAACGGGCGGCGTGAGGCAAGTCGAAGCGGCCCGCTTTGCCCTGGCGCGTATTTAGAACCGTTTGGCTTGCTCAGATTCAAAAGAAGCAAAGCGGGACGCTTCGCCTACCACGATACGCTTCTGCTTTAAATGGTCGAGAGCGGAGGGACAATTTGCAGAGCTTCTCTGACTCTCAGCAACGCAACGTGGGCGGCCTCTCCGCGCGCAGCGACCTGGGCGTATTCCATAATCACATCCATTGCCTTCTGGGCCTGGCGATCTCCAACGATCAACTCCAGCTTCAACCGGTCTCTCAAGGACTTGGCCGCATCTTGTCGGTCTTCGGTATATTCCACCTCAGTCAATGTCAGCGGGGCGTGGATCCCGTGGCGCTCGAGTTCCACTCGGACAGCATCCAACCTGGATAAAAGGATGACAGCTTCGATCTTTTTCATCTCTTGAGATTCCCTGACAAGATCAGTTTCCGGACCCTGCAACTATCAGGTTCTATAGCACTTCGCATCATTGGCACCTTCTTGTAGAGACCACATTACTCTCATGACTCGCGATCGAACCACACTTGGCTTGACAAAAGCGCAACCTGACTTGCTCCAACCCCTTCGCTTTTTCTGGCCGGCCGCGCTCTCGTTACAAGGCACTATTTGAAACTCTGGCCGATCGTGAGACACTGTTTATGCCCGGAGCTGCTCTTTTGTCACTGGAACAGGAACTTCCTTCCCATAAGACCTGGCCCTCAGGCCAAGCCTGCCTGACTGCGAAAAAGGGTCGGCGGAGGAGGTCGCTACGGCGGATGTGATGAACAGATTTGGACAAAGTGAAGAGACTTACGGTTTTTTGGTGGAAAGCATCCCCTGCATGGTTTGGTTGGGTCGGCCTGATGGTTTCATCGAGTACTTCAACCCGCAGGCTTTAGCTTACATGGGATTGTCGGGTGAAGAGGCCCTTGGTTGGGGCTGGCGGAAGTCAATTCACCCTGACGATGCGCCTAAAGCCAAGGCTGCCTGGGATCAGGCGGTCCAGAGCGGGACGGCTTACAAAGCCGAGTACCGGATACGAAGGAACGATGGGCTCTTTCGTTGGGTGGCAAGTCGTGGACAGCAGATACTGTCAGGAGATGGTCAGGTGCCGAAATGGGCCGGAACCTGCGTCGATATTCACGATCAGAAATATGCCGCGGAGGAACGCGCCCTGCCCGCCGAACCGGTGGCCGTCCAGGAAAACCTTCGGGAAAACACGACCGGCTTAGAATCGGCCGTTCAAGCCCCAAAATTCGGTCTCTGGGATTGCGACTTGCAGACTGGTGCGGTTTCTTTTTCGCCGGAATACAAAAGGCAGCTTGGATATCAAGACGAGAAACTTGCAGCTGATTTTTACGACTTGGAAGTCCGTCTGCATCCTGAGGATCGCGCACAGGTGACGCAAAGCTTGCGGGCCTATTTGGCCGATCCTGGCCCTAGTTACGAAGCTGAGTACCGGTTGCGAGGCAAAGACGGCAGCTACCGCTTGATGCTGGCGCTGGCCGAAATGATTCGTGACAGCCAAGGGAGGCCTTGCCGTATTCTCGGCTGTCAGGTCGATCTCACCGAGCGCAAGAGTGCCGAAGAAGAACGCGCCCGGCTCGCCGCGATCGTCGAATCCTCTGATGATGCGATCATCGGTAAGACACTGGATGGGATCATCACCAGCTGGAATCAAGGAGCAAAACATCTGTTCGGTTATACCGCCGAGGAAATGATCGCCCAACCCGTGTCCCGACTGATTCCTGCGGATCGTCTCAACGAGGAGCCGGATATTCTTGCCCGCTTGCGGCGCGGCGAACGCGTGGACCATTTTGAAACCGTACGCCAGCGTAAAGATGGCCAATTGGTTGCCGTGTCCCTGAGTACTTCTCCGATTCGGGACGCCGCCGGCCGGATCGTCGGAGCTTCCAAGATCGCCCGCGATGTAAGCAGGCGTAAACACGCCGAGACAGCCATTGAGCAAGCCAACGAACGCCTTCGTGAACATGCCACAGTGCTGGAACTGGCGCCGGTGGTTGTGCGCGACATGGACAATCGCATCGTTCTCTGGACTCGCGGAGCCCAGCGGCTTTACGGCTTTTCGAAAGAGGAAGCGGTGGGCCGCATTTCTCACGAACTATTTCAGACCAGGTTCCCTGAGTCGTCAGCAAACTTCGACGAGATGCTCCGACGCACCGGCCGATGGGAAGGGGAACTGGAACACCGGAGGCGTAACGGCGAGCGACTCGTGGTCGCTAGCCAGCAAATCATCTACCATGATAGGAGCGGTCGCCCTCTCCGCATCATTGAAGCCAACGCTGACATCACCGAGCGCCAGCGGGCAGAGGCAGAATTGAGCCGCTCGCAGGAACAACTGCGCGCGCTGGCCGAGCGATTGCACCGGGCACGCGAAGAAGAGGCCATTCGAATCGCGCGCGAGTTGCACGACCAATTCGGCCGATGCCTGACGACGATCAAAATGGACGTGCGCCTTATCCAACGCGAACTTACGGGTGCCATGACCCCGGAAATCGTCCAGAGCCTCCGCGAGAAGGCCCAGACGATCGGGCAAGCAGTCGACGATACGGTGCAAATGGTGCGAGCGATTGCCACACAGCTGCGTCCCGGGCTGCTCGACGACCTTGGGTTGGTGGCCGCTATCGACTGGCAAGCGGAGGATTTCCAAAAACGCTCAGGCATTTCGTGCGTTCTTACCCTGCCCGATAACGATCCGTGTGTCAGCCGCGATCAGGCCACAGCGCTCTTTCGCATTTTCCAGGAAATCTTAACTAACGTGGCACGCCACGCGCAAGCGGCGAAGGTCTGGATTTATTTGGGCGAGGAACAGAGCGCCGTCGTGCTCGAAGTCGAAGACAATGGCGTGGGGATTTCGCCCGCCCAAATGGCGGAACGTCGCTCCCTGGGCTTGCTGGGAATGCGTGAGCGGGCTGCGGCATTTGGCGGCGCTGTCGAGATCGCTGGGGCACCGGGCCATGGCACTACCGTCATCGTGCGGATGCCGTTATTGGGTGAGAACGATGAGCATTCTAATCGCTGATGATCACCTTCTTTTTTGAGAAAAACGCCTGACAGTCCACTTACGTACCGTTCCCTTTGGATAGAACCGGCACGTCATCGCCTGGCGCTTTTTGTAGGCCGATTCCTGACACGATTTTCAGCAAAACGGCCATTTCTTCAGCCTTGGGGGCCATCTAAAGTGGGTCAGTCAGGAAAACCCATGAATGTATTTATCGTCGAGGACGCGCCACAGACCCGAAAAAAATTGACTGATCTGTTAGGCGGCGAGAGCGGTTTGGAGGTCGTCGGCCAAGCCGGTTCGGTGCGCGAGGCACTCCTTGGCATCGAAGCCACCTCTCCAGAAGCGGTCATTTTAGACATTTCGCTGCCTGACGGCAGCGGAGTCGAAATCCTCAAATTTATTCACCAGCGTGGATGGGAGCTCTGCGTCATCGTCCTGACCGGCAATCCCTACGAGGCACTGCGCGCCAAATGCCGGGCCCTTGGGGCCGCCTTGGTCTTGGACAAACTCGACGGCTTAGACCAGGCGCGAGAAGCGCTGCTCGCCCGGTTACCCAGCCTAGGTGGCATCTAGAAAGCTTTTTTTTATGAATAAAGATACCAAGGTGATGCAGCGACTGAATCGCTCGGAAGTTTACCTGGACTACCAGAAGGCGTTCGGAGAAGCTACCGAACTGCCGTTGACGCTGCGCCCGTTGGAGTCCTGGCAACTGGCCAACCGCCACCAAGCCTACGAAAACCCGTTCTGCGCAATGATGGCCCAGGCCAATCGTACTTGCGCCGCCTGTTTAGAAATTCAACAGCGGGCAGTAGACGGCGCCAGGAACGGCTCTGCTACGATCACCTGCTTTGCCGGGCTGAGTGACACAGCGGTGCCCATTAAGCTCGGGGAGAGAATCATCGGATTTCTGCAGACGGGCCAGGTCGCACTCGAAGAAGCGCCTTCAGAGGACCAGTTCAGCCAGATTGCCTCCCAGATTCTCGCATGGGGATCACAAATCGACCTGAAACAACTCAAAGAGGCTTACTTCCATTCGAAGGTGATTTCACGGGTCCAGTACGCCGGGGCCATCCGCCTTTTGGAAATATTTGGCAAGCACCTGTCATTGGTGGCTAACCAAATCGCACTGCGTGAGGCCGAAGCCGAATCGCCGCTGGTACGACGGGCCAGAGCCTATATCGCGGGTCATCACGAGGATCCAGTGAGCCTGGAAGAAGTCGCGAACGCGATGCATGTCAGCACGTTTTATTTCTGTAAGATGTTTAAAAAGGCCACCGGGCTGACCTTCACCGATTACCTGGGTAGAATCCGTATCGAAAAGGCCAAAACCTTGTTGCTAAACCCTCACCTTCGCGTCAGTGAGATCGCCTACATGGTGGGCTTCCAGTCCCTCACCCATTTTAACCGGGTCTTCCGCAATCTGACCGGCGAATCGCCCAGTCACTTTCGAGCGAACGGAAGCCTCCGCGAGCGAGCACCAGCAAGGGTTCCACTGGCCGCTCCCAAAGCGCGCTGAGATCGACCACTTCTAAAAGATCAGTCGTCCCGCGCCAAGAGGTGACTTCGAATGTATTGCATCCTGTAGCTACGGCTTGCAAAGCGTCGACACGATAGACGACACCTCTTCCCAGCTAGCGGCCGTATAGGAGGCGCCGGCTGCGATTAGTCGCTGAGCATGTCCTGGCCGTAAGTGCGTACCCGCGCAAAGTCCGATAACCGTCATTCCGGCTGCCACGCCAGCCTGCACGCCGCCTGCGCTATCTTCGATGACGATGCAATCAAAGGGTGAAACATTCATCCGCTCTGCCGCAAAAAGAAAGATGTCTGGAAAAGGCTTGCCACGGGCAACCAGGTCTGCGGTGAAAATATTATCGCCGAACTTCCTCGTCAGGCCGAGGACCTCCAGACAAAGAACCAGGCGATCCAGTGAACTAGATGATGCGATACATCGCGGTAACTCCGGGAATTGATTGAGGAAGCCGCTCGCGCCTTCAACCTCATGTAGTTCTTCACGAAAGCGTGTCAATGTAGCGGCTTTCAGCTTTTCCGAAAAATCCTCCGGCAATTCTCGGCCAACACCATCTTCGATTGCCGCTATAATTTCTGCCCAACGCTTTCCCGAGTAGCGGTTCAGGGCGTCGTCCAGCGTTGTTGGTAAACCAAGATCGCTGACAAATTCCGCTAAAATGGTGTTCGCCAGAACCTCACTGTCAGCGATGACACCGTCGAAATCGAAGATGAGTCCGGACTTCATTCGCATCCACGATAGCAACGTTTGGCTGCAATCACCGTCAAATAAATGTAAATGACTTGCTATTCCAATAATTATGGATAACATGAGTAATCAACAACCTTCCGGGGCCTTGGCCCTCTCGTTATGCCTCACAAAATGTTTATCTCTGCCTGCGATACCGGTACTCTCGGTTACCTAATCAGCTCCCCAAAAGCCCTGCGTCTCCTGCTCAGCTACAAGCTGCGAGACGTCAAATTCCAATTTTTCCTGCTTAAGTGGGCCGGCGCTTTGTTGGCAATCCTCGGCGGCGCCGTTTGCGGGTTCAAACTCATGCCGATGTTCCTGGCCTTGGGCGTCGTTGTTCAAGGTGTTTGCCTTTCTCTCTTACTTCTTTGGCTTAGCGCAGATACCATTTTCCTTAAATTCGCGTTGGAAGATGAGGAATTTTACAAAGTAGCAACTCTCAGTCACGCACTGGATGTTTTTGAAGATACAGAGTATTCTCTGCCGCAGCCTGCCGAATGTCATTCTCCCACGCATTGACCTCGGCTCGCGTAGGCTCAGGAATCCGCAAATTGCCATCAGGCGGGATCCTCAAAGCTTCGCGGGCTGTTCGAGGTTCCGCGCCATTCCGGTTTTCGTTCTCTGCTCGCCTCGGACAGCGCGCGTCGAACCCCATCCGCATCGAAGTCTTTAGCGTAAACCGGGGTACCAGGTTGTTGGCGCCAGGACTCATCGAGACTGCCGGCATCAACACCGTCGAATCCGAGCTCATCGACGAGCTGCAGCACGACGGCTTTAGCTGCGCCGTCATCGCCTGCTACGGGCAAAGCGATTCGCCCGAGCGTGCCTTTGGGCTGCCCCAACTCCATGAGGTGTCGAGCATAGATATTGTTGAAAGCCTTGACCACTGGACGGTTCAACTGCTGGGCAACCCAACGGCTCTCCGTCATACCAGTCTCGATCGCATCGATACGCCCGTCGCGCTGGCGCGGATAGTAGTTGCCTGTGTCTACGATCACTACATTGCTCGATCTTGTTGCGAATAAATCGCGAGGTAACTTTACGATATTTTTTTCGGGGATTGTCACAATGACCATCTCTCCGCTCCTGGCCGCTTCGGCAACCGACGTTGCCTTTGCTCCGGTTAGTGCGGCCAGGTCGGCCAGCGTTTCTGGACCTCTTGAGTTGGCCACCGAGACCTGGTGCCCAAGGGCAGTCAGGCGACGAGTAAGCGTGCCGCCAATTTGTCCGGCACCGATAATACCAATTTTCATATTGCTCCTCTCAAAACAGGATGGTCCTGCTATAATTGAATTATTTCGAAGGTATGCGAAGCGTCCCGCTTTGCCTCTTTGAGCGGGCAAAGCGGGACGGTTCGCTTACCTTTGCTGACAGCTTTCGGTAGGATCTTCCCACGGTGGCGCGACCCAAAGAATCAAGCACGATTTCGGAGCGAGAGCGAGGCACCGGCTGGCTCTTAATTGCAAAGGTTAAGGCCACCACTCGCCTGTGTTTTGATCGTTCTATCGAGCCGAGTTTAATTCCCAAGTCCGTTTTCTGTCTCGGAATTCCCCAAGCGATGCTGTCTACAAAGGGCTCGCTCTCGCCTACCGCACGAGCGGTGGCCCTACCCTTTACGCCACCAATTTTCACAACGGAACGGTGGATGTGTTCGACAGCAGTTTCCACCTTGTGACCACCCTCCCCGCCACCGCCTTCAAGGATCCCAATTTACCGGCCAATTTCGCGCCCTTTGGCATCGCCAACATTGACAACCAGCTTTACGTCACATTCGCTCTACAGAAACTTCCTGACCGCCATGACGATCAGGCCGGTCCAGGGAACGGTTTCGTTGACGTCTTTGATGCTAATGACGGCCACTTGGTGAAACGCCTCATCTCCAACGGTCAATTGAACTCCCCGTGCGGTCTGGCGAGGGTACCGCATGAGTTCGGTAGGTTTCAGCACAAGTTTGGTGGATTTGGTCCCAACGTCTTGCTAGTGGGTAACTTTGGGGACGGTAAGATCAACGCCTTCGACATTAACAACGGCAATTTTATTGATCCGTTGAAGAACCGCCGTGGAGAGCCATTAGATTTCAACGGACTTTGGGCTCTCGACTTTCTTGATAGTCGGCTTTATTTCACGGCCGGGATCGCCGACGAGTCCCACGGACTTTTTGGGCTTATCAGACCCGTAGAGAAAGAAGAGGAAGAAGACTTGCACGAATAGTTCGAGTTAACCGCTTGAATCGGATCGGAGCGCAGCACGTCGGGTCCGAAAAGTGGTGCAAATTCCTACGATGGTCCACCCGGAGAAAGATTGGGCGTTTATCGTTCTATGCGATGATGGATCCCTGTGGCTGTATCACGGCTCATGGTCCCGAAATATACCGCAGACGATTATAAACAACGAACAACCTTTGTTGGAGTGGTCATACCTAAAGACCGATGCCAACCGGTGGAGGAAAGTATGGGAGAATTTGACTAAACAAGGCGAGACTCAGGGATGAGCATCGAAACCATCGTTATCATCGTTCTCCTTGTGGTTCTATTTGGCGGTGGAGGCGGTTATTGGTATTCGCGACGCAGGTAAGACAAAAGGCCTCGTTACGCGAACTTCCGAAATCCCCACGGGGGGAGCTGATCGGTTGCATTTCGCCGCTAACCAGGGCGGCGGCGAGACTGTATCGTTCTTTTTGCCGGGTAAATCAAGTCGCCAGTGCTCCCCTGCGACGCGCCCCACCTTCAGAAAAGTCCGCTGATCGCAAGGCAGCGTGCGTTACCCGTTACCGCCAGGTATCCGCCGAAAGCATGGGTCCAGCCATACGCAAATGAATTGGAAATCCTTCAACAAGGGTATTGGTGAAGTTGCTGAATCCGACCGATCATAATCGGTAAAATTGGTTTGTTGAGTTAGTACAGCCAATTTGAGTTTACAGCAGGCTCGGAGCTATCCGACGCGTTAAGTTATAATGAAGCCCATATCCAATGAAAAGACAATTATCCGCTCTCAGTGCTTTTGTTCTAGCGTCAGGAGCATTAGCTACGCAATCGTGCGAGTACACAGATGGTCAAAACGCGTACTATAGCCGCGGTCACAACGGTTATTACAACCGTGGGTACGTACAGGACAGTGGTTACTATTACCACCGACGTTACGCACCGGACAATGGTTATTACAACAACGGTCACTATGCCGATGGCGACTACCAAACGGATCGACCTGTAATCGACTTGCATTTTTAGAATCGCCGCTTTTAAGTACCTCCACTCACCCAATTTTTATTTACTGGCAATTCTAGGGGTTTAGCTCGTGATAAGTCAGTTAATGAAAGCTGTTGTTAATCGCAAAGAAGACGCGCTCGACCCTTGGATCGGCCGCGACGAAGAGCCGCTTCTCAGCGCAACCGAAAGCCTGAAATCGCAAACCGACAACCCATGACGTTCGAGACAGCGCCCGGAAACGACCAAGTTTAGGTCCACGAGCTGTCAGAACTGCTTAACTGCGCTATCCGGATATTACCCGAAGCGCAAAGAGAGGTAGTCGACCTCACATTTTACGAGGAATGAGTCAGCGCGAAACCGCCGCGAAAAGACAGATTTCCCTAGAGACGCTGAGAACACGACTTTATTTGGCCCAGCGAAAATTGCACAACTACCTAGTACCGCCGCAGACCAAAAATCTAATGCTAAAAAGGGGAGGTCACGAGGGCTCCCCTTTTCAAACGTTCGTAAAACGCTCACAATTTCTCGATCATCTGCTGGACTTCTTCCTTACTCTTTCCGAGCTTCTTCTGAAGCCGTCCAAGAAGTTCATCTTCTTTACCTTCCGAAAACACCAAATCATCATCGGTGAGATGTCCGTACTGCTGTTTAAGCTTGCCCTTCAGTTCGTTCCACGAGCCTTTGATTTGAAGCTTGTTCATAGAAGGTTAGACACCTAACGTGTTGCTATTGTTCACTTCCGGTTTGGCAAAAGCTGCAGGTGGGCGATGGCGGGTCGTTTTTTCCTTACAATCAGATGGTCTGAGGAGCTTCGTGGCCAAGGCACCTCGAAGACATGGAGCGGGTTCTCGTCCAAAAAAATGGCACCCCCGAAATGACTTCGGTGATGAGATCAGTGCGGTCTCCCTCCGCTTTTTGGCAACTTCCGACCATTTTTTGGTTTTAATCGATCGGCGCCGCGAAATAGCAATGTTCTAGACGATAGGCCTCGTAAAGCGTGCTGCCACAGCTGTGTTTTGAGCACCGTCGAAACTGCTATTACTATAGCTATTCTCGATTTGAGATCCCTATCTTTTAAGTTCCAAATTGAACAGCGCTCCGCTCGCGGCAATCCCGATCCGTTTTTGAACCTCGCGCAGACCAGAGCTGAATCCAACCAGGCCATCGCCGGAAGGGAGGAAGTCGTCCCCAGGAGCTATTTGCGACTTTTTCAAAGCTTCAGCCAGAACCCGTTGCAGATCGGCGCGCCCAATCGGTTCGTAAGGTGATCAAACGCTCCTTGTGCGGAAGGTGCGGGCTAGAATTGAAGACGATATGCGAGAGTCCCACCTCGATCTGAACGATGCACCCGATACGGCTCGAGCCAGTAACCTACAATTCCGTAGACTATAGGTCGTTACGCGCAGAGCCCCGAGATGTTGACATTTTTTGCCAGAACAAGTCTTCGTGCATAATACTCCGCTTCGCCTTATTGCGGAATCATTCCTTACCCTGCTGAATCAAGTTTTACGCCGCTCCTGCAACGTCTTCAATCGGCACATCCGGGTCAACGCGGTGTTGATAGAATAGATCAATAACATCAGTCTTCAGTCGCTTGAGCGAGGCTTCAACAACTTGTTTGATGTGTTCTGGCCGGCTCTCCAATTCAGTCCACTTTGACGGGTCGGTGGGAGAAGGTTTGAATCCGAACTTGGTGGCAATCACCACTCGCTCACGAAAGGGAGCAAGGGCCTCGCCAACAAGTTCTTCGTTTGTAAACGGACCATAGACTTCAGCGGTATCGAAAAATGTGACGCCGTGTTCGACGGCTGAACGAATAACTGAGATCAACTCCTTTTTGTCGTGCGCCGGACCGTAACCGTAGCTCTTTCCCATGCTGCCTAGCCCGAGGGCCGACACTTCCAGATTGCTGCTTCCTAATTTACGCGTTTGCATTGTTTCTCCTTTCAGCTGTTTCGGACCGAACCACCTCGTATCGGATCCAGAGCGCATTGCTTACGCGCTGCTCTACAGATTTGAGCCGGAGGGGAACGGCTGTTTTTCTTGAAGGGCTTAAACCGTCGAAGACGGCAGGAATGTCGTGGCGTCCGTCGATGCCAGGGACAACCAGAAGGCTCACCTCATCAACCAGATCGGCCTCCAGGAAGGCGCCGTTGATGTGGCCGCCTCCTTCGAGAAGTAGAGTGCGGATTGCGAAGTGCTCTCCGAGCTGGTTTACGGCATTAGCGAGGTCGACAGAGGACTTTCCGGAGACGATGTAGGAGATACCCTTCTCCCGGAGCATGGCCAGGTAGTCCTCTGGGACTTGTTCACTCACGACACAGATGAGGTGATTGCCACCGAGATCCCCGTCTGCCCACCGCAGCTTGCCGAGCGTATCAACGGAAATGGCATAGGATTTTGCTCGTCGAGCGACAGAGACGGGCCGAGGTCCTGCCGGCGTGTTCGAGGCGGAGACGAACGGCTCATCCTCTGCGAAGTGTTGCTGCATCGTCGTGCGACCGCAAATCCAGGCATCGCCGTTCAGCTTCGCAGCCGTTGCCTCGTACTCGGCTTCATCCATAACTGCACCCAGAGCTGCGCCGTCGATCTTCCCGTCCACAGACGAGAGCATGTGACAAATGATATAAGGTCTCATTGCGTTCCCTTTCGCCGTGAATCGAGCGGGGTGCTGTTCATCGCTGGCCTTTTCCATTCAGCCCGATACTCTTGCCGTCGAGCTGTTCCACTTGCCAGGCGTCACCCTGACGGCCCACTGCGGGCGCCGGGGTTTGTAGCGCGCTGCGAGGACCGCAATGCCAGCAGAGAACACATTTTTTGCGCCTCAGCGGTCGATCAGTTTCATATGGTCTTCGGAGAGACGAGCCCGTTGCACCGCGATCTTTGAGAAGGCGCTATCGATTTCACGGAGGTCGTCGGAGGTAAGTTCGACTTTCGCTGCTCCGATGTTCTCTTCCAGACGCTCCAGCTTCCGCGTGCCAGGTATTGGAACGATCCACGGCTTCTGGGCGAGCAGCCAAGCGAGCGCGATCTGAGCAGACGTCGCCTTCTTCCGTCTTGCGATGTCGCTGAGCAGATCAACCACTGCCTGATTTGCTTTCCGGGCGTCGGGAGTGAAGCGCGGGAAAGTGGCCCGGAGGTCGGAGTTGCTGTCAAAGGTCATCGTGGCATCGACTTTTCCCGTCAGGAATCCCTGCCCCAGGGGGCCCCAGGGGACGAAGCCGATTCCGAGTTCCTCGAGCGTGGGCAGCACTTCCGCTTCAGGATCTCTCGTCCAAAGCGAGTACTCGCTTTGGACCGCAGTGACCGGCTGGACGGCGTGCGCGCGGCGGATCGTCTTTGCTCCTGCTTCCGAAAGACCGAAGTGCTTGACCTTTCCTTCGTCAATCAGATCCTTCACCGCCCCCGCCACCTCTTCGATCGGCACGTCCGGGTCAACGCGGTGCTGATAGAACAGATCGATGACGTCTGCCTTCAGTCGCTTGAGCGAGCCCTCGGCGACCTGCTTGATGTGTTCCGCCGGCTATTGAGGCGTGGAAAGGCCGCAAGGTCGAACCCGAACTTGGTGGCGATCACCACTCGGTCCCGGAAGGGGGCAAGCGCTTCGCCCACGAGCTCTTCATTAGTGAGCGGGCCATAGACCTCAGCGGTATCGAAGAAGGTGACGCCGCGTTCGACGGCCGCTCGGATTACTGAGATAGATTGATGTTTGTCTGCAGCCGGACCGTAGCCGAAGCTCAGTCCCATGCAGCCAAATCCGATGGCCGAAACCTCCAGGTTACTGTTACCAAGTTTACGTTTCTTCATTTCTGAACTTCTATTTTTGAGTTAGTTCTGAGTTAAGTTGACGTGGGTGCGTTGTCGCTCAGAGACCGGTCATCTTCTCGAGCTTTTCCGGATAGCGAGCCCCTTGCACCGTGATCTTTGAGGCGGCGGTATCGATGTCACGGAGATCGTCCGGCGTGAGTTCGACAGAGACTGCCCCGATGTTCTCCTCCAAGCGATGCAGCTTCGTGGTGCCTGGGATCGGAACAATCCACGGCTTCTGGGCAAGCAGCCAGGCGAGCGCGATCTGAGCAGGTGTCGCCTTCTTCCGTTGCTGCGATGCTGCCGAGCAGGTTAATCAGGGCCTGATTCGCCTTGAGAGCCTCCGGCGTGAAGCGAGGGAGAGTGCTGCGGAAGTCGGAGCTGTCGAAGGTCGCGTTTTCGTCGATCTTGCCCGTGAGGAAGCCCTTGCCCAAAGGGCTGTACGGAACGAAGCCGATTCCGAGTTCCTCGAGGGTCGGTATCACTTCCTTCTCAGGGGTTCTCGTCCACAGCGAGTATTCGCTCTGGAGAGCAGTGAGCGGCTGGACGGCGTGTGCGCGACGGATCGTTTGCACGCCTGCTTCAGAAAGGCCGAAGTGCTTGACCTTACCCTGCTGGATCAGGTCCTTCACCGCGCCGGCGACGTCTTCGATCGGCACGTTCGGGTCAACCCGATGCTGATAGAGCAGGTCGATGACATCGACCTTGAGCCGCTTGAGCGAGCCCTCGACGGCCTGCTTGATGTGCTCCGGTCGGCTGTTCAGGCCCGGCGCACCCTTCATCCCGCGCGGATCGAATTCAGGATCGAGGTCAAACCCGAACTTGGTGGCGATCACCACTTGGTCACGGAAGGGGGCGAGGGCTTCGCCCACGAGTTCTTCGTTCATGAACGGGCCGTAGACTTCGGCGGTATCGAAGAATGTGACGCCGCGTTCCACGGCTGCCCGCAGAACAGCGGTCATCTCCTGCTTATCCTTCGGCGGACCGTAGGAAAAGCTCATTCCCATGCAGCCGAGCCCGATGGCCGAGACTTCCAGATTGCTGTTTCCAAGTTTGCGCTTCTGCATTTTCTTGAGATCGTTGTCGTGGGCCTGAACCATTCAGGCTGCAAGGAGTATCGGCGATCACACGCGGCGCTTCTCTCGCGATCGTGCGCAGCCTGTCGCGTTCTTGCGGAAAAAAGGTGGCCTCCCTACAAGCCGCTTCGGAACTCTGTGGGCGCCACGCCAACCACGCGCCGGAAGACTTGAGCAAAATGGCTCGGGCTCGTGTAGCCGACTTCGAGCGCGATCTCGATGAGGCTCCGGGAGGTTTCGCGGATGAGCTGCTGTGCGTGGACGATACGCTCTCGCGTGACGAACTGCAGTGGAGACATCCCCGTTGCCTGCTTGAACACACGGGAAAAGTGGAAGGGACTGAGTTCCACTAACTCGGCCAACGCCTCGACCGAAATGTCCTCAGCGAGCCGCTCGCGCACATAGTCCTCCACTTTCCGGAGCTTCCCGATCGGCAGACCGCCACGGTGTTCGGGCTTTTCCGAAGCGGCGTCCGTGTATTTCTCAACAAGATAGGCCGCGAAAAGCTGCATCAGCGTCGGACCCGCTCCCAAAGAGGATAATACCAATGATATTCGGACCCCTCTGCTCAGCGAGCGAATGGAAGAGCGCATCAACGGGACGGTGAGGTCTCTCAACAGGATCGCGTTTGGTTGAATGCAGCACGTCCCCACTTAGTGCCAAAGTGGTGTTAGGTGTAATCACATACAAGTGATCAGGGAGGATTTTCACACTCTCCAAGGCTTCTTCGACAGGCAATGTCGCCTGCTTGGAAAGAATGTTTGCTAAATGGCCGCGACGCCCCGGATCGAGATGCAGCACGAATATGTATGCCATGCCCGTATTAGCCGGAACCCCTGCGATAAGATCAGAAAATGATTCGAGCCCCCCAGCAGAAGCACCTATTCCAACTATCGGAAAGGACATCGCTTTTTGTTCCGTTTATTTAGGCATACCACACCGTAATACCATCGGAATCACAGCACCAGGCGTTCTCTACAATGTCAACTGCGACCCGAGACAGCTTCGGGGTGAGCGTCGTGTGTTGGAACAATGAAACAATGTCTATTTCACATGCAGAGAGACCAGTTTGGTCATCTCAAACATGCTAACCTGCTTCTTGCCGCCAAAAATATTGATGGTGAGCGAGCTGAACCCTGTAGCAGGAGCGTGACCAAAATCACTTGATCGTCCACAACGGGAAAGACTTACCTGCCTTTAGTCCGGGATCTCGGTAGTAAAAAAGGTCAAGTTGACCGTGGTAACAGGAACCGGTGAACGGTTTCCTTTCTCCGAATCTTAACGCGTTGAATGAACCTATAAATTTATCGAGTTCGCTTTGAACGAGGACTCGGTATTGGTTGCTCTGCTTATCGACCGTAAGGACTTTTGCAGGGACGGGAGTCAATTGTGCCGCTTTCTACGTTTGACTTCGCCAGAGATGGAATCCGTTCAAAAAGCTTAGTGTACGGAAAGGCACCACGGACGAGAGAGAGCGTCCAGGAAGGTCGTTCCTTTCGCCCAAAAAGTCGAGATTATTCGCAAAGCTGAGATTCGCCCGACGATTATTGCTTTTTCTTCTAGGATCAATTCGGGTAGTGTTGCAACTTTGGAATCGAAGGCAGTTGGGTGCGATAATCGTATGCTTCCATTCCAAACATGCCAACAATGAAGCGGTGGAGCAGACCGACCTTCGCACCCGCCGCACTTCCATACGCTTGGCCTTGCGGATCATATGAATTGCTTAAGCACCGCGCCTTTTGCAGCTGCTGGATGACTGAAGCGGGCGACTTTCGTCTAGCAGGTGAACGGGGCAATGTAACCTGAGCCTCGCCCATGGCTCT
>CAVULL010000004.1:0-491687 GCA_963742335.1 uncultured Verrucomicrobiae bacterium
CTATACAGATCCCGAAGCAGGCTCGGGAATGAGTGTCGCCATCATCGACGCGGAGGGCGACTATGGTGCGGTCATCGTCTCCGGAGCAAACCTCCGGCTCTCCAGCAAAGATCTCGAGGAAGCGCGGGAGGTTATTCACAGTGCTCAGGTTCTGGTGCTCCAAAACGAGGTTCTCGAAGCCACTAACGTCGCAGCAGCACGATTGGCCAAGGATTTCCGCGTCCGCGTGATTTTAAACGCGGCGCCGGCGCGTCCGCTTGGGCCTGACCTATCTGCCGACGTCGACCTTCTGGTCGTCAACGCCGTGGAAGCGGAGATGATTTGTGGCGTTGCGGTAACAAGCCTGCCTGCGGCGACAGAAGCGGCCGCCCTACTGTCCGAACAAGTCACCAACGTGATCGTTACCGCTGGCGGCTTGGGCTTGGCCGTGGCCGAACACGGGAATACCCCGTACGCGGAAGCCGCTCATCCGGTGAAATTAGTCGACACCCACGGCGCGGGCGACGCGTTTATCGGCGCGCTGGCCTCCCGCTGGGCCAGCGGCGTGTCGGTGGCAGAAGCCGTCCGCTTCGCAAACGCCGCCGCGGCGCTTTTTGTTAGCAAACCAGCCAACCAGAAGAAAGACGTGACTTCAGACCAAGTGATCCGGTTCTTGTCCGGGCGCCGTCAACCAATTTCCTAAGAGCCAGCAGGGACGCACGCAATGTTAGTTTTGGGGGACAAGTAAGGGGCCGGCTCGTTAGGACGGGGAGCCCGAGCCGGTCCCGTTTCCGCTTGGCGTCCGCTTGCACGGACTTTTAATCGACGAGTAGTGATTAAGCCAATGCCAAGGCAGTCGCGGTAACCAACACCCTTAAGATTAAGAATTGCTAGAGCCTTGCTCGACTTCGCCAGGACTCTGAATGTTTGCCTTCAAGTTTAACACTCTACTATACTCGAAGTTCTCCGTTCGATTCTGCCTAAGTGAATTAACCAAGAAGCACCGCATGCTATGCTTAAAAATATTTCCTCGGTCATCAGCCCTGATCTTCTGTGGTTGCTGGCTTCCATGGGTCACGGTGACGACCTGGTACTCGTCGATCGTAATTTCCCCGCAATCCAGGTTGCCAAAAAGACCTCGACAGGCCGGCTTATTGAACTACCCGGCCTTAACATCCCGCAGGCGACTCGCGCCATTCTCTCCCTCATGCCGCTTGATCATTTCGTCGAGGAACCCGTCACCCGCATGAAAGTCGTGGATGACCCGGACAGCATACTGGAGATGCAGAGGGAAGTAATCGAGATTGCCCGCGAGGCGGAATGTCGGGAGGTTAAGATGGGCGCCCTTGAGCGTTTTGCCTTCTATGAGGTCGCCAGCAAGGGCGCCGCGGTCGTGCGCACTTCCGAATTTCGTCCTTACGGTTGTTTCCTGTTTAAGATGGGCGTTATTTTTGACCGATGAAGGTGCTTGGTTCCTGGGCTTTGCTTAAAAAACACAGTTCTGATTGACGCGCGCAATTTGAGCGGCTCGCCGACCCGGACAGCCTGCTCTTTAAGCATGCGATGGAAGCGTTCCAGTTTTCCATTGGTGTGCGGATAGTGGGGCGAGGTCAACACATGGCTGGTCTGCCAGAGGCGGATAAACTCCTTGAAGTCGCGCGCGACGAACTGGCTGCCCCGCAGGCTGCCGACAGGGGCCGAATTTGCCACCCGACACAGTCGCGTTTCAATGAAAGGACGCTGTTTGTGAAAAAAGTACCGAAATTCTGAGGGATTAAGCCTTTTGTCTCGTTAAATAGAGAAAGAAGATATGGTTGTTTGACAAAGAATATGGATGAATCACGCTTAGACGAGGATCTCAAGGCTCTTGCTAAACGTCCGCGGCCGAATCTGCCGACTGACTTTAATGCAATGGTTTGGTCCAAGGTCCAGAACCGAGAGGCGCGATCTGCTGGGCGAGGGGAGAGCTGGCTTAAGGCGTTACTCTCTGCATTCGGGACGCCGCAGTGGGCAGCAGTTGGTGTCGCTTTTGGGCTATTGGCCGGCTGGAGTTTGGGCCGAATCACGCCGAGTTCGGTCACGAGTCCGACTGAGAGCAGACTGGCGACATCTGTGACGGGCGAAGTGATTGACGTGGCTTGTTACTTTGACAATGGCGCAAGTGGGCCAGGGCACGCTGAGTGCGCAAGGATGTGTATCGCAAGCGGCCTTCCTGTCGGGCTGAAGGGGAAGGACGGAAAAATCTACGTTCTCATAGGCAATCAGTTGCCGCCGAGTTCTCAACCGGCCGCGAAGCATGAATCGTTGAATGCCCAGTTGGCTCCTTACGCCGCGAAGATTGTTACTGTAAGCGGGACGATTGTGAGTAAAAAGGGTGTGAACGTCATAGAGAATGCCCAGCTACTCAATGAAGAGGCGTTATGGCAGCAAGGTCCGGATCGTGGGACGAACTTAAAAGCCCATTTTACTCATTTTCTCTAAGAGCAGTTTACGAGCACGATAAACCCTCATCTCAACCGCTTTCAATGAGATGCCGAGTAGCTCTGCGGTTTCGGCCTGCGGCCGATCTTCCAAAGCGGTTAAGATGAACGCGTTTTTGAGGTCTTCGGGCAGTTCACCGATAGCCTTTTCCAGAGCGACTAGCTCCTCGACACGGTCCGCTTTTTGGTCCGGCCTGTCCTCCGTCGCCGGAAGCAGACTTGGGTCGCCACCTTGCTGCGCAGGAGCGTCAAAGGATACGGTCTGGAGGGAATACTGGTAGGCTCGGCTCCTCACGTGATCGCGGCAGAGATTCAGTGCGATGTGGTACAACCACGTTGCAAACTTGGCCGCCGGCCGAAATTTATCGATGTTGAAGTAAGCCCGAACGAAAGTCTCCATGGCCAACTCCAATGCGTCCGCTTCGTTGTGTACATGACGCAACACGAAACAAAATAACCCCTCCCGGTGCCGATCCATCAAGGCGTTTAGTGCGTGATCCTTGCCGAGCATTAGCGCCTGAACTAGGATTAGATCGGGGTCAGACGGCTCAGTCGTCACAATCGGCTTCGTCACAAGGCATTAACTTATAAGCTGTCACCCGAAATTCGAAGTATTTTCCTTAATATCCACCCTGGCGACAGAATAAAGA
Source organism: uncultured Verrucomicrobiae bacterium (assembly GCA_963742335.1). Classification (GTDB taxonomy): domain Bacteria; phylum Verrucomicrobiota; class Verrucomicrobiia; order Chthoniobacterales; family JAFAMB01; genus JAFAMB01. Next base: position 3,110 of record CAVULL010000004.1, read on the forward strand.
TCGCTTGGAGTATGCCCATAATAATCTATTTCCAACTTGGAGTCCGATCGCCGAGGATGACCTCTTCTTCACTCGAAGTAGCACAGCGTCATTTACTTATGTCTGTCCAACCCATTAGGAAATGTGCTGGAATAATAATGGCATCTTCGACCCTAAATAACGAGCAAACGGCGCGAGCTTTTCTCCTGGGGCACATGGTGGAGACAAAAAGGATCGCGCGGTCTCCGTCATCTTTGACTGTCATATCCCAAGGCCCGTTCAGCAGATTCAGTGTCGGATCGCTGTAGGTGCCCACCAAGTTCCCACTCTTATCGATAAACAAGAGTGAACCGGGCTTAGCGGTCGCGGCGGTGCCGTCCGCGGTAGGCAGATTGCCTGCTACGACGAAACCGCGCTTAAGCGCGACCAAAGCAGTGATCCGCCAGAAAGCTGCTTCGGATAATGTCTCATCCGATGAGAAATGCCCACCATCGACAATGCTATAGCGGTATGCTCCTTTCGCTCCCTCCTCGAGAGAATGTGATCTCCGGTCCAAGGTTGGTCGGCGTCGTTTACAATCTTCTGATTGCAGGTGTGGCACCCATACTTCTCCCCTGCGGCTTTCATAACCGGTTTCGAGTTTTTCGTGAGCGAAACGGTCTGCCTTCTATTGAGTATTCGGCATCATCCTCTCCGTTTCCTTTCCATTCTGGATGATCACATAAGTGCTCTTCCAGGTTCTTGCGAAGAGCCTTCGTACGGGAAGTCTCATCGGCACCCTTTTCAGGGTAGGGCTCTGGTCTAACGTGGTTTTTGGGTTTTTTTTGCTTCGGCATATATCTTTCTATGGCACTGACTAGACCTCATCGCCGTTTGCCGCTATGTCCCAGGAGAACGGGATCATCTTGCCCGGTGATCCTTTATCATTCTGAGGCACATATTCGACTGTCACCTTAGCAAAGTTCAGGCCGACGTTTTCCGTCAAACGGTCGTCGCCACCGGAGCCTCCGGTCGACACGGAAGTAATCAGGACTTCCTGCATTTTGATTGTGACGTACTCTACAGGCTTCTCGCCGCCAGCTTTGCGCACGGTGAGCACGGCGCTAGCGAAGTGTGCCCCGTCGCAACAAGACAGCATGAGCTTGGGCGAACTGCTGTCGATGTATTTAGTGATGCTGACGTCCTGCACGTTCACTTTGCCGCTGCCGGCTCCGCCGCCCTGATGGGCCGAACCGCAGTTGGACATCCCCCACGACCAGGAGAGGATGTCGATGTCTTGAGTATGCGCCTTATCTTTAGACTCGCCTTTGACGCCATCGAGTGTGAGGAACATGTCCACTGCCATAATATATTTTTCTATTTATTAAACTATTAGTTGGTTGCGCACGGACTCCGATTAGCAAATGGGGTTTCCCTGTCTCGCATCCTCGAGCCGCGCTTACTAACTTCAACGAGGAAAACGGGCCGATCCCTCAAGGAACTTTTTCGCGGTTGCAAATTGTACCTTAACTCAGCTTGAGGCCAGCTCGATAGAGCGCTTTCCGCGCTTCTCACCGCTATCTCTTTCTTCAGTTACCAGCCTAGCTAGTAATGGAAGAGAGGTGATCACGGCAAGTGCGAGCGGTCGTCCGTAGCCGAAAGACGGGGTGAGCAAAGCCAGACGGGCTCAGATGCGCGGTATTAGCTGCGCACGGTCTTCCCATAAGCAAATAGCTTGGCAGTTAGGGGCTTTAGCGCTGGAGCGTGCGGACGCTCGCCAGGTATCTCAACATTCCTTCGGCAACCGTCGACCGGTGTTTCTCGGAGAGCAATTTACAGCCTTATCGGTGACGGACTTTTGGGCCGGACACAGCCAGTGGGGCCATTGGGAGCTACGAAGCCGCGTGGGTGGACTCAACGCATATGTCCAGCACGGGACGCGGGCGCTCTCGGGCTAGTTGGGATATTGCCACCGGAAGGGCCCTCGCTCATGTGCGTAAGAGGCGCACAGCAAGAATTTGTTGGCGTTTCTGGATTCGATGGTTCAAAGCATATCAGGATCAAAGGCTCTAGTATCGGGCGAGACAATCCCAGCGCCCACAAAAATGAAGCAGCCAGGAAATGGTTAGAGGCCCGTCAGCTCGTGAGCTTTCAATACACTTCGACCCACTCTTCGAGGGTGACTCTCGAGTTCTGTCACGTTACCGTCTGTCCAGGGTGCCGCTAGCGCCATAATTTGTTATTGAAAGTTGTCCGTAAAACGGATCCGCAAGGAGTATGAGACGGTTATGAATCCGCAGAGGCTGTTAGATTCGCGACTAATGCTTCCGTTGAGCATGGCGCGTGCCACGAGGCTCGGACGGAGAGTCTCCGAGGGAGCTAGCTTGACGTTGGAAGGAAAAGCCGTAAACAGCGTCCCTTCTCTGGGATATGGATTCCCACTTTCGAACGAGGCGATAGCGCTTCCACCGCACATGAAGATCACCGATTTGCTCTTAGAGGTAGATCGTTGGACTGGATTCAGCCGACACCTTACTCGTGTAAAGACCGGGCAGCTGTCGCCCTGCGCTTAAAGCGTAGACTGCGCTCACAGGCAATGATAGGCCTCCAGTCCACGAATTAAGTGCAGTAAACGCCGGCACAAAACGCCAGGATAGGGCGACATGATCAGCATTTGGCGAAAACCAGCCTCAGGTTGTTAAAGATTCTAGTACATCGTCTCATAAGTGGGAGACATACCGCCGTCGGCGATTTGGCCGATTTTCAAGGCGCCGAGCGACGAGCATACTGAGATCCGTACGTAAGGAGCGAGCAACGCAGAAAATCGGCCAAAGCGCCATCGGCCCTCCGGGTTGGCTTGAAAAGGGTCCGTCTGCGTCGTTGCTCGCTCGTCACGGATCGCAGCGGATACGCTCCTCACTCGCGCCTAGCATCCAGACCCTTTTGAAGCCAACGGTATGTCTCCCACTTATGAGACGATGTACTAGCCTACTTTTGTACTTCGAGAGAGTCTCCCGTCTGATGATCCTGAATTTGGAAACGGAGAAAACTGTGGATAGCCGTAAGCGACTCGGCATCGTGAGTGGTTATTCGCAATTGCGCACCACGCTCGGTATTCTCGGCCTCATAGGTGATCTTACTTTTCAACTGCTTCATGGTCTCTACACCTGGTGGCACCGTGGCATGGATAAACATCGGAATGGCAAAATCGCCTTGGGAGAACTTTGCCGCAATCATTGTCAAATGTTGACGAATGGCCTCCTGGCTAACTGCATCGGTGGGCCCGTCAGATTCTATCTCGATTGCACCGCCGTCAGCCAGGAGATGGAAGTGGTGGGTTGTCTTTTCGTGGCTAAAACCCATACCCTGATCGCCACGGGCATCTACGCCCGCAAAATGGTCTTCCGGGTCTGGAGAAGCTTGTTGGGCAACTGTGCTTAAGCACGAGGCGCCAAATACATACAGGAAAAAAAGGTAGAAAAATCTCATAGGAGACAACGCATTCAATTGTAACTTACAACTATAATCATGCAGACTGACGACTGGATTCAACGCAATTCTGACTGCCATGATGGCTGCCCTGCGCGTTACGTCAGGCGCTGGCAATCCCTGTTGCCGCGACGACCCTTGATTCGATAACCTCAACCTCTACGATGCGGCGCAGGAAGGCGAAGTGCCAGACACAGCCATCATGGTAAGAGCGTGGCCCGCGGCTTCGGGAGTGTCTCTGATCAACCGTTTAGCGTATCGCACAAGCATGCTATCTCGCTATTCGACTCTGCTTCGACAAATCGTTTCGCTTTCTTAGCCACCAGGCATCCAACGACATGGATCCTGCACCTACAATGAGGAGGAACAATAAACTCATGAACATGGAATAATCGGCCCGAGCCTCGGCTTCCGCTGGCCAGAATCCTTTGTGCAGGGCAAGCGGCACTTTTGTGGTCAGGATCGCAACCGAAATATTAATCAGCAATAACAAGGCCGCTGGCCGGGTAAAGAGTCCGAAGATCAGCAGAAGTCCACAGGCGGTCTCCACGACGCCAACAAACGGCGCGGTTAAATGCGGATAGATGATGCCGATCTTTTCGAACCGACCTATTCCCCACTCGGTGGGAAACATGAATTTCTTGATCCCTTCAGCAAAGAAAACCAGTCCGGCGAGGAGCCGGACCAGGAGCGTTGCCGCCGGGGCACCGGTATTCAGCAAGTTGAAAAGCGTCTTGTCCATAGATTGGTATGACTTGAACGTATTTTCTGGTTCGCATGCGTTGTCACAAAAAGATTCCACCGCTTACCGCGCCAATCACGACGAGGATCCATGGAGCTATCTTCCAGATCTGCAAACCAGCAAACAGGATGATGGCGAGCGCCAAGCTCTTCGCTGAATCGATTGCGCTTGTCCAAATAGGCTGATAAAGAGCTGCCAACAAAATTCCAACGACTGTCGCATTGGCCCCGGCCAGCAACGACTGAGCCGCGGCGGAAGCGCGAAGTCGATTCCAGAGCGGGAGCAGTCCCGTGACCAGAAGAATCGGTGGCAGCAGAATCGCGAAAAGACACCATAACCCTGCCAACCAGCCGGTGGGAGAACCGCTCTTAACGGCCCCGAGGTAGGCCGCAAAAGAAAATAGCGGACCTGGCAACGCCTGAGCGATGCCGTATCCCGCCAGGAAGGTGTTGTTCTCTACCCAGCCTTTCGGTACGACTTCAGCCTGTAAAAGCGGGAGAACTACATGGCCGCCGCCGAAAACAAGCGATCCGGTGCGATAGAAACTATCAAACAACGGCAGCCACCCGTCCCGTTTGCCGGCGGCAAGAAGAGGCACGATCAGCAGGCAAAGGGCAAAGACCGTCATCGAACAAACCGATTGGATCCGGTTCGGAAGCCGTGTAAACACTTCAGACCTTTCCGGAGGCGCCTCTACGCGAATCAGTTTCCAGCCCGCCAGCGCACCAAGAGCGATCGTAAGCACCTGGATCCAGGAGCTGTTGGTCAAAAGGATGATTACCGCAGCAACAAAGGCGAAAGAGATCCGAGTGCGATCCGTGCAGAGCCTTGTCGCCATCGACCAGACTGCTTGAGCTACCACGGCAACGGCTACCACTTTCAAACCATGAAGCCAGCTGGTTCCCTGTTCCCCGCTCACCCAGTGAATGCCATAGGCAGCCAGCAACATGATGATCGCCGAGGGGAGCGTAAAGGCGCTCCAAGCGGAAATGGCACCGGTAATGCCGCCGCGCGTCATACCGATCGAGTAGGAGACCTGACTGCTAGTTGGTCCCGGCAGGAAATTGCAGAGCGCCACGAGATCGGCGAAGGTTTGCTCGGTCAGCCATTTGCGGCGTTCCACAAATTCCTGTCGAAAATAGCCGAGGTGCGCGATAGGACCTCCGAACGAGGTCAGGCCCAGCCGGAGAAAGACAAGAAAAGGTTCCAGAGCCGTCTGTCGAAAACCAGCCGTTCGCGTTTCCCTTTTGCTGTCGGCCTGAACGTGAGAGTTTTCGCTCTGGTGTACTTCACTGGTCATGGTCGAATTCCATACACGGCAACCCGATTTTCGCGGAAGAGGTTTAAACGTATTCAAAGAGTCGCATGAAGCCGAAATCCATGTGGAGATTCTGGTGGCAGTGAAACAAGGTCAGGCCTTGGTTGTCGGCTACAAAATCGACATTAACTCGGCTGAAGCCTTTGACCAGGACGGTGTCTTTGAAGATTCCGGACGTTTCCTTTCCATGAATTTTCGTGATCTCGAAATTATGCCGATGCAGGTGGAGCGGATGCATGTCGTCGCTCTTGTTGACGAACGCGAGTCGATAGCGGCGACCCTGATGAACCTTTATCGGCTCGCTCTGATCGTAAGGCTGGCCATTGATCGTCCACACGTTGAATCCCCCCTTGCCTCCGTTGATTTTCCCAATCTCCATCGGAATCACTTCGTCTGGCGCGATCGCTGATTCAGATTTTCCGAACAGGAGGTAATTCCAATCCGATTTGCCGGGTGGATGCCACTGCGGTTTGCCCTTTCGCCCAGCGTACTCCACGACGATTCCCATCCCGCGGTTACGATCTTCGTCCATCGGAGTACCCAGGATCCAAACGCCCGGGTTCTTCATCTCCACGATCGCCTCAACTCGTTCGGCTGATCCGAGCTGGAGCACTTTAACCTTATTCGGCCCAGGAACAGGGTTGCCGTCCAATGCGACTACATAGAATTCGTGACCCGGCAAGGCCAGCTCAATCGTCTCGGTAGCGCTGGCGTTCAGGATGCGAAACATGACGCGCTGACCTTCCTTGACCCGTATTGGATCACCGTATCCGAGTGATCGACCATTGACGGTGAAAGTCTGGTAGCCGATTTCCCAGCCGTTGGGTTTCTGAGTTTTATCGGCGTTTACTTCGGCTTCCAGAGCCGGGTCCTCTGGTTTACCCTCCTCCTCTTCCATCTCACCGGTACTGTAGAAAGGTTCAAACTCGTGTGTGGCCAGAAACACTTCCTGATCATAGCTACCGGATTCGTGATTGGGCTCGATGTAAACGATTCCGAACTGTCCCGTGTACAACCCGCTGTAGAGATTGCTCCCTGGCATAACGTGGGTATGCACCCAACGAATCCCTGCCGGCCTGGGAGTGAATTGATAGCTGACTTGCCCACGAGGCGGCACCACAATGCTTTTTTCTTCGCCGGCTCCATCGACTTCCGAAGGGATGAATTGTCCATGCCAATGCACGAACTCAGGGGTGTCCGTGTCGTTAAATAGCTGCACCGAAACTTGCTGACCTTCGCGTAAACGTATTAGCGGTCCCGGGACTTGGCCATTGTATCCAATCGTGCTGATGGTTTTGTCCTTAGTGACGTCGACCAGTACGGGGCCGATTCGCAAACTCACTTCTGTTGGTCCGGTCTTGATCGGAGGCGTTGCGGTCGCAGAGGCCATCGGCATCTGCATCGAGTTTTGTGCCGCGGCAGAGGTTGGGAGCATCAAACCACCCCCGGCCAAGGCGCTAGCCAGCAAAAATTGCCGTCGTGAGAAACGGTTGTCTTCGTGCTCTTTCATCGTTCGTAGATCTTCCAGGGAAATAGGTCGATAAAGCCAGGGTACTTCGTCTGGTTCGGAGCGAAACCTCGACCACAAATAAGGACTTTCCTGACTGAACGTAAAGACTAACGCTTGTCAATAACGAAAAGCGATAGTGAATCAGCCGATTGCACTTGATGCGCGGCTGCGTTGTAAGTGAAGATCATCAGTTGCGGATTGCACGAATGCGTCGAAAAACCCTACACAAAAAACCTAAGGAGCCTGATCACCGCGAATTTGTCAGCGGTTTTATCCGGTTGCACATTCTCCACCACGCAGCGCAGGAGCCGTTGGTGGGCTTCTGGATGATTGAAGAGCTTCGACGCCATGGCTACGAAATGAGCCCGGGCACGATTTATCCACTGCTGCATAGCCTGCAAAAGAAAGGCTATCTCTCCGCTGAAGTGAAACGAGAGGGACGCCGCGCTTGGCGGGAGTATTCTGCTACCAAAGAAGGAAAAAGAGTGCTTAATGCAGCCAAACGGAAACTGCGCGAGCTTTTTCACGAGCTAATCGAATGAGGTTCGGGGATTCTTCAGACTACGCTGAGCAAGATCTACTCTCTCAGAGGCTCTTTAGGAAAGTCCTTAGCTTCTCATCCTGGACTGGAAAACCCAGTTCACGCGCTTGTTCTAAAATCGAATCCGCGTCCACACCGCAAGCAGCGAGCGAAAACGAGCATGCGCGTTGTCCGATTTCATTAAATTCGAGACATCTTGGACACGGGAACAAAATGTCCGATCGTGGCTCATTTAAATAAAGCCTTGATTGGCCCAACCTGAGCGACTCATATGCGTTATAATCCCATCCGCCTCATCCGCTTTTTCATCTTTTCCTAGCCGGTTATGCAATTTATATCCCTCTTGCGCCCGTCACTGCTTTCGGAAAAGAGCCGGAGCCGCAGGCGCCCGCCACACCAAAGATCGATCACATCCTGCTGGAGGTTTCGAACCTCACTGCTTCGATCGCGTTCTATCGCGATTTCGTTGGTCTTCGCCTCAAATCCCAGAGCGACTGGTTCGTGATGCTCGAATCGAACAACGTCGGCGTGTTCCTCCGGAACAGCCGGTGGGATTGGGAAAAACCGCACAGCAACGGGGAACAGCTGGGGCTTGGCATGTATCCCCATTTCGAGGTCAGCGATGCTGCCGCTATGGTCGAAAAAGCTCGCAAAGCTGGTTACCGGATTGTCCAGGAGCCAAGGAAATATGATTTTGGAACCGAAGCTTTCATTGCTGACCCTGATGGTTACACTTGGGCGTTTGTATCTCCGCCAAAGGTCGCTTCACAGTCGCTAAAAAAGGCCGCTGCGTGAATTACGCGCGCTTGGACTTCAATAAAGCATCGTGCCAATCCTGGAAGATCTCTGTGAATGGGGAAAACGACAGATGACAAAGAAAACGAAAGTCGTGGGTTTGAAGACGTCGCGTTGACCCCGTCAGCTGTCGCACTGTACTTAAATCGAGACCGGCAAAAACCGGGGGTCTGTTGACGGTAGTGGCCACGCAAGCGCGCACGACCGTAGTGCTTCAAGGCGCAACATCATGGCGCAAACGGCCTCAACCTAGTCTCGCCAATTCATTGAAAAAATGAAGTTGAAGTGAATTTTTGAAACCGCCATAGCGTCAAATTTGAGCTCGCATATCTTAGCAAAGACGATCCTAATTCTGCAAGAATCGTAAAGTTATGGAAAGTCAGGCAGATGATTCGTATTCTCCCTCTTCAAAAGGATCCGGCCCCGTTCGTTTTTGTGATTGATTTTTGCGATCCTAGGGCGATTGAGCCAGCCGCCCCTGCAGGAAAAGGTACGCATTCGATCGTCGTCCAGATCGAACCGGAAGATGCTTTTTTTACATTAAGCGTGATGGACCCAGAAAGAGCGACAATAACTTTTGCGGAGGCGCTTGCACAACAGACAGCGTTCTTTGCTATTGAAAAAGAGTTTCCCAGCGGTGTTGAACCATCCCTCTCTGTTGAGCAAATCGATCACATTCCGGCCGAGTTTGAAAATCGACTCCCGGACCTTTGTGTGAACGGGAATACCGCGTGGTTGGTCGATCCTCGAACAAGGAATGGGAACTTCTCTTTGCGCGCAAGCAAATAAGCCCACGGTACGGATAACAGGAGTAGTAAGCGACAAAGGAAGAGTTCACGTTTTTCCATAATCCACATCTATCTTTTCCAGACGAACTGTTACGACACCAACTTTTTTTAACTGTCTCCCCGCGCGTATGACTATCGAAGACGTTCTAAAGGCGTTGGATCGGTACACGAGAGAATCTAACGAGAGTGATCGGCGAACGGCAGCAATGCTGGGTATCAAACGGGCGACATTGATCGCATGGTTGCAAGGTATAGATCGGCCTAAAAAATGTATCCTAGCGCGGTTAGCGGGTTTTCTAAGACACCCAGACCCTTTTGAAACGTTGCGCAGCACTTGGGAAACCGGGAAGGTTTCGTGAGTTTTCCTGGGCCAAATTCGAAACCGCACTTGGGCAGGGTGCCGGCGTGACTTCAAGGGAATGCCGCGAATGGCGCAGGCTTTTGCGCAGATGCTGCAGGCCCTCGTGGAACGTGGCGCTTTCCCTTCAATGCTCGATAAGTTCCCGGCATTCCTGCTCGCGTCCGCGCACGATGCGTTTACCCTGGAGCTGGCCGAATTCAGAGGTAATGACGGTGCACTGACGCTCCCCTGACGGACCGTCGTAGTAGAGCACCACCCAATCCTGCGTCTTGTTGAGTTCATGCGCCCGGGCAGTGTTGGAGAAAAGTGCCGCATAATGGCGCGAGCCGCGGGTGGTGTGGAGGACCGGCAGCCACGCCTCTCCCGAGGGATTGAAGCGGCGCGGCGCGATCTTCTGGAGAGCGCCCCTGGCAGCCTCCTCACGGTACTGGCGGTCGACATCGAGCAACTCGGCAAGGGTTGCATCGTTGCGCTGAACGGGCGCGGTCAGCCCCTGGCGAATGCGGCCGAGCCGCTGTGCCAGAGTATCGCGGATTCCGGCGATGCGCTTGGCACCTATTCCTGGGAACTGCTGAAGCCTGCCGTCATGTGCCGCGGCTGCAAGTTCCTCCAGACTTTCAATGCCCAGATCCTCGTAGAGCTTCCACGCGGTTACTTTGCCGACTCCGGGCACAGATTGGAGCAGCTTCGCGCTACCGATGTAACGGCGTTCGTTCAGCGCCGCGCGCGTCGGCACAGCCCATCGCAAGCCAGAAGGCGCAAGATGTGTAAGGCATCTGACATAATACGTTTAGTAGGCGCCCGACAAAGGCACTATTGTAGATATGTGAAAGATTAGCAAAACATGTGGCTTCCTTTCCAGGATGCCTTTAAAAAGGATTTTCCAATTTAGTATAGACATAAAATGCCAATACAAGCTACTGAGCCAAGCCAAGAGGCAAATTTTCGCACGGATCTGGAGTCGGATCTAGCTCTCGGAATGCTGCGGGTGGTTGAGGCTGCTGCCATTGCTGCGGCGCACACCATGGGGCAAGGCGATCGCAAGCTCGCTGATCACGTGGCAACCGAAACCATGCGCAAGGTAATGGAAAGTGTCCCGATGCAAGGGACGATCGTGATCGGCGAGGGCGAGCGCGACGAGGCGCCCATGCTGTACATCGGAGAACAGGTTGGCCGCAAGGATGCCAACAGTGCCGCCTATCCTCAAGTCGATATTGCGGTCGATCCTCTAGAGGGCACCAACCTGTGTGCTACCGGTTCTCCAGGATCGATTACGGTGCTGGCAGCCAGCGAGCGGCACGGCCTGCTTCACGCGCCGGATTGCTATCTGGAGAAAATCGTGGTCGGTCCTTCCTGCAAGGGCACGGTCGATCTGGATGCCCCGGTCGCCGATAACCTGCGGAATATCGCCAAAGCTCTCGACCGTAAAGTTGACGATTTGGTAATTATTGTCCTTGAACGCCCGCGCCACGAAAAACTGATTGCGGATATCCGCCAGGCTGGTGCTCGCATCCGGCTCATTTCCGACGGCGACCTCACTCCCGGAATCGCATCTGCCATGATTGGAACCGGTGTCCACGCTGTGATGGGCTCCGGCGGAGCTCCTGAAGGTGTCCTCACGGCTGCCGCCCTTCGCTGCCTGAACGGCTATATGGTGGGCCGTCTTACCGGCTATACCGACGAACAACGTGAACGCATGCCCAAGATGGGCATTAAAGACGTGAAAAAGATTTATACAGCCGAGGACCTGGCTCCAGGCAAAAACATCATCTTTGCTGCTACTGGCGTGACTGAAAGCCCCCTGTTTCGAGGAGTCCGTTTCTTCGGCGGTGGTTTCCGGACCTCTTCGCTAGTGATGGTCAGAGCGATCGGCAGCATACGGTTCGTTGATACCATTCACGTCAACCAGACTGACCAGGCCCGCATCCGTTTCGCGTGATTTCTCTCTTCGCGTAATTTCCATCCCTGCCGCGCGCGAATCGCCGCTCGGCGGGGCTCCTGGCAATTCCTCCTAAACGACCTACGGATATGTCCTTTGCGGCGAAACCTCGCGCGTGTGGTCGAGCGCGGAAGAGGCGAGAAAATTCGATTCGTGCATCACGAAGCCCTCCTTTTCCGTTCGACTAACTGTAGAATCAACGGTGTCAGAATAAGCTGCATGGCTAAGTCGAGCTTGCCGCCGGGTATAACAATCGAGTTCCTTCGGGACATGAAGCTCTGGGAAATCATTGATAGCAGATAGGGGAAATCAAATCCGCGCGGCTTACTAAAGCGGATCACAACCATGGACTCATCAGGCGTCGGTATATAGCGAGCGATGAACGGGTTTGACGTGTCCACGGTTGGCACACGTTGAAAATTGATGTCGGTTTGCGTGAATTGCGGGCAGATGAACTCCACGTAGTCCGGCATCCGGCGAAGGATTGTGTCGGTCACCGCTTCACGAGAGTGCCCCCGTGCCGTCCGGTCACGGTGAATCTTCTGGATCCATTCAAGGTTGATCACCGGCACAACGCCGATCTTGAGGTCGATATGCTGAGCAATGTCGACTTTCTCTGTGACAACGGCGCCGTGCAGCCCTTCGTAAAACAGCACATCGGTATTTTCGGGCAAGTCCGCCCACTCCGTGAAGGTACCCGGTGGAGCACCAAAAAGATCACGCTCCTCGGCGTCGTGCACGTAATGTCGCGTACGCGCCTTCCCACTCTCGCCGTAGCTTCTGAACGTCTCCGCCAGCTCTTTCAGCAGATTCGCTTCGGGACCAAAATGGCTGAAATGGGCGTTGCCCTTGGTTGACTTCTCGTCAATAATCGCCTGCATTTCCTTTCGATCGTAACGATGGTAGGCATCGCCTTCGATAAAGACCGCCGTAACGTTCTCACGTAGAAAGATCTCCTCGAATGTTTTCCTGGTTGAGGTAGTACCCGCTCCCGAAGAACCGGTCACCGAAATGATTGGGTGCTTTTTCGACATCGTCGGTGTTTGCTCCGATTAGAACCGCAGTAAACCCCTTCGCGTGAATAGCGGGGCGCTCTCGGCAGAGAATTGCGGATCCGTGTGATAGCGAACAATTCGATGCACCACATCGAACGAACCAAACACAAAGGGGGTTCGCGCGTGGAGCTCGATCGGTCGCAGGTCTAGGATGCGTTGCACAGTGTCAGTTGCGGCGCCGCCTGCCTGTTCAATCAAGAACGAAATCGGATTCGCTTGGTTAATGAGGCGATGTCTACCGGCGACGTAGCCATGCCGTTCATCGGCAGGGTAAAGAAAAACGCCGCCGCGTGCGAGAATGCGGTACGCTTCTGCGACGAGGGAGGCGACCCAGCGCATGTTGTAGTCTTGAGCCAATGGTCCTTCGACTCCTGTTACGCAGTCGTCGACGTAAGCTCGAACGGAATCTCCCCAATGGCGATAATTCGAGGAGTTGATCGCGTATTCCGCCGAGTCCTGGGGTATTGCGACTTTCGGGATGGCGAGCCGGAACACACGAGTGTCGCGGTCAAGAGTGAAAATGTGCACACCCTCGCCGAACGTCAATGCCAGGGAAGTCTGCGGCCCGTAGATAAAGAATCCGGCGGCGATCTGTTCGTGGCCAGGCCGCAGAAAATGCTCTTCCGGTCGCGTCGCTTTGATGGCTGCAGGGAGAATAGAGAAGATTGTCCCGACCGAAACCGCAGTATCGATAATTGAGGAGTCGTCAATTGGATCAATTGCCACAACCAAAGGAGCGGCTGGATCCAAAACCAGGGGGCAAAAGAGTTCCTCAGAGAGAATTGCGGCGACCGGAGAGCCCCGAAGAGAATCGATAAACATTTCCTTTGCGAGAACGTCAATCTTCTTTTGGACGTTGCCGTCGGGATTCTCGGTCCCGACGGCGGCGCCGACCCCTTCCAAGAGTTGCCCAAGCGAAATGAGCCGCGCCACTTCGATCGCGTCGGAGGCTATCCGGTGAATTACGGCCCCGGCCGCCGCCAACATGTCATCCCCCCGGCCCGACGTGGTGAGAAAGGCATCGAGATCAAGATTATATGCTGCTACCGCTGACATTTTTGTCCAGAGTTTTTAATTGACATTTGCGTACAAGACCGGTCGCCGAGTTCCCGATTAGGCCGGGTTACGCGCTTTCAAATTAACAACTTGGTAAAACAAAGTAAATTGAATATAATTTGTTTTCTATTCAAATAAATTTGGAACCAGGCCGATGCATAATCTGACGTTCAGGCAACTGGAAACGGTCCGCGAGGTGGGCAGGTGTGGCACCATGATTAAAGCCGCAGAAACCCTCTGCGTAACGCCTGCGGCTCTGACTTCTCGGGTCAAACTGCTAGAGGAGGACCTTGGGCTTCAACTGTTCGAGCGTTTCGGGGGCCGTTTGCGGCTGACGGAGGCCGGCAAGGAGGTAGTTGCCGCAGCCGCTCGTATCGACAATGTCATCGCTGACCTCGTCGAAACGCTTCAAGGGACAAATGGAATGATGGGAGGGCGCATTCGGATTGGCGTTGGGTCGACAGCAAAATATTTTGCCCCCCGGCTCATCGCAGCGTTTATGAAACAACACCCGCAGATCGACCTCAGGCTTTCGATCGGCAATCGGAGAGACATTGTTTCTTTGCTGCGCGAATACGAGATCGACATCGCTTTGATGGGGCGCCCTCCGGAGGACTTTAGCGTAAAAAGTGAACCCATCGGACCGCATCCTCATGTAATTATCGCGCCGCCCGATCATCCTTTAGCCCGTAAGGCCCGGCTCTCAAAAACCGAGCTAGCCAATCAGAATTTCATCGTGCGTGAGGAGGGCTCCGCAACCCGGAGTATGTTCGACAACTTTTTCGCCGGACTGGCGATGCCTTCTTATAAAGTCAGATTCGAGATCGGCTCGAACGAAACCATCAAACAGGCGGTGATGGCAGGACTTGGTATCTCACTCATCTCTGCTCACACCATTGAGGCGGAGGTTGCGAGCGAGCGGATGGTCATTCTCAAAATGGAGGGCCTCCCGATAATGCGGAAGTGGTTCGCTATGCACCGCGCGGACCGAGTGCTGTCGCCGGCTTGCCGCGCCATGTGGACATTCATGGTGAAAAAAGGCCGTGAATTCTTACCCCAGGCCGAAGTTGGATAGGGTACGGGTGTTTGCTGCTCAGTGCGCGAGTGCCTGGCGAGTCCTCTGGATCATTGAAAATCCGGTGGCCGTGCCGCCAAGGCTTTTGTCTCTTCGGCAAGTCGTACACCCTGGTCACCAATCGCAGGTAAATCGCAGCAGCGATGCGGCCAATTGAGGCGGTTGGATATTTAATTTTTTTAAATATAAATTAAATTAGATTCAATTTACTTTGCGCTGGGTGAAACTAGCTTTGATCAGGCTTATGAATGCGACCGTGAGAACACTGGAACCAAAATCCACCAACATCCTAGGGACAAAGCAAACGACCATTACCGGCAAGGACCGTTACAAGGCGGGCGTGATGGAGTACAAGAAAATGGGCTATTGGGAGCCGGACTATGAACCGAAGGATACCGATGTCATTGTCCTGTTCCGAGTCACTCCACAGGATGGCGTCGATCCGATCGAGGCAGCGGCCGCAGTCGCGGGCGAAAGCTCAACGGCCACTTGGACAGTTGTCTGGACGGACCGGTTGACGGCCTGCGAGAAGTACCGTGCGAAATGCTATCGCGTAGACCCGGTACCGAATGCTCCCGGTTCTTACTTCGCCTTTGTTGCCTATGACCTCGATCTATTCGAACCGGGTTCAATCGCCAATCTTACAGCCTCGATTATCGGCAATGTCTTCGGTTTCAAACCGCTGAAGGCGCTCAGGCTCGAAGATATGCGGCTTCCCGTCGCCTATGTGAAAACTTTCGATGGGCCCGCGACCGGGATTGTGGTGGAGCGTGAGCGACTCGACAAGTTCGGTCGTCCACTCCTAGGCGCCACGGTTAAGCCGAAGCTCGGTCTATCCGGACGTAATTATGGGCGCGTAGTCTACGAAGCGTTGAAGGGTGGCCTCGACTTCACCAAAGACGATGAGAACATCAACTCGCAGCCTTTCATGCACTGGCGAGACCGCTTTCTCTACAGCATGGAAGGAGTCAACCGCGCTCAGGCGGCCACCGGCGAAGTCAAGGGAAGTTATCTCAATGTCACCGCCGCTACCATGGAAGACATGTACGAGCGCGCCGAGTTCGCCCAGGAGCTCGGTTCAGTGATCGTCATGATCGATTTGGTCATCGGCTATACCGCGATTCAGTCTATGGCGAAGTGGGCGCGCCGTAACAACATGATTCTGCATCTCCATCGCGCCGGTCACGGGACTTACACGCGCCAGAAGAACCACGGTGTATCGTTCCGTGTCATCGCCAAGTGGATGCGACTTGCGGGCGTTGACCACATTCATGCCGGGACGGTGGTCGGGAAGCTTGAGGGCGACCCAAACACCATTCGCGGTTATTACGATATCTGCCGCGAAGGCTTTGTGCCGCAAAAACTGGAGAATGGAATCTTTTTCGACCAAGATTGGGCGTCGCTGAGGAAACTGATGCCCGTTGCCTCAGGTGGTATCCATGCGGGTCAGATGCACCAGCTTTTGGATCATCTCGGTGACGATGTCGTTCTACAGTTCGGAGGCGGCACGATCGGCCATCCGATGGGCATCGCCGCCGGCGCAACGGCGAATCGGGTCGCGTTGGAAGCCATGATCTTGGCCCGCAACGAAGGCCGCGACTTTTTAGCCGAGGGTCCCGACATCTTGCAGGCGGCAGCCAGGCATTGTCTACCCCTCAGGCAGGCGCTGGAAATCTGGAAGGACGTCACTTATAATTACGCCGCCACGGACACACCCGATTTTGTTCCCACCCCTAACCTTGCAGTCTAAGTTGGAGCCACTATCATGCGAATCACCCAAGGCTGTTTTTCTTTCTTGCCCGATCTCACGGACGATCAGATCCGGGCACAGGTGCAGTATTGTATCGACAAGGGATGGGCGGTGAACATCGAGTTCACTGATGATCCGCATCCCCGCAATACCTATTGGGAGATGTGGGGTTTGCCGATGTTTGACATCAAAGACGCCGCCGCGGTGATGATGGAACTTGCGGATTGCCGAAAGACGTATGGAAACCTTTACATCCGGATTTCAGCCATCGATTCCACTCACGGTTGGGAATCGGTAAGGATCTCTTTCATAGTTAATCGACCTGAAGAGGAGCCGGGCTTTCAACTCCAGAGGCAGGAATCCAATGGACGCAACATCCGTTACACGACGCACCCATATGCCACTGATCTACCGGAGGGCCAGCGCTACGTTGTGCGCTCGGCTAACTCGAGCAAAAACTCCCGATGAGCGAAACGCCGAGATCCTACGGCCATCCCGGCATCACAGATCCTGTGGACGAACGGCCGAGTGGTACGGAGTCCTTTCGGATTCCGTCTGACCTCATAAAGCAGTCGGATTCCGATCTGTCCAACGTAGAGATTGATCTGGCCAAGGAGCTGGCGGAGGCTGGCATCGATGACGTGTTCAAAATCCTCGACCAGGAACTCATCGGGCTCACACCCGTCAAGACGCGCATTCGCGAGATCGCTTCACTGCTTTTAGTGGAGCACCTGCGGCGGAAACTTGGTTTGTCTGGCGAAGCGCCGACCCTGCACATGTCCTTCACCGGCAATCCGGGCACCGGCAAGACGACGGTCGCCCTGCGGATGGCCGAGATTCTCCATCGCCTCGGTTTCGTCCGGAAAGGTCATCTGGTCTCGGTCACTCGCGACGACCTCGTCGGCCAGTACATCGGTCACACCGCGCCCAAGACTAAAGAGATTTTGAAGAAAGCCATGGGCGGCGTGCTATTCATCGACGAAGCCTACTATTTGTATCGTCCGGAGAACGAGCGCGACTACGGTCAGGAGGCGATCGAGATCTTGCTGCAGGTAATGGAAAACCAACGGGGGGACCTTGTCGTGATTCTCGCCGGCTATGTCGAGCGTATGGAGAAGTTTTTCGCGAGCAATCCCGGGTTTCGTTCGCGCATTGCTCATCATATCGACTTTCCCGACTATAATAATGACGAGCTGCTGGCTATCGGCGAACTGATTCTTGCCAAGCAAAGCTATAAGCTAAGCCCGGCGGGACGCGAGGCCTTGGCCCGTTACATCGTAACCCGTAAGACGCAGCCTCATTTCGCTAACGCTCGCTCCATTCGCAATGCCCTTGACCGCGCTCGTCTGCGCCAGGCGAATCGTCTCGTTCGTGGCGCTGGGAGTAACAAGATCACCGGAGAGGATCTCACGATAATTGATGCTGCTGATCTGTTGGCGAGTCGTGTGTTTGGACTGGAAGCAGCGATGCAGTCCTCGCTGAGCGAGGAAACGGAGAGTAACTTTAACTGAGCCGATTGCTAACGCCTCTTACATCCGGCAGATTAGAAGTTCGCGCTCGTAGAGCATTTCCTTTGGCAGGCCTTCGCGTAAATCGACGAATAGTTCCTCGTGTCCGAGGACTTCTGACCGCCAGGCGTCTCGGTCGAATCTCTGCAATTTCTCAAATGCCTCCTTTGGAAAATCCAGTCCGGTCCAGTCCAAATCTTCATAGTTGGGCATCCAGCCGATCGGCGTTTCCTTGGACCTGGCGCGCCCTCTGGCGCGGTCAATGATCCACTTGAGAATGCGCATATTCTCGCTGTATCCCGGCCAGATAAAATTTCCCTTTTCATCTTTTCGGAACCAGTTGACATGGAATACCCTGGGCGTTTCGCTCAGTTTTCGTTGCATCGCGATCCAGTGGCGAAAATAGTCGCCCATGTTGTACCCACAAAATGGCAGCATAGCCATCGGATCACGACGCACTCTACCGACCGCTCCTGCGGAGGCCGCGGCGGCGGTCGTTTCCGACCCCATGGTGGCGCCTACATAGACCCCGCCAGACCAGTTAAACGCCTGGAAAACCAATGGCATGGTGGTTGCCCGGCGGCCCCCAAAAATCAGCGCGCTGATCGGGACACCTTCCGGTTTTTCCCAATCCGGATCGATCGTCGGACATTGGGCTGCGGGCGTAGTGTAGCGTGCGTTCGGATGAGCCGCTTTTGCGCCCGTCTTTTTCGCGATTTGCGGAGTCCACTCGTTGCCTTGCCAATCGATCAAGCGGGGCGGGGGCTCATCGGTCATTCCTTCCCACCAGACGCCCCCCTCCGGAGTCAGCGCGACGTTCGTGAAGATCGAATTCGTCGCTACGGTCGACATCGCATTCGGATTTGTTATCACCGACGTCCCGGGGGCGACACCGAAAAATCCCGCTTCCGGATTAATGGCATAAAGTCGTCCATTCTCATCGGGCTTGATCCAGGCAATGTCATCGCCCACCGTCCAGACTTTCCAGCCCTTTTCAGCAAATGGCTTTGGCGGAATCAGCATCGCGAAATTCGTTTTGCCGCATGCGCTTGGAAATGCCGCTGCAACATACGTTTTCTCGCCATGTGGGTCCTCGACTCCGAGGATGAGCATATGCTCGGCCATCCAGCCTTCGTCGCGGGCTATGGCCGACGCAATTCGAAGGGCAAAGCATTTCTTCCCGAGTAGCGCGTTACCACCATAGCCGGAACCATACGACCAGATTTCCCGCGTTTCCGGGAAATGAACGATATACTTTTCAGAGTTACAGGGCCATGAAACAACATCCTTTTGTCCGGGGGCCAAGGGTGCTCCGACCGAATGCATGCACGGAACGACCCGCTTTTCGCCACGTTCAATCTCTTTGTAAACCGGTAACCCGATGCGCGCCATAATTCGCATGCTGGCTACAACATAGGGAGAATCGGTTAGCTGAACTCCAATTTGCGATATGGCCGACCCGATTGGACCCATGGAAAAGGGGAGGACGTACATTGTGCGGCCGGCCATCGTTCCTTTAAAAAGCCGTTTGAGTGTTTTTCTCATCTCAAACGGATCGACCCAGTTGTTGGTCGGACCGGCTGCGTACTTGGACAGGGAGCAGATAAAGGTCCGATCTTCGACGCGAGCGACGTCGCTCGAGTCGGACCGCGCGTAATAGCAACCGGGCCAGAGTTCCTCATTCAACTTGATGAACGTGCCGCTTTTCACAAGTTGCGCGCAGATCTGTTTATTCTCCTCCTGGGAACCGCTCACCCAATGAATCGACTCGGGCGCACACAGCTCCGCCATCTTTTCAACCCATCGAAGGAGATGTCTGTTATGGCTCAGTGGCTTGCCGGATGATTTCATGGCTCGTGTGTCTTATTCGAGTTCCTTACGTGTGATAAATCGCGGCATCGCCGAATGTCCCGGTGGTTCGATCGCGCATCTCAAAGAGAATAGATAGGCGAATCCGAATTTCAATCACGTTTGCAGCGAGATTATTGGGGCTGAGTAGTGCTCAAATCGTTGCACCGCCTGTTCCGGTGTATCCTCGGAAGCAGAAGATGTACCTCCTGATAAAAGTGCCGCTTTAATTCTGCCGATATTCTGAAACTCGGAGTTTCTAACGCCTTTGTAATTGATGAAGCCCAACTGGAATAAGATGAGAACACAAACGCGACTGGAGAAAATATCGACCGCAATAAGCTTGTTCGGCATGGCCATGGGCTTCTCCGTTTTAGGCTTCCTGATTGTCGTGCATCAACACGATGGCGGCGCGTCGATACCCGGCCGGATTTTTGGCATTTTGCTGGGCGCCGCATTCCTGATAGCAGCATGCCTGCATTTGAAGCGTCAAATTCAGGGCGGATTTCGGGTAGAGGAGGTTCCAACAACCGAAATGAATGGGCGCCCGCCCTTTCGCCCTGATCGCGGCTTCTCCTCTGGCGTGACCCATAACGTCAGCCAACGCTTTCTAATCTAAAATGACGACGACCCGAAGAAGTTCGGTTAGCGATCCCCTACTCTTCCCTTAGGTGCGTGAAAATGCGGCTTTGTGACTCCAGCCATTCAAGGATGTTTCCCTGGAATGGAGCTGCTCAAAATGCCTCACCCGCGCCACTGTTGACCTTGTCCGACAGCCGTTCTAATCTGGGGCCCTAGAAAGGATATCAGCATGTCAGCTCAGGCCCTGTCAGTCCCATCGGGCAGGCCATCCGTTACAATTCGTCGCGCCAGGCCTGAAGATGCACCGGTGTGCGGGCGCATCTGCTTTGACGCCTTCTGTAAGATCAATACAGTTCACGGCTTTCCACCCGACTTCCCGTCGACCGACGTTTATGTTGGCATTCTCTCAATGATGTTTTCCCACCCGGGGTTTTATTGCGTGGTGGCCGAGTCAGACGGGTGCATGGTGGGCAGCAACTGTCTCGATGAGCGATCCACGATAGCGGGTCTCGGACCGATCACGGTCGACCCGAGCATCCAGAATCGCGGCCTTGGCCGGAAATTGATGGAATCGGTACTAGTCCGCGCTCGGGAGCGCAACTTCCCTGGAGTGCGGCTGCTCCAATCGGCGTTTCATAACAGATCCTTGGCCCTGTATAGCCGACTAGGCTTTGATGCCCGCGAGCCACTCTCAGTCATGCAGGGACCGCCGCTTCGGAAACGGATTGAAGGATGCTCGGTCCGGCCGGCGCGAGTTTCAGACGTTGAGGATTGCAAGCGCGTTTGCATGCAAGTTCATGGACACGATCGCACGGGCGAGTTGACGGATGCGATGAAAGATGGGACCGCAGTGGTCGTCGAGCGCCATGAACGGATTACCGGATACGCCACGGTACTGGCCTTTTTCGGGCACGCCGTTGCTGAAACAAACCTGGACCTCAAGGCAATGATAGCTTCCGCGGAAACCTTTGCAGGACCGGGCATCATCGTGCCGACGCGCAATTCAGACCTTTTTCGTTGGTGTCTCGAGAATGGCCTTCGGGTCATCGAGCCAATGACGCTGATGACCTCAGGGTTGTACAACGAGCCTGCCGGGGCATATCTGCCTTCTGTACTCTTCTGAAGCGATCATCGTCTTCAGCCTGCGCGACTATCGCGCCCTGTCTCAAGGTTCCAAACGCGCAGCGTTCTGTCGCGCGAGCCCGACACAACGTGGTGGCCATCGGGGGTTACCGCCACAGCTCTGACCGACCCTGTATGGCCCTGGAGCGTGCTCTTAGTTTGACCTGTCTCGAGGTTCCAAACGCGCAGTGTTCTGTCGCGCGAACCCGACATAACGTGGTTGCCATCGGGGGTTATTGCCACAGCGGTGACTCGCGAAGTATCGCCGTGGAGTGTCCTTTCGGTTTCCCCGATCGGCAGGTCCCAAAAACGCAACGTTCCGTCATGAGAACCTGAGACAGCGCGGCGACCATCAACTGTGATTGCCACAGCAAAGATCATGTCGGTATGGCCTCGGAGTGTACTTTCGAGCTGTCCCGTCGACATGTTCCAAACGCGAAGAGCCGCGTCAGTGCAACCAGCGACACCGTCCTTGCGGGCGTAGGAGAGGAAGACTCTAGGATGTTCGCTGAAATCTTCGCGGCTCATGGTTCTCCCAGCAGTAATAGTGATCAGGAGAAAGGCCTTGACTGCCTTCTCGAACATGGTGATTCTCGTTCGCGAACCGAGCGAACCAGGGCCCCTTGGCGACACCGCAAGTCGATGAGTTGCACCGGAATCTACCAGCTTGAAATCATGCCGGAAAAAAGAGGGGATGGTTGAGGCGCCAGATAGCTTGTCCAGACCCGAGACCTGGTCGACGCTAGCAGCTGGAGAATTAGGACCACGCGATCAATAGCTAGGAAGAAGAAACGCAAGATGGACATCGCTTCCGATCTCGACCCGCTGGAAACCGCCGAGTGGCGCGACGCACTCGACTCTGTCCTGGCCTTCGAGGGACCTGAGCGCACACACTTCATCCTGTCGCAGCTCACCGAGGAAGCGCACCATCGCGGCGCGCCGGTGCCGTATTCGAGTAATACGCCTTATCTGAACACGATCCGCCCCGATCAGGAGGCGCGCCACCCCGGCGACCGGGCGATCGAGCACCGCATCCGCAGCCTGATCCGCTGGAACGCGGTGGCGACCGTGCTGCGCGCCAACAAGGTCTCTTCCGAACTGGGTGGCCATATCGCCAGCTTCCAGTCGGCGGCCACGCTCTACGACGTTGGCATGATGCACTTCTGGCATGCGCCGACCAACACGCATGGCGGCGACCTGATCTACTATCAGGGCCACTCCTCGCCCGGGTTCTACGCCCGCGCCTTCCTCGAAGGCCGGGTCGACGAGGACCAGATGCTCAACTTCCGGCAAGAAGTCGAGGGGCACGGTCTGTCGTCCTACCCGCACCCCTGGCTGATGCCGGGTTTCTGGCAGTTCCCCACCGTCTCGATGGGCCTCGGCCCGATCATGGCGATCTATCAGGCGCGCTTCCTGCGGTACCTCGAAGGCCGCGGCCTCGCGCGCACGGCGGGGCGCAAGGTCTGGGCCTTCCTCGGCGACGGCGAGACCGACGAGCCGGAGAGCCTGGGTGCGATCGGCATGGCCGGGCGCGAGCGGCTGGACAACCTGATCTTCGTGATCAACTGCAACCTGCAGCGCCTGGACGGCCCGGTGCGCGGCAACGGCAAGATCATCCAGGAGCTGGAAGCCGGGTTCCGCGGTGCCGGCTGGAACGTCATCAAGGTGATCTGGGGCACCGGCTGGGACCGGCTGATCGCGGCGGACACCGACCGCCTGCTGCTCAAGCGCATGGAGGAATGCGTCGATGGCGAGTACCAGGACTTCAAGAGCAAGAACGGCGCCTACGTGCGCGAACATTTCTTCGGCAAGTATCCGAAGCTCAAGGCGATGGTGGCCGACTGGACCGACGACCAGATCTGGGCGCTGGCGCGCGGCGGACACGACCCGCAGAAGATCTACGCCGCCTACTCGGCCGCGGTGTCGCATCGCGGCCGGCCCACCGTGATCCTCGCCAAGACTGTCAAGGGCTACGGCATGGGCGAGGCGGGCGAAGGCCAGAACATCACCCATCAGCAGAAGAAGATGGGCGAGGCGCAGCTGCGGGAGTTCGTCAATCGCTTCGAGCTGCTGATCACCAACGAGCAGCTGAAGGAAGTGCCGTTCGTCCGCTTCCCTGAGGGCAGCGCGGAAGCGGAATACCTGCGCGCCCACCGTGCCGCGCTGGGCGGCACGATGTTCCAGCGACGGCAGAAATCGGCGTCGCTCGAGGTGCCGACGCTGTCGGCGTTCGAAAGCCAGCTGAAGGCGACCGAAGGGCGCATGATCTCCACCACGATGGCGTTCGTGCGCATTCTGAATACGCTGATGCGTGACAAGGCGATCGGAAAATACGTCGTGCCGATCGTGCCGGACGAAAGCCGCACCTTCGGCATGGAGGGCATGTTCCGCCAGTTCGGCATCTACAGCCAGGTTGGCCAGCTCTATCAGCCGGAGGACGCCAACCAGCTGATGTTCTACAAGGAAGACACCAAAGGCCAGATCCTGCAGGAGGGTTTGAACGAGCCCGGCGCGATGTCGTCCTGGATAGCCGCAGCGACCAGCTACAGCAGCAACAACGTGCCGATGATCCCGTTCTACATCTACTACTCGATGTTCGGGTTCCAGCGTGTGGGCGACCTGGCGTGGGCAGCGGGCGACATGCGCGCGCACGGCTTCCTGCTCGGTGCGACCGCCGGCCGCACGACGCTGAACGGCGAGGGTCTGCAGCACGAGGACGGGCACAGCCACGTCCTGTCGTCCACCATCCCGAACTGCGTCAGCTACGACCCGACCTACTCCTACGAGGTCGCGGTGATCATCCAGGACGGCCTGCGCCGGATGTACAAGGAGCAGGAGGACGTCTTCTACTATATCACCTTGATGAACGAGAACTACGAGCACCCCGCGCTGCCGGGGGGCGCCGAGCAGGGCATCCTGAAGGGCATGTACCTGCTGCGCGAAGGCGACGCCGCGGCGAAGCGCCGCGTGCAGCTGCTCGGCAGCGGCACGATCCTGCGCGAGGTGATCGCCGGCGCCAATCTTCTCGCGCAGGACTATGGCATTAGCGCCGATATCTGGAGCTGCCCGAGCTTCACCGAGGCGCGCCGCGAGGCGATGGACATCGAGCGCTGGAACATGCTGCACCCCGAGGAGACCGCGAAGGTGCCATGGGTCACGCAATGCCTGGGCGGGCGTTCCGGCCCGGTGATCGCATCGACCGACTACATCAAGATGTACGCCGACCAGATCCGCGCCTGGGTGCCGGGCCGCTATCGCGTGCTCGGGACCGACGGTTTCGGCCGCTCCGACTACCGCAGCAAGCTGCGGTCCTTCTTTGAGGTGGACCGGCACTTCGTGGCGCTGGCAGCGTTGCAGTCGCTCGCCGCCGAGGGCGCGGTGTCGCCCAACACCTGCGCGGATGCTATCAAGCGCTACCGGATCGACCCTGAGCGCCGTAACCCGGCGCGCAGCTGAAGGAGAAACTCCATGGACACACAAACGACCGCCGCGACCGAGGTGAAGGTCCCCGACATCGGTGACTTCAAGGAAGTGGCGATCATCGACATCCACGTCAAGGTCGGGGATGCGGTCAACGCCGAGGACCCGCTGATCACGCTGGAGAGCGACAAGGCGACGATGGACGTGCCCGCGCCCTCGGCCGGCACGATCCGTCAGGTGCTGGTGAAGATCGGCGACCGCGTCAGCGAAGGCACGCCGATCGTGCTCCTCGCGGGCAACGAGGAGGGCGCGATGCAGCAGCCCACGTCGCTGCTGTCGCAACAGGAACCGGCGACCTCGCCCGCCGCACCGACGCCGGCGGCGACCGCTCCCGCCGTGTCCGTCGGCGCGCAGACCGACTTCTCCGGCGTGCACGCCGGACCGAGCGTGCGTCGCATCGCGCGCGAGATGGGCGTCGATCTCACCAAGGTGACGGGCACCGGCGAGAAAGGCCGCATCAGCAAGGACGACATCATGGTGTTCCTGCGCGGCCCCGACCGGCGCGCCCGCAGCGGCCGCCGGCGCCGGCATCCCGGAAATTCCGGCGCAGGACTTCTCCAAGTTTGGCCCCATCGAAACCAAGCCGCTCTCGCGGATCAAGCGCCTATCTGGCCCGGTCCTGCACCGCTCGTGGCTCAACGTGCCGCACGTCACCCAGAACGACGAAGCGGACATCACCGAAACCGACGCCTACCGCAAGGAACTCGACACGGCGGGCAAGGAGAAGGGTTACCGCGTCACGCTGCTGGCCTTCCTGATCAAGGCGAGCGTCTCGGCGCTCAAGCTTCACCCGGAGTTCAACGCCTCGCTCGCGCCCGAGAAGGACGCGCTGATCTACAAGCGTTACTACAATATCGGCGTGGCGGTTGACACGCCGGATGGGCTGGTCGTGCCGGTCGTCAAGGACGCCGACCGCAAGGGCATCGTCGAGATCAGCCAGGAGCTCGGCGCGATCTCCAAAAAGGCACGCGACGGTAAGCTCTCGCCGACCGACATGGCGGGTGGCACCTTCACCATCTCCTCGCTCGGCGGCATCGGCGGCACCGCGTTCACGCCGATCGTTAACGCGCCAGAGGTGGCGATCCTCGGCGTCGTGCGATCGAAGATGGCGCCGGTGTGGGACGGAAACGAGTTCAAGCCGCGGCTGATGCTGCCGGTGTGTGTGTCGTACGATCATCGCGTGATCGACGGCGCCCTCGCCGCCCGCTTCACCCGCAACCTGTGCCACGTCCTGGAAGACGTGCGCCGCATCATGCTCTGACGGGAGACGACAATGCCGATCGAAATCGCCGTCCCCGACATCGGGGACTTCAAGGACGTCGCTGTGATCGAAGTACATGTGAAGCCGGGCGATACCGTCGCCGCGGAAGAGCCGCTGATCACGCTGGAGAGCGACAAGGCGACGATGGACGTGCCGGCGCCGCAGGCGGGCACAGTCGCCGAGCTGCGCGTCAAGCTGGGCGACCGCATCAGCCAGGGCGGCGTGATCCTGCTGTTGGAGGCGGCGGGCGCCGCGCCGGTCAAGCCGAAGGAAACCGTCCGCGAGGACGCCTCGCCCGCGCCTGAGACTCCGCCCAACTATGGCTCGCCGAGCGGCGTCTATGAAACTATCGACGTCGTCGTCCCCGACATCGGCGACTTCAAGGACGTGGCGGTCATCGAGGTGCATGCCGGCGTCGGCGAGAGCGTGAAGGCGGAGGATCCGCTGATCACGCTGGAGAGCGACAAGGCGACGATGGACGTCCCCTCGCCCGCCGCCGGCACGATCTCGGAAATCACCGTCAAGGTCGGCGACCGCGTCTCGCAGGGCAGTCTGATCCTGAAGCTGTCCACCGGCGCTAAGAAGGAAGCCGTCGCGACGCTCTCGATGCCGCACGCCGCCCCCGCCGCGCGACCGCCCTCGACGACGCAGGGCGACGTGCATGCCGAAGTGCTTGTGATCGGCTCCGGCCCCGGCGGCTACACCGCCGCGTTCCGCGCCGCCGATCTCGGCAAGAAGGTCGTTATCGTCGAACGCTGGCCGATGCTTGGCGGCGTGTGCCTCAACGTCGGCTGCATCCCATCCAAGGCGTTGCTGCACGCCGCAAAGGTGATCGAGGAGACGCACGAGATGTCCGCGCACGGACTCTCGTTTGCGAGCCCCGCGATCGATGTCGACAAGCTGCGCGGCTGGAAGGACGGCGTGGTCAAGCGCCTCACCGGCGGCCTGTCCGGCCTGGTCAAACAGCGCAAGGTCACGGTGGTTGAGGGCGTGGGCAAGTTCGTCTCGCTCAACCAACTCGAAGTCATCGGCAAGAACGGCACGCAGACCGTCAGCTTCGAGCAGGCAATCATTGCCGCCGGCTCCGAGCCGGTAACCTTACCGTTCATCCCGCACAGCGACCCGCGGGTGATCGACAGCACCGGCGCGCTCGAATTGGCCGACATTCCGAAGCGCCTGCTGGTGCTTGGCGGCGGGATCATCGGGCTGGAGATGGCGACGGTCTATCACGCGCTCGGCGCCCGAGTGACGGTGGTCGAGTTGATGGACCAGATCATCCCCGGTGCCGACCGCGACATCGTCACCCCGCTGCACAAGCGGATCGAGAAGCGGTACGAGAACATCTACCTGAAGACCAAGGTGACGAACGTGCAGGCTACGCCCGACGGGCTGGTCGCCTCGTTCGAAGGCGGCAAGGCGCCGCCGTCGGACACGTTCGACCGCATGCTGGTCGCCGTCGGCCGGCGTCCGAACGGAAGGCTGATCGGGGCGGAGAACGCCGGTGTGCGCGTCGACGAGCGCGGGTTCATCCCGGTGGATCGCCAGCAGCGCACCAACGTGCCGCACATCTTCGCGGTCGGCGACATCGTCGGCCAGCCGATGCTGGCCCACAAGGCGACGCACGAAGGCAAGGTCGCAGCCGAGGCGGCGGCGGGGCGCAACAGCTTCTTCGACGCCAAGGTAATCCCATCGGTCGCCTATACCGACCCCGAGGTCGCCTGGGTCGGCATGACCGAGAACGAGGCCAAGGCGAAGGGGGTCAAGTACGGCAAGGGTGTGTTCCCGTGGGCGGCGAGCGGGCGTTCCTTGTCGCTCGGTCGCGACGAGGGCGTGACCAAGCTGCTGTTCGACGAGGCCACCAACCGCCTGCTCGGCTGCGGCATCGTCGGCCCAAACGCCGGCGACCTGATCGCCGAGGCGGCGCTGGCGATCGAGATGGGGGCGGATGCCGAGGACATCGGCCTGACCGTGCACCCGCACCCGACCCTGTCGGAGACAGTTGCGTTTGCCGCCGAGATGTTCGAAGGCACCATCACCGACCTTGTCGCGCCGAAGAAGAAATGAATGCGGTGCTCGCCGCGGATGGGGAAAGGGTAAAGAAAGATTAAAACGCGAAGAAACAATGTACGTAACGTAGATCAATCACAATTGACTACCGTTTTGCTTCCGCTCCTTTCCGCCGCTTTCTACCCTAACGGCATGACGGGTCGCCGGCCTGCTGATCACCCCTGTGTCGCTTGAACGGCTGTCAGCGCGATGGTGTAAACGATATCATCCACAAGCGCACCCCGGGAAAGATCGTTCACCGGACGCTTCAGTCCCTGAAGCATGGGACCGATACTAATGACGTTGGCACTGCGCTGTACAGCCTTGTAGGTCGTGTTTCCGGTGTTAAGATCCGGAAAGATAAATACTGTGGCGCGACCCGCTACCGAGCTCTTGGGGGCTTTCGCCTTTGCTACGTCGGGCATAAAAGCGGCGTCATACTGAAGCGGCCCATCAATGGGGATGTCGGGTCGCCTTTCCTGAGCCAGTTTGGTTGCTTCCCGCACTTTTTCGACGTCGACTCCCGATCCGGAGTCGCCAGTTGAATAACTGATCATCGCGACTCGGGGCGGAATTCCAAATGCAGCGGCTGAGTCCGCGCTCTGGAGCGCGATATCGGCTAACGTCTCGGCGTCAGGATCTTGTATAACGGCGCAGTCTCCGTAGACAAGGACCTGTTCAGGCAGACACATGAAAAAGATGGATGAAACCATTTTGGCGTTTGGTTTGGTTTTAATGATCTGCAAAGCGGGCCGGATGGTATTTGCGGTGGAATGCCCAGCGCCCGAGACCAGCCCGTCGACCTCACCTGTATAGAGCATCATCGTTCCAAGTACGACGTTGTCCTCAAGCTGGCTCGCTGCCATTCCCATCGAGAAACCTTTACTTTTTCGCAATTCGAAAAGCCGGTTGACATATTTTGGCCGCAGCTCCACCGGATTCAGAATTTCCAAATTATGCGGCAGCTCAATATCCTGGCGTCGCGCTACCGCGCGAACTTCTGCCGGATCGCCGAGAAGCACGCAGCGGGCTATACCGCGCCGGGAGCAGATTGCCGCCGCCTTGACAGTGCGCGGGTCAACGCCTTCGGGTAAAACGATCCTTTTTCTCGCAGCTCGCGCCTTTTCGGTAAGCTGGTAGAGAAACGCGGCCGGCGAAAGTCTGAACTCAAGCTCCTTTTTGGATTGGGAGATTAACCAATCGATATCCAGGGTTTGAGCGACGTGATCAATCGCGTTTTCGATCCGCTGAAGATCATCCACCGGTACTGCCGTACTCAGCTCGTAGAGTCGGGTCGCAGTGTTGTAAGTACTGCTCATCACACGCAAGAGCGGAAGACCCGTTTCCAAGGCCGGCTCGCAAAATCGCATGATGCGCTTCTCCAGCTGGGCGTCTCCAGTCAGGATTAGTCCGGCGATCGGAATATGGCTAAGCGCCGCCATCGCGACAGCAACGATAATGTCGCTGCGGTCTGCGGGTGTCATGAGGATCGCTCCCGGAACAAAGGTGTGGAGCGAGTTGGGAACGGTACGAGCCAGTAGATGCGTCACCTTAACCCGGCGACTGTTCATCTCACCGGCGCTCAGGACTTCGGCATTGAGGTGGCGCTGGATGTCGATGGTCCTGCAATAGGTCAACTCCGGACTTTCCGGCACAATGCCAATGAGCTCCAGTTGCCGGCGGCTGAACAACCTGCTTTCAGAGAGCAGGTGATCGATCAAATATTTCGCAGTTTGCGATTTGCCGACTGGATACCGGTTGATGATCACTCCGAGGATTTTCTCCAAACCTCCGAATGTACTTGCTGCATACTCGATTTGATCGTCGAGCTGATCAGCTGATTTGCCGGCCCGTGAAGCAACGAGTATGACCTGTGCATTCAGCGTCTTCACCAACTCGTTGTTCACAACTCCCAGGTACACATCGCCCTCCAGGGGTAATAACCCCTCCACGACGACTATGTCGGCAGATGCAGTCGACTCACCGTACCCGGCAATCACCCGACCCATGAGTTGATCCATGCCTTGTTCCGAAATGGCTTTCGTCGCTGTGACCAGAGGGATCGGGTCGGCCGGTCTCAAGGTGGTCGTCTCGCGAATAAAATGGGTGGATAATTCAGGAGTGGAAGCACCCACTGCGACCTGGGCAATCGGCTTGAAAAAGGCGACTCGGACGCCTCTTTGATCCAGGGCCTTAACCAGACCGAGGGCGACCGTTGTCAAACCAACGCTGGTACCTGCGGGAGCGAGAAAAAATGCGTGTTTCATCCGGTTAGCAGCGAGGTTTCATTCTTTCAAAACGAAAGCGCCGCAAATGGCGCCGAACGGCGTCCTGACGTTGCCGGCGAGGTGGAGTTCGTAGAGCATTGCTTTGGCGCCAAGTGTGTGTTCTTACTGGCTCAAGTTATTACCTCACGGTCGGGCCGAAAACGATCCACGAGCTCCTTCCGTGAAGCTATGGTTTTAGCGTTCGTGTTCAGAGCAGTGTGAACGTTGACCGCACCCAGTGATTCCTGAGCTTCTGAAAGGAACATCGCACGGGTTTCCGAAACGCGCCAACAAGTTTTTGCAGACGCACAACTTTGTTTGGGATCGTCCCCGCGAGATCAGCTGCGAGCGTTCGCGTGCGCAGCCCGGAACGATAGAAGTCGGACCAGTAGAGCTACGCAAATAGATGCTCCGGGTTCGCACGATGGCTCGCTTGCGAACACTCCGGAGGCACATTCGAGCTCATCTCTGTCATTTTTGCGCTTGCGTTGCATTATTGTGCGATCGCGTTAAAAGTTTTGACAATAAAGGCGGCTCGGCCGAATACTGGGCAATTCCAAGCATCGACGGCGGGTGATTCTTTCGAAAGCAACGCCGCATGGCGAAAAACAACAACGACGATTGCCTTCGGTTTCGCCTTTTCATCCTTGGGCACATGTACTGTCAGAATTCCGTCCTTGAACTCAGCAGACACTTTCTCGCTTAGGACAACCTCCGGTAGCGCAAAGCTACGCACAAACGCGCCGTAGCTGCGTTCAACACGATGGTGCTTTTTGTCCTTTTCTTCTTTTTCCTCCTTTCGCTCACCGGAGATCGATAATGTTCCTCCTTCGACTTTTAGCTTAAAATCCTCCTTCTTCATCCCGGGCAGCTCAGCCTTCAGGACGTACTCCCGGAAGGAGGAAGCGAAGAATCCTATAGCTGGAGAGGTACACTCTGGTTCGCGGGTTCAAATCAACCCACCACCAAGTCGGCAACCTGGGGTCTTACCACCCGCTCATAATCACGATAACTCAGTTTGATGGACTCGGTATAGGTTCCGGCTTCAAAGACGATGTAGTCCTCCTCGGCGAGGTGTTGATCTACGTAGGTCGGTAAGCCATAAAGATTGCCGAAAGGAGGCATCGCGCCCACCGCGCAGTCAGGGAAAAACGACGCCAACTCTCCCTCGCTTTGCAACGCCGCCCGCTCGTGCGTAATCCTCTCGAGCTTTCGCAAGTCGAGCTTACGGTCGGCGGGAAGCACCGTCATTACGGGGTCTCCTTTGGAGCTTACCATGACGACCTTTGCCTGATGATGACGCGCAATATCCTCAGCCGCCGCAGCCATCCTCGCGGTGAAAGCTTTGGCGTGAGGCAAAATCTCGTAGTCAATTTGATTTCGTTTCAAACAGTCCAGAAGTGCAGGAGGTATGTTCATAATCCCTCTCCAATTTGATTTTTTGGCAATCTCATTCTTGGGTTTGAATTTCGGTTTCCACTAGCCCTCCGAAGTCACAACTTCTATTAGCCGTCCCATTTCATAATCTCGTCCCGCGCCGTTCGCCACCACACTAGACTTGGCTGAATTTGCCCTTCGGTTGCCGGCTGCAAATTTTAGGGCAACTATTCCGCGACCACGACTTGAAACGAGTCACGCAAAACGCGGTCTGTTCTCATTTTACTACCAGGAGGAACGTCGAAAACCATTGACGAGGTCTGTCAAGAGGTGATGCGCTGCTATGAGAGACGTGGGGAGGACTCGATCGAGATGATCAACCGCGTGAGCGATCAGACGATTGATTTGTTCGAGAAAACGCTGGGCGTTTACCGGGCCACCTCGGTGCCCGATGCGCAGCGCCGCGTGCAGGATCTGATCGAAAGCTCGCTGAGCGTCCTGCGGGTCAACATTCAAAGCGCCCTGAACACCAATGCTGAAATCATAGCTTCGTCGAAGGAACTCGCGGATCGTTTCAGCAGGGCCGTAAAGTAAATGCATGGTTATCTGCCTACACGTGTGGACATTGTTGAGCGGCGCTTTTCTTGGTCCAAAGGCGTGGTCATGCTGCACTCACGCTTAGCGCGCCTGCCTACCCGTCTTGCGCGCCCAAGCTCCGCAGATGCAATATCACGCCAATGACTTCGCGGCGCAGATCCGTTTTGGAACCTACCAATAACAATCGGCAGGTTTGGTGTTTCGAAAGGTCAGGCAGCTGCCACTCACTTGCGCATTCACTTCGGCAGCACCCCGGACGGTGTCTCCAACTACCTTCCATTGTAAGTGGTCAAGTGCCAAAAGAAAAGATGGCTGCTACTGAAGTAGTTGCCTCCTATAAAAAGCTAGGCTTAGTCGAGGAAGCCTTCCGCAGTCTCAAGACCGTGGAACTCGAAGTACGGCCCGCCTGCCACAAGACCGATGATCGAATCAGAAGTCACGTCTTCCTCTGCGAGGCCAACATCGATCTCTCCACGGTTGTGGTCATGCTGGTAAGGGTAAAGGTTGATTTTGGTTCGGATTAAAGACCGTCAGATCACCATTCGGTCGGTGTTAGTTTGGCGTAAAGACCGGTCCAAAGCGCAATCTGCAATTGCAGGGACTTGCACCAGGACCGGTGCATTTTCTCCACATCCCCGGCAGAATTGCCTTTTGCCGTCAGGTAAGGCTTGATCGTCTCGTTCATCACAGGGATGAAAGCGATGATGTCGCGCAGCGGCACGTGCGTCGTCGATTGGACAGCGTCCACTTGGTTCTTTTTCAGGCTAGTATGGCGCAGAGCAATTTCCTGTTGATAATCGAGCCAGACCTGATCATAAGGCCGCAGACACGTGTCCAGAATCCATTGCTGGAATCGCTGGTTGCTGGCCGCCAGATAGTTTGGGAGTGGATTTCCCTCGGGAGATCGGGAATGACGGGCCAGATGCGGAATGCCCGCGATAATTCCACTGCGCCAGTGCTCGACAATCTGTTTCGTCTGGTCACCAAGCACCTCACCCGCCAACCGCAAATAACGTTCGTCTTCAGCGGTGAAGCCGACGCTGATTTTCAACTGCTCCAGTTCCTGAAGCGAGATCCAAGACTTCGCTACGGCTTCCGCGCCGTACGCATAACCGGGGATGGTTTCGGAAGCGTTGTTCATAAATCTGCTGTCGATTGCAGGTAAATCGCAGACTGGATCACTTTCGGGCCAGATTTTTGCAACTAAATCGTAGACTGAACCTCCTTTTTGCAGCTAAATCGTAGACCATTTGCGAAGACCAACTGCGGGCTGAGACCTGTTCTTTGCCAACCTCAGCGTCTCGATCGTAAATGCGCAAATCAGTATCAATCAATGAGTTATTGACTATTTCGCAAAGCTACGAACCCCAGATTCTTACCCTTTTCTCCAAGTGAGGAGTCTAATTCTTAGCGGAATACTTTTTCCTCGATCCAGAATTTAAGAGAGACAAGCCCGCGTAGATTCTTACAGAAAAGCGAAGAGTGGTCATGTTTTAACAAGAAAGGTGGCTGTATATGCGATCTGACATTATTCCCGGGGCAATCTTCCCCGACTATGAGCTTTCCGATCACACCGCGAAACATCGGAAGCTCTCCGAACTGCAAGGACAACACCCAATGGTTCTCATCCTCAGCCGCGGAGGTTTCTGCCCCAAGGACCGCCGGCATGCTGAAGGGCTTGTTCAACTCCATCGTGAGTTAGAGGTTGCCTATTGCCGACTGGTCACGATTAGCACCGACAATATCACAGAGACGAATGAATATCGCAGCGGAGTCGGTGCCCACTGGCCTTTCCTTTCTGACCCGGGGCGTAAAGTCCAAAAGGACCTCGACATCGCCGAGTACACAGATCCTCTCCACAATCCGATGATCCCCCACGTGATTGTCCTCGAGCCCGGTCTTGTTATTTATAAGATCTACATGGGCTACTGGTTCTTCGGTCGGCCCACGATGGAAGATCTCCGCCAGGATTTACGGGCGGTTACCAAGAAATGCCGGCCGGACTGGGACATTACAACGCCCGAACTCAGAGCGGCGTGGCAACAAGGCCGAAAGGAACTCTTTTATCCTTACGGCAAAACGTACGCCCAAACCTTGGGCGAACAGGACTAGCTAGGATTCGGGCTCCGGGTTACAAGTCGATTACGACGTCGCTCTTAGGTTGGGAGCAACAGATCAGCAGATTGCCCTGGGCGGGCGGCTCGAGCGGTTCGGGTTGGTAGTTGACACTGCCCGAGATTAAGCCGCTTTCGCAAGTGTGGCAGACCCCCGTACGGCACGCCCAACGCACCGGCACATCACAGGCTTCCGCGAATTCGAGAAGGCTCGAAAACTTTGCGTTCCAGCACACATTGAGGCCGCTGCGCACCAGCGACACTCGTGGGCCCGAACCCACAGGCCCCCCCGGCGGGTGCGGAGCTGCATGCGACGGATTGACGACGCCGGGCGTTATCGGTTTTCCTGGGCCGAAAATCTCCGTGTGCACCCGGTCGTCTGAAACGCCCCAAGCCATCAGTCCATTACTCAAATCCCGAAGGAACGGAGCAGGCCCGCACAGATAGAAATCCGCATCGCGCGGCACACCAAGTTTTTCGAGCGCTTCGACTGTGATACGTCCTGAAGCATCGAAGTCCACGCCCGGACGATCTCGGGGACCCGGGCGGCTGTAGGCAATGAAGCTTTTGCCGCGCGGTAGCGCTTTGACCAAGTTGCGTGACTCCTCCGCAAACGCGTGATCCTCGCCGTTACGGGCTCCGAACAGCCACCAGACTTCGCGGGGCGAGATTTCGGCAGCTAGCGAATGCAGCATCGCCAGCACCGGAGTTGCTCCAACACCCGCGCTGAGTAACACCACTTGGTTGTCGCCCGGCTGCAGCGTGAAATTCCCCCTCGGCGCTGCCACATCGAGCAAATGGCCCGCCCTGACTTGATCGTGCAAGTAGGTGCTGGCTACCCCGTTCACCTCCAGCTTGATGCTCACCCGGTAGTGGTCCGCACTGGGCAAATTGGAAAGCGAATAGTTGCGCAACAGAACTGGACCTTTGGACTCCGGTTGCACACGCAAAATAATGAACTGGCCGGGCTGAGCAGCAACGAGTGGGCGGCCATCCGCGGGTATCAACGTCAGTGATACCACGCTGACGCTCTCCCGGTCGATACGTGACACTCTCAGCGGTCGGAATCCCGGCCACGCAGTCGGCGGACCGCTCGGCGGCGCGAGTCCTGGGCTTCCACTCGTCTTCTGTTGCAGGATCGCCTGAAACGAACCCTGCCACCCCTTGCTCAATGCCGGAATGCGCAGAGCGCGCTCTAGTTGCTCGGGGATATGCCCAGGCAGATAAAGCAGTGCATCCATCTCGGCGACGCTCATCTGCTCTGGGCCATCTGCGATCTTTACAATTTCGTCGCCGGCTCCGACTTCTCCCTCTTTCAGTACACGAAAGTAAAAACCCGGTCGGTGATGCGCGACCAGCAGGGCTGCCATTTGCGGTTCGTCCATGCGGATGCCGACGCGGTAACAGGTGACGCGCGGCTGCGATACCTCGAATAAAGCAGTGCCGATCCGGTAGCGGTCTCCGATACAGACTTCGACGTCAGGCAAGCCATCGACGGTGAAGTTTTCCCCAAATTGTCCGTACGAAAAATTAGTGCGGTTGAGTTCGCGCTCCCAATATCGGTAGGAATCCAGCTGGTAAACCATGACAGCACGGTTCACGCCTCCATGGCCGCCCAAGTCGCCTTGGCCATCACCATCGATATTAAGCTTTCGGACGATCAGGCGGCCCGCCACCGGACTCTTCCAGATGCCGGTGTGGACGGTTTTGCCGCGCCACGTGATGTCGCGTGGCAAACCGATGTTAACAGACACCAGCCGTGCTGCCAATTCTCCTCCCAACGCTTTGCCAACGTGCCACAACCCGTTCGGAGCGCCCACAAAAACTTCTCGAATGCTGCGCTACAGGGGTCATCGGCGTAAGCAATTTTTCATTGTTTGAGCCGCAGACCTTTCGGGACGAAGACGCGGTCCAAGTCCGTCGAAGAAGAACTGCACCAGCAATGCGAGCAAGGCAGCGGGAATCGCGCCCTGCAAAATCGTGTTGTAGTCATTCAGATTGAGCCCGCTGATAATTGGTTCTCCCAATCCACCGACCCCGATGAGTGCGGCCAGCGTAGCGGTACCGACGTCAATGATCGCGCTGGTTTTTACCCCGGCCAGAATCGTGCGTGAGGCAAGTGGAAAGAAAACTTTCCAAAGTTGTGCCTGTGGCTCTAATCCCAGCGCGGCAGCGGACTCACGGACCGCCGTTGGGATTTCCTGCAGACCGGTGGCGGTATTCCGAACGATCGGCAGCAGGCTGTATAAAAACAGAGCGAAAATCGCCGTTACGGGGCTGATCCCGAAGAACGGGATTGGCACCAGCAACGCGAGTAACGCAAGAGACGGGATAGTTTGGATCACGCTGGTGGTGGCGAGAATGAAGTTGCTGACCGGTCCGGGGCGACTGGCCCGAATACCAAGCGGTATGCCGACAATAATTCCCAGGAAAAGCGAGGCCCCAACCAATTCCAAGTGTCGCAATGTCCAGCCCCCGATTTTTCCGAAGAGGTTATTGGAACGGGAGACATACTTTTGGCCAAAGTAAAGCGCCGCAGCCAAAGTGTAATCTTTCGTCCGCTCAGCTTCAGAGTTTAAGTGCCTCATGCGCGCTTCATCGATCGTGCCCGCGAGTTTTTCCAACGCGGCCACGGCGCGACTATCCATATCGAGCCGGTAAAGAAACATCGCTTTGTACTGCGGAAAAAAATGAAGATCATCATCGAGGACGATGAGGTTGTTTTCCTCGATCTTGGCGTCCGTCGAGTAGGCGTCTTTGAGGTCAATCGAGCCATTCGCTAGCGCGGCGTAGCCGAGGGCGTGGTCGATCCCACGCACGTTCTGCATCTGTAAGCCGTAACGTGTACTGAGCGGCGCCCAGCCATCCCGGCGGTCAAGGAATTCGAGTGTCACCCCAATTTTCAGGTCAGGGTGGTTCCGCAGGTCGCTGATCTTGCGGATACCGAGTTTGGCAGCACGATCTCGCCGCATCACTAGCGCGTAGGTGTTGTTGAAACCAAGCTCCCCGGTCATGCCAGCGCCCTCCTGGCGAAGCAGCGCGAGCATTCCATCGGTGCTCAACGGTTGCTTGGTTTTTAAAATCTCCTCGGTAATTGTGCCGGTGTACTCGGGATAAAGCTGAATATCGCCGCCGCGCAATGCTTGCCACAAAATGATCGTGCCGCCCATTCCCTGTTTGTGTTCGACCGTGAAACCGGCTTTTTGCAAAGCGATCCTGGCAATCTCGCCCAACACGTAGGACTCGGTGAATCTCTTTGAGCCGACAACAATTTGTTGCGGCTGCGCTACCGAACAGAAGGCGAAAATCGCGAAAAGTATGGCTGCCGATTTCATATCGCTGCCAGTCCGCGCTGGGCGTGCAGAAAGTCACGGACGAATGTCGAGGCCGGCCTGTTACGCAGGTCGTCGAGCGTTCCGGATTGGACAACACGGCCTTCGTTCAGCAATAAAATGAGGTCCGCAAAAAAGCCGGCCTCTGCCATGTCGTGCGTGACCAACACGGTCGTCTGTTGCAGGCGCTGAAAAATTTCCTTCAGCTCTTCCTGGAGGCTTGCTCGGACCATTGGATCAAGTGCACCGAGCGGCTCGTCGAGCAGCAGCACCTTCGGCTGCAGCATCAGCGCCCGCATCAGGCTCACGCGCTGCCGTTGCCCACCGGAGAGCTCGACAGGATAGCGAGCGAGTGCATTTTCGGGCAAATGAGTTAGCTCGCACAGCTCGCGCAGTCGGGTCTGCATTTGCTGAGCCGGCAGCTTCAAATGCTTCGCCATCAGAAACACATTCTGTGCGGCAGTCAAATGGGCGAACAGGCCACCTTCCTGAATCACGTAGCCGATCCGCCGCCGCAGGGCCAGAACGCTGCTCGCCGAGACGCGCTGACCCTCGATTCTGACTGTGCCAGTCGTCGGCTCGAGCAAGCCAATGATTAGCCTCAAAATCGTCGACTTGCCGCAGCCGCTGGCCCCAATGAGAACGGTTGTTCTTCCCGCCTCAATGCGCAAATCCGTTTCGTGAAGGGCGATCGTTGCGCCAAATTTCTTGGTGACGGATTCAAGTTCAATCATACGACCGCGAGATAATGCACGCTGAACAGGTTTGCGGCGTCGGTCCAGAGCCCTTTGACGGCCCATCCCGACCGTCCCGCGAGTTTGGCGAACTCGTCCAGGCTGTATTTGTAGGAGTGTTCTGTGACAATGTGTTCTCCCTCCTGCACGGAAAAGGTGGTCCCGTTTAGTTGTATGGTTTGCTCGACCAAGCTCACCAAGTGCATCTCGATCCGGCCAAATTCTTCGTTGTAAAACGCATGATGCTGGAACTTGTCCTGCCGAATCCCGGCACCGAATGAGCGATTGATCCGGGTGAGCAGGTTGAGATTGAATCTGGCGGTGACACCACGCGCGTCATTGTAGGCGCGCTCAAGAGTGAGCCGGTCTTTTTTCAAGTCCACTCCAATTAAGAGTCCGCCGTCCGCGCCGCAGAGGAGCGAAATCTTGCGGAAAAAATTCTCGGCTTCAGCCGGCTCGAGGTTGCCAATCGTTGAACCCGGAAAAAAAGCAACCGTCCGTCGCGACCGGGCAGGGCATTTCCGGCAACGTAAATGCTGTGGTAAAGTCGGCACATACTGGTGTGATGCAGAGTTCCGGATAGACGCGTGCAAGTCTGGCCGAGGATTGTAATAATTGTTCCAACGCAATATCGACAGGCACGTAGGCGGCCGGTGCGTGCAGGTGATCTAGCAAAATCCGTGTCTTAGCGCTGCTGCCACTGCCAAACTCAACCAAGCGACACTCCGGGCCGAATAGGGCGCAAATCTCGGCGGCTTTTTCCCGCAAGATGCCCATCTCGGTGCGCGTAAGATAATATTCGTCGAGGGAGCAAATCTCATCAAAAAGCTGGCAGCCCATCTCGTCGTAGAAAAATTTCGCCGCGATAGACTTTGGGCGTTGCGAGAGGCCGCGTAAAAGCTCGGCGAGAAACGCGCCAACGGAAGGTTTCAAGTCATGCAGGGCGAAGTCTGCGTCGCTGCGGACTTTCATCGCTTAAAAAAAGTTCTTGACGCGGCCACAACGGACCGAGTTAAGCCACCCCTTTGGCCAGGCGGATTCCCATGAACTGCCAGCGAGCGTTTGGCGGAAAAAAATTGCGGTAGGTTTTGCGGATGTGTGACTGCGAGGTGGCGCATGAGCCGCCGCGCAGGACGTACTGATTGCACATGAATTTGCCGTTGTATTCGCCGAGCGCGCCGGCCGCCGGTACGTACGCTGGGTACGGCGAATATGAACTACTTGTCCATTCCCAAACATCGCCAAACATTTGCGCAGGCGCCTGGACGCCGGCTATATCATCCAGCGGCCTGGGATGGAAACTTTCCTGTATCCACGAAGTTTCCTGCGTACGGCAAATCCGCCGCCGCGACCTCCCATTCGAACTCGGTTGGCAAACGTGCCCCAGCCCACCGCGCAAACGCATCGGCCTCGAAATAGCTCACATGGCAAACCGGTTCATTCTTGTCTAATTCGCGTACGCCGTTGAGGGTGAAAATCGACCAATTCCCGTCACCGCCTTCCCAATAGAGTGGCGCTTCCCAGCGCTGTTCACCAACCGTGTACCACCCGAGTGACAACCAGAATTCTGGCCGGTGATAACCACCGTCTTCGATAAATTCAATGTATTCTCCGTTCGTAACGAGGCGAGACGCGAGATGGAAATCCTCAACAAACTGCCGGTGCCGCGGCTCCTCGTTGTCGTAAAGAAATCCGGCGCCAGCGTGCCCGATCTGATAAACTCCCGCCTGGAATGGCACCCACCCTATCGGAGGAACTGTGGAGCCCATTGTTTCTGCGCGCTCGCGAAAGATGGGGCGCAAAGGGTTTTCGGAGAACACGTGTTTTATGTCGGTCAACATCAGCTCCTGATGTTGCTGTTCGTGATTGATGCCCAGGACAATAGTGGGCGCGAACTGCTTGAGGAGATCCTCATTTTGCAAAATGCCTTCCATCAGCGCATCTACTTCATGTCGGTATTCTAAAGTCTCGCTTAAAGTGGGGCGGGAAATAAGGCCCCGCTTAGGCCGGCAGTGCATCTTACCAGCGGCATTGTAGTAGGAATTGAACAAATAAGCGTACTGCGGGTTGATCGGCGTGTAATCCGACAGAGCTTCTTTGAGGACAAAGGTCTCAAAAAACCAACTGGTGTGCGCGAGATGCCATTTCGTCGGACTCACCTCGGGAACAGTCTGGACGACGCAATCCTCAGGCTGAAGGGTTTCGCAAAGGCTTTCGCTCAGCTCTCGAACGCGACAATAGGCCGCGTCCAGGTCATCCGACCCTTTGCTTAGTTGATTCTGGCATGTTCTGGTCGCAGTTCCGGTCGAAGCTACTGGAAGCGTATGCACGACGAAGATTTTAGGAGAAAAGAGGGGGACATGCCAGAGATAAAATCGGCTCCGCGTACCCGGAGCCAAGTCGTTCCTCTTTGTCGGGCTCGTCCTCGATGATGGTTGTGGCCTATCTGAAGTTTATGGCCTACCCAGTAAGATTTCGATCCTGCTTAAGAAAGCTGGTGGCTTCCAAATCGTTTCTGTTATTTTGTTCTCGTTGGCACCTCGATCGAGAGCGAGCACAACGACGAAATGCTTGCGGAAAACGAGCGAATTGTCTGGGCAGCAGTATCAGAAAGGACCTGTTTATGTCGAATGCATATGACGCTATCATAGTCGGAACGGGACAAGCCGGACCGTCTCTGGCGGGGCGTTTGAGTGAGGCCGGGATGAAGGTTGCTATCGTTGAGCGCAAACTATTCGGCGGCACGTGTGTTAATACGGGATGCACACCCACTAAAACCATGGTGGCAAGTGCCTACGCGGCCCATTTGGCGCGTCGGGCTGCCGACTTTGGTGTTGTGATCAATGGCCAAGTGGGAGTGGACATGAAGAAAGTGAAGGCCAGGAAAGATGCCGTGTCGGGCCAGTCGCAAAAAAATGTCGAGTCGTGGCTAAAGCAGATGCAGAACTGTACGGTTTACCAAGGCCACGCCCGTTTCACCTCTCCCACCGAGATGAGCGTAGGAACAACGCTGCTAACGGCGACGCGCATATTCATCAATGTTGGGGGGCGTGCTCAAACGCCTCCAATGCCCGGGCTTGATCAGGTCAAATACCTTACCAATAGCTCGATGATGGATGTCGACTTTCTTCCTCGGCATTTGGTGATCATCGGCGGCAGCTACATAGGCCTTGAATTCGGCCAAATGTACCGGCGTTTTGGCAGTGAAGTCACCATCGTCGAAATGAAGTCGCGCTTGATTGATCGCGAAGACGAAGATGTCTCCACCGCGGTGAGCGAGATCCTGGAGCGCGAAGGCATCAACCTGCGCCTTAATGCAAAATGCCTGACCGTAAGAAAACAGGGCAACGAACTGGTCGTGACGCTCGATTGCACAAACGGCAGTCCCGAGGTGAGCGGGTCCCATCTCTTGCTCGCAGTAGG
Organism: uncultured Verrucomicrobiae bacterium; assembly: GCA_963742335.1. Lineage (GTDB taxonomy): Bacteria > Verrucomicrobiota > Verrucomicrobiia > Chthoniobacterales > JAFAMB01 > JAFAMB01. The sequence goes on from CAVULL010000004.1 coordinate 45,178, forward strand.
ACGTCGTCCCAATACCGATGACCTCGGGCTCGACAAGGCCGGCGTTTCTGTCGATCAGCATGGTTACATCGAGGTCGATGATCAGCTGCGGACGAACGTGCCGGGCATCTGGGCCATGGGAGACTGCAACGGGAAGGGCGCCTTTACCCATACGGCCTACAATGACTATGAAATCGTCGCCGCGAATATTCTCGACCAGGATCCCCGGCGGGTGAGCGACCGGATCCCTGCCTATGCACTTTATATCGATCCGCCATTGGGGAGAGCAGGGATGAGTGAGACGGAGGTCCGGAGCACGGGGAAGCCCGCATTAGTCGGAAAACGGCCGATGACGAAAGTGAGTCGTGCGATCGAAAAAGGCGAGACTCAAGGTTTCATGAAGATAGTGGTCGACGCGGATACGAAGCAAATCTTGGGCGCCGCCATTTTGGGGACCGGTGGCGATGAGGTCGTTCACTCGATCCTTGATTTAATGTATGCCAAGGCGCCTTACACGGTGATGCAGAGGGCAGTGCACATTCACCCAACCGTTTCGGAACTGATCCCGACCATGCTCGGCGAACTGCGACCGCTTGCTAGCATTTGAGCTCGAGAAATCTTGATCCGACGCAATGCATCACTGCAGCGCGGGACGCTCAGATCAGACGAGCAGTCCACGTTCTTTCCGCCGGCTTCAATCGGAGCACCAACCTTTTGTTGGCTGGTCAGGGGAAGAATGGTGTGAATTGCCGCTGCTGGAGCCCGGCTGCTTACCAACCAGTACGCTGGACCCGTTGAGCGCGTCCAGAAGGCGGAGTGAAAGGCGCCGCGATATAAAGGGTTTCCAAATACACCTCGATCTTCCGGAATTTCATGATACTCACTCCGTGAGCCACAGGCTCTTTGTAGGTCCCAAGCTCGCCCCTGAAACCGCTCGGAAACAGGACGCTTCTGTCCTTGCAAAGGGAAACGGCGGGAAGAAACCGGTGGCAGTAGTCAGCTTTCATGATGGGACTTCCAGATGAAAGAAACTCCGGATGCGGCATAAAAGATCGCGCTGTTCGATCGCAACCGGCTGAATCGCGGCTCGATCGAACGTCGTGACGAACTGTTGCAGCTTGGCCGCTGAATGGCTGAGCGATTCTACCAGCTCCGGACGCGCTTCGAGGATCGGTTTGAGGTCTGCGGCCTGTAATCCTAACAACAGTCCTGAGGTCAAAGCCGTAAATGTTCCCCTCGAATTGGTGCCGCTCAGAAGTGATATCTCACCGTATGAGTCACCGGGTCCTAACCTTCGGACGTTCAGCACGCGTCCATCCTTGACCTGACGCGTGACCTCAATGATTCCAGAGAAGATGAAGTGGACCGACTCAATCCTTTGGTCTTGCGCTAAAAGTTGTTCTCCGGCTTGAAAGTGACGCCGGCTGATCTGCGCATTCAGACGGGCTTTCTCTGCATCGCTGAGCGGTTCGAAAAGAGGAAGGTGATCGAGAACCTCGTTCTCTGGAAAAAGAAAGATAGAATATGTACTACTCGAGTCGGCGCCTGACGTGGATCGTGAGGACTCACGCTTTCCGACAACTGGGCGTGCCCGTTTGTATAGCTGAGTAATCAATTGCGATCGCGCCTCGCCAGCCGAGGCAATCGAAGAGGTACTAAAAGAGATGTCGTAACTGATCCGATCGCCCCTGAATTCGGTCGCGTCAGCGGAGGGCGCTGGGTGTTCCAATATAGATGGACAGGCCAGGGCTGCCTGCTTCAGGATTTGGAGCGTGAGTTCTGGATCGTTCCGACTATCCACGAGTACGGTTAGCGTTTCGCCGTATCTCCTGGACTCGGCACTGTGGTTTTGGATCCGCATTTTCGCTATTGCGTTATTCGGAACGATGACGACATCGTTCGCACCGTTCTTGAGGTGTGTGGAACGCCAATTCATCTGAATCACCTCGCCGCCAGCTCCGCCCTCCAAGAGGATCTCGTCGCCGATGCGGTACGGCTTTTCAATGCTCAGTGATAATCCGGAGAAAACATCCCCAAGCGTGCTCTGCAGCGCCAACCCAAGCACGATCGCGATAATACCGGAAGTTGCGAGCACTCCCTGTAGCGACAATCCAAAAACGAACCCCATCATTGCTAGGGCAGAGCAGACGTAGATGCTGGCTGCGATAATATCGGATAAAAGCTTATTCTCTATCGCTGTTCCTCGCATCGCTGCCGGCAATGCCAGAAGAGCGATAAGTTCGCGTGCGGCCAAGCCCCACCAGAAGCAAGTTAGAACTTGGAGCCAGAACTTACGCGGCAAATCTTGCGGTCTCAAGAACGGATGCAGTGGCGAACCGATGAGCGCAACTATGAGAACGGTCTGCACAGCGAAGAAGATTGACATGCACACGAATCGCGCCGCTCGCATGCGCACCGGAATAAGCCTCGAGATGGCAGCATCCGCCACCATCGCGAAGGAGAAAATAAGCGACAGATCCATAGATCCAATGTACTCAGCAGCCTACCGGGATTTTTTGAAGGAACTCACCCATTCTGCTTCCGACGGTTAGTTTAGCGATTTGAACGGTTAGGAAGTCGGCCAAACCCGATCGACGTGAGTCGATTGAGGAATGCCGCGGATTGAGGTCCATGCGAAATCGCTACCGAGACAGTCTGACCAATTCGCAGCTCTATTCGCGCCGAGCCGTCAACCTGAATGCGTACTGGAAACCTCTGTGGTAGCCGAACCCAATCGATGGTTGGACTGACCGAGGGCAGCAAGGCTGTGCTTTGACCTGAGGAACCATCCGTCACGAAAATGCCCCAGCCCATACTGCAAACTGTCCCCCTAAACGGCAGATCCTCATTTCCCATCAACGAGATTATCGCTGTGTCACCGCTAGCAATATGCCGGAGTTGCGTCTCTTTGAAGTACGCGGCGATCCAGTACGAATCCCTATCCACGAGCGCCATAACTTGCTGTCCAGCCGACGCATAGGCGCCCTCGCTGATATCCAGATTCGTTACCTCCCCGTTGACCGAAGCATAGACCTTCGTGTAACTAAGTTTCAACTCGTCCGTCACTAGATTTGCTTTTGCAGCAGCTAAATTTGCCTGAGCACTGTCGTAATTGTCCTGGGCGTCTTGGTAATCCTGGAGTGCGTTTACCTTCTTCTGGAACAACGCGGTCTGTCTTTCCAGCTCCTGCTTTCTTTGGGTTAAAGCTGCTTGCGCAGCCATTACTTGTGCCTTGGCTTGTTCGACCGCAGCCTGAAAGTCCGCTGGGTCAATCTCAAAAAGCAAGTCCCCTCGCTTTACATGTTGATTGTCGGCCACGGCGATTCGGATAATCGGTCCAGAGACCCGCGGTGCAATGCCCACCACGTTGGCACGGACTTGCCCGTCTCGTGTCCAGGGATCGTCCGTGTAGTGCTGATATTCAGCCCAAATAATCCCACCGCCAGCGGCAGCAACCGAAAGCGTGACGATGTAACCCAAAATCTTTTTCATGACAGATTCACCAACCAATCCGTTAAGCCGGCGAAAAGAATAGCCAAGGCGATAAAGAAGAGTGAGACGTTTCCGACATAGCGGGTGAGTCGAAGACGCTCCAGAACGCCCACGGTAAGCCAAGCCGTTAGGAAACCAATGACTCCGGCGGCTAGGCTCAAAGGAACGAGAAAGCCGAAAAAGTTGAGTTCGGGATGTAGCACATTCATAAATGGGAAAAGCCTTGTCTCGAATTTTCTATCTTCTGTAACCAGGGCGAAAGCATCTCGCAGGCCCTTTCGTCGTTGCTGTTAAAGGAAATAATCTCCCCAATATTCTGCTAACCAGAGGCTTAAGGCGATGTCGCCACACTGCCGCATGAGTTCCGCCGCAACCAGATACTCGTTCAGGTCCGTTAAAGTCTGGAGAGAGCTTTCGTTCAGCAATTTCTTGAGGCCCTCCATTTTTTGCTTTAGATGCTCAATTTGGTCTTGAAGCGCGGGAAGAATTCTCTTGCTCTCGGGCCGACCAAAGAAATGACCGAAGGCCTCCATCCAGGAGAAAAAATGCTGATGACAGCTGTCTAGATAAAGCCTCATTTCTTGTGAATCTACTACCTTGGCCCGGATAGATGTCAGACGCGGTAATTGGGCAGAGAGGCTGACCAATATTGGAACCATCCGGTTCCACTTTGCCTGTTCTTGGCGTAGAAACCGGTTGATTCCTATCGCTGCGGTTGTCTGTGCAAGGTTGAATGGTAAAGTCGCGAGAGCAGAATTTGCCTCACTCATCGAGCCCTCAGAGTCCTCGTCTAAGACGGATTTCGCGATATTACAAAATCGGGCGATGGTCGTTCTCAGCTCGTTCTGGGGCAAGGTTGGCCAGAACACACGCGCTATGGTCACTCCGAAGGTTAAGCCGATCATCACCCCCAGGTAACTGTCCACAATTGTCGCGAACGGAACCGGCTTTTGGGCGTTGAGCGCGACTAAAACCGAAACAAGTAAAAGTGTGCCTAACATCCAGAAGGTCATCCCGGGCGTTTTCGACGCAAAATACCCGTACCCAAAAAGGATGCAGAACAGGATCAAATTCATAAACCAGTAGTTCGACATGAAAGGAGCGAGAACGAGCGTCACAAGTACGATCAAGAATCCGATCAAGGCGGTCCTCAAAAGTTTTTGAAATGACCGGAGATGTCCCGGACGACCGAATGCTATTTCATAGGAAGTGAGAAGCACGGCGGTCCATGCGGCGGTCGGTATAATGCTGGCCCCCGGCAGATGAAGCCAAACGACAAGAAACAGGCTAACAACGCTCGCGAGTCCCCCTTTAATTCCAACAATCATCAGGCGTCGATCGATCCTACGCTGCTTAATTTTCGGCTCAGACTGAGGCATCGTGTCTTGCCTGCCACGCTGTAACTGGCTTTCCAAGCTATGCAGGTTTAGTAGCTCATTCTGGATTCGACCAAGAGTATGCGAACAACGGAGCAAAGCCGCCAGTTCATCGGCCGGTAGTACCTTGATGTCGTCAGTTCGAAGCCAGCGATCGATTTCTGCATCCAAAGACTGAAAGCCAGACACGAAAACCGATGGATCTCCTATCAAAGCCCGGCAACCGGCGGAGCAGCTGTGCTGGAAAAGATTCTGTATCGTCTCGAATTGCGCCCGGAAGCGCTCGTTCAACGCGTTACCGTCAACTGACGGTTGATTCAGATCGAAGACGGCTTGAACGAGTGTTTGTAACGAATCCCGCATCTTGTGAAGAATGCTAGTGTTGGCACTGAAATACAGGCTTTCACGCCGCTCAGCCGTCAGAAGGCTGTCGAGCGAAAGCAAATTTCGCAACAAGGCCGTTTGCTGCTCCATCAGTGCAGCGCTAGAGCTTTTTCTCTCCCGAATGTCTTGGAGCTTAGCGTTGGTCAGATTCGTCAGTTGGTCGACCATTGACCTGGCCAACTGCTGAAATTCAAGCCGCGGATGCCGAAGCCCGAACAGCGGAGTGACAATCAACACAACAATAATGCCGACGAAAATTTCCTCGGTACGGCTAAGCGCAACGGACCAGGCGGTGTCCGGTTGAGTTAGTCCGGAGCTTTCGATGGTAATCAGCGTCAGTCCGGCAAGAAGATATCCGTAGGGCGCCATGGTGGGGCCGATCTGTCCCGCTTTGTAGCTGGCGAAACTCATAACGAGGAAGGTTAAACTAAGGAACGGGATGGGAGCGGATGCGTAATCGCTGACAACCCAGACACCCAAGCTTGCGCCGATAAGGGTGCCGATGAAGCGGAAGAGCGACTTAAGTGCGATGGACCCAGGATACTGAACGATCATCAACACCATAACAGTGAACAGGGACCACTGGGGGAACTGCAGACGAAGAGCTTCTGCGAGAAATAGTGCGAGAACTCCGGCTAGCCCCACTTTGAGAGCGTGCAAAATGAAGATGTGTTCCCACCACTCGAAATGATGGGCAGGCGCTTGGCTCATAAGAGTCGATCAGCCGAAGTCTCTTTGCTATTCTGCTCCTGTTTGGAGCACCTTTCGTTTTCAAATGCAAGTTCCAAGCCCATGCTCGTACCCTTAGCTTGGTTCGTGCCAACACCGTCCGATATTGCTCTTCCACGAGGAGAAGAAACTTGAAGCACGCGTTCGTCTAACAAGTCACCACGTCTTAGAAATCGCGAATCCTTCGCGAATTCACAGCCATTCGCGCAAAGAGGCGGCCAAAGGCCAACGAGTTCTGACAAGTATTTCGCTGATGTCGTCAGGAGCATCTTTGCCACGCGACTCTTTAGCCTAAACTCAGAAGTTGAGAAGTCGTCCTTCGTGCTCATCGTCGTCCTTATAGTCATCGAGAATCCTTTTCACGCGCTCGTCCGCAATACCTCGTGTAACGGCCTTCTCACTCAGCAAGTCATTGTGAGGGTTAGCGCTGACTGTCCTTCAGGCGATCTACGATGAAGAGATAGCCGGCGGTATCCTGGTAACCGATGTCCCCGGTTCGAAAAAAGTCGTTCCGAAAGGACTGCGCGGTGCATTCCGGGTGGTTCCAGTAACCGAGCATTACATTCGCCCCGCGAGCTACGATTTCGCCGGGTTGGCCAGCCTCTACTGGCCTGCCCGACGATGGGTCGACTACTCGGACGTCAACCCCAGGACAAGACCTTCCACAAGAGTTCAAGAGTTGCCCAATGCTGTCCTCCTTGGCTTCCAGACCGGTGAGGAATCCCGTCTCGGTCATCCCGTATACTTGAACCAGCTTGACGCCCGGTAGCATTTGGCGAGTGCGCTGATAGACTTCAACCGGCAGCGGAGGTCCGCCATATGCCATTACCTCAAGACTGCTGAGATCGAAACGCGCGGCATCCGCAAAATCTGTCAACCTGTTGATCATCGCCGGCACCAAAACGGTTTGGCTGATCCGCTCTTTCGCAACCGCCTCGCAGAACGTCCGCGGGCTAAAGCGTGGCACTGCAAGCTGCAAAGCGCCAAAAGCCGGGGCGGCGAACAGCGCCGGGAAATCGGCGCCGTGAAATATTGGCGCGGCATGTAGATAGACTCCGCCCTGCCGGTACCGCATCCAGTAGTTTAAGCAGTAAACGTTCGACAGGACATTCGTGTGCGTGAGCATGACGCCCTTTGCCTCACCGGTTGTGTCTCTTGTGTAGATTATCGCTAGAATCGCCTCTGGACAGTAGTAGACTTCAGGGCACAATCCGTTTGAGGCATCGAGAGGTTCTTTATCGAGTGCTAGCTGCCATTCGAGGTTCGCCCTAGTCGGCGCCGAACCGGAGTGCCGCACGAGCGCACGTGGACTGGCGTCCTTAAGTACTCGGTCGATTTCTCTGGATGAGTATCGAGCATTTAGAGGAACCACTATCACTCCGAGCCGGCTGCAGGCGTACACCAATTCGATGTACTCGGGGCCATTGGGAAGAAGGACTGCCAGTCGATCACCCGTTCGCAGGCCACGCCGGCTTAAGGCGGCGGCGATCCGTTCGACGCGATTGTGAAGCTCACTAAATGTCAGCCGCTTGCCACCGATGGAAAGCGCGGTTTATTCTCCATAGTAGCGAACGGCCCGACCAAGCGAATGAACATAGATCATTGAGTCCTAACTGTGCCGTACCCCTGTTGCCAGGATCAGGTAATCATACTTAACCGGGACATTCTCTCGATCGGGAGATTTTACGAAGACGCACCGCTGATCCTTGTCCACGCCAGTGACCTCGCCCATGATCACGGTGGTATTCTTCTGCCTCCGCAGAATCTTCCGGAGTGGGGAACTGATTTGTCCAGGCACAAGCACTGCTGCCGCCACTTGATAGAGCAGAGCTGAAACAGGTGGTGATTCGTGCGGTCATGGAAGCAGCCTTAGCTTGGTTCATGCCAGGAGCATCCGGTATTGCTCTTCCACGAGGAGAAAAAACTTAAAACATTTATTTGCCTAGCTAGTCACAACATCTTAGAGAATCGCGAATTCGTCGCTAATTCACAGCAACTCGCGGAAAGAGGCGGCGCTGAGAAAATGAAGCAGGCAGAGGCTCGAGCGCGGAGCTCCCCGCCGTCGATGGCAACCATGGCGAGTTGCAGGCGCATGAGAGCGGCATTAGCTCGATCCCTGCCAGCGCCATGCGGTGTCGCTCTTCCACGAGGGGAAAAAGGTTAGAATGCCAGTTCGCCTAACAAGTCACAACGTCTCGGCAAATCGTGAATTTGTTGCGAATTCACAACGATTCGCGGAAAGAAGCGGCAAAAGGGCAAGGTGAAGCTAACGCTCCTTAAACCGGTATTTGTTGATTTTCAGGGATCGAATTTTCGATTCCAAAGTAGAGGCCGGAATGCCGAGCTTGGTTGCGGCACCCGATAATCCAGACACCTTGCCCTTGGTTTGGGCCAAGGCAGCTTCTATCAAATCTCTTTCGCCGGGCGCGAACGTTTCAATTGACGCCTGATCTCCGGAACGGGTTGGCATCGGCCCACCCGATAGCCAACTCTTGTCAATCGTGAACTCGTCTGTTTCGCAAACAATTAGCGACCGTTCGATTATATTTTGCAATTCCCGGATGTTCCCCGGCCACGAATAAGATTCGAGCAAATTGAGGGCACTCTTTCTTATGCCCCTGATTTTCCGCCCGGCTCTCTTCGCGTAACGATCAACGAAGTAACTGACCAAGGGCGGAATGTCTTCTTGTCTTTCACGCAATGGCGGAAGCGCAATCGGAAAAACGTTTAGCCGATAAAAAAGGTCGCTTCGAAACGTGCCCGCGGTGATTGCGCCTTGCAGGTCACGATTAGTGGCGGCGATCACTCGCACGTCAGCGCGAAGAGGCTCAGTTCCACCGACACGTTCGAATTCTCGCTCTTGCAAAACCCGCAATAGAGCAATTTGGGTTTCCACTGGTAGTTCGCCAATCTCATCGAGAAAGAGGGTGCCTCCTTCCGCCAGTTCGAAACGGCCGAGCCGCCGCTGGGTCGCCCCGGTAAAGGCTCCCTTTTCGTGACCGAATAATTCAGAGGTGATCAGTGACTGTGGAAGCGCCGCACAATTCACACTGACAAAAGCACGTGTCGAACGCTGTGACCTCTTATGAATCGCCCGAGCAATCAACTCCTTGCCTGTTCCGGTTTCACCGGTAATGAGCACAGTGGATTCTGTGGGAGCTACCTTGGCCGCGTGGGCAAGCACCGCTTGCAAGACCGGCGACGTCCCCACGACCTCTTCAAACATCGAGCTCTTATCCACCTCTTCCCGCAGCACGATGTTCTCTTTGTAGAGCTCGTCCTTTAGCGCTTTGATTTCCTCAAATGCTTTCTTGCTGTCGGTGACGTCCATCAATGTCCCCACAAATTCAACATTACCGCATTGATCTTTAAATGGCTGTGCCAGCACGTGGACATGCTTGATCGAGCCATCGGGCATTAGAAGTCTATGCTCGTAGTCCAGGTTCTTCGCGTCCTTCGACGCGCGTTCAATCGTCTGTTGCATAGTGGCGGAATCTTCCGGGTGAATACGTTTGAAGAGCAGCTCCAGCGTCGGCTTCACCGTTCGCTTATACTCAAGAATCCGAAAGGTCTCGTCGGACCAGTACAAGTCTCCGGTCGAAACGTTCCAGCCGAAGCTCCCCGTACGGCTGAGCGCCTGGGCTTGCGCAAGGTAGGCTTCCCGACGTTGCAGTTCCTGAGTCAACCGCTCCTGCTCGGTAATGTCCAAGGTCGTACCGACGAAGCGTGCGACTAATCCCTCCTCGTACACCGGCTCGCTCACGCCATGCACGAACCGAATTCCGCGGTCTGGGTGGACGAGCCGATACTTAACGTCAGCGCCTAGACCTTCAGCCACCATCTGAGCAATGGCTTTCGTGATCCTTTCGCGGTCGTCAGGATGCACGTGAGTGAGAAACTCCGAGATCGTCGGAATTCCCTTCGCTGGATCAAACCCGGCAATTTCGTACAGTTCCCGCGACCAATAATCGCAGATTCCGGCCGGAGTAAGCGACCAGCTCCCCGAATGAGAAAGGCGCTGCCCTTCGGTGAGGAAGAACTCGCTTCGCTTCAGCTCCAGAGTCATTTGTTCTCGCTCAGTGATGTCGGCGAACGCGCCAATGAAACGGGTGACGACTCCCTTGTCGTGGACCGGACAGCCAACCACTCGGACTACCCGTATTTCACCATCGGGTCGAACGATGCGATGGTTCTGCTCATAGGCTTGACCTTTCGCGAGAATCTCCTCTGCTTCCCGCAGGAACCGCTCGCGGTCATCCGGGTGTACATAAGCCGTGTACTCCGACATATTCCGTGGATGTCCTTTCGCCGGGTCGACCCCAAAAATCTGGAACAACTCCGGCGACCAATATTCGGTGGCGTCAGGGAGCCTGAACACAAAGCTGCCGATTCGAGTGAATCGCTGCACAAAGGTGCCGATTCGAGTGAGTCGCTGCGCTTCGGCCAGCAGGGCGCTAAGCCGCTCCCTTTCGTCCTGCAGGATCCTTTCCTGAGCCTGCCTTTGCCCCTCGATGTCGACGCTTGACCCGTACCACTTAAGAATAGCGCCTCCTTCGTTGCGCAGCGGCACTTTGCGGTGGAGCAACAACCGATATTCTCCGTCCGCACGCCGCACGCGCGCCTCGGCCTCTAACGGCTCTCCACTCCCCAAAGCTGCGTGCCACTTCTGGAGCAATCCGGCTACATCTTCGGGGTGAACTGCACCGGTCCATCGCCAACCGCATACCTCTTCCAAGGGCAGACCCAGGAACTCCAGCCAGCGCTGATTGAAGTAATCGAGATAACCGTCGGGCCGTCCAGTATGGATCAGCGCAGGCGTCGTATCGATCACAAGCCGAAGTGCATCTTCGGCCGGAATCGATCCCTCCGTAGCCTCGGTCGCAATCGCCTTCATTGCTGCCTCATTTTCCGCTGATTGTGGGGGTTAGGCGAATTGACTTTGATTTTAACGCAGGCCAGCGAGAAAATCTCGTCCTTATTCGCTTCTACGCTTGCGGTTTAAGGATCGCCTTTGGTCGAGTCGTTTTGCTCACTTCCCGCTTAATTTTTCGGAAGACGCCATCCCAACGGGTAATAGACGCCTGAGTGTCCGGGGATTACTTTGCTAGGCGTCCGTCGAAATTCGAGCGCTTGCTTCCGAATTCGGCGCTCACCAGGAGAGAACATCATGTCTATTCGGTTTGGTGAAGTGCAGAAAAGCTCAGGTCTGGACGTGGGCGCTAAAGCCATGATTTTGCCCATCCACGGCTCGAATATCATCAAGGTATTCGGTGCGCCAACTTTGAGCTTATTCGATGACCGCGGGATCTTGACAATAAAGGAACTCGACGCGGCGGCGGCCCTTTCGGATAAATTCGTTATATATGGTTTTGCCGCCGCAATGAATATGGGCGACCCGGGGGCGGTTGCGGCAATACAGCTGAAAATGGCTATTGAAATAGGTTTGCAGCTCGCCGGAAGACCAAGATTTTTCCAGATCACTGGAAAAGGCTTGGGCGGCGAGGCGGGAACGAAAGTAAGAATTGCAAGGGACCGAAAAGCGAAAGCAGAGGAATCCTTGCGAGTGGTTGTATTAAGCCCAAGACCGCTCAAGTTGTCGATTCGACCTGTGCAAGTTCGTGGCGACAAGGGTAATCTGGTTTTCCATTGTGAGAAAAACTACGACGCAAAGACTCTCCTAAGTCGAATAAACGCCGTTTGGACTCCCCAAACTAATATTGTTTTTTCTCCTGCGTCTTTTGATCCGGCGCCATTGGATGATCAAGCCGCGATTGCCAAGGCAACTGGAAATACTGGTCCGAAAGCTACGGTACCCCCGATCATCGAATTTGATGATTTTTCGGAGATGTTCCAGAACCTGAGAAATAAAGAGAAGCCGAAGGGCGATTTCACAATTTTCCTGGTTCACCGCCTAACCCATGGCGGCAACGCCACTTTCGGAACAACAAACCAAAAAGGCGGATTCGCCCTTGTATCGGATGACGGACGTGATGACGACCAGCATTCTATGCCTCACGAGATCGGGCACTTTTTTGGCACCGTGGCAAAAGGCAGCTTATATGGCGACAACAACGCATCCGAGGACCTGCTAATGTCTCAGGGCACGGACGGAACAAAAATCCCATTCGATGACGTGACCAAATATTTTAACAAAAACTATAGCTAGCTGGGTCGACGCCCAAGTTTTATCGGAGTGGACGAGAACAACCTCTGGATGAAGGCCTTTTTCGCTTTAAATATTGGTGCGGATGGCGGAGGGAACGGATTGTAATATCAACAGGATCAAATCATTTTTCCATCCAATGGACTAATGTCGCCTTTCGACATCCTCCACCCACCAGTCTTCGGATTCGACCGCAGGTTTTTGTTTTGGTGAAAAAAATGAGGCTACATTTTTCCACGCCATTCACAAATAACAATAGGAATAGCCACCAGAATACACCCGAGGAATATCACTAGGAAAGGCCAGAGTTCCAGTAGGACAAGCTGAACTATAGCCCAGATTATTGCGATTAAGGATAAAACCTGGATAGGTGCACCAAAATACCATCGATCCGAAGACATCCGAATCAGGCTACAGACCCTATATGCATCCTGTCAAGGCACCTTTGATGCGTCCCAGAGGGTAACCCTCCCCTTCCCCACCCTTAAAGCAAAGTTACGCGTTGGGATCGAGCGGGTAACGACCTTGACCTTTGCGATTAAAGAGAAAAGCGTGCCGGACGGCCTTAAATCGTAGCGTTTGATATGTCTTCTCCTCCAGATCGCCCCCTGAATGATCGAGCTTGATCGCTTGAAGGGCATATCGCCACCCAGAGGAAAAATCGGACGCCACGATCCTTGCCCAAGAAAGACGGCAAGATGCTGTTCACTGGCCTCACCAAACGACGAAATGGCTAAGATAATCCCGTTATGCTGCAGCGATTCGCAACATTTGCAAAGCTGCCAGCGCTGAGCCGCGTGCGCCTGCCATGTCGAGGTCAGGGACTACCGCGAACTGGACGATCTGACGCTGTTCGTCGCGCAGCTCGGTGGACGCGCGAACTATGTCCATGCACCAATCGCGAAAATGGGGTTCAGCCTCGACGATACCGCCTCCGACGAAATAGGCGTCAGGGTCGGTAAAATTGGCGGCAATGCTGAACATACGCCCGATCGCCTTGGCTTGTTGCTCGAAAATACGGAGCGCCATCTCGTCGCCTTTCTCAGCGTAGCCTCGTAAGGCTTTGGCTGCGGCGATCATCGACTCGGAGTTCGCCAACGGATGGTTCGGGTATTTGGACAACCAATATGGGAGCAGATTATTCGTAATGCCCGTCAACGACGCAATGCTTTCCAGGTCGCCGTAAAGACCACAGTTGCATTTCGGGATCGGTTGATCGTCCTGCAACAAATCTTCCAGAGAAATTCGAATATGACCCAACTCACCTGCCATGCCGCAAGAGCCGCGAATGACGCGACCGTTGTCGACAACGCCGCCGCCGAGGCCGGTACCGACGATTGCCGACACCGACGAGTGCCGCATCGAATCTTCGCCGAAGAAGCACTGATGGGCGTAGAGAGCGGCGGCATTGGCGTCGTTGTTGTAGACCACCGGTAGTTTGAAAAAATCTTCGACCGCGGTCCGGATATCAAACCCCCACCATTCTTTGCCGGAAAAGTTCGTGCCTCCTTTGGAAGAGATGACCCCGTTCGCGCTGGCCGGCCCAGGCGTGTCGAGGCCAATCACCCGCACCGACTCCCAATCCACTCCTGCACCGCCGATGGCGAGTTCAATCGCCTTCGCCATTGCTTCAATCGCCGCTTCAGGGCACTCCAATACTCGGCTCGGTGTTTCTACCATCCGGTTATTGAGAAAAACTCCTTTGGAATCGAGGAGAGTCGCGTTCGTCTTGGTGCCCCCAACATCGAGGCCGACGACCATGGGAGGAGTAGTCACAACTGCAAGAATATTAGAATTGATTGCCGGTGTCTAGCAACGATGCGTTCTTTCAACGTTATTGTCGCAGGTGGTCACCTTGCCCCCGCGCAGGATCGCGCGAAAACCAAAAACCAGCTTGCGCATGACAGCAAAGGTGGGGCACTGCCGCTTCAGAGTCTCGACGATCTGCGTCTGCTGGCTGGTCAACTCGGCGCGTACCTTACCCAACAACGCCACCGCCACCTGCGGCGACAGTTGTCTGGATCCCGTCGAGAATGTTGGTTCAAGGTGCGTCGCATCCGGGAACGCGGAGATCGCTCTTCGGGTCTCTGCTTTTGGCTGACGCCACGGCGAAAGGAATTTGGCGAGTCCCGAGTAGCAACCGTTGTAGCCGAGCTTCCGCATCTCCGCGAATAGCTTGCGCCCATGCCGACAGCCTGCCTCCCAACGCTGATGTAAATAGTCTCGGAACGATTCGGGCATTCCCGAGCGCGGCTGCATCCGGCTTCTTTCCGGCAGCTCGTCGAGCTGGATCCATTTGTCGATCCGCCGTCGGCATAGGCCAAGTTGCCTCGCGATTTGACTTACCTTCATGCCAGCGGCTCCAGCCATTCGCAAAACATAACTGACCGCCGCGCAGCCAATTTACGGCGTATTTACGGCCACCGCCTCGTATTCGCAAATAACTTACGAACTTACAATTCGTGTTCCGTGCAGTCCTACGGGCAGCCGCGTGCACAGCCTCGTCCACGTGCGGCGTCTGGCGCTCTGGCTGGCCATGACAGCGGCCAAGCCATCAAAACGTCACTACAGGGCTCTAACAAAGTTTTGCAATTGCGTGCATAGGCCTCAACTTCCCTGCTCATCGATCGCGCGTCACGTATTGATCGCCGTTTCGGCTCTGCGCGAACTGCTCCCACGCGGCATGAGACGGCTGAGAACCTTTGTCTTGAGTTGGCAGAGTCTTTCACATATTCTCTCTGTCACAAACGAGAAAATAATACACGCCGAACCCTCCCCATATTGCGTGAGCCTGATGCATCCGGTGGGCATTTCTCTGGAATTGGTCACGCGCACGGTCAACGAACGTCACCAAGGTCTCGCCAGCGACGGGCTTAATCGAATCCTCGCAGTGCACTGGTTAAACTCCGACAGCGCAATCTTCGTCGATAGCTTAGTATCCAAGCATGAGGACGACCTCGAACAGAATATCTCCCTTGGTTTGTCGAGAATTTGGCCACTTCCGTGCGAGCGTCGATGCCGTTTCAATCGCCGCTAGATGTAGTAAAAGCTCAGAAAGCAGTCCTTGAAGAGTTGTTTCCTAGCGGGTGGTTTGCTAAGGCTAAAGGGAAGGACTTAAAACATCCAGCCTATGTCCGCTGGCAACGATGTCTGGATTTGATCGCTCGAAACGGTCGGGTCCAACTCCCCGCTGACAACGAGATTATAAATGCGCTCCTGGCAGCCTTTTGTGACAACCTCTCCCTGATCCAAGCCACGCGTGGATCTATTGATGCTCAAACGTTGGGAGACCTTGCCAATTACGGAGATGAAGCTGTCCAAAAGCGGCTCCTAGCGGAGATTTTGCATCCCAGCAAATTCCTTGATGTCTTGGTTGAAGTCGCTTGCGCCGGCTACCATGTTTTGCGGGGCCATAAAGTCAAGGCGACGGAGGAAGAAGGAATGCCGGATCTAGAACTGGAAATTCACGGCTGGCGTCTCCCGATCCAAGCAGAATGCAAATGCGTTAAGGGTAATTCAGCCTGCTGCCGGTGCGCAAGTCACTGAAACCTATATTGATTTCTTCACCTCCACGATCCGAAACCGGAACACTCGGGCTGCCTACGCGCGGGCTTGCTGGCAGTTTTTTGACTGGTGTGCTGCTCATGGCCTAGAACTCACGACCGTGCGACCATTCCATGTCGCTGCCTGGATTGAGGACTTTCCCGGATCCAAACCGACCATTAAGCAGAAGCTCGCGGCGGTACGGATGCTGTACGATTTTCTGGTTGTTCGGCAAATTACGTCATCGAACCCGGCACATTCCGTTCGCGGGCCAAAGTATGTGGTCAAAAAAGGCAAAACGCCCGTCTGGAGCCGCGAAGACGCCAAAACGCTACTGGATTCAATTCCCAAGGATTCGGTGTCCGGCTTACGGGATCTGGCGCTTATCGCCGCGATGTTCTACAGCTTTGCCCGTGTGAGCGCAGTACTAAAACTCAAAGTCGATGATTATTATCATAACGGCGCGCGCCGGAGGCTGAGACTCCATGAAAAAGGCGGCAAGGAGCACGAGATGCCAGTGCATCATCTGCTCGAGCAGATCCTGAACGAGTACATTGTGGCCGCAGGCCTTCAGAGCGGGCAACCCCTGTTCCAGAGCCTTAATTCGCTTGGAACGGCTGTGACCGGACGAGCTCTTAACCGCTACAACGCCTGGGCAGCTATCCGGAAGCGGGCCAAGGCGGCAGGTTTTCTCACACCCGTTGGATGTCACACCTGGCGGGCAACAGGTATCACGATTTATCTTGAGAACGACGGCCGCCTCGAGCATGCCCAGCAAATGGCCGGACATGAGTCTCCGCGAACAACCAAGCTCTACGACCGGACCAAGGATGAGATTACACTTAGCGAGGTGGAGCGAATCCGATTGTGACGTTCGATCCAAATCTGCGTTGGCTGGCCCCGCGACGCGCGGTCCCGCTTGGATTCGCATGGCCTTCTGGTGACAACACTGCTGGGAGAACGCCTGATAGGAAGGTTTCCCCCTCTGCCTTAAGCCTCATTTTTCCATTTCAGCACCTTCGCGCTTGTCGGACGTTCATATATCATTCATTCTGCAATGGGTAACTCAAGCGAGAAATTGGATCTAGTCCAAGCCTTCACATGATCCGTTCAAAGTCCACCCAGCTCTTCTGCGATTAGCGCATCGCGATGAAGACCAGAACGATGGCCGTCCTTTTTCGTCCTAAAGCCACGATTGAAGATTCGATTCGCATAGCAGGCACGCCAACGCCATTATCAGCAACGGACGTTCTCACGCAGTCATTTGAGCTTAATTTCTTTGACGATGGTCGGTTGTGCGGTCAATTGTTGGACCGTCAGGGGTCGAGCCTCCGTAGAAACTAAGACGGGCTCGCGGTCTTTCGTCACCAAGGTCATCGTATCTGCCCTGGGCGTCGAAAACAGTATTTTTGTCACTCCCTTTGTAGGTTCGGTGAGGTCGTGTCTTTGCCAGCTCCTGCTGTTAGTGGGAGCGATAGCCAAGGCTAAAGCGACAGCTGGAACGGTTCCGTGCTCCAAGATGTGAAGTATACAGCGTTTGATCATAATTCACTTTGCACTTTCGGTTACGTCCTCTTTTGAATTCAAGGACGGTTTTTGCTTCCTATGTACCTCAAAAACATTCCGCAGTCTTCTCTCTCGGTCTGCAGATCAAGTGTGAACGAACTAAGTGAGTGGATTTTACAGATTTTGCATCATTCGCTTTCAGCACGTTGTTGTTAGGATGTTCCCGATTACTCAACTGCCACAAGATCGTTAAATTCGGGGCTCCGTGGGGGTTGATTCCAACCGTTCTCCTCGAGCCCGGAACTTTGCTGGGCAGCAGGTAGTGGACCTCTTATCAGCAATGGGCTAAATCCGGCGCCTGTTGAAGAACAACCTGTTTCAAGCACAACAGCAAGTGCAAGCATTACCGCTGGTATCGACGCCTGCCTGATGTGGACCAAAATGGCTCCGGAACAACGACTGCTAATCAACCTAGCATTGTCCGGAGGACACGTCGTTTTAACTATGTATTTATTCATTCTCATGTAAGGACTCCATAGTTAATTACCTTGCTTCGTCCGGATTTATTCCGAGGCCGAAAGCGGCGGATGGTTTTCACTTCGGTGCGGGTATCTAGTCGCAAGCCGAGAGGTCAATTATTCCGCTCACGGGGCTACTGGACGGTACTTTCTGCGCGCTTCCTACCGGCGTCTTGCTGGTGGGGTCAGTGGAGGCTAACAGCTAATCTGGGGAGAATGCAAACGAGCGCTCAGAGGAGCTCAAGACAATCATCAAAAAGAATGTTCAAATGAGAACGATTTGGAGCAGCACTCCAAGGCCCACAGCAAATAGCCAGAGCGCTGGAGCCGGTGTTCCGGTGGGTCGGCGCAGGCGCGCGTGCCTCGACGCGAAACGGGGGTCTAGTAACATCCAATCCCGATGGCGTCGTTCGAACACCAGGAAAACAACAGCGGTGACCACGCCATAAATTAGATGACCAATCAATAAGGGAAGAGCGTCAGCGGCTGCTTCATGCGTCCAGGTAAAAGAGAGTCCCTGCAAAATAGGAAAAAGGGTCAACCTGCCGACAAACCACCACACCAGACCGTAGAGGAGCCCCCATGCGATGCCAGCAGCAAAGTCGGGCGACTCATGTTCAAAGAGCAGTCCATAACTGATACCAATCATTCCGCTGATGAACAGATGAACAATCACACCGACAACCGGCGATGTACCACCGACAAATCCGGCTAACTGCGACAGGCCGGTGACAATTATCATGATCGGCAAGAGCACCAACCCCCCAATCAGCCCGGCAAGTGCACCCCAACCGATGGATCGGACCGTGCGTGAACCAGGCGCTTCCGGTTGGCGATTGATGGGATCGCTTTCGATAAATAGAGCAATCCAAAGTCGGTCAGCGGTGGCGTAGATTACGCCTACAATCAGGCCGTACACAGTATGTCCTACGAGTGATCCATACAATTCCTGACCGTGCTGATAAGACCAGTCCAAGCTGCGTCCTTGCCAGAGTGGCATGAGCGTCATCGGCCCCAGAAACCACCAGAAAATCCCGTAACCAAACCCCCACCCCAGGCAGGATCCGTACCCGCGAACATCCCGCTGAAAAAGCAATCCAAAGGAGGCGCCGATGATGAAGGCGAAGACAAAATGTAATGCAATCCCAGCGTTGCGAGAGCTAAGATGAATAAGGCCCGCGATCAGAGGAAAATGATTTATTTTCGCCATCCACTGACCAAAGGCCCATCCGCCCAGCAGTCCCGCTAGCCCGCCCACCACCACGGCTCGGGACAAGCTGAATTTCGCTTCCCCGGGTTGATCTGGTGCTCGTCCCCGATTCACGGTTCCAAGAACAATGCCAAGTGGAGCGCCAAAAAATATGATGTAACCGACCAGGTCTGGGAAACGAGCTCGCACTTTGTCTAGCACCATTGTCGATGCTGGGGAGGAGGACGCAAACAAAGGCCCCATCGTTGCCGACCCCACTAGCCAAAACACCATCGCGAAAGCAAGGCCCCATAAAAGACCGGCGCCAGGCGTATTCGCGCGTGGCCTGGCAACCAGGCAAAAAATCAATCCGTAAATACAGCCCAGGAGCAATCCGGTGAGAGGTGCGACCAATCCGGCGAGACTTAGGAAAGCGCCGCCGGCCGCGCCAACAGGCAGACAGCAAAAGATGGCTTTTTTCACGTGACTGCCACTTTTGGACCCTTTTGGCGCATGCCAGAATCGTTGAAATCAATGGTTTGCACGATGTCTCGGGGAAAAAAGAGTTCCAGCGTCCAGTCGGTTAAAACTCGCACTTTGCGTTCCAAGCCGGGCAATTTGCTCAGATAGATTCCACGCCATAAAAGCCAGGCGAACAAGCCGCTGAATTTTCGTCCCCTGATCTCGGCGCAAGCTGTGTGGTAGCCGACTATGCACAAAGTGCCGAGCGATTTAAAACAGAATTCCTTGAGAGGATGGGCAAGCAGGCAAGCGCGAATATTATGAGCCAGCACAACCGCCTCTCTGGTTGCGACCTGAGCGGTCGGCGGACAGCTTTTACCCGTCTTCATATCGGGCACCGATGCACAGTCACCGAGGGCCCAAACATTCCCATAGTCTGGCACTGCCAGCGTCCGGTCGACCAACACGGCACCTCGGCTATCGTGTTTAAGCGGCAGCTCTTTAAGGATCGGATTCGGTGTAGCACCGGCGGTCCAGACAAATGTTTCCGTCGCGATTTCTTCTGACGGGTTTAGGCTTATGGAACCGGATCTCGCGTCGACAACCCGCGTGTTTAGTTTGAAAGTAACACCTCTTTCACGCATTCGATGCATCGCGTAATCAGCTAGAGACTCACTCAATTCGGGTAAAATTCGTTCCCGTGAATGGACGAGGATAATGCGGAGGTCATCCGTCGATAGATTTGGGTAATCGGCGATGATACCTCTCGCGAAATCATTTAAGCCGCCGGCGAGTTCCGCCCCTGAAAAGCCCCCGCCAGCCACCACGAATGTAAGCAATGCTCGGCGGCACTCTGGATCGGGCTCTGCATCAGCACGCTCAAAGACGTCGATCACGTGGCTACGGAGGCGCATTGCGTCCCCAAGCGTTTTGAACTCCAGTGCGTTTTCGGCAACTGCAGTGTTGCCTAGGTAGTTAGAGACTGAACCAAGAGCAAGAACCAGATGATCATAGGGAAGTCCGATTTGTGTCCCGTCATCGTTCAGGTGCACCCGCCTGCCTTCGAGATGGATCCTGTTAACACGGCTGCGCAAAACCCGTGTCCGTTTCAGGCTTGTCCGCAAAGGAGTGGTAATATGCGTGGGTTCCAAGCCGCTAGTGGCAACTTCAACAAGCATCGGCGTGAACAGCCATGAATTTGTCTCGCTAATCAGGGTGAAAGATACTGTCGGATCGCCGCGAAACTGTCTTTCGAGACGCTCCGCCGTTGTGACCCCGGCGAACCCACCGCCCAAAATAACTACCTGGGTCACTTTTTCCGGACGGGAGATCGCGCGGACCGGTGATTCCGAACCGAGAAAATGTTGGGCGAGCTCCCGCGCTGCTTGGGACAGGATTCCCAGAAAGAAGCAGGATAACAGCCAACAAATTAATGCCGGAAAAAGTGCCCTCATTTCCTCAGCTGCCCATTGTGGCTGTTGTCCTCTGACCAACGGGAGAAGTATGACGTTGATGGAGGCCCAAAAGGGCAATCCCAGAGCGGCACAAGTCATCGCGCGATCTATGGCCGAACCACCTCTCAGGTCGAAGAACGCGAAGATTTGCGCGATGCCGAGCAGAGCGCCGAGAAACACTCCTAAGCCGATATCTCTGACAGCCAAGCAAAGAAAAGGGCTCGAAACCGTGCCGCAAACCAAACCAATCAAAACACGTCGGAGAATTAGCTTCATAGAGCAGCTTTCGGGGGTTTGCCTTATTGACTCCTGGTCCTTATCAATGGAGCGTCTTCAGGTAAGCCACGATCGCGGCAGTATCCTGCTCGTTGTATTTCTTGGCGAATGACGGCATCTCATCCTTTATCCCGCTCTGGATAACGAGAGCCATATGCGCTCGCTAATTTGGAGCTTCAGTAAGCTTGGAGCTTCCTCGCCTCCATCCGCGTCTTGACCATGGCAGTGAGCACAGTTTCGATGAAGTCTGACATAGTGGTTTGTACTCTGGTTGATAGGGATTGGGCGTGCCGTAGCGCACCCATCATCAGGTACCTACCGGTTGAGATCAGAAATTATTCCTGCCGCGCGAAAAAACGGGACTGAGGAATAAACTTCAACGAAAGCCGGTATGTTTGATTGTAGGCTAGCCGTCGGCAATGAATGACGAGCAAACTCGCACCCGTTTTGAAACTCTGCTTTTGCCGCTCATGAAAGATGCGTACAACCTAAGTCGTTGGCTGATGAAAAACCAGGAAGATGCCGAAGATAAGGTGCAGGAGTCATACCTGAGGGCATATCGCTTTTTTGGTAGCTTCCACGAGGGAACAAATTGCCGCGCCTGGTTCCTGCGCATCGTGCGAAACACCTGCTATACCGTGCTGGGAGCTCATGATCTAAAACAAAAACAAGTGCCCTTAGACTCGGAAGCCGACGAGATCGAAGATACCTTCCCCCTTCCTCCGGTCAGCCTTGCTAAAAAGGCGACGGTGGAATCGGTGCGCGAGGCAATTGCAGCGTTGCCGGTCGATTTTCGCGAAGTGGTGGCTCTTCGGGAATTAGAGGGCTTATCCTACAAGGAAATCTCTGAGGTCAGTGGTGTTCCTCTTGGTACGGTAATGTCGCGTCTTGCGCGTGCCCGGCATCAGCTCTACCTCCTGTTGTCGGAACGAAAGCAGCACGACCAACTATGAATTGCCAAGAATGCCACGATTACATCGATGCTTATATCGATAATGAGTTGGACATCTCCTCGACCATCCTCGTGAAGCAGCATTTGCGTGAATGCCTCGACTGCCGGCAGCTTCTCGAGTCCAGAAAGGCCGTGGGAGCTTTGCTCGACAATCCGCAGGTTCGATTTGAAGTCCCAGATTCACTTCTTGGGAGGATTCAATCTGCTCTTCCGCTTCCTAGATCCGATGTCAAGCCACGATCCGGCAGTAAATTTGTCGTTCCCTGGTTCACGATTCCGTTAGCCCTGGCGGCAACAATCGCCGTTATGCTCGGGCTGGCCTTCCTGAATCAAGGGGGAGTTTTTGATCGCTCGCACGGCGACACACTCGCGCAGGAGGTGATCTCCAATCACGTTCGCTCCTTGCTCGCCGCTCATCTTTTCGATGTCCCCTCGACCGATCAGCATACGGTCAAACCCTGGTTCGACGGAAAGCTGAAATTCGCGCCACCCGTTCACGATTTTGCCGAGCGCGGCTTCCGCTTGACCGGAGGTCGCTTGGATTATCTCAACGGTCGGGAGGTAGCGGCACTCGTTTACCAACGCAGGCTACATATTATTAACTTGTTTACCTGGCCCTCGGAATCTGGTCGGAACACAGCCGTGGAAAGCTTCACTAAAGACGGCTATAATGTGTCGCATTGGGATCGTGATGGCTTCGCGTTCTGGGCGGTCTCCGACGTGAATGCGGAGGACCTGAGAGCTTTTGCAGATCTGGAAATGCAGCAGTCTTGAAGTCGGATACCCAATGATGCCCCACCGTTCCTTCCCAGGAACTGCAAGAGATCGAGCTTAGTAATCGCGTCAACTGCGAGCGACGCTCCTTAATCCGGGGCCCAGCCGGCAGCGAGCAGTGAAAGCTTTAGGCGATGCGGATTTCTCCGGATGGCGGCAGGGGCTCAGGATCGTAGATAGCGATCTATTGCATTACCGAAACTATGCTTCGGTTCTGGGGAATAAAATATAGGCCGCGGCCAGTTTAGATAGTAATGAATATACTTGCGCTAGGGATCGGGAATCTAGGTGGACCCGATCTATTTATCCTCCTTCTCATCGTGCTTGTCCATGACCAGCACAGCTCTCGGCCGCCGCGGAATCTCTCCTAGAAAAGAGTTAGCGAACTGGGTGGATTGAAAGCGATCGACTATGAATGTTCATCTGAATAAAACCTCGACTTTCGCCGCGCTTCGGAATCCGGTGTATCGGAAGCTCTGGTTTGCCATTTTGCTTTGAACTTCGACTTCAACCCTGTAGCCTCGGTCTGCTGTTCACCTCCATGGGGGCCGGTTCAGTTTTCAGCGCAGTCTTCGTTCTGTCACGGGCCCGTGAGAAACTCTCTTCGAATACGCTCATCGTCCTAGGGAATTTGCTTGTGGTGTTGGTTTACGTACTAATGGCACTTGTTCGGCAGAGAGAACTTTTCCTGGTTGTCGCGGCGCTTGCCGGTGCCGGATGGACACTGTCTGCTGCCGAACTCTGGGTAGCGGCCCAGCGCACAATGCCAAGCTGGGCACGAGGCCGCATGAACGCCACCGTCATCATGGTGTCGCAAGGCGCCATCGCTTTGGGAGGTATTGTCTGGGGCTTCTCTAGCCAGGCTGCCGGAGTTAACGTCACCCTGGTTGTTGCCGCTGTCGCGATGGCCCTCAGTCTTTTCCTCGCCATTCCTTTATCAATCAACTTTACGACATCGCTGAGCTTTGATCCGCCTCCGATCAACTGCGTGATGATGCCTCTGGTTAATAATCCTCAACCTCGCGACGGACCGGTTGCGATAACGTTCGAAATTGAGGTCGACCGGATGCGCGGACGTGAATTTCTTCGGCTGGTGCGCGAGGTGCGTTTAATTCACCGCCGAAACGGCGCATTCGCTTGGCGTCTGGACGAGGATCTGACCCGCTCCAATATCTACCGCATCGAGATGATGGTTCCTTCTTGGACCGGGTATCTGCTACAGCGCGAGTGGCTGACAAAGGCAGAACAGGAGACGATCAACAAAGTTTGGCACTTGCACGTCGGCGAAGACGTTCCTCAAGAACGCTATTATCTGTGCGTGAACAGGGAATTGGATGTGCGTGGTACAACCGTGACACATCCTTCGAACATGTCCATACGCTCACTGGATCTAGATGCCAGGGAGGTACAGCGAACGTCGCGAGCGAAGCTGCACCTGCTCGGGAATGAGTGAGATACCGAAGCCTGCTTGGACTGGATGGAACTCAAATCGGTTCTCGCTGTTCTACTGCGAGATTGCAGGATTGAACTCATCCCGGGTCAAAATATACGGCTAAAACCGGCAATCACTTGAGATCAAACCACCCGATTCGCGTGGTGGCGCATCAGCTCAATTATCGCGGCCTTCAACGCCGACGCCCTTACATCCATGCAACGCCACGGAGTTCTTGGCCGCGGCAAACAAGGCAGACGACGACGGTCAAATCGGCGCTGCTCTGGGGGAATAAACGTAGACGCACAACGGTACTTAACTATGGAGTCATCGAAAATGAATAATTACATAGTTAACACGCCATGTCCTCCGGTCCATGCTAGTTTGATTAGCAGTCATTGTTCCGGAGCTATTTTGGTCCACATCAGGCGCGCGGCGTTACTCGCAGTAGCTCTTGGGACGACTGTTGTCCTTGCGACGGGTTGTTCCTCAACGGGGACCGGATTTAACGCCAGGCTGATAAGTCCCGTTCCCACTAACCAGCAGGCTACGAATTTCGAAGGCGACAATTGGTACCAGCCGTCGCGGGGTCCTGGCTTTGATTCTGATCTCTTTGGCAGTTGAGTAACTTTTGAACCGCTTAACTAATGACGCGTGGATCGCAAAAAGGAGAACTTTAAATATCATGTACTCACTTAGTTTCTTGATCGTAGAGCTTGAGACCGCCAGGACAAAACTCCTGGATGTTTTTGACGGAGCGAACGTAGGTTATCCGGTATATGAAGTTGAATACCTTTATTCTGCTGCTGGCAAATAAGGTATTTCTTCCAACGATTTCGCTGGCTGAATGCCTATGCGACCTTGAGCGACGCGCGATTGCCCCGTCGCCCGCATTTTCCGCCTTACCCTAAGTTCGTTGGAAACAGGTTCCGTTCGCTGAATCCTTTCTGATGCCAGTACGGATAAACTGTTGGGATGGCGCTTGCGGCGTCCAATCTGGACATTTGTTCAGGAGTGAGACTCCAACCGACCGCGCCTAGGTTCTGCTTAAGCTGTTCTTCGATGCGCGCGCCAATGACAACCGTTGCAACGCTCGGTCGCTGAAGCAGCCAGTTCAATGCGATTTGCGGGACCGATTTTTTTGTCTCGGTCGCCACTTCATCCAGACCATCAATTACGCCAAAGAGGTATTCGTCACTCACCTGCGGACCGGCATCAGCGGCAATTTTCGTGTTCAGGCGGCTTTGTTCCGGTCTCGGTTGACCGCGCCGGATTTTGCCGGTCAATCGTCCCCAACCGAGCGGACTCCAGACCACAGCGCCGACCTTCTGGTCTAAGGCAAGCGGCAGGAGTTCCCATTCATAATCGCGGCCGATCAACGAATAGTATGTCTGATTTGCCACGTAGCGTGCGTAGCCGTACTTATCGGCGACGGCGAGGGACTTCATCAAATGCTGACCGGAAAAGTTCGGCTCTGTTAGATGAGACGCAGGATCCCTATTTATAGAGGATCAACATGCGATCAGATAGGAAAATAGGGCGCGGCGCAAAAGCGAGGTGCTTATAGGAGCAGGTGGCATAGCACCGTTGTACTCCCTTACAATAGTTAGGTTGGTGACACTATGAGTAATATCATTATACCCCGGTTTTATAAGCGATGCCTGTCGATCACCAGGAGAAAAGGATGTGTAAACATATTGTTACCTCTTGTTATTAGCTTTGTGGCCCTTCTGCCTGCATCGCTACGAGCCGAGTTTGCCTACCTGGCAAACCAGGGCGGCAACGTCTCGGCCTATCGCATCGGTGCCAACGGGGTCCTGACGCCTCTCGCCGGGTCGCCCTTCACGGCGGGGATCGATCCCCTTTCCGTGGCGGTGGACCCCTTGGGCCGGTTCGTCTACGTGGCAAACCGGACCAGCGACAACGTTTCGGCCTATCGCATCGATGCCAACGGGGTCCTGACGCCCGTACCCGGGTCGCCCTTCCCCGCGGGGGACATTCCTGATTCCGTGGCGTTCAGTCCCTAGCCAAAGGCATGTCGCATCCGACGGTTCGTGACCAATTTTGAGCGGCACTTGGGCCCGCACGTCGGAGCAGGGGTTGCGATAGCAACTGGAGCCGATCTCTGCACCACGGGCTCAAAAAAGCACGAACTGAATCTGTCCAAGGCTACGCTCTGCCGGCGCGATTTCTATGTCGCTTTTGGCACCTTTGTTGGAAATTTAGCCTTCATTGCAACCTAAACTTCGCAATTTCGCCTGGCTTGAGTTCCCGCAAAGCATCGCCGCAGCCAATGTTGATCGGCCCTTTGTCTGTCTTCATCGAACTAACGACCAACTCTCCCTTTCGCACTTCGATGGCTAGTGAATGGCCGCGATAACGGATTTGCATTTTAAGCGCGGCAAGGTGGCTCGGCAGCGCTGGGTTGAAGTGCAGCGCGTCGTGGCGCAGTTCCATGCCGGTGTAGCCACGTTCCAGCAAATCGACGGTGCCGGCCATCGCGCCGAGATGGATGCCTTCCGGCGTGGTGCCGCCTTGGACGTCTTCGAGGTCGCTGCGCAGCGCCTCGGTGAAGAGCCGCCACGATCGCTCTCGGTCGGAGCGCGCCAGCACCCATGAGTGGATGACTTTGCTCAAGGTCGAGCCGTGCGAAGTGCGGCGAAGGTAATAGTCGATGTTCCTTTGAATCGTGCCGGCGTCAAACGGGTAGCCGAGCCGCTCGAAAAGCGCTCGCAAGGTCTCGGCGGAGAAGAGATAGAAGAGCATCAACACATCGGCCTGCTTGGATGCCTTGTAGCGATTTACCGAATCGCCTTCCGCTTCCAGGATGCGGTCGAGCCGCTGGATGTCGCCATACTTCCTGGCATAACCTTCCCAATCGAACTCCTCCAACGCTTCGTAGCCTTCGAATGAACTAATGATCCCGTCGCGATGAAAGACGACGCGCATCTTGCGACTGACGGTTTGCCATCGCTCAATCTCCGCGTCGTCGATATCGAGCCGTTCGGTCAACTCCTGCCGGCGATCATCCGGGAGGAACTTCAATAGTTCGGCCGCCTTCCAGAGTATCCAGGCGGCCATCAGGTTCGTGTAACTGTTGTTATCGAGCCCCGGCGTTTCCCGGCCGGGAATGCGCGTGTGATATTCATCCGGCCCGACGACGCCGAGGATTTCGTAGCGATCGAGGCTTTCGTTGTAAGTCGCGATGCTGGCCCAGAACTTCGCGATTTCCAGGAACATCTCCGAGCCGGCAAAGTGGAGAAAGTCGCTGTCGCGCGTCACTTCGGAATACTGCCAGATGTTATAGGCAATGGCCGCGTTGACGTGGCGCTGGAGCAGCGTTTCATCGGGAATCCACCGGCTAGATCGCGGGTTGAGATGCAGGACCTGACTTTCCTCGCGGCCATTGCTGCCGCTCTGCCACGGAAACATCGCGCCGCGATAGCCGGCGGAGCACGCGGCGCGGCGCGCTTCTTTCAAGCGGCGGTAGCGATAGAGCAGCAGTGAGCGCGTGATTTCCGGGATGTGGAAATTGAGCAGCGGGAAGATGAACAACTCGTCCCAAAAGATATGCCCGCGATAAGCCTCGCCATGCCAGCCGCGTGCCGGCACGCCGGCATCGAGTCCGATGGTATGCGGCGAGGTGGTCTGGAGCAGATGAAAGATGTGCAGGTGCAGGATCATCCGCGTCTCGCCCCGGCCATCGGGTTGCTCGATGGCGATGTCGAAGCGCCGCCAGAGCTGTTCCCATGCGGCGACGTGTACGGACAGCAGTTTCCCGAACCGCTCCGCGCATTGCATCTCGTTGCGCGCCTCGATTCCGCATTCGGAGATCGCACGGTCGCGCGACGTGAACATTGCCATCACCTCTTCGATGGTGACGGCGCGGCCTTTCTCCAGCTCCACCGCGAACGTCTGCGCGATGCGGCCCGCGTCTTCTTCGGTCGCGCGCTCGATTTCCAACTCCGCGCCGTCGCGGAAAATCCGGGTGCGCGCGGCCTGCGCGATTTCGAGACGCGACTGGCTGGTGCGCACCTTTAGATAAATGGCATCCGCGCCCACACGTCCGGTCTCGACCGGCTCCAAATGTTTGTTCGCGAGCGATTGGTAACGTTTCACTCCCGCGTTCACCACCGTGCCGTCGAGCGCGCTGCGGAACTCGATGCGGCCCGACCAGTTCTCCGCGGTGAATGTCGTTTCCTTCCCAGCCATGTGAGGCTCCGCCATGCTCACGAGCTGGCGGTTTTGCACGCTCGTCTCGCGGCCCTGCTCGTCGCGAAAACGCATCGTGCGCGCAAGCACGCCGCGCCGCAAATCGAGCTCTTGCGTGTAGGCGAGCATCTCCGCGTCGCGTGGACGAAACCATTTTCCATCCCCGATGCGGAATTCGAGCACGCGCCAGTTCGGCATGTTCACGAGGTCTTCGTTTTCGATTTTGCGTCCGGCGATTTCGGTGGTGAGGCGATTGTAACCGCCCGCGAGATAGGTTCCGGGATAGTGAATGTCATCCGCGCCACTCTTCGCTGCCGCGCCGCGCGTGACGAAGTATCCGTTGCCCAGCGCGCACAGCGCCTCGCGCAGCCCTTCGTGCGCGGGATCGAAACCTTCGTAGGAAAGCACCCACGGGTTGATGGCCGGCTCCCTTCCAGATCGGCGGCAAAGCGCGGCCAGAAAGCGATGCACGTCGCCGGGATTTTCCAGCGCGAGACTGGCGGCGGTGGTGCGCGGCTCGTCGCGCACGACGATTCCGATACCGCGCTCCGCCAAGGCCGAGAAGGCATCTTCGTCGGTAATGTCGTCGCCGATGTAAATTGGCAGCACGTCCGGTTGATCGAGCCCAAGGGTCTTCAGCAAATGCAGCAGCGCCTTTCCTTTGTCCCATTCGATGCGCGGTTGAAGGTCATGCACTTTCTTTCCCGGCAGATCACGCAGATCGGGATGCTGACGCAACGCGCGATCCACCGCCGACTCCAGCACCGCGAGCCTGTCTTCCGCGACGTTTCGGTAATGCACCGCGATTGAGTATTTTTTGCGTTCGACCTGACTTCCCGGAACGCCGTCGAGAGCATCGCGCAATTCCCTCTCCGCCATCTCCAGCACCGGCAGAAAATCATCGCCCTTGCTGTTACTGGCGAGCGAACCACGCGGCCCCGCGATGTCAAAGCCGTGGCTGCCGGCATAGACGAGTCCTTCCACCCCGACGAGCGCGCGCACGTTGGCCAGATCGCGCCCGCTGATGATCGCCACGGTGCAAAGCCGCGCAAGCTGCGCCACCGTCTCGCGCACCTCCGGCGCGAGCACCGCGTCCTCCGGCCGCGGAACGATCGGTGTGAGCGTGCCGTCGTAATCGAGGAAAACGGCCAGTCGCCGATCATGGCCGGGCGCGATCGCGTCGAGCCGTTCGAGAGCGGACGGCAGCTCCCGCGCGTCCGTTCCCACCTTGAGTTCGGAAAGATCCGCCACCACGACGCTCGCGCCATTCTCCGCGAGTCGGGCCGGATCGCCGCCGCGATTGACTCCGACGACGCAGCCGAATCCGCCCGCTCGTCCCGCCTCCACGCCGGAAATCGCGTCTTCGACCACCACCGCCCGCGCCGGCCCGACCCCGAGACGCCGCGCGGCTTCGAGGAAAATACCAGGCGCCGGCTTCCCCGCGATGCCGATGCGCGCCGACTCGACGCCATCCACCCACGCATTGAAAAGCTCCGTCGCGCCGACGGCCTCGAGCACAGTCGCGCAATTCTTGCTTGAGGAAATGATCGCCGTCTTGAAGCCGCGCGCCCGCAGTTGGCGAATGAAGCAGATGGTCGTTTCGTAAGGCTCGACGCCATGCTCTTTGAGTTCCGCGAGAAAGAGCGCGTTCTTGCGGTTGCCTAATCCACAGACCGTTTCCATCTCGGCGGCGTCCTCCGGCTTGCCGCGCGGCAGCGCGATTCCGCGCGATTCCAGAAAACTCTGCACGCCGTCATAGCGCGGTTTGCCATCCACATACCGGAGGTAATCTTCGCGCGCATCGAACGGGCTAAACTCCACGCCTTCTCGCGTCGCGCGTTCCCGCAGATAGTTATCGAAAAGCCGTTTCCAAGAAGCCGCGTGGACGCGTGCGGTCTTTGTAACGACGCCATCGAGATCGAAAATGACCGCGTCGAATCGTGCCCGCGAAATGAGAAGAGATTCAGCATTCATAAAGCAAAGAAATGGCCGTGGCCGCTAACCTCGAAATCCTCAGAGGGTGTTTGAAAAGTTTCATGCAAGGGCGATCCGGTTTAGCATAAGGCGGATTGCGGCAAGGTCGATCATTGTCTCTGAGGTTTGCACCTTACTGCACTCAATTCGGCGACACCGAGACATTGTCGCTGCCCAGGCCATCAGGGGCGCATTGCCAATCGACTTTTCCGATAAGCCTACATATCATTCCCAACTTCGGAAAACCACTTCGGCGAATCGGCGACTTCTCGCTCATGTGGTTTTCAAGACCCTGGGGCGTTTACGAGGACCTATGCTGTTGTCCTTTGCAAACCCTCGATCAGCGCAGTGGCGGGCCACTGAATGTGGGTAGGGAAGCCCGAGCGTAGTTGTGTCGAGCCACTCCCTTTGCTAGTTTGGCGTAGAGACGCCATGAGAAGGATCAGGATCATCGAACATATCTCGCTGGACGGCGTGATCCAGGCCCCCGGCGGGCCGAAGGAAGACGGCGACTACCCCCACGGCGGATGGGCGGTGCCGCATTCCGACCCGGCCGTGGGAGAGACCATCGACGCGGCTCACGGCGAGGCTTTCGATCTGCTGCTGGGCCGCCGAACCTACGATATCTGGAGCGACTATTGGCCGAAAGCCGAGAACAGTTCGATGGCAGACAGTCTTAACGCGGCGACGAAATACGTCGCGACCCACAGGCCGGACAGTCTCGGATGGGGGCCGGTCGAAGACCTCGGACCGGACATCGTCGAGGGCGTTCGCCGCATCAGGGCGAAGGACGGGCCGGACCTGATCGTCTGGGGCAGCTCGACGCTGACACCGGTGCTGCTCGAACACGGGCTTGCTGACGAGGTCTTGCTGCTCGTCTATCCGATCCTGTTAGGCACAGGCAAACGTTTCTTTTCGGAAGGAGCCCCGCCACGCGAACTCGCGCACGTCGACACGAAGGCTGCGTCCTCGGGCGTCGTCATCAGCACCTACAGGCCCAGCGGGCCTTTGCGGACCAGCTCCTTCGACGACGGGGCGGCGTAAGCCGACGTCAGAGATCATGCAGGGAAAGAAACAATAGAATCAATCAGCAACGGGGTCAACTAACTGACTCGATTGGACCGACCGAATTATGTGGTCTGGAAACACCTTCGCACCCAAGCAAGCAAATACCGTAGAAAAATTCAGATTTTGGAAATTTCCCTTTGGGGCGCTAGTGCACCGTCTCCTAAATCCCTTGGGCTCCGTTGCAGGTCAGTTGGCTGTTGTTCAAGGCGCGAGCGAAGCGCCGCTATCTGGCTGTCAATATGGGCAAACAGTGACTGAGCACTTTTTGTTTGTACTTCATATTTAGTTCTTGGGGTTGTTTGGTCCGAAGACGCTTATTTTGTGAGAGAAGATTGGCTTTTAACCGGACGGGTAACTTGGCTGTTGTCTCCAGAGATAATGCATAGGAGGGTTGTGCAGGATGAAGCTGTGTTGAGCGGCGTCTCTCGTCGCGCTGGGGCGAAAAGCCGGTCAGTTCTCGAAGGCGAAAATACGCTTCCAGTCGTTCTTCATGCTGATGACGAACCAACCATCCTTCTTCGCCTCGTCGTAGAGTGCCTGGGGCGCAAGTGCCGACCTTCGTATTCGGCAGCCCTTGGGCAGGGCCGTAAGCATACTCGCGTTCGGCGTCATCGTGCAGGCCGGCATTGCCAGCCGCGCGCTGTTGCCGGCCTTGGTGTATACGAGCATCTGCCGCGAGTTGCCGAATGCCGCGTTTCATTGTCTCCTCTGGGGGGATTTAAATTGTTCGTCGGCTAACGATCTGCTGCGGGAGTCCTTCGCCGTTGTCGGGCCGCATCACCCGCATGGAGCGTTTTACATTTACAGATTTGTAATAACAAGCTTTACATTGCGTCGTTTAGCGACTTGCATCCTCCTGCTGATTTCGCAGCCCAATCGTGTCTCTGTTTCTCGGCTTCGGCTTTGACCGCTACGGCGTCTTTTTCTTTGGCTAGACTGAGTTCACGCCAAAAATAAATCCTTCGATCGGGTAATTGCTCGAGAAAGAAAGCGGTTGATATTGCATGCCGGCGATCGCCGCGCTGCTCAGCAAACAAGTGCGTGCAACAACTCGTCGTCTTCGCAACATTAACTGAATAGAAAGCGCTCAAGATGCCACAGGAATGGTTGAAAAGGATAAAGAAAACGGGACAGCTGACAGCGTTTAACAAAGCCACCGCCTGGTCCGTTCCTGTGGCTGCGGCAATAAAGACCTTTAACAGTCTCGGGTTCGGCGTAACCATTGTCGCGGAAAAAGAAGAGAAGGCCGCGAACATCGTGCTGCTGTTCGCCAATGGCCCTAGTGAAAACTACAAGTACTATGGTGACACAGCCTCCACCGATTCAGACTTTAAAGGCGACGCCCTCCACGGTCAGTCCACCACATTTACGGACCCGAAGTTGGGGGTAATCTTCTTTGCCGCTGTGTTTCTGCCCGGCAAGATCAAGAAGGCAACTGACGGTCAAAAGGAAATGATCGTGGTCCACGAATTCATTCATTCCGCTGGACTGAACGACAAAGATTGGCACGATTCCGCAGGAATTATGTTCAGCCCGATGAAGGAAGATGGAGGCGGACTA
Organism: uncultured Verrucomicrobiae bacterium; assembly: GCA_963742335.1. Classification (GTDB taxonomy): domain Bacteria; phylum Verrucomicrobiota; class Verrucomicrobiia; order Chthoniobacterales; family JAFAMB01; genus JAFAMB01. Next base: position 78,221 of record CAVULL010000004.1, read on the forward strand.
ATTGAGTATATTCCGGACAAAGGGGTTAAAGCCATGCCGCCAATCCGCGTCGGTGCCCAAACTATGTGTAAAATGAAGATGCTGTGGGCTGGCGCAAAGGACTGTAAAGACAGCTGATTCCTTAACGGGCCAAGGTGTAGGGTCTGCATGTAGTAGCCGCCGACAAATTCCCGGCGCGGTGTATGATATCGTTCGTCCTTGAGGCAGCCGCCCATCGCTGAACTCGGAAATTCCAAAGGCGAGGCGACTGGCAATCACGATGCTTGGTTATCCGGAGAGGCCGGCGAAGAGATCCTTGTTCCCTTCCCGGCAGATCGCATGAAAGCCTGGCCGATTAGTGCTCGGATAAACACCCCCCGGAATGATGATCCTGAGATCATAAAACCTATCGAAGTTGAATCCGTGGCGCGACCGGAAGATTTTCCGCAATTGCTGTGAACACACAGCGGGCCCGTGACGTTAAACGCGCGGTTCGAATACCTCGTTCGGAGTATTCCAGGAGGAGAATTGATCCTCCTGCACGGCGTGAGCCATTTCGCGCCGCTGCAAAGACCGGAGCAATTTAACGGCGTGATGCGGGCATTCCTCGGCAGGATTCTTTTTTGAAGGAAAATGACACTCCGTGGCCACCTTCGACCGATGTTGTTTTTTTGGGTAAAATGGGGCGATGGCTCGGGGTGGCGTCGTGCGCGACTTCGGGATGGAAATCCAACCATTTTGAGCTTAGCGATCGAATTTAATTGACAGCTATGCTAATCACCGGAGGGGCTCTCATCCGAATTGCCCTTGCTCAAGGCAGCGTCCTTGCTTTGCATCAGGACAGCGGGAAGGAGAGGCAGCAGGATTAATACGACCGCTGTCGTGCCGGCATTCAGATAGACAAGGTTGGCGAACGGCCATTTGTGATCCGCCAGGTATGAGCCGACTACGTCGGCGCCAAACAAAGCAATGTTCCGAATGGAGAGCATCAGCGAGTACCCAAGACCTTCGCAACCCTTAGGCGTAGCCCGCGCCGCGAGATCCAGAATGGTAATTTCGGCCAGCCCGAAAAAAAACCCATTTTGAGATTCAATTAATAGCGCCCGAATCCAGCTTGAATAAAAGAGGTAAAGCAAAGTTCCGGCGGCTGATGTCGCTATCGAGACCAATAGCAGGATGCGAATAGGGAACCGCTTAATCAGTTGGCTGTAGAGGATTGCTGCCAGAATTGCGGACGCGCCTCCGAAGACGCCTAGATTTCCGATCGCCTGCTTGGAGAAATGCAGTTCATCCGTCTGCATATAGAAAAGCGGCGTGCTAAATCCGGGCGAGAAATAAAACAAGGCAATAAAGAGAAGCGCCAGCCAAAGGTTTTTGGACCGCACGATGGTCTTCAACTGATGGCCGGCAGCTTGAAAAACGACGCTGCGTCGGTTTTGAGCGGCACGCTGCTCCTTCAAGTAAAAGTAAGCAATGGGAAAGATCGTCAGAGCCAGCGCGGCATTCGCTCCGGTCGCCCACGTGAATCCAACTGTTGCCAACAAACCGCCGAGTGGCCCCTGAATCAGAGTGCAGAAGTTGTACACGACCATTCGCAGAGCGGTGAGGCGACCCGTAGCGCTCATGCGCTGACCTGCCTCAACAAGATAGGCACCGGTGACTGTTGAAGCCATGACCATGAACAAATTCACGATCATTGAACCCAAAAGCAGCGCCCCGTAGGTATGCGGAAGAAAAGCCATGCCTATCCAGCTCAATGCTGTCAGCACTGAACTGAACAGCAGGTAGTGCCGGCGACGTGTACCAAAAAACGGAAACGCGTCCGTCAGGATGCCTGCAAACGGCTTCAGGTACCACGCCAAGCCACACCAGAAGAAGAACGTGGCCATCTGCTCGCGAGTGACGTGCACATCGTTCTTAAGGAGAAACTGCAGCGGAAGCTTCCCCAGCGCCTGCGGCTGCGGCATCGTCGAGGCAAAAATGCCGAAGATGATGATCAGAGCCAGCGGGAGCAGGTTGCGATTCTCAACTTTAGTCTGTGGGACAGCGGATTGACCAAGTTCGCCCATATGGGCCCATCTGTATCCCGAGGATGAACAAAATCCAAGCAGTGGATTCTGCGTGATCAGGGTTCGAGACATGAAACGGCAGCACATCAAAGGCTCTGATAACCCGGTGCTCGAACTACGATTCAAATGCCGTGACCGCGGAGTCAGATTCGGCTTCTAATACGCGAAAAGCCGGGTTTTTGGGGGACTTCAATCTCTTCGTCATCAGAATTATTGTCGGAAATCAGGAAACTTATTGAAATGAAGCGTTAAGTTTACAAATGATCCGGGCCCGCGAACTTAGCAAAAGCTTCGGAGCCGTTACCGCTGTGCAGGCCATTTCATTCGAAGTCTCCAGAGGCGAAATTTTCGCCTTTCTTGGTCCCAACGGAGCCGGCAAAACGACCACGATCAAAATGTTGACCACCCTGCTCAAGCCTTCCTCGGGCAGTGTGGAATTAGACGGACTCAACCCTGCGACCCAGCAGCAAGAGACGCGCAAACGCTTTGGTATCGTTTTTCAGGACTCCAGCACCGATGACGAACTGACCGCTTACGAGAACATGGATTTCCACGGGGTCCTATACAAGGTTCCGAAACAAGTCCGCGCCAAACGGATCGAAGAACTCTTGAGGCTTTTTGAGCTATGGGACCGCCGCAATCAGCAAGTTAAACATTTCTCAGGCGGAATGCGCCGCCGTCTTGAGATTGCGCGCGGGTTTCTTCACACGCCCAAAATTCTCTTTCTGGATGAGCCAACATTGGGACTCGATCCGCAGACTCGAAACCAGCTTTGGAGTCATGTGATAAAACTGAATGAAACGGAAAACGTAACCGTCTTCTTGACGACTCACTACATGGAGGAAGCGGAGCGCGTCGCCCACCGGATCGCCATCATAGATCACGGCAAAATCATTGCTCAAGGTACTTCCGCGGAACTGAAAGAGCTTACCGATACCGATTCTCTTGAAAAGGCTTTTCTCGCCCTGACCGGCACCTCCATTCGCGAAGAAGAGGGGGGGTCGATCGTACGGATGAGACGGATCGCAAAATTATTCAGACGCTGATACAATCGAATGAATGCCATTTATATTCTCTGGCTGCGACAGTTAAAACGATATGTGCGTTCCAAAACCCGCATCGCGGCTTCATTGGCGCAGCCATTGCTCTTTTTGTTTGCCCTCGGTTTCGGGTTCGGACCGATCTTTAAGAGGGCCGGGCACGGCAACTATATCCAGTTCATTTCTCCCGGCGTCATTGGAATGACGGTTTTATTTAATTCCATGTTTTCCGGTATCGAACTAATTTGGGATCGGCAGTTTGGATTTCTTAAAGAGACGCTTGTCGCTCCGGTGTCACGTCTCTCGATCATGATTGGACGCACCCTCGGCGGAGCGACCACCGCATTGATCCAGGGTGTGATTGTCATGGCGGTCTGCACGCTGGCAGGCTTCCGGATTCAAAACCTGGCTCTCTTACCGGTTGCACTCTTGTTCATGGCCCTGATCGCCACAACGTTTACTGCGCTCGGAACCGGTATTGCCTCGCTCCTAACCGATTTTCAAGGTTTTCAGCTCGTCATGAATCTCCTTGTCATGCCTGCTTTTTTCTTGTCGGGCGCACTTTTTCCGCTGGGCGAGGCGCCGGTGCCGATGCGAATTATCGCCAGCATCGACCCTCTCTCTTTCGGCGTGGATGGGTTGCGAACCGCCTTAATCGGCGTAACGCATTTCGGCATTCCAACGGATTTGGCGGTGCTTGCTCTGTTTACCGCTTTGTTTCTGGGGGTGGGCGGTTATCTCTTCGCTAGAATTCAGCTTTGAAGACTGATCAAGAGCCCCTGCGCCGGTCAACGCCGAACGTTACACCTCTTCCTCCGAAGCACCTGTTGAGCGGAAAATTCGTCAGCGCTCTAAATGATTCACCCGTGGAATAGGGATGCCTTTTGCGTGGTTCTGTTTATCATTACCTTGAGAAATCCCAAGAAGCGCGTTCGTCAGGAGGACGTGGATTCCGACTGGGTTATTCGGGTCCACCCACAGATCGGGGTCGTACAGCGCCAGACCTGGTGAAGTGCCGACGTGCCTTTCGCGGGTTGCTTCTAGTGACAACAAGTGCTTCGGACCTCGGCTTCATAAGCCGATCTGTTCTGCCAGAATGACCGCCTAACTAACCAAAGAGGAAATAGGCCCTCTTCGTGCGAGACGGCGTTTTGGATAATAATCGCCTGAACTCTTTCAGGATGAGCTAAGGCTATACGAAAACCAACCGGGCCGCCATAGTCCTGCATAAACAGGGTCAGCGCGGCTTTTAGAAGTATTAATAGTACTAATCATCAATCACCTTCAATTCTGCCCGCCGCCCTGGTCGCCGGTGTCGGCCGCAACCACTTCCCCGTCGCGAGTTCTTACGATGAGATCGATTGTGCCGGCGAACGTGCCCCTTGGCTCGGTGATCCCTCCTGCCTCCACGTTGCGCACTGTCCACTGTCGATCTTTGTGGGTGCCGTCGGCGGCGAATAAAGGGCGCTCATCAATTGTGAGCGGATCTTCAATATTGGATCCCCCCGGATTCGTCTTCGTTTCCTTTACTTCCTTCTGACGTTCAAAAGCGTTTGGGATGCTATTGAGGGAGAGCGAGGAGGAAGCCTCGATACTCACTCCGAACAACCGGGCAAGCGACGTGATGTCCGGGGGCGACAAAGGAACTTTCAGCCTTAGGTCAGGCTTCTTGACCAGGAATGATTAACTGCACTGAAGGGTAATAAGTGCGATACCGAGAAACGTCTCGGGTCAACAGCGCCAAATTCTCAGTTGCGGCATGCGCGCCGATGTAGAAATCGGGCAGCGGCGCCTGCTTCTGGCCGCCTCGGCGACGATAGGCAAGAAAACACTTTGCCGCCAGAAAAGCCGCATCATATGGCAACGGCAAACGCTGAAAATCCATGGGGGATAGCACCTGTTCAAGTTCTTCCTGCGTACTGAAGTGCACAGAAACCTCGGCGTAAATTACCGCATTGATGGCCAAGAGATCGCGCTCAGCGTGAATGGCCAGCTTTTCTTCAGACCACCGAGCCCAATGTCGATCCTGCGTGAAGACGTCCAAAAGAACGCTGCTGTCGACTAAGATCTTCATCAACTAAACGTCGCTTCTCATCAATTTCAGCAGTTCGTCGGTGGAACGTTTGCCGGTACCTCGTCCACGCATGCGCTCGATGAGCGCGCGACCACGACCCGATGGTTTTGAAGACTTCAGCAGGCGTAACTCCTTACCGTCAGGTGTCGCCACGAACTCAACTTCGGTGTTCGGCAAAAGGCCGAACCGTTCTCTCAACTCTTGCGGAATCGTCACTTGACCTTTCGAAGTAATTCTCACTTTGGTATTACTCTTACTGGTAATGATCTTACTGTCAATATAAACCAGGCAACCTTCTCGAATGATCTCGAATCGGATTTTGTTCCACTGTGATTGTCAGGCGGCCGAGCCATCTACGGCATCATGTCTCAATTCCACCAAGCTGCATTTTCGCTCTGCCAGACTAACTCACTTCAGAAATCGAGGAATTCCTTCAGGTCGAAGCGAGCTCACAGGGTTGAATCCCGGGCTGAGTCCTATCGACCCATTTGGACTTCATCAGATCAATGATTGCACTCCGAATTCCCGCTGGGATTCTCTATGAATCGTTCGCCGTTCACGGTTCGCCATTCTTCGTGCTTCTGGGTTGGTCTGGGAAGCATTCCGGGAGGAGAAGGGCTCGCACGGAGGTCACGGAGGAAGGAAAAGGAGGTTGTTTCCAGAAGAGAGCTGGTGAGCACTTTCCCGGATGAGCACGAAGTCCTGAAATCAAGTATCGTCCACCTGTCGGCTTGGGGAATCCTTGACTTTTGGAACATCTCTCCCCCCAGCCGAACAGGTTGTCCTCCAACGGATGAGCGCTGGAGAATCAAGAGACGTTATCCTCTAGGTTCCATCGGCCGCGAAGGCTTGCCGGCGGCTTCCATTGGCGTTTATCACCGCGGGCATCGTCGAGTGGTGTCTGACATGAGGTGGCAGATCGGCCTGCAAAAAGACATTGGCCTGCAGGTTAGGAGTGGCTGCGTTTCGCTTGATCAAGGTGGCCAGGGTGGTGTTGGCGATCATCGAGGCGGTCGCTTGGTCAAAGCCTTCATTGAGCCAGAAGAAACGATCGCCTGCCCTTAAAACATCAAACTGGTTTTTGATAATCGCTTGAAACGTCTGACCAACCAGGGCCCCGGCCGCATGCTTCTCGGCCAGACCGCCGATAAACAAATCGATATTGTCGATCGCGGCCTTGCGGAGAGTCGTGCTGGTAGGACTAGCGGTGCTGTAAAGGGATTGTAGCTCACCCTGAAGGACTGGGTCGGTCGTCAGATCGGAGATTTGGCGGTACGGACTCATGTTCAGCGCTCTGCGCGTCTGGTTCAAGGTGCCAAGACCCACATCCCTCTGACGCTGGATATCGATGGCGATCAGATCGATCAGATCAACGCCGCCACCGACTAGCCCAGCCACCAGCAGGTCGCGAAGCTCCGGGATCGCATAGACGTCGGTGGCCTGAGAAAAATCCGTACCGAGGTTGCGCAAGAGCGGGTTGATGCCATTGGCTATATCCGTGATGGCGGTATTAAAGAAGGCAGCCGCCAGGTTCTCGGTAAAGACGACCGCCCCGGTATTATCAATTCCTTCCTGGGTCCCGGATATCTGGGAGTGCCCAACGCGGAAGGCGGCGGTGGAAAACTCCTGCGTCGCCTGGGCGTTCACGTTCGGGTTATAGCCACGATAGCTACCCAGCACCGGCCCGATCAAGACCGGTAAGAACTCTTTGTAAACGATGTTTTGATATTCGGCGGTGTTGATGGCCTTGGCCATATTGTAGAGCTGGTCTCCGCTCCAGTTCGGATGCTGGTTTTTCAGGATGCCGACCCAGAAGTTATGCTCGCGCATAAAGAGGATGGTCGCCGCCGTCAGTTCGGGGTTTTCCATCACTCTGGGGTCTCCGGTCACAAAAACGCCGTTCACGATCGGAAGGGCGGTGCCGTCGGGAGAGGTCTTTAAGGTTCCGTCCGCCTTGCGCAAGGAGGTGGCGGTGGCAGCGTCAGAGCCGTAGAGTTGGGAAAGATCCAGGTAGCCGGCGGTGGTATTAATAATGGTGTTGGTCCGCGAGCTCCTGGTACTGCGGTTCATAGCAATCGAGCCTGCTTTATGATAAAACGGATTCGGGCTTCCGTTCGGAAATGTCGGATTATTCTCCGGCGGTACGTAGATGTTGTAGACAGCGTTCGTGAGCGGCGTCGCTTCCAGATCAATATCGTGATCCAGAAATTGGCCGAAGACATAGACCCAGGCCGAGGCGGTAGGATCTGTGGTTTGTGAGTCTTGGCCATTAGCACCGGTGCCCCCAGAGATCACGTTACTGAGGGTCCGGGGGTTAGGACCGCTTACCGGTGTGTCGTTCTGATCGGCAAAGTTAAGCGGGGTCAAAGCAACTTCGGGCGTCCCGGGCCGGGGATCAAGCCATGGATTGGCCAGATTGTTACCGCCTGCCCCAATCGGGCGATACTCTTTTAACGGGCTTACCAGGGGGATGCCCAAGCCTTGCAGATCATTCGCCGTTGCTGCGACGGCGGTAAAAAGGAAAAAACCGGCGACGGTTTTTCGGATGTCGGTCTGTTCAAACATAAACTTCAAGTATCTTTCTGTTTTTTATAATTACTATGTCTATAGTAATTTGTGTGTTTTTGGACCCGGAATTACCGGTCGGGGTTTTCCGAGAATGTTCGCCATCCTCCTTGCATCTCGGGAAACTTGGGCGCCATAAATTATTGAATAAGAAAACGATTACAAGACGCAAATTGATTTAATCAGAGGATTTCGTACATAAATCAGGACATATTATGCACTGATGAGGAGTTTGAAATACAAAAATAAGCCGTTTGCGAAAGGCATGCTCCCTCCCTTCTCTTTTTTTACTGCCCATCCGGCCCAAAATCACCGACCTTCCATTGGCTGGTCCAGGGAAGTGTCGTCCTGGCACGTTCATTCTACTGATTATTGTAATTATTTTTCTTTGCATTACGGCCCACTGAACCCGACCAGGGCCCGCAATGACTTGCAATGGAGACGAGGCGCAAAGATCGCATCTCAAGAATCAAGAAAGACTGACCGACAATTACATGATCGAGCATGTTGATTTTGCAAAATCCGGGCTCCTTCGCCGAGCCTGCGAGTCAGGCGGATATCGGTCTCGCTAGGCGACGGTCCCCCCGAGGGATGGTTGTGCACGAGCACAAAAGCATAAGCCGAATCGCAGGGTGCGTTAGGGGCACCGAGTCTGCCTGTTGGAGCGACTGCTAGCCCGACTTCGCGGATTCGAGGGGTACGCCAATCGTAAGTCGTTCAAAATCAACCCAAGCGCCTAAAAAGTCTTCACTACAGAGCCCTATTTGGCCAGTCGGCCGGAGGCCGTGATTTTGGGCGGCGGCTGATCGGGTAATTGGAGCAGAAGACTCGCCAGACTCAACCCCACCAGCAAGAGCCTTGCGAAGCATGCAGACAGGACAGAACTCCACTGATCCAGAAAACTCATTGCCACAGCTTGGGCAGGTGCGTCGGGGCTCCGCTTTCATGGACCTAAGTGCCGTTCAGCCGCAATCTGAGCCGAAAGCGACACCATCTTCCAACGAGTGGTGCGAAATCGGCCAGCGGCATCCGCTGGCGAATGACGGTTCGGCTTCAATTGCGAGCCTCTATATTCAACCAAGGCTAGCCCGACTCCCGCCATCCGAGGTTACTGACGCGCCACAATTACAGCGCTCACACTTTCGACGCCAGTTCAATCCTGCTTCTCAAAGCTGCCGCTAAGCCAATACACTGCCTTGGTCCCTTCTTTACTGCTTTTTCCACCCACATCGCCCACGGTACTTTTCCCATGCGTTAAGCAACGCCAGGGGTAGGCTTCGTCCAACCGTCGAGTAAGTCTCCGCGGTTGCCTTAATCTGAAAATCACACCCTCAGCAGCGGAGAACTACTCGACTCAAGGTTGAACGAAGCCGCTTCGCGGAGTCGGTCAGCGGGCGACGTCAGCGGTGAATCCATAGGCGGCATAATAGCCGCGTATGACAACACCACTACGAGCAAAATACATCCGGGATCTCGCCATTCGTGGCCGAGCAGAGCGCACCCAGCAATCTTACAGCCGATACGTCTCTGAGCTTGCGCGCTATTATCACCGTTCGCCGGAACTCATTTCCTACCAGGAGGTTGCGGACTGGCTTTATTATCTGATCAAGGAGCGGGAACTTTCGGCTTCCAGCGTCAACATCGCTGTCAATGCCGTACGCTTTCTCTACGGCGTTACCCTTGAGCGCAACACTGATCAGTTGATGGCGTCGGTACCGCGCATGAAGCATGCTATCCGGCGCGCCGAAATCTACGCGCGTAGCGAGGGGGAAGCGATTTTGAGCGCGCCGCGGCAGCCGCGCGACCGGGTGTTTTTGATGACCGTCTATGCCTGCGGATTACGACTGGCCGAAGCCAGGCATCTAAAGACCAAACTGCGGGTGCTTTGGCACCTTGCCGCCTGTGGTACACCGGCGGTGGGCGCCAATCTTTTCGGCACAGGACGCCAATAAGAGCGGTAACGCAAGTGTGACGAATCGAAGGTTTAAATTCATGTTGTCCGAGGTGGTTGTAGCGGGCACCGACGTAGAAACGAAGCCGCGTCGTGGTTGCCCTGGGTGACGAGAACAGCCTCCGCAAAGAAACGCCGACGATCGCCGCAGCTGTCAGCAGTGACAAGCCGTTACGGACAAGCTTTCATTTCATTGTTTTCTTGGTGTTGGATCCTTTGGGGGATCGGGCGAAGTCAGTCTCGCTTCATCGAGGCGTAGCGTGGGCGAGATGAAGCAGCGATCGGCGAGCGCTGCCCGAATGGCAGGCAAGAGATCAGAAGCGAGCCGCGCCTTAACGACATAGCCCAGCCCGCCCGCATCGAGTGCTGCCCGGGCGAAGTCGGAGTCTTCATGTACCGTGAGGAAGACCAGGCGCACAGACCGGTGCGCGCGCCGGAGTTGGCGCGCCGCTTCGATGCCGTCGAGCCGCGGCATGGTGATGTCGAGCACGATGACATCAGGATGGAGCCGCTCCGCTTCAGCGAGGAGTTCGCGTCCATCGCCCACTGCACCAACGATGAAACATTCGCCGCCCAGCACCTCTGCCGTCAGCGCGCGCATTGCCAGATGATCATCAGCCAGCAGCACACGCGGTCGCTCTTTGGAGCCGGCATCAGTGATGGATGAAGTGGCGATCACAGCGTCATTTATAGGCGCTTTTGGAAATCGCCGATACTGTCAAAACTAACAGGTAAGAGCGCAGAGGGAAAAGTGGACCTTTTGGGAGAAATTATTGGCCAGGGCGATGGGCACGCGCACTTGCGAAACGACGTGCGCATCAGCGGTCGCGTTGCTGCGCCTTTTCTTCCATCATCATTTTGATCGCTTCCGGGGAAACGCTCGATTCGCCGAGGTCGACGGTGATCTTCACCAGCTTGCCAGTGAAGCCGAACGGCACTTGGTAGTCCCTGTCGTCCACTGGGGTCCCGGTGTCGAGGCCTATGTCGAACGTCTCGTCCCACGCCCAGATGATCGGCTGTGTATGGGCCAGCGACTGCTGCGCGACCGGTTTACCGTCTACCGAGAGCGTGCCGTTGCCGCCCCGCCCGAGCGCCTCGCCTTTGGCGTCCATCTTCCAATCGAAGACGATGGTGTGTTCCCCGGGCGGCAATGCGTCGGAGCCCTGCCACTTCGGGCGCTCGATGCCGAGCAAGTTCATCGTAAAGGTGGGCTTGCCGTCCTTCAGATACAGGCCGTAGCCCGAAAACCGACCACCCTGCGTCACAAGCACGCCGTTGGCCCCGCCTTCGGGCACTTCGATCTCTGCGGTGATCGTGTACGAGCGGTTGAGGATCGACGGCGCGACAGCGAACTGCGTGGAGGTCATCGGCGCGGCGTAGACGAACTGCGTACGTCCCGCCGCCGGTCCCGGGCGTTCGGCGGTGAGCACCGGTAGCTGCGAGTTGTTCAGCGGGAAGACGTTGTTGCGGGTGGCTTCGATGGTCCAGAGTTCCTGCATGTTGCGCAGCCGCTCGGGTTCCTTGGGCGAGAGATCGTTCGTTTGCGTGGGATCCTCCGCGAGGTTGAAGAGCTCCCACTTGTAGCCGTTCATCACGTCAACTGGAGGTTTTCCTTTAATGCCTTCCCAAGGCGTCACCGCCGGCACCGTGTTGGCCATCCAGCCGTCGTGGTAAATCGCGCGGTTGCCGAAGATCTCGAAGTACTGGGTCTTGCGCGTCGAGGGTTCATCCGCATGCGCCCTGTCCCATGTATAGACCATGCTGAGGCCATCGTAGGGGCGCTGCTGAATGCCGTTTATGAAGGTTGGCTGCGGGATGCCGATCGCTTCGAGAACCGTCGGAGCGACGTCAATGACGTGGTGGAACTGGTTGCGGATGCCGCCGGCGTCCTTGATGCACTTGGGCCAGGTCATCACCGTTCCGGTGCGCGTACCGCCGAGATGCGAGGCAACCTGCTTGATCCAGCGGTAGGGCGTGTCCATCGTGAAAGCCCACGGCACGGCGAAGTGGTTGTAGGTGAGATCGGTGCCCCAGACCGGGATTAACGGCAGCATCTGTTCGACGGTGAAGGCGAAGCCATTGAAGTAGGCAACCTCGTTCGGCGTGCCGTTCATCGAGCCTTCGCCGCTCATACCGTTGTCGCCACAGATCCAGATGATCAGGGTGTTGTCGAACTGACCCAGTTTCTCGATTGTCTCGATCACGCGGCCAATCTCATAGTCGGTGTAGGCCATGTAGGCGGCCCAGACATCAATCTGGCGCAGGTAGAGCTTCTTCTGATCGGCTGTCAGAGAGTCCCACTTTGGGAGGAAATCAGGCCAGTCGGGAAGCTTCGCGTTGGCGGGAATCACGCCAAGTTTTTTCTGGTTCTCGAAGATGCGTTCACGCACCTTCTCCCAGCCATCGTCGAACAGGTGCATGGCACTGATTTTGTCCACCCACTCCTTAGTCGGATGGTGCGGCGCGTGGGTGGCGCCCGGCGCGTAATGGATGAACCACGGCCGCTTTGGATTGGTCGCCACCTGGGTATTGATGTATTCGATGCAGTCATCGGCCATCGCGGTGATCAGGTTCCAGCCGGGTTTGCCGTTGTAGGGGTGAATCGGTGTGGTGTTCCGGAACAGGTTGCCCGGTTCCCACTGGCTGGTGTCACCGCCGACAAAGCCATAGAAGTAGTCGTAGCCCAGCCCGACCGGCCATTCGTCGAACGGCCCCGCCGGGGTAGCCGTCCAGATCGGCACGTTGTGGTCCTTGCCAAACCAGGCTGTAGCGTAGCCGTTCTGCTTGAGCGTCATTGCCACATGCGCGTTCTCCGGCCCCGTGATGGTGTCATAGCCGGGGTAGCCGACCGCACCCTCGGCAACGTCGCCGTAGCCGACAGAATGATGGTTGCGCCCCGTGAGCAACGCTGCGCGCGTGGGCGAACACAGCGCCGTATTGTGCATCTGGGTGTAGCGCAGGCCGCGCTGGGCCAACTTCTCCAGCGTCGGCGTGGGTACAACACCGCCGAACACCGAGTTCGAGCCGAAGCCCGCGTCGTCGATCAGAATCAGCAGCACGTTCGGTGCGCCTTCAGGCGGCGAGATGGTAGGCGGCCAGCCCGGCAAACTGTTGATTAGGTTGGGCTGGATATTGCCGCTGAAGGGCGGCGTGGGGATGGGCAGCACGCGCGAGTCCGGGAATGCACGGGTTGAGGGCGCGCCGGGCGGACCCGTGAGGACCTGGCCCTGCGCTGAAGAAGCAGCGAGCAAGGCGCCTGCTAGTAAGCAAGCCGAGGCGATGGCGAACCGTCCGGCCTTCTTGGATGGGTCATTCATATTGGGTGGTTCATTTCAGTTTTAAAAGAGAGTGGAAGGGCGTGTCTAACGATTTAAGTACAGGGCGATTAAGATGGCGGATGCTATGCCCTACTTCGGTTTTTAATATCGAATCCTCTCCATATCCTCGAGCAAAACCTTCTGGCCGCGGCGGTCATAGAGTTTCGTGGTTCGGCTATCGGCGTGGCCGGCGATCCGTTGAGCGGCTTCAAGAGTGCCGTCATTTTCCAAAAAATTCGTGATTCCGGTCGCCCGGAAGGAGTGAGGAGAATAGTGAGCCAGAGGATATGCAGGTGAGGAATCTCTCTTTGCAGACTCAAGCCACCTACGTGCAGCAGGTCTCGCTGTTTGCACGCCATTTCAACAAATCACCGGAGTTACTGGGACTTGAGGAGATTCGCTCTTACCAGGTTTATCTCACGAACGAAAGGCAGCTCGCTCCAAGCTCCATTAACCCGACTTCGCGGATTCGAGCAGTAAATCAAGTTGTAAGTACTTGCAAAGCAACCGAGCGCCTAAGGTCTTCACTACAGAACCCGCTGTCGCCAGGCGGCTGGAGGCGGTGATTTTGGGCGGCGGCTGGGCGGCAGTCCCAACTTCAACTCTTGCAGCAGGACTTGGACATCCGGTTCGGGCTGCGTGTAACGGCTCAGGATCACGGTGCGGTCGTCGGTGGTCGGCAGATGCACGTCGAGCATTTGGATGGCGGCGAACTTTTCCAGGACGGCGCGCGACGTTAAGGCCAGGGGCCAAGTCGCGCAGGCGGCGGCGCAAGGTGACATGCAGGCAATAAGCCAGGAACGAGATGAAGATGTGGGCTTCGATGCGCTGCTCCAGTTGATGGTGGATCGGGCGAAGGCCAAATCGTCTTTGAGGTTTTTGAAAGCGCCTTCGACCTCCGTGAACTGGATGTAAAACTCCCAAAGCGTGGCTCGGCCGTTGCCGGGTAATGTTGGTGCGCAATAGGTAGCGGCCTTCGCGCCGGTAGGTTGCGCGCCTGACGCAGTTTGTCTTTGCGAACAAGGTGAAGGTCAGGGCGGCCTTGCGCGTCGGGCGTTACGGTCGCGGCTTCACTTTCTCAAGCGCGCCCGCGCTGGATAACTCTAAATCGATCAATGCGAAGGCGCGCCCAGCCTCTTTTTTCGCCTCGCCAATTTTGTCAGCAACGCGTCGCGCTGGAGTTTCATCGGCTGGAGTTTACAGAGCCGCTCCCAGAGTTTTGCAGTCGACGCCGGCGCATGGCGCGCTCTTTGCTGACCCGGTCTTTGCTTTCGGCCAGCACGTACAACTCCGGACCCTCGGCCAAGAGCTTGACGTCCACGCCTCGGGCGCACCTGTCCAGGGCGACGCAGTCAGCTTTGGCTCAGCTTGCTCAACCGGCCGCGCGGCGTGCCCACCAGATACTGGATCGGCGGATCACTGTGGCGCATCTCTGCGAGCACTTCTTCGGTCGGAATGCCCCGATCCATCACCCAGATGCGCTCGGCCTTGCCGTACTGGTTTTCGATCTTTTGCAGAAAATCCCGCAGCGTCGTCTTGTCGCTGGTGTTGCCGGCCAGGACCTCATAGGCCAGCGGAAAACCTTCCGGCGTGACGATCAGCGCGATCACCACCTGCACGCAGTCAGTCCGCTTGTCGCGGCTGTAGCCGAAGCGGCGCTTGTCGTTCTCTCGGAAGCGGCGGATCGCTCTCGAAATAAGTGCTGGTTAAATCATAGAGCAGCACCTCAAAGCGCGCGTTGAACAAGATCACTCCAGCGACCCGTCAGGTGATGAACAGCGCCTGTTTGTGCTTCAGCAAAAGATCGTGACAGGCGTAGAGCTTGTGCGACCTCGGCCAGTTGAAGTCCGCGCCCAACAGATCGGCCATAGCGCTGTGATCAAACCAATGTCGATGCAAACGCCACTCGCTGCCGGGATGCGATCAACCGATAGGTACCAACATTTGCAGCACTCAGATCCCAGCGCGTGCCTTTGCGGCTGGGCGGCAGGCGCTCGCGCCCAGAACTCGATCGAGTTCCAACTGTTCGCCAGAACTTAACCGACCAGCCAGCAGCCACCCCACTGGCGTGGCTGCGCACAGTCGTAAGTCTTAACAACCGAATCCGCACGATCTCGACTCATCGGCGATCGCCGCCGTCATGCGATCTTCGGGAAACAACGCCACCGTGCGCGGGCGCGCTCGGCCTTCTTCGAAAATTTCGATCGACTTGCGCCACGCAGCTCTTGTTGACTGTCGTTAATCTCGCCCAGATAAAGCACGTGGCGTTGCACCACCGGCCGCTGGCGACGCCGCTGGTTTTCGACCAGATCTAAAGTAGCGGTGTTCCTTGCCGTTCTTCTTCCGCGTTGTGGAACGCAGGAACATATCGACATGTCGATTATGCACATCCAACATCCACTTGAGACATAGGGTAGGTCTTCACTACAGCCACTTTTCGGCTATTTCAGCTCACTTCATCCCTTGCAAATCCAATCGACTTGCGTCCGCAGATAATTTTTTGCCGAGCATCGAATCCGCGAAGTCGGGTTATCATCGCCGTGGCGGCTCTTCGTTTCCTTTACAAAATCACGCTCCGTAGGGATTGGAACTTGGAAGAAGTAATTCCAACACCCAAAAAACCTCAGAAGTTGCCGATTGTCTTGACTCAGGAAGAAGTTCGGAAGTTTTTGGCCAGTGTGCGGAGCATCAAGCATCGCACGATCCTGACGACCTGCTACGCCGCCGGACTGCGCGTCTCGGAGGCGATCTGCCTGAAGGTCACTGATATCGACCGTAAGCGAATGCTCATCCGAGTTCAACAGGGGAAGGGACAGAAAGATCGCGATGTCATGCTCTCCCCAAAACTCCTCGAAATCCTGCGCGCCTGGTGGCGAGTGGACAAGCCCAAAGGGTGGCTCTTCCCGGGTGATCGAGTCGGCAGCCACATCAGCAGATTCGCCGTAGAGGAGGCTTGCCAACGGGCGCATCAACGGTGCTATATCGCCAAACCGATCACACCTCATTCCCTTCGGCACGCATTTGCCGTCCATCTGTTGGAAGCCGGTACCGACGTGCGCACCATCCAAATCCTGCTTGGTCATCGCAGCCTTGCTACCACGGCCAAGTATCTCTGCCTCGCCGCTACCAAGGTGTGTTCGACCAAGAGTCCGCTCGATCTACAGCCGCCACTGGTTGGCGCTGAGCAGAAGTCGCCCCACGACTCCTAGAGCGCCGGAAAGTGGATCGGCCGCAGTTTGAAGTGGCGGATGTGTTCCGCTGCTACGGCGCAGACTATCGTCTGCAAAATGGCGCTTCGATGTCAAACGCGCAGCACCGCGTTATGACAGCAATCGAGGTCTGTCGCACTGCTGTTCTGGGTGGCCATCTAGAGCAATGTGATCAGTGCGGCCATCAGCGCAATGCGTTTAACTCATGTGCGAATCGGCATTGCCCAAAATGCCAATCGCTCGCCCGGGCTCAATGGCTCCAGGATCGCCAAGCCGAGCTTTTGAACACCGAATACTTCCACGTGGTCTTTACCGTGCCGGAACAGATTGCCACCATCTCCTATCAGAATAGGAGAGAGCTCTATGGCATTCTGTTTCGGGCCGCGGCCCAGACCTTACGCACCATCGCCGCTGATCCCAAGCATCTGGGGGCCGAGATCGGCTTTTTTGCCGTGCTCCATACCTGGGGCTCTAACCGGGCTCTAACCTGCTTCATCATCCCCACCTGCATTGTGTGGTCACCGGCGGTGGTCTCTCTGCGGATGGCACGGAGTGGGTTTCCTGCCGAGCTGGATTTTTCTTGCCCGTCCGGGTCCTCTCCCGGCTGTTTCGTCGTTTATTCCTGGAATATCTGATCAAAGCCTTTGAGGCCGGCAAAGTGGAGTTTTTCTCCTCGCTGGAATCACTCCGGGACCGATCTAAATTCCTGGATTACTTGGCTCCCAGCCGCGAGGCCGAATGGGTGGTCTACGCCAAGCGGCCTTTCGCCGGCCCCGAGCAAGTCTTGGACTACGTTGGCCGTTATACCCACCGGGTGGCCATTTCCAATCACCGGATCTTGGACATCGCTGAGGGCAACGTAACATTCCGCTACAAGGATTATCGCCACGATGCCCAGCAAAAGACGATGATACTGCAAGCCGAAGAGTTTATCCGCCGCTTCCTGTTGCACGTGCTGCCCGACGGCTTCCAGCGCATCCGCTACTACGGCTTCCTGGGCAACCGATACCGGGAACAGAAATTAGCCCACTGCCGAGACTCTTGGGCATGCCAACGCCCGAACCACCGGCCTTGGAAACCGCCAAGGACTATCGCGAGCGCTACGAAGAACTCACCGGCTCTTCGTTGTGGCAGTGCCCAGTCTGTCACCAAGGCCGCATGCTGGTGACCCAGATCTTGCCGCGACGTCCACCTAGGCAGGTGTCGATTGAGGATAGCTCATGATGAAGAGGACTGTCATGAGATACAGAGCAAATCATTCCGGGCAAGCTTGGCCGGCCCAAGCGATAGGAGCGGTGTCACCACGCGGTTTATTGCAAAGGATTTTTCAGGCGTCGATCTCATCCCTTGACACCATCAGAGCACCGCAGGCAGCGCGACCCATCCGTAGTGCTCCCGCACGCTCATCACTTCCGGCCGCTTCAGATCCTCATCCAAGATCGAGCCGGCAATCGATACCCATAGCCGTCGCCACACCACGACCGTTTAGTCCAACCCATTTTTAGACCACCGTCGCGGCGACCACCGCCTGAGTGCTCTCCAAGCATCTCCCGCCGCGCCGCCGGTCTAAAAATGCTCTGCATTATGTGGGGTAATAGGGGAACCCGGCACAAACAAAAGTTGTGAGTTTCCAAATTGTTTGGCGCCTTTTTTTCCACGCTATTTGGCGCGGTCTCTGTCCGAGCGATCAGACTTGCGCTGGACTCAATGTGGCCCATCAAAACGGGACTTCTAGAAACTTAAAAGGCTCGATCACTTGAAACTCTGAAGCCGTGTTCCCAACAAACATAGCTCCTTTTGTTAGAGTCAGTTCTCTTACCGGTTTGCCCGCGGAGAAATCAAGGTCTGAAAGGTTTACCCAAAAGACATCAGGGCTGCGGGTCGACTCAAAGTAATATCGCTTGTTTTTATGATCGGACACAGTGCGCCAGATTGTTGACGAGAGGTTGGGCTTACCAATCGTTGCAATGCCCAACGGCACTGAGCAATTACGAATAACCGAAAAAGCACCGGCGATTGCTTCAACGTTATCGGCGGTTTTTGGAATGGCGTTGATGTAGTACGAAGCCCGGACAAATCTGTCCACGGCGCGGTTGGTGCCGGGTAGCATGGCGAGCCCACCAATCTGCTGCCAGTAGGAATTCAATGCCAGTTGCTGGTCGTAAACCGGTGAATTTGTCATTACTTGGTAGTCCCGACTGTGGTGAATGACTAACTTACCAGCCACATACTCGAAAATAGCTGAGTCTCCCGTCACGTCCGAAATGGCCAAGTGTACGGTGCCAGCCGCGCCATCCGGTGACGAAACCGGGACAACATAAAATGGCTCCTGCTTGATTGCTTCCACTGCTTCGTTCACGGTCGCAAAGTTATCCAGCACATACTGCGTCCATGCTGAGACACAGAGTGGCCTACGCTTGTCTCCGGCCGTCGGCGTCACATACTCGGACTCGGCTAGGTAAAGCATGTTAGCCACCAAACCTTTTTCGTTCATTCCATCGGCGGTGGCTGCGTCGAACACGCTGGTAACCACGCTACCGTACTTGGATTTCCATCGAATCGAATTCGCTCCTGCCGCCCCATCGCGTTCCATTCCGCGTGGAAATGCCCACAGGTTTGATCCCATGTCCGACTTCCAATCCATGCTTCGGACGGTGATAATCGTATCTTCCGGTCCCAGATAAACAGCTCGGGTGCAAGCCGCTGCAACTTTCGTAAGCAAGCAAGTAGCGGTCAAAGAGATAAGAGCCGCCAGAAATATTTTGCTAAGATTAGTGTCGCTCACGCCCAACTGTGTGGAGAAGTAAAACAGCTTGCAAGGGAATATGGATTTTTCCAACCTTCCCACAGCCCAGCGAAGACGAACAGCCGGTGCCCATGCATCTCGATACAAAGTTTTTTGATGCGATGCTCTTTCCCAAAAGCGGCCGGCTTTTCCCAATAAGGCAATGGCTTTTCGTTCCATTGCCACAGGAGAATTCTCTGTTCTCCAGCGGCCAGGCGCACGTGACCCAATTTGGTCTCAAGTCGTGCGGCCGCCGGCCAATGGTGTCAACGCCAAGTGATTTGCTTCACAAAGAGGCATGGATGCGCCGCGCACTCTCCCGCATCAATGGCCTTGACCTGTACTCGGGCCAGATGCCAACAAAGGAAGCCTAGCTAGCTAGCGTTCACAAATGCCTGCGGATTTGTGACTTGTGCAAGGAACTGGCGTTCGGTTCTCAACACAACGGGAATGTCGATCTTACTACGACTCTTTCGCGTTCAGCGTGTTTATGCCGCTAGTTCCTGGAGAGCCGCTCGCGGCTCTGGCCAGGTTGTACCGCGATTATTGCGGCTTCGGATCCCCAGGGCTGTCAAAACAATCGTCAGCGGAAATCCCGCCACTGGATGCACTCAATGACTCAATGAATGGGCGTCCGCCTTTCGCCCTGATCGCGGTCTTCTCCTCTGGCATGACCCATAACATCAGCCAACGGGTTCTAATATAAAATGGCGGCGGCCCAAAGAAGTTCGGTTACCAATCCCCCACTCTCTTCCCTCTCCCACCCTACTCGTCGCGGCACCGTATACGCCCCGCCGGCCAAGAGAACGTGGTAGTATTTTGTCCACTCCACAATTTCCTACGAAGCCTCTTCCTCGCCGCTCTCTTCTGTGTGCGAGCCTTCCTCTTTCATCTTTCGAAGCGCTTCTGTCACGTCTTCGACCTCAGGCCAACTTCAAGGTTTACATAGATCGGGGCCAAAAAGCCGCCATTACGCTGTGGTCCGAGCAAATTGAATTAAGTGCGGATCCGGAGAAAAATAAAGAGCGAAGCAGACCGAAAGGGGCTGTGTCGCAAGCGGCAAAAAAGATCGGCATTGACGAGCGAAGAGTTTTCGAGGTGCGTCAGATTCGAGACGCAAGCCGACCCTATATCCAGTTTGCGCCGTTTGCGACCGTCCGCGTATGAAGTGCTCGGATCTCATCGTCCGGGGTCAGCCACTCAATGACCTCGGGGAGCGCCGCGCTAAAACGCCCACCCTCTTTTTAACAGTGATCCAATCTCTCGCATTTGTGCGTCGCTCAATTTCGCAAACTGCACAATTTCCTCAGCTTTTTGGATCAATTTTCGTGCAACGTGACACTTTCAACGAGGATGAAATCCTTAAAAGACCTTGGTGTAGGACCTTCGGGAGGAAGGCCTACAGGATGAATTCAGGCTAGCCGTTTTAAGAGGAGGAAAGGGGCGGAATTTTACTTCTTCTCAAGTAGGAGACGAATCACATCTCGGCGATACTGGTATGAGAAGCCACGATCTTCCAGCCGCCGTCAAACTTTTGGAGGTTCATGGTCGTGTTCCCCACCACCTTCTGCTTGGAACTCGGGAAAGTGACCGACCACCACGTGAGGGCTAGTGCCAGATCCGGTTTCAGCAACTTGACTTGGATGCGTTTCGGTTCGATGAAACCCATCGCATTACGATCTGGATAACCGTGGAGGTAGGAATCATGCAATTGCTGCCACCCGTTAAACTGTTCAGAATCCACGACAACCAATAATTCAGGAGATTTCCAGTACACATCAAGATGCCCCTCGATGTCATGGGCGTTCCATCGATCGAGCATTTCGAGCAACACCTCATAGACCTGCTGGGCCTCGGGCTTGGAAACGCTTAAAGTTGCACGGAGTGAATCAAATTGCCAGCCATTCTGCTCCTGCGCCATCGTTGGAAAACAGAAAGACAATGCTGAAATTGCCAAAATTGGGATGAATGTCCGAAGCCTTTTTGGCAACACAAGATTTAATATGACGCGATAGTACCTATACGGACTAAAACGTTCCAACTTTACCGTTATCTAATTTTATTGTTTTACAACAATTCCTGAGCGCGCATTCGGCCACGAGCACGGGGGATCAGCTTGCGCTTCTTGCCGGTGGAGTCTTGGGCGAAAGCCACTGTCCATTCTGGCTGGGTGTACTCCGATTTGAGGCACGTTTCCGATAGCACCGCAATGGTGAAATCCATTTGCGACGCTACCTCCTGCATCCGCAAAACGAAGTTTTCTCCGCACCGAGGTCCTTGAGATGCTTTACGCAGCGCTTGTGGAGAAGCAGGACAAAGCGTTTCTCCAGGGCGAACCGGGCTGCGGAAAGTCCACGCTGGCGCTCAAGTTTGCCTGGCAAACACACCCGTCGAATGGCCGGCACTTCCACTTTGATAATGGATCCACGCCGTTCTTTGTCTCCCGTACTCCATTCGTGATACCCTACTATAAATTACCTTCTCAAATTTACGCCATATGGCACATAAGCGCTACGTTATGTGGGGTGATAGTTAGGTCAGGCCTAAATTTATTTGCGATTTGGTATTTTCCTTTTGGCGTTCCCAAAGAGGTAGTCGGAATCCACGTCCTCCTGACGCGTTCCCTTTTTGGCGGCGGTATTCTGCGTAGGTTGCTTCGGCGCGTTTCTGTAGCGAAACCGACTTCTGCTCCTTTGCGATTCTAATGGCTTCGCAGAACGAGTCCTCAATTTCGGTCTTGCCCGCACCTGTTGCCGCGAGAAACAGACCGCGGAGCCGGTGCAGTTCGGCGTGGTAATAGGGCTGGTCAAATCTTTCAGCCAGTGCCTCCGCCTCGTTTATTGCCTCAAGAGCTTCAGAGGTACGATTCGCTAGATGTAATGCTTCAGCCTTTCGCGCGAGATGACCCGGCAGGTCCAGCACCGTACCGGTTGCCCGAAGATCTCTTATTCCCTGCTCGATCCACGGAATACCTTCCACGGTGTTACCGGAAGCGCTGCGCGCCCAACCACGGCAAAAGGCTCCTATCGCTAGCCAATACGCAAAATTTTGACGCGTGGAGAGTTCGATCAATTCCGACGTTAATCGGTCCACCTCAGCAGGGTTTCGCTCACAGTGGGCTAGAGCCGCGGCCCAAACCAGCGCCAGGGCTACTGAGTTCATATCATTCAGCTCCTTTGCTATTGAGGCCCCTTCGTCCATCAAGGCGTGGCAAGAGGCGATCTCTCCGAAATGCCACTCGCACGCGGCCCCATAAATCAGACAGGCGACGCCTGGCGTTATGTAGTCTTCCGCATGAGTCTGAACATTTCCCGAGCGCCAGATTTGAACGCCACGCATCGCGTATTGACGCGCGGACTCGAAATCGCCCAAAAAGTAGAGCAGGACTGCCAAAGACTGGTAGGCTCCAATCATTAGCGCTGGGTCGTTCTGTTCCTGCGCCAGTGAGTACATTCGTTCGGCAATCTGCATGGCAGCAGACAGCTTGTCCGTCATCAGTGTATAGCGACTATGACCACTCAATGTCATATACAGAAGCCGGGGATCATTCAGCGAATGACACAAGGGCTCGGCGCGCTCGTAACACATTCGGGCCTCGGGGTGCTCCCATTCCTCGCGTGGCGATGAGATATAGCCCCGCCTGCATCAGGATGAAGAGCTGATCTTCTTCCGTGAGACGTTGTCCTTCGATGGCCGTTTCCACCAGCGTTCCCCAGCGTCCGCGTTCGAAAAAGTGACCTAAAACCAATAGCAATGGCCCTGTTGCTCCAAGAACGTTAGCCGCAAAGTGGGCATCCCCCCGCTGAACCCGGGGGATATAAACTTCATGAAGCGCCTCTCGAAACAAACCGGCATTGCAGCCGCAAATGACTGCTAAGAAAAGTGGCTCCATCTCCGCAAAACTATCCGGCAGCTGCGGCGCAAGCGCTCGATAATAGTTAAAAAGCCGCTTGTTGCATTCCTTCCAGGCATCGTTTCGTTGGCCTCGCAGTTGTTCGCCGTAGTACTCGCGAACCAAAGGATGTGTATCCAGTTGCCCCGGATTGTGCAGATCTTCCCCAGCTAGAAGTCGGGCTCTTCTTAGTCTGGCTAGAATGGTCCGCCATTCAGTCGGACTCAAATTCGTTAATAACTCTGTAAGGCCCGGAATCGCAGGCGGTTTTAGAAGCGTTGCAATTGCCTTTTCCTCAGCTGGGCGATCAAAGAGCCCTAGCATGCGCAGAACCGACAGCTCAGGACCTTCACCAAACCAGGTTTGGTAAGATTTCATTACTTTTCGGGCCTGGGCTCCCTGTCGTACGTCGTCGGCAAGATGTCCCGTCACTTCGTTACGTGAACGAATGTCTCCGTTGTATGCATCAGTCAGATAGCTGCCCAACAGCGTCAGCGCCAGACAATGGCCGCTGAACTCATCGCTGGCACTTCGCAGCTCCACTTCGTCTCCCTTTACCCCCAGCGCGCTCGGAGCAGCTGCGCTCCAGCATGGCTGGATAGGTGTTCCAGGTCACGACGGAGAGCTGAGCTACCTTCGTGATCCGACAGATCAGCGACCGGCATCCGCGTGGTAATCACGCACAGACCCATATTGAAAGCAGCAAGCTCTCGCAATAGTGCCTGAAGGGACGGGTCCCGCAACCGCCCCTCTTGCGCACCAGGTGGATTTTGGAGCGGCTCCAACCCATCCAGGATAAGCAAGGTTCGCCGATGCCCGACGAGCTTCGCCAATCTTTCGCCCTTCTCCCATGCTGTTCCCTGCCGTGGCTCTGGATCGCCAAACCAGTGAAGAGCGGCATCAAGAAATTCATCGGCAGACGAAGTGCCGCCGCTGGTGCCCCGTCTGTAGAAAGACCAGCCAAAGACGAGTTGCGCAGAACGATACTGTTCAGCAGCCATTCGTCGAAGCCAATGGTTGACCAGCGTCGATTTTCCGACTCCGCCCCAGGCAACAATGGTGACAACATTGACCTGCTGGTTTGCCCATGCATCGTCCAGGAAACCGATGTCCTCTTCACGACCAAAAACATCGCTTCCTGTAATGGGCAATCTGGCTACGGAAATCTTCTTTGGACCTAATCTTGCTGGCGGTTTCCGGGTTCCGACGCGTGAAGTGGGAGGGGGAATCTGCTGCAAGTCCCGGCGCTTGATCCCACGTCGTGCCTCGATAGCGCCTGTTATCGTCGGTATCGCCTTCAGCACCTCGTCCGGAGTCTGGAACCGCTGTGCCGGATCTTTCTCAAGAAGTTTCTCAAGGAGAACTACGACCGGCTGTGAAACATCTTTGAGTCGCTCAAGCGGTAAGGACGCATGCTGATGCTGATACATCACCTCAGCGGAAGGACCTCGAAATGGTGTTTGGCCAGTCACCATCTCCCAGAGCGTCACGCCAAGCGAGTACAAGTCCGAGCGGATGTCGACCTGTACTCCTGCGAACTGTTCCGGACTGGCAAACTCGGGTGTCCCGGCAAATACTCCGGGCGATGAAATGCCCGCTTCAGAAGCCGATTCGTCTACTGTCTTTGCCAGGCCAAGGTCGATAATTTTAGCGGTTACACCCCGTTCCTCCTTCAACCTGACCATGATGTTTGTTGGTTTGATATCTCGGTGGACAAGGTGCTGTTCGTGAGCTGCGGCTAGTCCGGCAGCCACCTGCGTCGTAACTTCCAGGGCCGACTTTGCTTCCAGTCGGCCTGACCGTTTGATGAGTTTTTCAAGTGTTTCCCCTTCTACAAACTCCATTGCGTAGAAGTAATTGTCGCCGGTCCTTCCGAGGTGAAAGACCGACGCGACATTTGGGTGACGAACACTCGCCGCTGCGCGGGCTTCGCGCAAAAAGCGCAGCCGCGCGGATTCATCACCGAGGTATCGCTCGCTGATGACTTTCAGTGTCACGGGGCACCGGAGATTGATATCGAATGCCTTGTAAGTGACGCCCATTGCGCCCCGGCCCAACTCGACCGGTTTGCCGTCTTCGCCCGTCACCAGCTCGTAGTGGTCAAATCGCTGCGCTGGCTGCTTCGGCATCGGCTTGAGTGTATCCCCAGACGAAGGCTCGCCGGACTCGACTCCACCGGCAAGAGCCTTGCGAAGCATGCAGACCGGACAGAATTCCATTCCTCCAGAAAACTCATTGCCGCAGCTGGGGCAGGTGCGTTGGGGCTCCGTACTCACGGACCTAACCGTCCTCTGGTTGCGATCAGCGCTTCGCGAAACCCATGGATCTCCTCGTTGATCTCTGCCCGCGAATGCCCGCGGCCCCGAGCGAACATGTAGAGTGGATACCAACAGAGCCGGCACAACCCAGCTAATTCCGAACCCACGGGCGTCCTTCAGTGCAAGAGTGCCGTCTGCGGCTTAAACGGCCTACGCCCAACGCTTCGCGCCGGTACCCTCCATTTAAATCCTCGACCGCTGCGCGCTCTTGCTCCTGCGGCCTCTTTCCCTGGGCCGCAAAGCTATCGCTTCGCTTTCGGCAAAAAAATATGGCACACCATATTTTTCAGCTCGAAACCGAACTTCAAAATATTCCCGAAGCCTCGGCGAGCTTCTCCGTCTCCGAAAAGCTGGCGCGTTACGGTTCATCTGCGTTATCCGGCGTGGAGCATCTGCGTTTGTTGGTTGGGAAAGATTCCATGGCCGACGCGTTGCTGCGGCATTTCGGTTCTCTTAAGGCGCTGTCTCGCGCATCGTTTAAAGAACTGCGTCAATTCCTTCCTAAAGGTAAAGCAGAGGCGGTCATGGCAGCTCTTTCCATGTCCGATGTTGCTGCCGCCGAACATGCTTTATCAGCTCCCCTGAATAGTGCTGAGACGATTTACCGCGCAAATCTTGATATGAAAGGGTTTCACCAAGAGGTTGTACGTGTCGTGTTGTTAGATGCTCACAACCGTTGCATCACGAAGGTAGATATTTCGAAAGGAACCGTGAATGAATCTCTTACGGCCCCTCGTGAGATTTTTCGTCCGGCAATTATTCACTCAGCTTTCGCTTTCGTGCTGGTACACAACCACCCCTCAGGCAACACAAAACCTTCTGAAGCGGATCTAATTAGAGGCTCTCCGAAAAGGGGTAATGGGGTTTCGATCGTGGACTCGTCAGGTCGCGGAGGGCTCGCTTTTTTCGTGCCGCCGCGCCTTTAAGGCGCTAAATTTGGATTTAGCTTGGCATGGCTACTGTTTGTTTGACTCGGTTTGGCATAGTTCTGCTGTCTTTCACGATCATGGGACTGAATAATTAATTAAATTGTGATTAATTAAGCAGCTGCTTGCGACTGCAGCTCTAAAAGCTTCTTCCTGACCCGGATTATTTGAGAAACGTTATAGGCTAGCACTTTTTCCAGCATCTCGGCATGTACGTTCTCATGGGTGCGCCGCGCCATCTGTCCGAATTCAAAGCCTTCTTTCAACGTAAAGACCAGGGACTCGATCGCGCTTCGCTCAGCCCGCGCTTCACGGTAAGGCTTGCTCTT
This sequence comes from uncultured Verrucomicrobiae bacterium, assembly GCA_963742335.1. Taxonomy (GTDB): domain Bacteria; phylum Verrucomicrobiota; class Verrucomicrobiia; order Chthoniobacterales; family JAFAMB01; genus JAFAMB01. The sequence goes on from CAVULL010000004.1 coordinate 104,675, forward strand.
CCATTGCCGCGCCTCGAAGAGCTTCTTGCCTTTGGCTCCGCTGATGCTGACCACTTTGACCCCAAGACCCTGTACTTCCTCCAGCCCCTGCTTGCTGCTGTAGCCATCATCGGCACTGGTCATGGCAGGAATGACTCCGGTGTTGGTGATTTGCTCCTTAACCATCTCCACAAGGTGCGGGCTGTCTGCGGCATTGCCCTGAGGCAACACCAGCGCGGTGACGAAGCCGCTTGCGCTGCGTGCCAATTGCGGACGGTAACCCACCACGGTGTTCCATCCGCCTTTAACGATAAAAGCGGCATCCGAGTCGCTCAGGCTGATGATCTTTTCTGCCATAGGCACTTCTTCCTGCTCCATGACTCGTCTTTCGCAGACGTTGGCGGCTTGTTCCAGAGCTGCCAGATCCTCAGCGATGATGCACAGGGCTTCTTCGCCCTTCAGACGCCGACTCGGTGGCAGATCGGTGCGGCCCTCCAGGTTCCGGCGAACCAAATCCAGATCGCGCAGCAACCGTTTGCGCAGTCTGCGCGCTCGGCGCAGTAAGTGAAAATAGACTTTCTTGCGCTTGGCTGCTCCTCGGGCTTTGCCATTGAGAAAATGAATCTGCTGGCTCAGGCGCCGGAGCTCTTCCTGCTGCTCCAAGAGTCCAATCTGATTCATGTCGGGCAGATCCAATCGGTGCAGGTTACCCCCAGCCGTGCACACCCGAGCGATCAATCTAACAAGGATGCTCGAGTCAGTGGGCCGCTCGGTGTTGGCTTCTACCGCGGTGCTGTCGATGAAACACTTCTGAAAATTATCCAGGCCCTGGTTGAGAATGTAGCGCAATTGCGCCTGTTGAATCAGGGTGCGGGTCTGGTTGCTCACCGCGTTGAGGTTCTCGCTGAGGGTGCTGGCGGGCGGCAATTCCAGCCCCAGATGATTGAGCCAGAGTGTGAGCGTGATGGACTCCTCCTGCAACAATCGGGCGTGCTGATCTTTGCAGCCGCCGATCAAACCCCGCAACATCAGGAAAAGATAGACGATATAGGCTTCGGTGCGGGGCCGGCCTTCCTCCAATTCGATGCCATCCAATTTAAGCTCGCGCAATTGCAGCTGCAGTTTGGGCAGATCAGGGGTCTGGCCGGCCAGGAACTGGGCGTCGATCAGCCGCAGCAGCTTTTTCTTTTTGGCGTGCACGTCTAAATCCTTGTCGATGCACTCGACGATTGAGGGCTCCAAGAGGGCGATTTGGTGAATTTCGTTGAGAAAATCGTTCAATTGGGTGTCGACCGGAGTAAGGAAGACTAATTGTCGAGGCTGATTGACCAAGTCAGGAACGATAGAGGGAAGTCTTCCGAATCGGGTTAACGTGCTCACGATTAGAGAGTTACAGATTTAGAGGCGCCGCACCAGAATAACTTAGCTCCCGGCAAGAAAAACTGGCCTACCTTTTCGGAGAACCTCTAATTAGTCAGAGAAGGTCCGAGGCCACAAGGCAAGGCATGGAAACGCCAAGGTTCACAGGATTAGTGTGGAAGATGGTTGCCCGAGATTTCGAGACTGTTTCCTGATCTTGCCCGGCTAGATTGACTTCTATATTTGCCAGGCGTTTGTCCGGTTTCACGTTTGAAAAGGACGCTCATGTATTCCGGGTGTTCGAAGCCGGCAAGCTCTGCGATCGTTTCCAAGGTGAAATCAGTTTCCACTAGCAGTTGTTTAATCCGTTCCAACTGGATACGCCGTATTTCCTGCTTAGGCGATCGGTTGAGATGTCTTCGGAAACGCTTTTCCAACGCGGCGCGGGACATGTTAACTTTCTGAAGCACATCACTGACCCGGCAGCCATGAAGTGCGTGTTCCCTCATGAACCGCGCGGCACTGGCGACTGCCCAATCCGAAACCGCCATCACGTCGGATGATTGGCGACAGAAAACCCGGATTGGATCAATGGAAATTCGCTGCCGCTGAGGGGACTTGCCCATCATCAGGGCATCGAGCAGTTCTGCCGCTGCATAACCAATGAGCTCCGGATTTGGCGCGACGCTGGATAGAGGTGGACTGCAAAGCTCGCACATGATCTCTTCATTATCGACTCCGACGACTGCTACCTCTTCAGGCACTAGTGCGCCGGCGCGGCTGCAGGCGTCCAGCAGGTGCAAGCCGCGTACATCATTGCAGGTCATGATCCCGACCGGCTTGGGAAGGCTCCTCACCCATTTTGCAATCTGCTCAATATCACGATCCCAGCGCGGAATATTTGGTCCACGCCAGGGGGTCTTATACAGTGAGGTGGAAACACCAGTCTGGTGCACGGCCGAACAAAATCCTTCGAACCGCCGCCTCGACCAGAGCTCATCCGCAAATCCGCAAAACGCAAAATTCCGGAAACCTCTTTCAATCAGATGCAATGCGCCCATTTGGCCGATAGCGACGTGATCTGAGCCGACCCAGGGTAAATCCAGGTTTTCATGGAGATCGTTCAGATCGACTACCGGTACATTCATCCGACGGAAGAGCCGGGCCATGGCATGGTCAGTAGGCCGGCTGAGGATGCCGTCCCACCGGCCGGACGTCAGCCAAGCCGGCGGGGGTGTCCCTAATTCGTGTTGCTCAATGAAGACCGACCAACGGTGATGCGAGCGCAAATAGCGTGCGATGCCCGCCAAGATCCGCCGGCCATAAATCACCGACGTTTCGATAATCAGCGCCACCTGAGGAACCTGGTTCACCTCGCTTTTGGATAGCCGACTCTTCGTTGAATTCCGGCTGGACACAAAAATTCTCAGTAAAACGCTGGCACTATGATTCTTTACATGGCGGAAAGAAACTCAAATTGGTGGTCCAGCGAGTCTTCTGTTCGGGTATCGACCGCGACGCACCAGTTAATTGACACCGCTGCTGCTGCGGTCGCCGAGCGAGGCGGTTCGCGTTCAAGACTTACATTGCGATGCTCTTTCTTGAAACCTTGTGATGGTTCGGTATCGGCAGGTCCTTGTTTGGCAAAAAACCTCAAAATGTCCACGACAAATACTCATTGAATGCTGTGGAATCGGACCGACAATTAACCCTGAAATTTCTATACCCCTAGAACTCCCATGATTGATACGATTCTTCAAAGTTGCACGATCCCGGTTGTCGTTAGACATACAGTGCGCCCGAGCTTCTCGGCGACTGGCGTTGGCATTGTACTAACCGTACCGAACCAGTTCTTTTCAGGAGGTGTGCGATGAGAAGCCTCTCAAAGGTGGCAGCCGCCGTTTGCGCGCTGGCCCTGATCGCAGGAACAACGTTTACGGGTGTAAACCAGTCCACTGCTGCCGACAGCTCTGGAAGCAAGGGAACGATCGCTCTCAGCCTGAAGACGATCACGAACGATGACTTCCAGAAAGCTCTGGCGGATGCTGTGAAGGCAAAGGTTGAATCCATGGGTTATACCTTTCTGCTCGTCACCGCGGGCGAGCAGACCGCGGTTTCCACGCAGGTGAATCAGGTGGAGGACCTGATTGCAAAGAAGGTAACCGGCATCGTCCTTAACCCAATGGATGGCAATGCGGTGGTTCCCGTTCTCGGCAAGGCGCGTGACGCAGGAATTCCCGTGGTGATTGTGGATTCGCCGGTCGCGAAGGGCCACGACGACCTGTACATCACCTTCGTCGGGACCGACAATTTCAACGCCGGCATGCAAGCAGGTAAGGAGATGGTGCAGGCTCTTGGCAACAAAGGCAAGGTGCTTGTCGTTCGAGGCGCGAACGGCAGTGTGGCCGGGGACAACCGCGTTGACGGATTCAAAAAGGGTCTCGAGGGAAGCGGCGTGACGATCGCAGGAGAGCAGCCGGGCAACTGGACGAACTCGGTCGCCATGCAGGTTACGGAAAACATGCTGCAGGCGAACAAGGATGTGCAAGGGCTGTTCAGCGCCTCCGACGTCATGCTGGACGGAATACTCGAGGCACTTTCCGACGCGAACAAGAAAGGCATCGTCATTATCAGCGTCGACGGCTCGCACAAGGCGGTTGACTTGCTCGCCGCAGGTGAGATCTACGGGACTATGGCTCAGTTCCCGCAGAAAATCGGGAGCATCGCGGTGGAGAAGCTCGTGTCAGTGATTGAAAACAAATCCGCAGCGAACAGCATCCCGAAGGTTATTGACTCCGGCACCATGCTGTACGGCAAAAACAACCTGGACGAAGCGAAAAAGCAGATGTTCTGATCGCCAAACGAGGGTTTGGACTGCGCGGCGTGACACTAGAGGCCGCGCGGGCCGGACCCTCAGCCTGTAAAAACAACACTGGCGCATGGGCCAACGTGTAGGCCGAATCCTCTTCTCTCTCCTTGGCGTAGCGGCTTTGGCGGCCGCCGGGCTCCTCGTACCGCATTTTCTCACTCCTGCCAACCTCCTGAACGTTGTTCGCCAGAGCTCTATCATCGGCATTGGCGCGGTGGGCATGACCATGGTCATCGTGATCCTGGGCATCGACCTGTCAATTGCCGGGCTGATCGCCCTCTGTCCCATGGTGAGCGGACTGCTCATGCTCCAGGGTGTTCCTATCGTCATTTCGATCGTCGCGGGGATCATCGCGGGGATCGGGATGGGTCTGTTCAACGGTCTTATGGTTGCGAAGCTGGACGTGCCTCCCTTCATCACCACGCTAGTTGTCGGGCAGGTCAGCCAGGGACTGGCGCTCATCATGAACAACGGCCGCTCGATCGGTGGTTTCCCCGCCTCTTACGTGCACATTGGAAATGGATCTTTTCTCGGCATCCCGGTCTCGGACCTTCTCTTGCTCGTGATGATGGGAATCGGGATCTTCATCACCCAGTTCACTCCGACAGGAAACCGCATCTACGCCCTCGGTGGCAATGAGACGGTCGTGCGGCAGGAGGGAATCAACGCCGACGGACTGAAACTTTTCGTCTATGCGTTTTCGGGGTTTTGTGCGTCGATCGCAGGCATTCTGCTCAGCGCACAACTGGACACTGTCCACCCCATCCAAGGCGATCCCTATCTTTTGGACACGATCGCCGCGTGCGTGATCGGCGGGGTCAGCCTTGCTGGAGGTGAGGGCCGCGTGGCAATGGCAGTCGCGGGTGCTCTCATCATCGGCTCGGTGCGAAACGTGCTGGACCTCCTGGGAGTTCACCCCTTTTTCCAGAATGTTCTGGTCGGGACAATCATCATCCTGGTTGTATTTGGTTCCGGCCTCTCTCGTTACAGACGGACGGTTCCCGTATGAGAAGAATCATACAACATGCCTTGAAAAACGGGAGTGCTGTCATCCTGGTCCTCCTGGTGCTCGTGGGGATCGTCTTCGTCCGCAACTTCGCGTCCGTCGACAACGCCGCTGTCATCGTCAGGCAGTCCGCGATTCCCGCCATCGCTGTTCTCGGAATGACGATGGTTCTGATGACCGGTGGTATCGACCTCTCCTTCGGGTTCGTTGTCGGTCTGGCCTCCACCGCAACAGGTTTCATGGCAAAGGTCTGGGGTCTTCCTGTCGACCTCACGGTGGCAGCTACCGTGCTCATCGGCGCCCTGGTCGGCTTCGTCAACGGCGCCATCATCCAGTACATGAAGGTTCCCTCGTTCATCACCACCCTCGGGACGGGGTATATTCTCTACGGCATGTCACAACTCGTCAGCGCAGGGAACGTCATAACGCGCCTGCCCCCTTCGCTTCTCGCGGTCGGCCGAACGGACCTGCTGGGGCTCCCGACATCGGTATACATCGCAGTCGGGATCGTCGCTCTAGGCTGGTTTCTTATCCACAGGTCTGTCTTTGGCCGGGCGCTGACCGCTTTCGGGTTCAATTCTCGTGTGGCCTTCCTGAGCGGGCTTCCGACTGCCCGCGTCAACGTGCTGACTTACGTCCTCTGCAGCAGCCTGGCCGCGCTCGCCGGTCTTCTTCTGACCATCCGCGTGAATGCGGCCCAGCCGAACATGGGAGGCGGAGTATTCACCTTCGAGATCATCACCGCGGCGATCGTGGGAGGGACGAGCCTGTTCGGAGGAGTCGGCTCTGTGATCGGGAGCCTTTTCGGGGTTCTCATCATAAAGGTCATCGAGAACTGCATCAACTTGATGAATATCTCCTATCACCTGTATCTGGCAGTCCAGGGCGGCATCATTTTAACCGTCATTGTGATGGACAAGATCAGGAGCAGGGCAGCGTAGGGGGAGCAACAGATGGACGAACCGCTCCTGGAGATGCACGAGATCACGAAGTACATCTACGACAGCTCCGGCAGGCCGATCCGTAACTCAGACGTTAAAATCCTGGACTCCGTTTCCTTCGATCTACGCAGGGGGGAAGTCCACGTTCTGGTGGGTGAAAACGGAGCGGGCAAAAGCACGCTGATGAAGATCCTCGGAGGCATCATTCCTCCGGATGAGGGCACAATCACCGTCGAGGGCGCTGCCGTGAGCTTCGCCAGTGCCCGGAAGGCCCGCGACAGAGGAATCGCGTTTATCCACCAGGAGCTCAACCTCTGCGCGAACCTCGACGTTGCCCATAACATTTTTCTCGGTCGTGAACCGACGCGCGGCGGAGTCCTGGACAAGAAGAAGGCGTACGCGCAGGCGCAGGCGCTGCTTTCCTCCCTCGGGTTCGAGATCGATCCCATGGTTATGCTGGGCAGGCTCACGACGGCGCACCAGCAGATCGTCGAGATCGCAAAAGCGCTTTCATATGAGTCGAAGATTCTCATCATGGATGAGCCCACGGCGAGCCTTTCGAAAAACGAAATCGATCGGCTCTTTGCCCTCATGAGGACGCTGCAAGCGCGGGGTATCGGGATCGTATATATTTCACACCGATTCGAGGAATTGCGACAGGTCGGGGACCGCATCTCAGTCCTTCGCGACGGGCGTTCCATCGGGACGATTCCCAGCCAGGGATTCCGCGAAGACGAAGTGATTCAGATGATGGTCGGCCGGTCGATCGACGACATGTATCCTCGCTCCCACAGACCGACGGACGACGTTCTGCTTGCGGTGGAGAACTTCAGGCTGCTCCCCGGGGCCCCTCCGTTGAGCCTCACAGTGCGCCGCGGTGAGGTCGTCGGCATCAGCGGGCTTGTCGGTTCCGGAAGGACCGAGTTGCTGAAGACCATTTTCGGGGCGCGCCGGCTGCTTTCAGGCCGGATCGTGTATAACGGGAGGAAAATCAACGGGTGGAGACCAGAGCGGCTGGTGCGCGCAGGCATGGCCTATCTCTCCGAGGACCGCAAGACCGAGGGTCTTATCACCGCGATGACGATCCGTGAGAACGTCACTCTCGCCTCGCTTTTTCGGCTTTTCAGGTTCGGTATCATCTCCCAACGGAAAGAGAGCGAAGCCGCGCGCAAAGGCGTCCAGCAGCTGCGGATCGTCGCTCGATCCGTCGAACAGACGGTGGGGACCCTGAGCGGAGGGAACCAGCAGAGGACGGTCTTCGCAAAGTGGCGCGCCACAGAGCCACAGCTCCTTCTGCTGGATGAGCCGACGCGCGGCATTGACGTGGGCGCCAAGTCGCAAATCTACAAGATGATCGACGAAATTGCAGCCCAGGGGCTTGGGGTGCTGATGGTCTCCTCGGAGCTTCCGGAGCTGATCGGGATGAGCGACCGCATCTATGTGATGAGAGCCGGGACGCTGGTGGCAGAACTGACCGAGAGAGAAGCAATGACACAGGCCGGCATCCTGGCCCATATTCTGAAGGGCGCGTCTCAGCCGGTTTTATAAGCCGTAAACGTGCCGGCCTATAATCTGATTCTGATAGGCTTCGTCGAGCTCGCAGAAGTAGCCGCTCCAGCCCCAGACGCGTACGACGAGGTTTTTGTGACGTTCCGGATGGCGTTGAGCATCACGCAGCGTTTCGACATTAAGGGTGTTTAACTGCATTTGCTGGCAGCCGGACTCCACAAAGGCGCGTATGAAGAGCCCGACTTTTCTCAACGAATCCTTGCCACGGAAAAGTCCGTCGGACAGTTCGAGGGTCAGCGGACCACCGTTGCAAATGCGCTTGTAGTCAATCTTGCCGAAACTTTGGAGCACGCTCAAGGGCCCTTGCACGAGGACGCCGGGTGACGGAGCCAGCGATGAGCTGAAAAATTCCCCGGATTTGCGTCCATCCGCGGTAGCTCCCACCACTGGTTCCTGCATGCCTTCGTGTCCCGTCGCCAGCCATACATAATACATCGCCGATCCACTGCCCGGCCGGTATCGGCCGCCGCGGCCATTCTCGCCCGCCGCCCGGCAGGCCTCGGCAAACATTTCAAACAGGGTAACGAGCCATTGATCGGCACGATCGTCATTATTTCCGACCTTTGGAGCCTTCTCCCGCAGACGCTGGCGAAGTTCTTCATCGTTAGCAAAATTGTCTTCCAGAGCCCGAAGCAGCCTCATGGGCTCGACGGACTCTTTATCATAAACGAACTCCTTAACTGCAGCCAGTGCATCCGTCGCGCTGGCCGACGCTGCGCCGTGGATCCCAAAATTATTATATTTCAGGCCGGCGGAAAGATCGCAGCCATTCTCGAGGCATCCATCCATCAGTACGGAATAATACGGAGCAGGCGGGAGAAAAAGTCTCCGGCTCCGTTCTGCGAGCCTCTTGACCTGCTCGACGAGATGAAATTGGACCCGGTCCAGGATTCCTGCAAACGATTCACCGGCGGCCAGGCCCTCCCGGATAGCCAAGTCAACTGCCGAAGGCATCGAAGCGGCCCCGATATTCACGACTTCCATTCCTTGCCCCGGGATGATGAATTCCCAACAGGCGGCCACTGAATAGTCCCGGGCATCCTCAATCTCATAGCCGGCGGCGACCAGGCCCGGAATGACCACATCGTCATTGCTAAACTGCGGGAACCCGAGACCGAGCCTCGTCAACCTTGCGGCGAGCGTGAGAAGTTCGAGGTCCGTATCATGGCTAACGCGCAGGTTGATTTTCGGATCAATCAAAGCCACGGCACACGCCACGCGGAGGACCAGCGCCGTAAGGGGATTGACTCCGTCGGTTCCATCCCGTCGCACTCCGCCCAACATCAGCGATTGGCCGTTGTCGCCCTGCTGAATTCCCGGATAGAGGTCGCTGTCCTTGTTCAGCGAAATAAAGAACTCGGCCAGCAGCTCTTCGGCGGCAGGATAGTCGAGGCGCCCAGCCTCAACATCGTCCCGCAGGTAAGGCCACAGATATTGATCAAGCCGGCCGAGACCGCAGTGGTAATGCCCGCTCAACCAGAGCACGGAATGGCAAATCCGCAGAAATTGGAGCGCTTCGTGGAATGTGCGGGCGGGAAAAGCCGGGACTTGGTCAAGAATCACGGCAACATCCTCTCGCCCACATTTCCGCGCGGCGGTGGCATACCGAGCGGCAAGTGCTAACACAGCGTCGATAGTCTCGATGGCACAGTCTAAAAACTCAACGGCGGCGGCATCGGAGTGCATGCGCTGCCTGGTTGAGAGGGCGGTCTGCTTTCTGGCCAGCAAACCTTCAGACAGGATCATTCCCCAGTCAGCGCAGATATTACTGATCGGACCAAGTTCGTGAAAGGTGCGGCCGACGGTGAGAGCACGCAGTGCCGACTCCGAGTACAGGGGCGGAACTTTCCCAATGGTCCTGGTGAACACGATGCGCTCATCAGGTTCGATAACCACTCTCTCGAGCTCACACATCCGGCGACTCAAGCGTGAGGCGCGTTGGCTCCAGGAAAGATGCTCCGCATCACATTCGGTGACGAGATCAGGCGTGTCGGCGTCGCGAAATCGATGATGCTTTCCTTCCCGAATGTTGTGCTTCATCTCCGCGAGACGCGGAGAAAGCTCAAGCATTTCATTGATTCCGGTGACTCTTGAACTTTCCAGGATTTTCATGCCAGTGATGCCTGCAGTTGGAATTCTTTGAACGGTTCCAAATTAACGCGGTACGGAATGTTTTCGTCGAAGCCAGGCCGCCACTCCATGCCGCAGGCGGCGTATTTCGCGCGAGCGCCCTGATTGTATGGGAGCAGTTCGACACCCGGGTGCCGGGGCAGGGCCGCCAGGACCCGCGCAATGCCAAGGAGGTTTTGATCTGTGTCGGTGACGCCAGGTATCAAGGGAACACGGATGATAAATGGGATGTCCGTGGCGGCCAACAATCCTAGATTGTGCAGGATAAGCCGGTTGTCGCATCCCGTCCAACGGAGGTGCTCCTGGGGATCCGCGAGCTTCAGATCCAGCAATACAAGGTCACAGCGCGACACTACACGCATGAATTCTTCCGCCGCGGCATTTCCGCAGGAATCAAGCGTGACATGCAATTCATTTAATTGGTCGATCACCTCCGCGACAAAAGCGGACTGCATTAATGGCTCGCCGCCAGAGAATGTGACTCCCCCTTCCGCAATCTTGAGGAGTCTCGCCTGCTGGTTAAGCCGCGTCGCAAGTTCCCTCGAGGTGAAGGTTTGCCCGACAGGCCTTTCTCCAGCCGATCCCTTCATAACCTGTGGGAATGGGGACAATCCCTCGGGATTATGGCACCACGAGCAGCGTAGCCCGCAGCCTTTCATAAAGACAGTCGTCCTGATACCGGGGCCGTCGTGAACGGTAAACTCCCTGACGTCAAAAATCGTTCCTGTCAGCATAAAGAGGAGGGATACCTCTAGTTACACTTCGATATCTGTTATGCTTTGCATATTTTGCGCTTCTCTAACCGCTGGCTGATTTCCCCTATCAGAGAATCGCCGGCTTGGCGCCGGCTTCGACTGTCACGGCCAAATTTCTCAAAACGGCAGACGCAAATCCACCTGGAATGTTCCGGCTAAAACGTGATGATCGCTCTCAAGGTTCTCCTCACCCCCCTTACAACGGATGGCCACCACTATACCCTCGAGTTGCAGGGTTCCTCATTTTGTGGGGAACAAAGAAATTAAATTCGAAGAAAAAGCAGTGCCCGAACCGGGCCCCGGCCGACTCCTGCTCCGCGTCCGTGCTAACGCCCTTTGCGGCTCTGAACGGCCGCAGTTTTTTGAAGGGGCACCTGTAATACCCGGGCATGAAGCGACGGGCACCGTCGTCGCTGCCGGACCAGGTACGCATACGCCGGTAGGAACAACGGGGGCCGTATTCCTGATGGACTTTTGCGGTGAATGCCGCTCCTGCCGGTTAGGGTTTACCAATCAGTGTCTGCAGAAGCGGGGTGACATGGGATTCAACCCGATGGCGGCTACGGTCAGTATGAATTGGTCCACGAAAACATCTTCTTTCCGGTGCCCGACGAGTTCTCCCCCACAGAAGCGACTCTGTTGCTGGACGTCATGGGCACAGGCGGGCATGCGATTGAGCGGTGCCAGCTGATGCGGCCGGATATCGAGTCTCTGTTGGTCGTAGGGGCGGGTCCAATCGGCCTCGCTGTATTGGCGATGGCTAAGATTGTTATCGGGCAGCAGCTAAAGGTTCTGATCACTGACCTGTATCCTATCGAGTCAAGTTAGCTGAACGGCTTGGCGGACTACCGATCAATGTTCGCGAAACTTCGCTTAGTGCCGGTATCCAGTCCCATGGCCTGATGCAAGTCGACATGGCCGTCGACACCAGCGGGAAACAGGTCGCTCGTCAGGCAGCCGTTGATGCAATAGCCCAGCGCGGCTCCCTGATTTGCGTCGGGCACGGCGAAGGCCTCACGCTTAAGATTTCGCCCGACATTATCGCTCCGGAGCGGAGCATCGTTGGGAGCGAATACTTCCGGTATAATGAACTGCCTACCAACCTGCAGCGGCTGCGGGAGCACCGTGGCTATCTCAGCCAGATTATCACTCACCGGATGGGGGTCGATCAGATTCAGCAGGCCTTCGAAGCATTCTTCTTCGGGTGTGAAACCGGGAAAGTCATTATCGAACAATGATTCCGCCCGATCGAAAGATAAAGGTCTGCCTGGTTGGAGCCGGTGTATGGGGGCGCCAGCATGCTCGGGTTTTCTCGCAGAGACCGGACGTTCAACTGTGCGCGGTTGCCGGACGCACCTTGGCGAAGACACAAGCGCGCGCGGCCGAATTCGGACTTCGCGCTTACACGAACGTGCAGGAGATGTTGGCCGCAGAGAAACCTGATCTCGTCAGTCTGTCGCTACCAAATCTTGAACATTTTGGAGCGACCATGCAGGTCATTGAAGCTGGTTATTCATTGCTGGTTGAAAAGCCTTTAACGTTCGATCTCTCGGAGGTAGACCAGTTGCTGGCCCAGGCCGAAAAGCGAGGTCTTTTCTTTGCAATCAACTTTAATCACCGCTACGCGAAACCTCTCCGGCTCGCTCGTGAAGCGATCAAAGCGGGTCGCCTTGGTGATATTACTCATGCGACCTGGCGGTTCGGCGGCGAAGCCAATGTGAGCTCCCACCCTCACGCCAATCTCATCGAAACTCAGTGTCACGGCTTCGATCAGTTGGAGGATTTATGCGGTCCGATCACGTCGGTCATGGCCGAGATGACAGACCGGACCGGCGGCGGTTATCGCACGATAGCTATGGCTCTACGATTCGCAAACGGAGCAGTCGGGAGCATGACAGGCACATATGATTCTTCCTATGCTTACCAAGAGGCTCACCGCCTCGAGATCAATGGAACCCGAGGACGCGTAGTTGTCGAGGACACAGTCCGGCGCTTCTGTTTTCAATCCCCTGCAGCCATTGAAGGTGATTGACTGACGATCGGGTTCTCGGTAGGACTAACCCTTTACCGTGAAATTTTCCGATATCGCCTACAGCACTAGGGATTTAGCGGCGTTCGACGGTTACCGCTGGATCCAGTATGCCAAGTCGGCAGAATTGGCAAAAACCGAGTTCTCCTTCTTGGTGATCCTGGCGAAAAGCAAACCCGTCTATTACAAGTACTCCGAAGCGGAGACCGGATCTGGTGTGTGGTCCGCGGTTACCGCATCAAAGAATCTGCAAATCCGCGCATTTTGCCACACCCACCCGAATTCTGATACTGTCGGAGTCTTTGGCAATGATGATATGGAGAAATTCAGGGCGACGATTAAGATCCCGGAGTTATTGGGGATTGCCTTTTATTTGATGAATCGCTTTTCGGACGTCCTGATTGCCAGAGGCTTAGAGGATTTTCCGGCAGGCAAGAAACTAGATTTTAAGCCTTATACGGGCTAGTCGTCAATCGTTCCACAGGTTTCTACCCTGATGGAGATTCCATAGGGAAACACCATGGAACATAGCGGAAATCAGAACCCTAAGATCGGGTTCAAGTCCCCCAGCAGAGGAGAAAATTCGCGACGCCACAATTTCATAATTCCTGCCTACCCAATCGGGTTTCATCGATCCGATCGTCTTCCCGCAATCGTTTGATAAGTTCCTGGATGTAGTATCAAGCGTCCACTGCTCGAGATTGTTTGGGTCATATGCCCGAACTTCTTTTCGAGGCATGAGTCGCCGTTTCGTCGCGCCGGAATGTGTATTAAACGTGTTACAGCCAAGGCCGCCGATCCAATCAATACGCCGAGGCAAGTCGTCGGCAGGGAACTCGTCCTATGGCAACAATAGAAGTTCCCATCCGCAAATGATATTCGAACCAACTTTCGCCGTTCGAAAAAAAATGTGCTACTGTTCGCACCCAATTTAGCGCGAACCATGGTCCAAGATAAAACTAACGCAGAAACAAAATGTATGTAATTCCGCCATCCTTTGCCACAACTCGGCTCCCGCGGCCTTCCGCTGATTGCAACGTTTTTGCAATTACCTGTGAATTGATATGAAAATCATGGAAGCTTGAACCCCTAAAAGGGGGATTAAGTCTCCCCCGAGCACAAATCATCTTCGCTATCGATAGATCCTTTGATTCGTACTGTCACAGTTAATCTCGGCTCACGCTCTTATTCGGTTCATATCGGCGAAAATCTTTTGGACGAGGTCGGTCGAGTTTGCCGAGGAGCTCTGTTGAGGGGACGTGCAGCAGTTGTCAGCGACAATAAAGTTGCCGGTCTCTACGCCGAGCGAGTATCGACGGCTCTGGCGAACGAAGGATTCAAAGTTTCCATTCACCTGGTCGAGCCGGGAGAGCGCTCAAAGTCCTTCGAAGCGGCGGCCGCGTTGTGTGAGGATTTTGCAAGGCATAGCGTGGATCGCCAAAGCTTTGTGGTGGCTTTAGGGGGCGGAGTGATTGGTGACCTGGCAGGCTTCGTGGCAGCAATCTATTACCGTGGCGTTCCCGTTATTCAGATTCCCACGACGATCATGGCCCAGGTCGACAGCTCGGTGGGCGGAAAAACCGGAATCAATTTGAGTGCCGGGAAGAATCTCGTCGGCGCATTTCATCAGCCCCTCGCGGTCCTCGCAGACACCGGTACCTTGAAAACACTTGGACGGCGCGAGTGGAACGAAGGCTTCGCTGAAGTGATCAAGTACGGCGTCATCCGAGAAAAAAGGCTTCTAGCCGAATTGCAGGAAGGCGAGTGGAACCTTCCAGATCTGATCCGACGATGCGTTGAGATCAAAGCCTCCTTTGTCGAGAATGACGAAAGAGAAATTACCGGGAACCGTGCTCTCTTGAATTTTGGTCACACGCTCGGCCACGCGATCGAAACGGTCGCAGGGTACGGGACGCTGCTGCACGGTGAGGCCGTTGCCCTTGGGATGGTTGCGGCCGCCCACATTTCTGCGAAACGAGCTGGTCTGCGGCAGGAAGAGATCGAAGAACTGGTAAGCGTGATCAAGCGATTGGAACTTCCGACAAAATTGCCCGACCGACTCTCGCGAAGCCAGATTCTAGAAAAGGTTTTGGCCGACAAAAAGTTCGTCAGCGGAAATATTCGTTTTGTCGTGGCCCCTAGACTCGGAAGTGCAGTGCTTGCCGAAGACATCACATTTGCGGACCTCGATTCGGGGCTGAGAGCGATCGAACCCTTGCCAAGGTGACCCGAAAAGAGGCCTTTATCACGCTGAACATGGTACCGCATCTGGGGCCAGTGCGTCTGCGACGCCTACTCGATATCTTCGACTCGCCCGAGCGAGTGCTGTCAGCAAAGCGAAATGAGCTGCAAAATGTCGACGGCTTGAATCAAGCTTTGATTGACTCGTTGGCCTCTTGGGAAAGTGTGGTGGACTTGTCACAGGAATTGACTCGTATTCGCGAATTTGGAGCGACTGTCTTGAGCTTCGAAGATTCCGATTATCCAGCGTTGCTGCGGGAGATTCACGACCCGCCGACAATCCTTTACGTGTGGGGCAAAATTGAGCCAAGAGACAATCACGCGATCGGAGTGGTCGGTTCCAGACGCACCTCCCACTACGGACTGGAGTGCGCAAAAAAGATTTCTTATCAGATCGCCTATGCCGGCCTCACTGTCGTCAGCGGTCTGGCCCGCGGGATTGATACTGCATCCCACCAGGGAGCCTTAGCTGCCAAGGGCCGGACGGTGGCCGTTTTGGGAACGGGGCTGCATCATTTGTATCCCGCCGAGAACCGTGCCCTCGCCGAAAAAATTGCCTCCACAGGCGCAGTGGTCACCGAATTTCCAATGGATACGACCCCAGATCGGCAAACGTTCCCGATGCGTAATCGAATCATCAGCGGCTGGGGATTTGGCCTGCTGGTGGTCGAGGCTGGGATCAACAGTGGAGCATTGATCAGCGCTTCACAGGCCGCAGACCAAGGCCGGAACCTTTACGCCATTCCCGGCCCGATCGATCGCCCGACTTCTCATGGTACCAACCGACTGATTCAACAAGGCGCCAAGCTCGTGATGAGTGTGGACGACATCCTTGAAGATGTGCAAACCCTTTTCCCAAGGGCACCCGAACTACTGCCCAGCAAACCGCCCGATATTCAGGGGGATCTCCTGACGGTCTACGAGGCCATTACCTCGCGAGAAACATCCATCGACGAAATCATTGCCCGTTCCGGTATCGGAGCGGGTCCCGCGACCGTCGCCTTGCTTCAATTGGAGATGCGCCATCTGGTTAAACAACTGCCCGGCAAATATTTCGTGAAACTTCTGTAACGCATTTTTGTTTGCTACTTGTCAGGTTGCCCTCTACGTTCCCGGCCTTTGAGATAACTAATGCTCCTGTGTCAGGTGGGGCGTACATTCTGGAAAATGGGAAAAACGCTGGTCATTGCAGAAAAACCTAGTGTGGCACAGGATGTGGTCCGCGCTCTGGGCAAATTCGAGAAGCACGGCGATTACTTCGAGAACGAGAATTTCGTCATTTCCTCGGCTATCGGCCATTTAGTTGAGCTCTGCATGCCGGGGGAGCTCGACAAGAAGCGGGGCAAATGGAGTTTCGCGAATCTCCCCATCATCCCGGAGCAATTCGAGCTCAAGCCGATTGAGAAGACAGAAAGCCGGTTCAGGCTGCTTAAGCGGCTAATGAAAAGGGATGACATCGATCTCATCATCAACGCTTGCGACGCCGGCCGGGAAGGCGAATTGATCTTTCGTTACCTGGTGAAACTGGCGGGAATTCGCAAGCCGCTCAAGCGTCTTTGGCTTCAGTCCATGACTCTGCCGTCTATCAAGTCCGCCTTTGACCGGCTTCGAACTGACGCCGAGATGATCCCGTTAGCGGAGGCGGCAGTCTGTCGTTCCGAGAGCGATTGGCTCGTCGGAATCAATGCCACTCGAGCGATGACCGCTTTTAACTCCAAGGTGGGCGGATTCCAATTGACTCCGGTAGGCCGAGTGCAAACGCCGACCCTCGCAATACTGGTCGAGCGAGAAGAACGGATTCGGGCGTTCGAGCCAAGAACGTACTGGGAACTGATGGCTGACTTCGATGTCCAAAAAGGCAGCTATCGAGGCCGATGGTTCGACGAGCATTTCTCGAAAGACTCTGAGGAGGAGCGAAAGGCCGAGCGAATCTGGGATCGAGCTCGAGCCGAGGCTATCCAGGCCAAGGTACTGGGAAAAAAGGGAGACATTACCCAGGAAAAGAAAGCCACGACGCAGGCGCCTCCCCTGCTCTATGACTTGACCTCTTTGCAGCGCGAAGCGAACTCTCGGTATAGTTTCTCCGCCAGGCGCACACTGCAGATTGCTCAGCAACTATACGAGCGACACAAAGTCATCACTTATCCGCGAACGGATTCGAGATATTTACCGGAGGATTACCTCGGAACAGCGGGCCATGTGTTATCGAGTTTGATCGATCCAACGCTTGCGCCCCATGCTCAGAAGGTTCTCGAAAATGGATGGTTGAAACCGACCAAAAGGATTTTCAACGATGCCAAGATCACCGATCACAATGCGATCATTCCAACCGACCAGGTGCCGAGGAATCTCGACGAAGCGCAGTCCCGTATTTTTGACCTGGTCGCCCGTCGGTTCGTCGCCGTATTCCACCCGGCCGCCCAATTCGAGATAACCACTCGCATCACACGAGTCGAAGGAGAGGCCTTCAAAACCGAAGGGCGGATCATTAAAGATCCCGGATGGCTGGCCGTTTACGGTCGCCAGGCTACCGGTGAACAACAGAGCGATACGCTCGTGGATTTGGTGCCGGGCGAGCAAGCGTTAACCAGAAAGGCCGAGATCGTCGAGATGCAGACGAAGCCGCCTCCGCGGTTTTCGGAAGCCACTTTGTTGTCCGCGATGGAGAGCGCCGGCAAACTGGTCGAAGACGAAGAACTGAGGGAAGCGATGGCCGCCAGAGGGCTGGGCACACCGGCGACTCGGGCAGCGATCATCGAAGGATTGGTTTACGATGAATACATCGGTCGGGAAGGTAAGGAATTGATTGCCACCTCTAAAGGCATTTCTCTGATTACTCTGCTTCGAGGAATCGGGATCAATCTGCTTTCATCGCCCGAACTCACGGGAGAATGGGAATATCAACTGAAGCTCATGGAACAGGGCCGTCTGGAACGCTCTTCGTTCATGGCGAAAATAAAAGATCTCGCCCGCGAAATCGTCCACAAAGCAAAGACCTTCGAGAGCGACGCTGTTGAAGGAAAGTATTTGACCATCGACGTGCGTTGCCCAAAATGCGGAGCATCGCATCTCCGGGAAGACTATCGCACCTATCATTGTGAGACGTGCGAATTCCGCTTGTTCAAAAATATTGCCAGCCGCCAACTAAGCCCTGAGGAAGTGACGACGCTAGTGAGGGAGCGCAAGGTTGGACCGTTGAATGGATTCCGCAGTAAGACCGGCAAACCGTTTTCGGCAATTCTAATACTGAATGGTGAGAACAAGCCTGAATTCGAGTTTAATGGCAATGGGAACGGCGATCGGGTGGTCATCGATCCCCAGCAACACGCCGTAGTGGGTAAATGCCAGGTCTGCGAAGGTGGACAAGTCTACGACACGGGCATTGCCTACATCTGCGAAAATGTCGCCAAGGGAAGTTGTTCCTTCAAAATGAGCAAAACCATTCTGCAATGCGAAATCCACCCGGATCAAATGCGCAAGATGCTCCTGGAAGGCAAGAGCGACCTTTTGAAACGATTTATTTCTAAAAAAGGTCGACCATTCGATGCGACACTGACACTGCGGGGCGGCAAGATCGGGTGGGAGTTTGTCAAGCGGCCGGTTCGCCGCAAAGCGAAAACCGAGGAAAAGGGTTCAACCGGGATTTAAGCAGGCTGGCCGATCTCGTCTTCGCGCTGCTTGGATTCTATCGCTTTGATCGGCGTCTTCAACACGACCGGCTTTGAGTCCACATCCGGCTTTTTCGGTTTGGATGCCTGTTCCAGAAAAAGGGCTTGTGCGTCAACGCGATCGCCGTCAATCGGTCTCCGAACATAAGTGGGCTCCGTTCCTTGCTCCCGTGCTCTGACGTTATCTCTCCAGTAGATATCGAGGAACTGATCGATTTGAGCGCGAAGCTCCGCATCCTCTATCGGAAAACACGTTTCCACACGCCTGAAAAAGTTGCGCGCCATCCAGTCTGCACTCGCTAGATAAATTTCCGGGCGACCCCCATTCTCAAACCGGTAAATCCGACTGTGCTCGAGAAACCGGCCGACGATACTTCGCACCGTAATATTCTCGCTAGCTCCAGGAACTTTTGAGCGCAAACAACACACACCGCGGACCATCAACTTGATTTTCACGCCTGCTTGCGAGGCACGATAAAGGGCCTGGATCACCTCGGGATCCACTAAAGAGTTCACTTTGCCAAAAATACCCGCCGTCTTCCCCTTCCGGGCGTTCTCCGCTTCGTGATCGATCCTTTCGAGAATGAAATTATGCAGCGCTTTTGGGGCGGCTTTGATTTTCTTCAAATCCGGAAAAACTGAAACTCCTGTCAACCAATTGAACAACTCCGCACTGTCGTTGGTCAGATCGGGGTCACAGGTCAATAAACCCAAGTCGGTGTAAAGTTTGGCGGTGGAAGGATGGTAGTTACCGGTCCCAAGGTGAAGATAGCGTCTGAGCCCATCATCTTCCCGGCGCACCACGAGGGCCAATTTCGCGTGGGTTTTCAGGCCAACGATGCCATAAACCACATGAACGCCGGCTTCCTGCAATGTTCTTGCCCACTTGATGTTGGCCGCTTCATCGAACCGAGCTTTCAGTTCAATGACAACGGTTACCTGTTTCCCGCTCTCAGCCGCCTCGGCCAGGGATCCCACAATTTGCGAATCCCCGCTGGTCCGATAGAGCGTTTGCTTGATGGCCAGTACATTCGGGTCCTCAGCCGCTTGCTCGATGAAGTCGAGCACCGTCTGAAAGCTTTCGTACGGATGATGCAACAGGATCGGCCGCCGCCGGATCTGAGAGAAAATATCGTCGTGATCCGAAGATCCGGCCACGATGGCCGGCACAAAAGGCCGAAATTTGAGATCTGGTCGATCGACTTCAGAGATGACCGGCATCAGACGCAGAAAATTGATCGGGCCATTCACCTGGTAGAGATCGTCATTCGTGAGATCAAACGTCTGCAGCAGTTGATCAGTAATATGGGCCGGGCAATCCTTCTGGACTTCCAATCGGACGGCATTGCCGCGACTCCGCTTGCGCAATTCAAGTTCAATCGCCTTCAAGAGGTTGTCAGTTTCTTCCTCATCGAGATAGAGATCGCTGTTTCTGGTGACCCGGAATTGATAAGCTCCTTTGACCTGGACTCCATGAAAGAGCGAGCCGACATGCGCCTGAATCAGATTTCCAATAAAAATGTACCGGTACGTTCCGCTCTTGCCGGCCCGATAGGGTACCAGGCGCGGCAAGATCCGCGGAACCTGCACGACCGCTAAATTCGTATTCAGATCCACACCTTCCAATTCCACCGCGACATTGAGACTTTTGTTCAGGAGTTGCGGAAAAGGATGGACCGGATCGACGGCCAGCGGCGTCAAGACTGGGTAAACTGAATATTCGAAATATTTCGTGTAATACTGTCGTTCTTCCTCCGTCAGTTCGTCATATCGGAGAAAAAAGATGTTATTCTGCTCCAGGTTGGGTACGAGTTCGTCGTTCCACAGACGATATTCGTCATCCACCATCTTGCGCACCCGGACGGAAACGACCGCCAATTGCTCGCTTGGGCTAAGCGCATCGGGCCCCGGGGCACTAATGTTACTCAAGCGCTGCTGCTTCAATCCAGCGACGCGTACTTCAAAAAACTCGTCCAGATTTGACGCCACGATACAGAGAAATTTCAAACGCTCCAGAAGCGGGTTTTTGGGATCCTGACCTTCCTCCAGCACACGCTGGTTAAACTCTAACCAACTCAATTCGCGATTGATATAAAGAGACGGATCGGCAAACGGCGCAGGAGGTTCTTCATCCATGGATCGCTTTCTGGAACGCTGTTTTCGGCGTGTCGGTTTCTGCATCCTTAGCCTCCTCCGGTCATTCAGCCAACCTCCATCTGTCACGATTCCGTAACAGAAATTTTCGATTGTTTTGAAAAGTTAATCGCGGCGATTACCGGTTAACAGAGGCAGCAGGAAGTAGAGCAGGTAGCCAAGGGAGGTCAGGAACGCGGCAACGTAGGTTAGAGCCGCCGCATTGAGCACTTGGTTGACGGCGGCGATTTCGGCTGGTCCCCGAATGAATCCCATATCAATGAGAACTTTTTTGGCGCGCTTTGAAGCGTCAAACTCTACCGGGAGAGTGATCAGATTGAATAACATAATAACCCCCCACGCGATGCACATGATCAGCAACATCGGTCGCAACAGACCGGTCATGAACCCGACGATCGGCAGAAATGCCACAGCCATATTCGCGTACCCAGCCAATCCCGCGGCGGCCATTCGCATATTAAGAGGCGCATAAGCCATCTTATGCTGAATTGCATGACCAGTCTCATGCGCCGCAACCCCAACCGCCGCAGTCGACGCTCCGTGAAAATTCGTCGAAGAAAGCACCAATCTCTTGTTCATCGGATCATAGTGATCGCCCAGCATCTGGTTCGATTCCAGGATCTGGACATCGTAAATGCCGGACGCCGCCATGATCCGTGATGCGACCTCGGCTCCCGTCATTCCCGACGAAGCCGGCACCTCGCTATACCTGGCGTATGCCGCTTTCACCCTCCATGTCGCCCAGAGCGAAAGGGCAAAAGTCCCAAGGAAAAGGAAAATGCTGAGTGAAGTCATAAGGTTTTAAGATACTACTCTCTTTTCCGACATCAAAGCGATCCACTTTGCGCTTTTTTCTTCTTTTCCACCTCTGAACCGGTGTTTAACTTAGGGGACCTATGGGGAATCTTTTTCAGGGATACGAACCGGAGGCTTTCTTCGACGAGATGTTTGAATCGACCGGCGGCGTCCGCACGCACTATCAAACGCTCCTGACTCGGTATACCGGGATGTCGAGCGAAGAATTCCAGAAAAAGCGCGATCTGGCAGACAACGCTTTTCTCACCCAGGGGGTCACTTTCACTGTCTACAACGATCAAGAAGGAACTGAACGAATTTTCCCTTTCGATTTGATCCCTCGGATCATCCCCCGCTCCGAATGGGAACACGTAGAACGCGGCCTCAGCCAACGAATTACGGCTTTGAACCTGTTTCTGCATGATATTTATCATGACCAGAAAATTATCCGCGACGGTATCGTGCCCGCCGAGATCATTCACAGCGCCGCCCATTTTCGCCCGGAGTTTATGGGTTTCGACGTGCCAAGAGATATCTACATCCATATCTGCGGATCCGATTTGATCCGTGACCACGATGGCAACTATCTGGTGCTCGAAGACAATGCCCGCTCGCCGTCCGGAGTGTCATACCTGCTCGAAAACAGGCAGGCCATGAAAAGAGTGTTTCCAAACCTCTTCTCGCGCTATCTCGTTCGGCCCGTAGACACCTACTGCCTGGAGCTACTGGACGTTCTTCGTTACATTGCTCCACATGGAAAGCCGGATCCCACCGTCGTTTTGCTTACTCCCGGGATTTACAATTCTGCCTACTTCGAACACTCTTTTTTAGCTCGAACCATGGGGATCGAGATTGTCGTGGGCGCTGACCTGGTGGCTCAAAACGGTTTCGTTTATATGAAAACCACCCGCGGCTTGAAACGGGTGGATGTGATTTATCGGCGGATTGACGATGATTTTCTCGATCCGCAGGTATTCAGAGCCGATTCGGTGCTGGGCGTTTCCGGGATCGTCGACGCCTATCGTCGGGGAAATGTCAGTCTGGCTAATACGATCGGCACTGGTGTGGCAGACGACAAAGTGACTTATTACTTTGTTCCGAAAATGATCCGCTATTATCTGGACCAGGATCCTATCCTTCCAAACGTCGAGACCTACCTTTCGCACTTCGACTCGGATCGAAAATATATTCTCGAAAATCTCGATAAACTGGTCGTGAAATCGGCCAATGAAAGCGGCGGCTATGGAATGCTGATGGGTCCGCAGGCAACGGCTGAGCAGCGGGAGGCCTTTCGACAGGCGATCGAAAAAAACCCGCGCAACTATGTAGCCCAGCCGGTCATCCGATTATCGCGCTCTCCCTCGTTCTGTGACGATCACTTCGAAGGGAGGCATATCGATCTCCGCCCTTATATCCTCTATGGGGAAAAGATCACCATCATTCCGGGTGGCTTGACGCGAGTCGCGCTCCGAAAGAACTCCCTCGTCGTGAACTCCTCACAGGGTGGCGGGAGCAAAGACACATGGGTGCTGAACGATTGAATCATTTCGAGCAAATCGAGAACGGGGCACCTGAATTATGTTAAGCCGAGTAGCCGACGCACTTTTTTGGTTGAGCCGCTACACAGAACGCGCAGAAAACAACGCTCGCATAATGGACGTCAATCTCCAGCTGATGCTCGATGTGCAAAAGCTCGAAAGTAATGCCCAGCATTGGGAATCGATCATCTTTACGCTGGAGGATACGAAACTTTTCAACAAACTTCACCCTGGAGTGGCCGGTGACGCGGTTGTTGATTTCGTTACCTTCGAACGGAAAAATCCCAACTCGATTTATTCCTGCCTCGCCACCGCGCGAGAAAACGCTCGCACTGTCCGTGAACAAATCTCCGTCGAAATGTGGGAACAGATCAACCGGATGTATCTGTTTTTCTTTTCCGGCGAGGCCAAGCGAATGTTTCAGACCAGCACGTATGAGTTTTTTAAGTGGATCTTAGAAGGATCTCATCTTTTCCAGGGCGTGACCGATGCGACGATGGCGCACGACGAAGGTTGGGAATTCATTCGCTTAGGAATGTACCTCGAGCGCGCCGACAGAACTTCCCGGATTCTGGACATTAAGTATCATATCCTGCTGCCCAGCGGTGAACAGATCGGCGGCAATGTCGATACCGTTCAATGGATGGCGGTTCTAAAATCATGCAGCGCGCTGGAACCTTATCGGAAACACTATCGGGGCCAGGTCGTACCATGGAAAGTCGTCGAATTCCTGGTCAAGAATCAGACTTTCCCTCGATCAATTCTCTTCTGCGTTGATTCTTTAGACTATTCTCTTCACGAAATTACCGGAGTCGATCGAGGAGATTTTCAATACAAGGTGGAAGCCGAGCGCCTTTCCGGCAAGCTTCTCGCGGATCTCAGTTTCGTCACCATCGACGAAATCTTCCGTCGCGGGCTTCACGAATATCTGGATAGAATGCAAGGCCGGCTGATCGAGATTAGTACGGCCATTTACAAAGAGTTTTGCGAGTGGCTTGAGAAAGACGAACTGCAGGAAGAGGAAAAAGAGCAAACCCCGGTAGGGCAGTTTCAGCAGCAAAACGGCTGATCCCTGTTCGACCTTCGGCGTTCGACGGCCTCTTTGAAGCAAAACGGGACGGTCCACTCACCGATACGTTCTGGCCCGGCGGCCTTCTTTTCTGTTTACTCAGTTGAGAGGCAGTATAGCGTCCACGTCATGTTGGACATTCGTCTGATCCGGGAGAGACCGGACTTTGTTCGCGAAAGGCTGGCGACACGGAGCGCAGAGCTGCCTCAACAAGTTGATGAAGTTCTCAAAGTCGATTTAGAACGTCGCCGGTTGGAAACTCGAGTTCAGCAGCTGAATGGCGAACGGAACAAGCTGAGCAAAGAGATCGGGATGCTGCGGTCGAAAAAGGAATCCAGTGCTGAACAGGAGGCAAAAGTAAGAACCATCGGCGAAGAAATAGCCCTTTTGAACGAAGCGGTTTCCGCCGCCGACGAGGTCCAGAAGATGTCATTGCTCAGCATACCCAACCTGCCTCACGGCCAAGCTCCGGTCGGAGCTGATGCCGGATCAAACCCGGAGGTCCGCGCCTGGGGTGAAAAACCTCTCTTCGGCTTTCAGCCTTTAGATCATGTCGATTTGGGATCGAAGCTTGCCCTTTTCGATCTGGGACGCGCCGCCAAAATCAGCGGTTCCGGGTTTGTCTGCTTTACCAATCTCGGAGCTCGACTACAGCGCGGGTTGATCCAGTTTTTGCTGGACCTTCACACCACCGAACACGGCTACGTCGAGATCGCTCCTCCCTATCTCGTGCGACGCGAATGCATGGTCGGCACCGGCCAATTGCCCAAGTTCGAGGAAGAAGCGTATGGACTGGAAGATGGGCAGACCTTTTTGATTCCGACCGCTGAAGTTCCGCTTACTAACCTTTATCGTGAAGAAATATTGTCCTTTGAAGAGTTGCCGAAGTACTTGGTCGCCCACACACCTTGCTTTCGGCGGGAAGCCGGCTCAGCGGGTCGCGATACGCGGGGGATCATCCGCGTCCATCAGTTTGATAAAGTGGAACTGGTAAAAATCACGGTTCCGGATACTTCCTACGAAGAGCTTGAAAAGCTGACGGCCAACGCGGAGAAAGTGTTGCAGAGGCTCGGTCTGCATTATCGAGTCATTGAGCTTTGCACCGGTGACTTAGGATTT
The DNA here is from genome assembly GCA_963742335.1 of uncultured Verrucomicrobiae bacterium. Lineage (GTDB taxonomy): Bacteria > Verrucomicrobiota > Verrucomicrobiia > Chthoniobacterales > JAFAMB01 > JAFAMB01. The sequence continues at coordinate 129,896 of CAVULL010000004.1, forward strand.
GGGATGGCCAAGACTTACGACCTGGAAGTCTGGGCACCTGGCCAAGGGCGTTATCTGGAGGTTTCGAGCTGTTCGAACGCTGAAGATTACCAGGCGCGCCGAATGAACCTGAAGTTTAAGGATGAGGAGGGAAAAAACCAATTCTGTCACACGCTCAATGGCTCCGGGACCGCCCTGGCGCGGCTTTACGTAGCGTTGGTGGAAACTTACCAGCGGGCCGATGGATCGATTTCGATCCCGGAGCCGCTCAGAAGGTATGTTGGGTTTGATGAGATACGGTGAGCCGAAGAGCCGGAATGCCTTGCAACCCCTGAACTCCGAACGCCAAACGGTGAACGCCGCACGACGATTCTCAGTCAGTCTCCATCTTCCAACGTTCTCTTGGCCGGCTTTGCCTTAACGTTGGGGGGGGCCGCGTCGTTCTTAATTGCCGGTGGACGGTTATTCTGGTTCTTGGACGCGATATCTACTTCGCGCAGCCCGGGAATGCTGGCGTACCCCTCGAATTTTGCTGTCAGTTCAGGATCATCCTTGTTCGGCTTACCGCTGGGCATTTTAAAATCAAAGACGCTAACCCCAAAGCGACGAATCCCGTCGTAGCTGCGCCCGTCGGTCGCTCCCACCATGATAGGTTTGCCACTCGATTTTTCTTTGCCCAGATAGATCATTACGTGGCTGATCGGAATATCTCGATCGACCTTGTAGGTGCCGGACCAGAACAGCAGATCCCCCGGTTTGAGTTCGTTCAGCTCAAAAGTATCCGCGCTTCGGCTCAGCACCGCACGAAAATTGCCGTTCTTGCGGACCCACGCGTATTGACCTGCGGAATCCCGGGGAACATCTTTGAATCCGGCGTTGCTTAACACGTAATAGATAAATCCCGAACAATCCATTCCGCCTGTTGCTGGATCTGCGGAGCCATACTTGTAAGTCAAATTTTGTTCCGTCAGCGCGAGCGAGTTACAGATCAAGGCCTGAACCTCCGCCGGTTGCTCCGAAAATTCCCGAAGCGCTTCCGGTTTCACCGTGGCCATTGGAGCAGTTTGTTCGGATTTGTTCGTGGAGTCAGGACCACCGGCCTGGTTCGTCGCGGGAGTCGAGTTGGCATTGGCATCCCCCTTTTCCTCGCCGTCGCTCTGCCTCTCCTCTTTTGATTCCGAAGAAGACTTCGCTTTCGAGGGCTCATCGGAGGTGCGTGATTTCGAGGTCTGCGAATCACCCCCCGAATCAGATTGATCAGACGCCTTTTTCTGCGAAGACGCATGTCTGATCGTCGATTTTCGATGCCGCCGCGGAGTTGGGCTGGGCCGGGCATCTGAGTCTTCCGCAAACGTGTTCCTCACACTTTTCCCGAGCGTATTGAGGGAATGATAAACGTTTTTCAGCGTATTTTCTTCGGCACGAGCCGGCAGAAGGGCGATGCACGACAGCAAACAAGGGGCGACCAACCTTTTCATTCTGTTGCCGCAATTTGTTCGAGCAGCTGTTTATTTAGACGTATCCCAGCGTGGAAGTTTTCAATCGCGAAATTCTCGTTCGGCGAATGCGCTTTGCAGTCGGGCAACGCCAGTCCCAGCAACAGCGTATCGATACCCAAGATGTCCTTGAAGGACTGGGTGATCGGGATGCTCCCTCCCTCCCTGATGAAAGCGACAGGCCGCCCGAAAGTGTTGGCCAGCGCCTTTTGCGCAGCTTTCCCAAAAACCGAATCTGTCTTGACGAGATAGGCCTTGCCCGAATGCTGCGGTATGACTTCCATTTCCACCGAATCGGGGCACTGCCGTTTCAAAAAACCTTCGATGATCGGTCGCAATTCGGATGGATTCTGATCAGGCACCAGGCGAAATGAAAGCTTCGCCGTAGCCTTGCTCGGTACAATCGTCTTTGGGCCCTCCCCTAGATATCCGCTCCCGAAGCCATTCACCTCCGCCGTCGGCCTGGCCCAGACCTGCTCCAGAAACGTAAACCCCTCCTCGCCGAAAAGACGCGGTGAACCGGTTGTCGCGAGCCAAGCTTTTTCTGTGTAGGGAAGCTTGGCCCAAAGGTCTCGTTCCCATTGCTCAAGCGGTAGGACCCGATCGTAAAACCCCGGAACGGCGACGCGGCCGGAATCATCGTGCAGCCTGGCGACGATCCGACTCAATACTGTGGCAGGATTTGCCACCGAGCCGCCAAAAATCCCGGAATGAAGATCAGCAGAGGGGCCGCGCAGCTTGATTTCCATGCACAGAATTCCCCGCAATCCGTAGGTGAAAGTCGGAATACCTGGAGCAACCATGCCAGTATCCGAAATGGCGACCACATCTGCGCGCCAGTCCGACCCATGCTCTTTGAGGAAGACCTCCAGATTAGGGCTCCCGATTTCCTCCTCGCCTTCTACCAGCAGAACCAGATTGACAGGCAAATCACCCCTCTCCTTCAAGGCCGATTCCACACCCAGAATGTGTGCTAAAATTTGGCCCTTATTATCGGTCGATCCACGTGCGAAAATTTTGTCTCCCTTAATCACCGGCTCAAACGGCGGCGTCTCCCACAGATCCATCGGGTCAGGCGGCTGAACATCATAATGCCCATAAATCAGAACTGTTTTTCGCCCTGGTCGATGCTCATTGCGAGCCAGTACGACCGGATGTCCGGCAGTATCGTACCTTTCTGCATGAAGCCCTGCTCGTCGCAACCGCCCAGTTAACCAATCCGCGCAGGCGTCGACACTCCCCTTAAATTGACTGTCCGCTGAAACAGAAGGAAATCTTAAAAATTCGAAGAGCTCGTCTAGTGGATCCATAGCGTAGCTACGAAAACACAACCAAAGCAGAGAGGCGACAGGATTTAGAATGTCTGATCCGAGAATCACGCCGTCGGATCCAGGCATTGGCTATTTATTTCGAAAGTCGCTTTTTGGTGTTCTGTCCCCCAAAAAGCAGGTGTTTTGTTACGGTCAAAATGGGCCGCCGCCCTTAAAAAGGCCAAATACAATATCTTGAGGTATAAGCAGTAGTGCGCTCAACCTATTGTACTTTGGTCTTGTCAGGAGATCAGTTTCCAGTTAGCCTCCAAGGCATACCTGCATGTACCTGCAATCGCTTGAATTAACCGGCTTTAAATCGTTCGCACACAAGACGGTGCTCACTTTTCACCCTGGGGTGACCGCCATCGTCGGACCGAACGGTTGCGGAAAATCGAATCTTCTCGATGCTGTGCGCTGGGTGCTTGGCGAGCAATCGGCCAAGGCCCTTCGCGGAGGCGAAATGGCTGACGTTATATTCAGCGGCACCGACAGCAAACAGGCAGTTGGCATGGCGGAAGTATCTCTGACGTTCGCCGATTGCGAAAAAGATCTCGGGACCGAGTACAACGAAATCAGAATCTCACGTCGGATCTTCCGGGACGGTCGCTCAGAGTATCTTCTCAACAAGACGCAGTGCCGGCTTAAAGATATTCAAATGCTATTGATGGATACAGGCATCGGCCGCACCGCTTACTCGATCATGGAACAGGGCAAGATCGACCTTATCCTGAGTTCGCGACCAGAAGATCGGCGGGCAATTTTCGAAGATGCCGCGGGGATCACCAAGTACAAAGCTCAAAAGAAAGAGGCCTTGAGGAAACTCGAGTACACCGACGCAAATCTGCTTCGGTTGGCCGACATCATGAAGGAAGTGAAGCGCCAGATCGGTTCCCTTCAGCGTCAGGCAGGAAAGGCTCGACGCTACAAAGCGCTTTTTGATGATCTGCAGACATTGGACACTCATTTCAGTCGGCGCACCTATGAGGATATCCATCTTGCGGTCACGGCAGCCGAGAGAGAAATCGAGAAGCTCCGCAACATTCAGCGATCGATAGAAGAACAAGTTGAATCGCAGGAATTCGGCATCGGGGAACAACGGCGGCAAGTTGACCTTCTGGAAGAAGAGATTGCGATCGCAAGGCAGGGGATTCAAGAACTGAAAAGTCAGGCTGATGCCGCTTCCAACCGGATAGGATTCAATGAAGAACGCATCAGCGAATCGGCGACGTTATCGGAGCAATATCAGGCGGACGTCGCCGCGGCTGAAGAAAAACTTCTGGTCCAGCAAAATCAACTGGAGGAAACCGACCAGCAGTTGAGCGCCATCTTTGAGTCGCTCCACGCCGAAGAACAACAGCTCGTGGAGCATCAAAATAAGTCGAATCAACTCCGGTCACAACGTCAAGAGGTCGAGCGATCCAGTCAAGATTTTCAACGTCAGATCCAGCAGCGGGAAAGCCAGATCGCTTCGCTCCGGGGCGATCTCTCCAGTACGCTGAGCCAAAAGGAAGCAGGTGAAACGAGGCTTGAGCTTCTGCAACGAGAATTGATGCAAACAGAAGCGGCCCAAAGCCACGTAGCCGATTTGGTCTTGCAGACGGAAAGCGAATTTGAACTGGCCAAAGCAAGAGTACAGAGCAGTCGGGATGAATTGAACGACAGCGAGCACGAACTCGCCAATACGCAAAGGGAACTTCAGCAGATCGAGAGCAACCTCAGCGCGAACCAGCGAACCCTCACGGAGCGGGAATCCAAGCTGGAGGTATTGAAGCAATTGAATGAAGAGGGCGCCGGCCTGGGTGCCGGCACCCAGGCTGTCTTGAGAGGTCTGGACAACCCGCAAATTTACCGCGCGGCAATAATTGGAGCGCTCGCCAATTTTATCGAGGTGAATAGCGAGCACATTGCGGCCATCGAGGCTGCGCTTGGTCAACATCTGCAGGCGATTCTTGTTAAAGAGCAACTCATCGGAGAATCGATTGCCCGTGATCTCGCTGATAAGAAGATCGGTCGGGCAGCGATCGTTCCTGTTCCGGACCTGCTCAGGGAAAGCGCGGTGCAACTACAGTCTCTGCCGGATGGTGCAGTCGCCTGGGCTCTTGATCGAATCAAGTCGACGCCAGAAGCTTCCCCGCTGGTGACTCTTTTGCTCGATAACGTGGTACTGGCTTCCAATCTTTCGTCAGCGTTTAAGATAAAAAAGAGCGCTCCCGACCTGGCTGTTGTCACGATGAGCGGGGAATACATTTCTCGAGACGGCGTCGTTTTTGCCGGGTTCAACGCCGACAACGGCAATTCGATCCTGCAACGGAAAATTCAGATCCGGCAACTGGAAGAGGAGTCTGCCAGCCTGCGCTCGATTGTCCAGTATCTGGAAAAGGCGAAGGAGCATTTACTCGCTCAGGTCAGCATATGCCAGCAGACGGTGAGGGAAAGGAGAGATGCCTCACAACGGATGCAAGTCAACGCTTCAACGTTGCAAGGTCAACTCTCCTTATTGGACCGTGAGTTGCGAGAAGCTGAAGGAAAAGTGAAGAGCTTGAATTGGGAACGGGACAATGTGCAACAACGTCTCGACGCAGCCACCGGTAAACTAAATTCCATCGAAGGCGAGCTCTCAAAAAGCAGCGTGGAGTTGGAGCAGCTGCAAACAAAACTGATGGCCGCCCTTGGTAAAACTGATTCCCTACGACGTGATGAAGAGATCCTGATCGATGTTTTGCATGAACTCAGAGTTCGTGTGGCCACCGAAGGCCAGCGAAAGGAAAATCTTCAGCGGCAGCGAGAGCCGATGGCAGTCCGACTGACAGAATTAAGAGATCTGATCGTCAATCGGCAGCGAGATATCGGTAATTATACCGCTCGGGTCGAACAATTTGCTCACGAGAACGCCGCTCTGCGGACCAGGATCGACCAACTGCAAATCAACCAGTCGGAAGCCGAAACAGAGGTGCGTCGCCTCTTGCAAAATCGAGCAGAGCAAGTCGCCGCCCTTGAAGCGGTCAACCTGAATCTGCGCCAGCTTCGCAAGCAGCTGAGCGACTGTCAGGAATTGAGAGGCCAGCACGAGGTGAAGACCACCCAATCGAATCTTCGGCTGGAGCATATCCGCGAGCATGTAACTCACCGTTACCATGTCGATTTATCCAGTCTCCAGCCCGATTGGTATGCCTTCCAGGCCTGCCTGCGTGAACAACACAAACGGCTTGACCGACCGGTTGCCGAAACCGATGCGGCTCAAATAATATCGACCCCTTCAACCGCTTTAGAGATTGATTGGGACTTTGTGCAATCTGCCATCGCGGAGATGACGGAACGGCTCGACGCGATGGGACCGGTAAACCTGGAGGCGATTCAGGAATATGACGAACTGGAGGAACGCCAGAAATTCCTTGATGAGCAAAACTCCGACCTCGTGAAATCCAAGAGCGAATTGCTCGACGTGATCAACAAGATCAACGCAACAACCAAAGAGCTGTTTGCAGACACGTTCGAGCAAGTGAGAAAGAATTTTGAGGAAATGTTTACGGAATTATTCGGAGGAGGAAAAGCAAATCTCCTGCTCGTAGATGACCTGGACCCGCTGGAAAGCGGGATCGAAATCATCGCCAGACCTCCGGGCAAACAACTTCAATCGATTTCCCTGCTGTCGGGAGGCGAACGGACAATGACCGCCGTCTCGCTCTTGTTCGCGATTTACATGGTCAAGCCCAGCCCTTTCTGCGTACTCGATGAAATGGACGCCCCACTGGACGAATCGAACATTCGGCGATTCACCAAAATTCTCGATCGGTTCGTCCACCAAAGCCAGTTTGTCGTGATCACTCATAACAAACGAACTATCGCGAAAGCGGATGTCTTGTACGGCGTGACAATGGAGGAGCACGGAATCAGTAAACTCGTAGGCGTCATACTCACTCAGCGGGAGACTTCGACTGAGTCGGCAGATCTGATCGGAACATCCCAGGGAGCTCCGAGCATCGCTGAAAGCTTTGGAAAACAGGGCAATCTGCATAGCGAGACCGATCCTTGAGTTGTGCCCGAAGGGCATGGAAGCTTAGTCCGACCAACGCCGGAAAAGACCCCACTTCGGGCCGAGAACGTCAAAGTCAAAGCACTGCGAGAGGTCCGTTACCTTTCCTCCGTTCCGCGTGTGAACAGGGACGTGACGTCCAATTGCGGGTGCCGCTTCGCCGCGCTGTGAACTCCTTCGGCCTGTTTGCGACCTTCTTTTGGTGAGTCGCTGCGATGAGAAAAAAGATCTCGCTACCGAACGCTATTCCGACTATGAAATTGGAGACCGTCTCGAAAGTCCAAACGGGTCAAAGCCAGGGTACATGCGACGATTATCTCAAATAGTACGATGTAGGCGTCCGCGTTGCTTCGCCGCAAAATGCAGGCGATTCATCGCTCTCGCTTTTATTGGATTCGTGCTGGTCGCCAGCTGGGTTCCTCTGATTGAGGACCGAAGATCTTCTGCCGGCAATAAGGAGCATTTTGCCGACGCCTCGGGACAAAGATCCCACGCGCGGTTGAACGAAGATTTTGTGGTACGCCAACCCTATGAGAATCCAAACTCCGCTCGGGCGAATAACCATTTGTTAAACGCAGGGCTATCTCGTGAGCGGTTCAATGCCGCGTTAGCGGCGGGACTGATTGACCCTTCGAAAATCGAATTGAAGGGCGATCTCAACGCGGACGGCACTTCTTCAACTGCTCAACCAACAGTTCCGGCTTCAAGCCTTCCCCGAGAGCGTTTGATTGTTCTGAGTGGCCCGCCGACGACTGGAGAAAATCCGGCCCCCGAGAAGCAAATGCCGCCGCCCCTGATTTCTAACCCTGTCGTCGCCAAGCCGGCAACCACGCCATTAGAAGATCCGACAGAACAGATCGGGGTAGTTGCCTTTTTAGCGTCGAGAATGAACCAAGTGGTGGCCGAACCTCCTCGACATCCTGACGCAGTTGAATCGATCGCGAGCATACCCTCTTCTGGCAATCGTGAGAAGCGTCGCGAAGGTTCAGCTCCGACGGAAAAGAAGCACTCCGCTCGATATTTCAGAATGTCGAGGATCGGTTCCGTCAACACGGCCTCCGGCTGGGAAAGCAAGAGCCGTAAAAGCAGGCTGGCGAGCGGCGTGAAACCCGATGGGACCGCCGACCGGAAAACTGATCTTCATGACTCACAAACACCAGATCTTTCTGAGAATCTGCAACGGTTCGCTTCTGATTTTGTTCGAGCGAACCAAGGCGATAATGTGGCGGAACAGCATCGATTTTTTGCGGATTCGGTCCACTTTTACGACGAAGGAAATCTGAGTCTGGCCAGCGTAGAGGCTGCGACCCGCAGGCATCATCGCGATCAGCAGAGCAAGCGGTCCGAGATCGTGGAACCGGCGGCTTCCAAGGGTCCTGTGAACGGCGGATTTTTTGAGATCGAGCAACCAGTCCGGTGGACCCAATCGCAAGGGAAACAGGTCACGCGCGGGCGATCAGTGCTGCGCCTTCGGGTCGTTCCTGTCGATCGTGGGGGTTGGAAGATTACTTCGATAGACGAGATTAAGAAATAGGGCTGACATTTCCTCTGTCAGATCTGACCCCGATCCAGGATTCGCGCTCGCTCCGTCCGCTTTTGAGCTGCTGCCTGATTTGCGAATCCTGATCAGAAAATCCGGGTGAGGACTATTCGAGTCACCGGATGGTCAAGCATTTTCATGAGCGTCTTCTCCGTTGCCAGATTGATTTCAGCGTTGAAGTTGTTCTAATATTCCTATCCAGTTCCACGAATTTTGGAATTTAATGAGATCGGTTACGATCGAAAGAAAAATCCTGGCTGGCCTCGCAGTGGCTTTTGTCACGGCAGTGGTGGTTGGGATTGCCCTGTACCGCAGCGGCATTGAGATCATCTCGACGCAAGAGTGGGTGGAACATACCAAGCAGGCATTAGACAAGCTCGATGATCTTCTTCAATCCCTCGTTGATCTAAATTCCGCGTGGGCTGGATATGAACTGACCCACGACAAAAAGCTTCTTGTCCGGGTTGATCAACTGAAGGAGATAATCTCGACTCAATTCGATAAGATCGAGACGAAGGACAATGCGCAGAGGATTGCTCTGCTTCGCTCCGCCACGGATGGTGCGTTCAAATCGATTGGCGAAGCAAAGAATCCGGAGAAACCGGACGCCCACGATGCGACCAAAGTTCCGAATCCGGCACCCTTGGTGATGGAGCAGTTGCAAGAAGTCCAAAATAGCTTGCGACAGATGAAACAAGCCGACCTCAAAGAATTTCAAACGCGTTTCGCCGACCAAAAGCCAAAAATGCGGAACACCATCGGCATCATATCGGCAACGTTTTTAATCCAGTTCATTGTGCTGGGCTTTCTCTATTGGGTCGGTCGACTGGATATGCTGGAGAGAGGCCGGATGGAGGAGGCTATGCGACGCAGTAGCGAAGAACTGACCGTCGCCCGCGATGCCGCAGTGGCCGCCGCAGAAATAAAGTCGCAATTTCTGGCGAATATGAGCCACGAAATTCGTACCCCTATGAACGGGGTTTTGGGAATGACTGAAATCATGCTCGACACTCCGCTAAGTCCCAGACAACGCGAATTTGCGGAGACGATTCAATCGAGTGCCAACGCCCTGCTGACCATCATCAATGATATCCTCGATTTTTCAAAGATCGAAGCCGGCATGCTGCGATTCGAACGTGTCCCATTTAACCTGCACGTAACCATCGAGAACGTAATCGATCTGTTTGTTCAATCAGCTCGAAAGAAGGGTCTTGAACTTGCCTTTCTCATTGAGGAACAGGTTCCAACGTCGGTGGCCGGAGATCCGTTTCGTCTGCGCCAGGTCCTGACCAATTTGTTGAGCAACGCCATTAAATTCACCAACTCAGGCGAAGTGGTCCTGCGCTGCAGCAAACTATCGGAGAACGACGGCACGATCATAGCTCGTTTTGAAGTCTCGGATACCGGAATAGGCCTCTCCCCAGAGGATCAAGAATTGTTGTTTAACCCTTTTGTTCAGGCAGACGCCTCGATGACCAGGCGTTTCGGTGGAACTGGGCTTGGGTTGGCGATCTCCAAACAGCTGGTGAACGGCATGGGCGGCAAGATGGGAATCGAAAGTACTCTCGGTGCCGGTTCAAAATTCTGGTTCACGGTAAATTTTAACTCCGCAGAGACGTTTGCGCCCGGACGCGCGGCGGTCGGAGATCTGCGTAATGTGCGCGTCCTATTGGTGGACGATAACGCGACCAATCGAAAAATCCTGCATTACCAGGTTTCGGCCTGGGGCATGCGGGACAGCGTGGCGTCGAGCGGACCGGCAGCGCTGACCCTCCTTCGCAAAGGAGCAGCTTTTGGTGACCCCTACATCATCGCGATTCTCGATGCTCACATGCCGGAACTGAACGGTCTCGAGGTCGTTGAACTGATTCGGGCCGATCAGAACCTTACTACCGTTAAGGTCGTCCTTCTTACCTCAATTGAACACGGCGACCTTGGTGAAAATTTGCGCGATCAGGTGGATGCTTTTATCTCGAAGCCGGTAAAACAATCGCAACTATTTGAAACCCTCTGCCAGGTCATTGGGATCGGAACCAATTCCCATCCAGAGAAGCCTGACGAGTCTTTACCAGTTCCATCGAAGCTGTATGAAAAGAAACTGCGCGTGCTTCTCGCTGAAGATAATGCGGTCAATCAACGGGTGGCACTCTATCAACTCCGGATGTTTGAGCACCATGCAGACCTCGCTCACGACGGAGTCGAGGCGTTGAAACTCTTCGATGAAAACGAATACGACGTCATTTTGATGGATATCCACATGCCAAAGCTGGATGGATATCTGGCCACAGCCGAAATTCGCAAACGTGAGCAAAATCAAAATCGAAAACGCACCTGGATCATCGCGACCACTGCCAATGCGATGCCAGAAGATCGCGGGAAATCGCTGGCGGCTGGAATGGATGACTATCTGGCAAAACCTATTCAGGCGCGAGATCTCGTTCATGCACTGGAGAGATATATGATGAGCTTGGAAGCGCTGCCGCCTGCCACGGACCTTCGAACGCTGATCGATTCGGGCTTGGAGGATATGATCCCCGAGCTCGTCTCCCTCTTTCTTGAATCCGCTCCTCGGGATATTGAGAAAATGCGGAGTGCGTTTTCGGACGATAACTCGGATGCGCTAGCTGCCGCGGCCCACAGTCTCAAGGGAAGCTGTAGCAACCTTGGAGCATCACGCTTGCGCGAACTTTGCCAACAGATCGAAACGCAGGGCCGATCCGGATCTTTGGAGGGAACGTCCAACCTGCTCGACTCGGTAGATCAGGAATTCGTTCGGGTAAAGAAGGAGTTGTTGCCCTTACGTGAGGAGCGGCAATCGGCCTAGCTTAGCTAAGCTAGTGGCAGGCGAAGCAACTCGCTTTGCCTCATTGCCGAGGCGAACCGTTGGACGCTCGGCGTTCGACGTTCAGCGTTCGGTCCGGCGGGGAGGATGCTCGCATTTCGAAGCTGGTCAAGACAGTCGCAATTCAATGCACCGTCGCCAGTTCTGGCTTTTTGGATCGCCGCGACTTCGTCAACTTATCGTACAGCTGATTAAGTTTCTCCTGCACGCTCTCCATGTAAAGATAGAGAGCAGGGGTTACATACAGGGTAATCAATTGTGAGACAATTAACCCTCCCACGAGGATCAAACCGAGGGGCCGGCGCGACGCTCCGTCAGCACCCAATCCAAGGGCGATAGGGATGGCACCCATCAAGGCAGCCAGTGTTGTCATAATGATTGGCCGGAAACGCTCAACGCTCGCCTCGTGCACAGCTTCAACCGGCGTCTTTCCGGCTCTGCGCTGCTCGACCGCGAAGTCGACCATCATGATCCCGTTTTTCTTGACAATACCGATCAGCATAAACATGCCGATATAAGAATAAAGGGAGAGCTCGGAATGGAAGAGCAACAAAGTCAACAATCCTCCAACTGCGGCGACCGGCAACGAGGAGAGCACAGTGATTGGATGGAACCAGCTTTCGTATAGAATCCCAAGAATAACGTACATAATAAAAACAGCAATAAACAGCAAAACACCCAACTGCGAAAATGTCTGGGCGAACGTCTGCGCTTCACCCTGGAGTTGGCCGCGAATCGTTGGCGGCAAGACTTCCGCTGCAGCCCGCTGGATGAATTGGGTCGCATCGCCAGTGGCAACTCCCGGCTTCAGATTGAAATACAATGTCACCGCCGGAAATTGGTTGATATGGTTAACGGATAATCTTCCTACTGAAGCCTTCGCATCAGTCACCGTCTGATTCGGGATTATATTCTGAGCTCCCGGAGGCTTAAAATAAAGGCGATTGATGTCCGTTAGTTCGCTGCGCTGTTTATCCTCCGCCTCAACAATCACCTTGTACTGATCGATCGGCGTCTTAATGAGATAGGTATAGTTCTGAGAGTAGGCATTTTTCAGAAGTTGCTCAACATTCAGGTTTGTCAGCCCATAGGCCTGGAGTTGGAGCTCATTCAGTTTGACCCCAAGCACAGGGGTATTGGCAAAATAATCCGAAGAAACAGCTGCAAATCCGGGAAACTCCCGACACTTCGCAATCATCTGCTCGGCAGCCTGGTAAACCTGATTGGCATCGACTCCAGAGATTGAAAATGCGTATTGCCCCTGGTTATTTTTCGTCGCGCCGGTACTGATCTGTAAAACTGGATCAGGTCGGAGCAACGGGATAATGCCAGGGATTTGCGACAGCTGTTGAGAGAGCTGAGCAATGACCTGGCTGATGGGCGGCCGCTGGCTTACATCTTTCAAGAAAGCGAGAGCAAGCATCTGGTTGGAAGGCAGTCCCTGGGAGAATCCGGCGAGAGTAAACGTTTCGTTGACTGCCGGATTTTTTCGCAGAATGGCGTCCACCTCCTTTTGCAGCGTTTTAATCCGGTCAGGCGAAATACCTTCCTGACACAAGACCACGCCGCGGATAAATCCGCTATCGCCAGACGGGATAAATGTCTTCGGGAGCAGTCCGAAAACCCAGATCGTCAGAGCGAAACAGCCAACCCACGTGATAGCGGAAATCCAACGATGATGGAGAAAGAAGTAGAGACTTCGACCATAGCTTCCGGTTATCTTCTTGAAAAGACTTCCGACGGTGCGCTCCATCCAGGTCCGGTCACCTTCGCCTCGAGGCCCCAGAATCCGCGAGCACATCATCGGGGTCAGCGTAATCGAGACGATCCCGGAGGCGAAGATCGCGACGATGATGGTGACCGAGAATTCCCGAAAAATTCGACCGATGATACCAGTAACCATCACCAACGGCAAAAACACGACGGCTAACGAGACCGTCATAGCGATAATCGTGAAAGTGATCTGCCGAGCACTACTAAGTGCCGCCTCCATCGGTCCCTGGCCTGATTCCATCAGTCGGACCGTGTTCTCCAGGAAGACGATAGCATCGTCGACCAGAAACCCGATGGCCAGCGTCAGAGCCATCAGCGTCAGATTATTTAAGCTGAAGTTCAGGGCCCCCATGACCAGGAACGTAACGAGCATAGAGAGCGGCAGAGCCACCACAGGAATGAAGGTGTCGGCCGCCCGCCCGAGGAAGGCAAAGATTACTAGCACGACAAGGACAAACGCTATAAACAAGGTGTGTTCGACGTCATCAGCATTGGCGATGATCGTCTGAGAGCGGTCGTACAGCGGAATGAGTTGGACGGAACCTGGTAGTTGCTGTCGAAACGCCGGAAGCAGGTCTTTTACTTTTTGCGCCACCGCGACGGCGTTCGCACCCGCCTGGCGGCTAACGGCCAAGACAACTTCCGCCGGCGCCTCACCGTAGTTACGTGCCCAGAAATTTCTGCTGATCCGCTCGTCCTCGACAGTCTTCAGCACTGTGGCGACATCCTTCAGATAGACCGGTTGTCCATTCGGGCGGGCGATAATGACATTTTCGTATTGCTGAGCAGTCGATAACTGACCGTCCGGAAAGAGAAGGTAGGTGCGATTCTTTCCGTCCAACTGACCAGCACCCAGGTAAGCAGTGCTTTGGCCAACAGCGTTGGTCACGTCGGTCATCGTGAGCCCGAGCGAGGAAAGTTGATTCACTTGGACTTTGATCCGGATAGCTGACCTGGCTCCGTACACTTGAACCTGGCTCACCCCATTGATGATGGCGATCTGCTGGCCGAGTTCGGTGTTCCCGTAATCATAAAGGTTCCCTTCCGTCATCGTGTCGCTTACCAACGCGATGTAGAAGATTGCCTGATCGTTCGGATTTGTTTTCTGGAAGGAGGGCGGTTGGGGCAAATCGGTGGGCAAGAAGCCTTGTGCTCGCGAAATCGCGGCTTGGACGTCCGTCGCGGCGTCGCCCAAGCTTTTATCCAGGGAAAATTGCAAAACCAAAGTCGATTGACCGGTTTGATTGGTCGACGTGACGATGTCCAAGCCGGGAATCTGCAGGAATTGCTTTTCGAGCGGCGTCGCACATGTATTGGCCATTGTTTCCGGGCTTGCCCCCGGATAGGTCACGTTCACCTGAATTACCGGGTAGTCGACCGCGGGCAGGTCATTGACAGGCAACGATCTGAACACCTGAATCCCGAAGGCGGTGATGCTGATGGTCAGCAGGAGCGTCATGATCGGGCGCCGAATAAAAAGTTCGGAAAAGTTCATAGCGCTGGCATTGGCTTGACCGCGGAACTCTCTTGCTTACCGCTCGAAGTTGAATCCTTTTGGCTATCACTCTCGGTCAGAGCGGCTCGGGAAGGAGCCGGGACGGGAGTTGGCGCCGGATATGCCTTCGGATTCACCTTCATGCCGTTGCCGAGCGCAACTTGACCTTCAACGACTACGATCTCGTCCAGTTTGATTCCCTCGGAAACAACAACCAGGTCCTGGTATTTCACACCCTGAGTAACGAGACGTTGCTCAACGGTATTGTCCGGCTTCACTGCGAACAGGTAGGTCCCCTTCCCACCCATCTGTACGGTTTGGCTAGGAACAACTGTCGCGTCCTTCAAAATCTGGAGCGTCAAAGTCACGTTGACATATTGACCTGGCCACAAATAACGGTCCTTATTGGGAATGGTGGCCCGGAGCAGGGCTGTCCCCGACTGGGGCGAGACACTATTGTCTAAGAAGCTCAGAGCACCCGACTTCACGATGTCAGGCTTGGCAGGTGTCGCGACATCGACCTTTAGTGCATTGCCAGATCTAATGTTTTCGCGGAGCTGCTCAAGATCGTTCTCGGAAATCGTGAAATCGACATAGACCGGGTCCTGCAACTGGATGTTGACCAGAATGGCCCCTCCAGTCGCGACATAGTTTCCCGGATCAACCAGACGTCGACCGGTGCGACCGTCGTGTGGTGAGCGAACATAGCAATACTCGAGGTTCAGCTTGGCAATGTCGATGGCCCCCTGGTCTTTGGCGACAGCTCCTTGAAGATTCTCGACTAAGGCACGGTCGGTGTCTATCTGCTGGGCCGAAACGAACCGTTGCATCTGCTCGTCGCGCTGAAGATTCCTTTGATCCAGTGACAGCTGCGCCTGATCGGATTTCAACTGGCCCTGCGACTGCTCCAAAACCGCCTGAAAAGGGCGTGGATCGATCACAAAGAGCAGATCACCCTTCTTGACTTCCTCTCCTTCGACGAAATGGACTTCCGTGATACTCCCGCTCACTTGCGGTTGCACGTTCACCGATTCCGGAGAAGTGAGTCGCCCGAATTCATGAAGCTGAACGGGCACATCCATGGCCTGAACCTTCGTCACCAGGACATTCTTCGGCGGCGGCGGCGCGCTCGTCGTTTGCTTCTCGCCGCAGCCCGTAAAGGCGAGTGGGAGTAAGAAGATCAGAGGGTAAATCCTTAACATGGTATTAGTCCGAATGGCGGCTTGCGCGGTGTTTGGTCGTGCTTTTTGCGCTATCAGCCTTGCGTTTTGACCGGGTGCCCACGACGCTCCAGCGCAGTAGCAAAGCCTCCCGCCTTTGCTTTTTCAGTTTCCGGGCAAACCGGGACGATTCCCCTACTGCCGAAAACTTACATTAGCCGTTTCTGTGCCATCGCTGCTGGTAAACAAAGTGCCCCGCTTTGCTTCTGCGCATTCCCACCCCAACGGACGGAGTGTTTTCTGACGCTGGATCTGCGCCAGAAAACATCAAGACTATGGAGAGACGTCAGTTGGCTCGCCGCGGTCCCGCCGTAATCCTTTTACGGCCGAAAATCCAGGTTGTACCGTCCTTTCGCTTTTCTCACGACAATCTTTGCGTCGAAGGCTTGGCTCATCGTCTCGGAAGTAATTACCTTCCCTATCGCGCCCTGGGAGAGGATCTCTCCGTGCCGGAGCACCAGAGCTTTGTCGAAACAGGTCAAAATCTCCTCCACATGATGCGTTACGAAGACCAGATTTGGGGTTTTGTCCGCCGACGCGAGGCGGCTGAGAAATTGCAAAAACCGTTCGCGCGCCACCGGGTCGAGACCAGCGCATGGTTCATCTAGAATCAAGATCCGATATTTGGCGATCAAGGCTCGGCCGATCAACACACGTTGTCGTTCTCCCTGGGACAAGTAGGCCCAAGGCCGATCGCCGAGATTGCTGCACTCCACCAGGCGCAGACTTTTGCGGGCATCGCGGAGCAAGGTGCCTTTCGCTGGATGCCAGAGGTTCAGCTCCGCGTTGCGCCCGCTTGCCACCACATCCAACGCCGTCTGATGATCTTCGATCCAGTGACGAATCCCGGAGCTAACCAGACCGACTTCTTTTCGGAGCTCTCGCCAGTCGGCTTTCCCGTACTGTTTGTGCAAAACTTCGATCGCCCCGGCAGAAGGCGTCACATAGCCCGTCACGCAACTGAGCAAAGTCGTTTTGCCGGATCCATTGGCTCCGAGAATGACCCAGTTCTCCCTGGCGGCCACTTCCCATCGAATACCCCTGAGGATTTCTGTTCCGCTTCGGACTACGCGGAGATCATAAATTGAGATAATGGCCATGCATGGGCGAATGCTTTATCTCACGCCTGCTTTCCATTCAAACAAACTTGCAATCCAGGGCAAGCGCTTGCTTTAACAGTCGGATATACTTCGACCGCGGTATCTCGACCGCCCCGAAATTTGTGAGATGACTGGTGACATACTGCGTATCGAGCAAGCGGTACCCTCTCTGGTTCAGGTGGCCCACCAATCCGACAAGCGCAACTTTCGAGGCCTCAGCCTCTCGATGGAACATCGATTCCCCAAAAAAAGCGCCATGGACACTTACACCATAGAGGCCTCCTGCCAGTTCACTATCCAGCCAAACCTCCACCGAATGGGCAAACCCGAGCCTGTGCAAATTGACGTAGCTTTGGACAATATCTTCGCTGATCCATGTTTCCTTGCGCTCACCACAGGCTCTGATGACCTCCTCGAACGCCGTGTTCAGCCGAATTTGGAATTTTCCCTTCTTCAGTGCGCGTCTCAAGCCGTGCGGAACGTGAAACGAATCAAGCGGAATAATTCCGCGCGGATCAGGTGAAAACCAAGCGATCTCTCCGTTCTCCATTGCCATCGGAAAAATCCCAGTGCAATAAGCTTCAAGAAGGAGAGAGGCAGGAATAACTTTCGATCGACGTCTCTCGTGCACTTGCAGGAACTATAGCCAGAGCGAGAAGAAGTTGCCAGTGAGTTGATGGTTGTCAGTGTCAGTTATCGGTTATCTGTATCTGTTATCTGTGGGTGAAGAGGATGCTCGAGATTTCAAAGTGCCCTTTGAGAAAAATTCATTGCCGAGATCTCTCGTTTTCCATTTCTGCCCGATTCGATTAACCTCCTTTCGAAATGCAAACCCGTCACCCAACGCTCCGAATCCCACTGGCAACTGCAACTGACCCTGGCAACTCCCACCGACAACTCACACATGAGCAGCGACGAAGCGTTTCGTGGTTCCAAGGTCGTTATCCTGGATTTCGGCTCCCAGTACACCCAGGTGATCGCACGGCGAGTCCGCGAAAGTCGGGTTTACTCCGAGATATTGCCCTTTAGCGCCGGGCCGGACTTGATCCGCGAAACCGGTGCGCGCGGGATCATTCTTTCGGGCGGTCCTGCGAGTGTCTTTTCCAAAGAAGCGCCGCTGATCGACCCTCAAATCTTCGGAATGGGAATTCCGGTCTTGGGCATTTGTTATGGGGCGCAGCTCATGGCCCATTTCCTCGAGGGCGCCGTCGAATATTCCGACCATCGGGAATATGGTGCGGGTACACTGACCGTCACGGGAACCAGTCCCCTGTTTGATGGATTGCCCTCCAAACTGCAGGTCTGGAACAGCCACGGAGACAAGATCACTCGGATTCCCCAAGGGTTTGCAGCGATCGGAATTACGGAAAACTCGGCTTACGCAGCAATTCAGGATACCGGAAAATCATTGTTCGGACTCCAGTTTCATCCGGAGGTCGCCCACACGCCGCTGGGCAAAGACATTCTCGAAAATTTCATCTACCGGGCCTGCCGCTGCACCCCAGACTGGACGATGGGTTCGTTTATCGAACAGAGCTGCCGCGAAATTCGCAGAAAGGTTCGGGATGACAAAGTCGTGCTTGGGCTCTCCGGCGGCGTCGACTCGTCAGTCGCTGCGGCTCTCATTCACCGCGCGATCGGCGATCAACTGACCTGTATTTTCGTTAATAACGGGATGCTCCGCTCGCGCGAACCAGAAACCGTTCAGAGAATTTTCCGCGGAAATTTTCATGTTCGGCTGAAATATGTCGACGCAACGCAAAGCTTCCTGCGACTGCTCCGCGGCGTCATCGATCCAGAAAAGAAGCGCAAATTGATCGGGGGCGAGTTTATTCGTGTCTTCGAGGAAGCGACCAAAGAACTTAAATTAGAAGAATCCGGAGAGAGCCATTACCGTTTTCTGGCTCAAGGGACCTTGTATCCGGATGTGATCGAGAGCGTGTCCATTTCCGGAAACCCAGCGGCTCTCATCAAGAGCCATCACAACGTGGGTGGCCTCCCGGAAACGATGAATTTCGAACTTCTGGAGCCTCTTCGGCAACTCTTTAAGGACGAAGTCCGCCAGGTTGGTCTAGAACTAGAATTGCCCAGAGAAATCGTCTTTCGCCAACCTTTCCCGGGACCTGGCCTGGCAGTTCGCATACTTGGCGAGATCACGGCAGAGCGACTGGAGATCCTCCGGCAAGCCGACGAAATAGTCGTCAACGAAATGAAAGTGACCGACTGGTACTACAAAGTCTGGCAGTCATTCGCCGTACTCCTGCCGATACGATCGGTCGGGGTAATGGGGGACCAGCGAACGTACGAAAACTGCGTCGCGCTGAGGATTGTCGAAAGCCAGGATGGGATGACCGCAGACTGGGTCCGAATCCCTTATGAGGTCCTGGCGCGTATTTCTACGAGAATCATTAACGAGGTAAAAGGTGTCAACAGAGTGTGCTACGATATTTCCAGTAAACCGCCGAGCACAATCGAGTGGGAATAAGGACTCAACTCACCTTCACTGATGCGCGTCGCCATTTATCCGGGCAGCTTTGATCCAGTAACCAACGGGCACCTGGACGTTATCCAGCGAGCCGGCACCTTGTTCGACGAACTGATTGTCGCCGTGGCGCACAATGATCAAAAGAATAAGTCGACCCTCTTTTCGATCGACGAAAGGATAGCGCTTCTTCAGGAAACATGTGCGAAGAAAAGCGTTCGCGTGGTCAGATTGCATGGACTGCTGGTTGATTTTGCCAAACAGGAAAAAGTTCTGGCAATCGTTCGCGGGCTTCGAGCCATCTCCGATTTCGAGTTTGAGTTTCAGATGGCTTTGATGAATCGGAAGATGGAACCGACCTTGGAGACTATTTTTATGATGCCCAAGGAAGAATACACTTACATCAGCTCAAGGATTGTAAAAGAAATCGCTCGATTAGGTGGCAACGTGCAGTCCTTTGTGCCAGACTGCGTTGTCCGGGCGCTGGCGAAGAAGTTTCTCAGCTGACGTACGGAACATCCTGTCTATAGCCGAGGGGTTTACCGCTGCCTCCGGCTCGGAAGGAGCCTTGCCCGGCCAGACGCGGCAACGCAAAGGCCGAGGTAAGGGAGGCTTCCTTCCAGCCACCAGCGCTAATTCCCGATAGCAGGGAGAGACTGTTGAGGGGAGGAGGTTACAATCATGAAAGTACATCTGAAGCAGATTCCTGCGGAAGGGATTCACCTCGAAGGAAAAGAAGAAACCGACATCCTGGAGCTGGAGGAGGATCAGATCAAGCCATTGGGACCTGTTAAATATTCACTCGATATCGGGGCGTCCGAATCCGCCCTCTTTGTCACAGGAAGAATTGGCGTGGATCTCGGCCTGGAGTGCGTCAGTTGCCTGAAGCGGTTCATCTTCCCGGTTCGCGTTCAAGAATTTGCGGCTCAACTCGAACTGACCGGACCGGAACTGGTCGACTTGACGCCGTTGATTCGAGAGGATATTCTCCTCGCTCTTCCAGTTCATCCGCATTGCGATTGGGACCGGAAGACGAGGTGTGTCGGACCACGGCTGAAGTACCTGAACGTCGCCGAAGATCCCAAAGGGCCAAATGCCTGGGACGCGCTCGACCATTTGAATTTGAACCGAAGGAAGTGAGTTAGAATGGGAGTACCGAAAAGAAAAACATCCAAGATGCGTTTGCGCACCCGAAAGGCCGCAAACCGTTGGCATGCACCTCAACTGACCAAATGTCCACAATGCAGCAGCCGGGTGCGGGGCCACACCGCGTGTCCATCCTGCGGCTACTACCGCGGACGGCAAATCCTGACGATTGAGGTTGCCTAGGGTCACTCCTGAACGCTCGGATTCGAAAGAACGATTTCCTGTTGATAGGGACCTCTTATTGCGTTAATCAGCCATCCTACGAGACTCTTCGGCGAAAGGCCGAAGTAAATTCGCCATGAGGATTGCCCTAGACGCGATGGGTGGTGATTACGCTCCCAGAAACATCATCGAAGGAGCGGTGCTCGGGCTCAAAGAGCTTCCCGATATTGAGAAGCTTTTTCTGGTCGGGGACGCCACCGGGGTAGGAAATGAGCTCAAACGTCTGGACTGCAACGATCCGAGGATAGAGATTTATCACGCTTCTGAAGTCGTCTTGATGAAGGAGTCCGCCGCAAAAGCGGTCCGCCACAAAAAGGATGCTTCGATCTGCCGCGCGGTCGATCTGGTCAAAAGCGGTTCAGCGCACGCCGTTGTCTCCGCCGGACATACCGGAGCCGCGGTAGCGGCCTGCGTGCTCAAACTCAGAACTCTCAAGGGAATCGAACGGCCCGCGGTTGCCTGCCTGCTGCCCACCGAAAGGAACGTGTTCGTGCTGATCGATGCCGGTGCCAATCCAGATTCCAGTCCGGAAAACCTGGTTCAGTTTGCAATCATGGGCTCCGTCTTTTCAGAGCATGTTCTCGGCTATAAAAATCCTTCCGTTGCACTGATGTCGATTGGCGAAGAAGACATGAAAGGGAACGATGTCACCAAGGAAGCCTTCAAACTGCTGAAAGGAAGCAGCCTTAATTTTCGCGGTAATATTGAAGGGCACGACCTGTTCGAAAATCCGAGCGAAGTGGTGGTCTGCGACGGTTTCACAGGCAACGTGGTGCTTAAGACTTCCGAAGCAATCGCTCATGCGATCTTTGCCTGGTTGAAACACGAATTGTTCCGCAATCCGGTCCGAAAACTCGGCGCCAAACTAGCCGAAGGAGCTTTTAAATCGATCCGCGCTAAGACAAACTATGAGGAGTACGGCGGTATGCCTTTACTCGGGGTCAACGGCGTTTGCATTATTGCTCACGGCGCGAGCTCAGCCTTGGCGATTAAAAATGCAATCCGGGCGGCCACAAAGTCCATCAAACACGAGATAAACCCCCAAATACTCAGGGAAGTTCAGTCCTACAATGAGAAGCGCGCCGCTCCAGCCACGCCGTTCCGATAAGTCCCGAAGAACGGTTTCGATTATCGCGACAGGCAGTTATCTTCCTGAACGTATTCTCACCAACAGGGAACTCGAGCAAATCGTAGATACCACCGACGAATGGATCCGAGCCCGGACCGGGATCCGGGAGAGAAGGATCGCTGCCGCGGACGAAGCAACGAGCGACATGGCAACAAAAGCCGCGCTCTCTGCGATGAGACAAGCCGATGTTCAGGCCGAGGAGATCGACCTGATTATCGTCGCGACAGTTACTCCGGACATGTTCTTTCCAGCGACCGCCTGCTTAGTACAGAAAAAATTGGGAGCCGTCCGTGCTGCCTGCTTCGACGTATCGGCCGCTTGCTCCGGCTTTTTGTATGCGATGGAAATCGCTCAGCAGTTCATTTCAACGCACGTCTACAATACCATTTTAATCATCGGGGCAGACAAGCTCAGTTCGATCGTCAATTGGTCTGACCGGAACACCTGTGTGTTATTTGGAGACGGAGCCGGCGCAGCCATTCTGCGGAATCGCGGCGACTCACATGGTGTCGTCGCAACTCACATGGGAAGCGACGGGGAATTTGCTGAAATTCTTTTCATGCCCGGAGGTGGAAGCCGCAATCCGATCACTCCCCAGAACGTTGGCCAGCAGCTCAATACGATTCAGATGCAGGGCAAAGAAACGTATAAACAGGCCGTCACTGCCATGTCCGACGCCGCAGACCGGGCTCTGGAAGCTGCAGGCTTGAAATACGACGACATAGCCTGTGTCATCCCGCACCAAGCCAATATGCGGATTATTGAAGCGATCGCTCATCGCATGGACCTGCCGATGGAGAAGTTTTATGTGAACCTGGAGAAATACGGGAACACCTCAGCAGCAGCGGTCGCAATCGCACTCGACGAGGCGCATCGAGCCGGCCGATTTAAAATCGGTGATTATATCCTTTTAGTGGTGTTCGGCGGCGGCCTCACCTGGGCCAGCTCCGTCATCCAGTGGTAGAACAGAAGATTCATCTACTCTCCAACTCAAGTCTTAACGATTGAACTCCTGAACACCTTCCCTATGCTCGTTGACACCCATGCTCATTTGGACTTTTCGGAGTTTGCCGGCGATGTCGAAGCCGTGATGCGGCGAGCTAAAGATGCAGGCGTCTCGAGAGTCATCGCTATCGGTACTTCGCTTCAATCGAGTTCTAAGGCGATTCATCTCGCGGAGCAGTACTCCGAACTGTATGCAGTCATCGGAGTCCATCCATCCTCCGTGAGCGAAGAGCGGGAAGATTTTCTATCCGAACTCCTGCCGATGGCGGATCACCCGAAAGTGGTTGCCATCGGCGAAACAGGCTTGGACTATCATCGTCTGCCAGGCGCTCTCCGGAAGCAAGAAATCAGTGAGACAACGTTTGGAGCTTCCTCTACCGAAACCATTGAATCCGACTTACGCGATGATGCCGTGATGGCCGCCCAGGCGGTCGCCTTTGAGCAGCATTTGGAATTGGCCGCTACAAAGTCGAAAAACGTTGTCATCCATCAACGTGATGCCTGGGCCGATACCCTGAAGATTCTCCGCCCCTATTCGCCAAATGTTCGTGGCGTATTCCATTGTTTTAATGGCAGTCTCGAACAGGCACGGGAAGCTGTTGAGCTCGGCCATTACGTCTCGTTCACCGGTATCGTGACATTTAAGAACGCCGAAGACCTGCGCCAGACCGCGGCAGCGATTCCGATTGACCGAATCATGGTAGAAACCGACGCTCCCTATCTCTCGCCTGTTCCATACCGCGGCAAACGTTGCGAACCTGCTTTCGTTCGGGAAATCGCCATGGCGATCGCCAAGATTCGTCACCTGACGTTGGAATCCTTTGCCGACCAGTCCACGAAAAACGCTGAGCGCTTCTTCGGTCTCCCGACAAATCAGTAAGGAAGCGTCTCTCCTGGTCGCCGAATTGCCCCGCTTTGCAAAGAATTGAAAAAGCATCATCGGGGAGCTCCCATTTTCTCTTATGGTCAAAATTGAGATCGAACACGCGGGCGGCTTCCATGCAGAGGCTGTGCACACTCAATCCGGAACCAAACTGCAGACTGACGCACCGCTCGACAACGGAGGCAGAGGTGAATCGTTTTCTCCCACCGACCTTGTGGCGACTGCGCTCGGGACCTGTATGACGACAACGATGGATCTTTACGCGAAACGAAACGGCTTCGATATCAAGGGGACCAAGGCCGTCGTGGTGAAACACATGATGTCACAGCCAGTTCGTCGAATCGGCAAGTTGGAAGTAGTTGTCAGCGTTCCACTTCCGGCAAATCATCCGCAACGCGCCAGCCTCGAAAGAGTCGCTTTGAACTGCCCCGTTCGAAAAAGTCTCAATCCCGAGTTGGAGGTTCCGGTATCGTTCTCATGGGGGGATGATTTGTGAAAAAGCTGCTTGAAACCTGTTCGAACCTGCCGTAGGCGGTACAGGTCAATTAGAGACTCATTCGTTCGGGGAACTGTCAGCATTTAAATCGTTGGCATTTAGTCCAGTGACGGACGTGCCTGCTCGAAGAGGCTTCAATTTGGAACTAAAGAAATGTCCGTTAAACTGTACGTTGGTAATCTCTCATTCGCGACCACTGAGCTCGATCTACAGGATCTATTTGCCCAGGTAGGAAGTGTTTTAGACGTCAAAATCATCCAAGATAAATTCACCGGCAAATCCCGTGGATTCGGCTTTGTCACGATGGAATCGCAGGAGGAAGCGAATGGCGCCATTAGCCGATTCAATGGATTCTCGCTTGATAATCGCCCGCTGACTGTCAATGAAGCCAGGCCACCGGAAGCTCGGCAAGACCGCTTCTTCGGCAATGAACCCTCCCGTGGCGGGGGGGGCGGTCATAAAGACTCTCGTGGTCGCGGAGGTCGTGACTTCCGTCGGAATCGATAGTCCATCCTCTCACCGCGCGCAGCCCCACCCCTAAATCTTCACCCCGCGCTCAATTGGGGGAGTCAGCGTTGTGACCGCCGTCAAAGATTTCAAGCTGGCGCTTCTTCTACGAAGCGCTAGCCAAGCCGATTGATCTTATTGGTTGATCTGACGTCGCCGCGCCAATTCCTGATCGGCCCAGAGAACGTCTTCGTAGGCGGCTCGGCGCCGCTGATATTTACGAAACAGAACCTCTCTGAATTCCTCAAGATCAGCGATCAGCGGTTCGTCAAAATAAGTCCACCGTTCTTCATCTGCACGCTTGGATTGGAAGCGCCATGAACCACCAGCCTTGATGACGCGGACTTCCCGTTTTAGTCCCCCGTTGCTGCGAACCACCCAGGCGTGCTTATTGTGCATGACTGATAAACTCTAAATCTCGGCGAATCAGCGTCCACGCTAATTCCTCTTTCTCTTGAGCGCTGGTCTTAAGATTCTCGCTTACCTGATCGGAACAGTCCTTTTGGGCGCCACCCTTGCTCCCTGGTTTTTTTGGGCCGGCCAGTACGCTTCCCGGTTCCGGTTCCTGGGATTCCTGGCCAATACAGACTTTCAGCGTTTTTTTAATCGGTCCGTTTTAATTTCCGCCTTTCTGCTCCTGTTTCCCCTCCTGCGATGGGTTGGACTGCGGCCACTGCAAAATCTCAGCCTGAGGGCAAATCCGCGCCGCATACCACATTTTCTCGGCGGTTTTCTGATCTCTGTGGCTGTCATGGGCGCTTTGGCAGCCTTTCTTCTCAGAGTCGCGATTCGAGGATTGAAAGATCCATTTCCATGGCATCTGTTGCCACCGCTCCTTCTGACGGCAATCTCTGTGGCCTTAATCGAAGAGACCTTGTTCAGAGGAGCAATCCTCGGACTGGTTCGCCAGACCGTTCCGGCGGTACCCGCAGCAATCTTTGTTTCGGCACTTTTTTCGATCGTCCATTTCTTGAACCCGGGAAGAGATCAAATCGATGTGGTTCGCTGGTATTCCGGTTTCGAACTTTTGCCGCGTGCTTTCTGGAAGTTTTCCGATCCGCTGATGGTCCTGAGTGGCTTTACGACGATCGGAATTCTTGGCTTATTGCTCGCCCACGCGACGATACGAACAGCCTCACTCTGGCTGGGAATCGGCATACACTCCGGTTTGATTTTCGCGAAAATGGGCTTTAACAAAGTCACCAGGAAAATCCAGGATGTCAGCCCGTGGTTCGGTGACGATATCACTGTCGGGATCGGTTCTATTCTGATCCTGCTTTTCCTTTGGTTTTTAATTTGGGTACTTTACCTTCGTGGGAAATCCGATTCGGATCACGTCTGATACGTTGCTCGAAATGTTCTACCCGTCCAATTGCGTCGGGTGCGGACAACCGCAAAACGCTGGAATCCTCCTTTGCGACAAATGCAAGGAGACTTCGCCTCAAATTCGAGCACCATTCTGCCACTGCTGCTCGAGACCGTTTGAAGGCCTCATCGACGGAGAATTTTGTTGTCCGAACTGCGAAGATCGGGCTCCGGCCTTTGATTGTGCGGTAGCCAATTATCAAGCAAAAGGCGTATTGCGAGATTTAATTCATCGATTTAAGTACAGTCAACAATACTATCTACGCAGCGTTCTGGCGCACTGTCTCCTGGAAGCCATGAAAGACGCACGAATATGTGCTTGTCCGGTGGACTGCTTAGTCCCTGTGCCATTGCATCCGACTAAGTTGCGAGAGCGAGGTTTTAACCAGGCGACCGCTCTCGCAGAATCCCTCTCAAAACCAATGCGCCTGCCGATCCTGCGCTGTATTGAACGCCACCGGTACACTGATACTCAAACGCGGTTTGACCGCGTTGAACGAATGCAGAACTTGCGAAATGCGTTCGCCCTGCGCAAGAATAGCGATGTGCGAGGAAAACACCTGCTCTTAGTGGATGATGTTCTGACGACTGGCTCTACCTTGCACGAGTGCGCGCAGGTCTTGCGAAAGGCCGGTGCAGAATCTGTCCGCGCAATCACTGTCGCCCGGGGCTGACAAATTTTGCGAGACCCGATATATGGCAATTTTTCAGAAACCCTCTCTAAAGCTTCCAACCAACAAGAAAAGGGAAATGCCCGAGGGCCTTTGGCAGAAATGCCCCGACTGCGGCGAGGTCATCCATAACCTCGAGCTCGTGCAGAATCTCAGAGTCTGTCCGAAGTGCGATTATCATTTCACCCTCTCGGCCAAGGAGCGAATTGATAACCTGATCGATCCAGGAACTTTCGCTGAGTTCGATGCAAATATGCTCTCCGTCGACTTCCTAAGTTTTAAGGGGGTTGCGGCATACGGGGATCGATTGAAAAGTTATCAGGAAAAGACCGGTTTGAAAGACGCCGTCCAGACCGGCTTCGGGATGCTGGAAGGTAAACCGGTCGCGATCGCCGCGATGGATTTCAGTTTTCTGGCCGCAACGATGGGCTCGGTCGTCGGCGAAAAAATAACCCGGCTGATCGAGCGCGGCACTCAGGACCGGCGACCGGTGATCATCGTTTCTGCCTCAGGGGGGGCTCGCATGTATGAAGGGATGCTTAGCTTAATGCAAATGGCTAAGACGAGTGGTGCCCTGGCTCGTCACGCCAACGCTGGATTACCGTACATCTCTGTACTAACCCATCCAACAACCGCAGGAGTGATGGCCAGCTTCGCTTCGCTTGGTGATCTTATCCTGGCCGAACCGAAATGTATGATCGGGTTCGCCGGACCACGTGTCATCAAAGAGACGACACACCAGGATTTGCCCCCAGGATTTCAAACTGCCGAATTCCTTCAGGATCATGGGTTGATCGACCTAATCGTGCATCGGAAGCAATTGCGCACGACCTTGATCTCTCTATTGAGTTATCTCAAGCTGGCAAGGTAAGTGTTGAATTCCGAAGTGAACGCCGCTTACAACGCCGCTATCGATTGGCTGTTCAGCACCCAACATAGAGGCATCAAGCTAGGCCTCGACAACGTCCGGCATCTATTGGCGGCATTGGGAGAACCGCAAAACCAGTTGCGCTTCATCCATGTCGCCGGGACGAACGGCAAAGGATCAGTTTGCGCGATGATTGATTCCATCTGTCGGAGGGCCGCAATCAAGACCGGACTGTTCACCTCACCGCATCTGGTCCGATTTAACGAACGAATTCAGATCAACGGTTTGCCGATCAACGATTTAAGCGTCATCCGAGGCATTCACCGGATCCAAGCACTCATTGACGAGGAGCGGCATCCAACATTTTTCGAAATCACTACCGCACTTGCCTTCGAATACTTCCGAAGCAATGGCGTCGATCTCGTTGTCCTTGAAACTGGTCTCGGTGGCCGCCTGGATGCCACGAACGTGGTCATCCCGGTGGTTTCAGTGCTCACGTCAATCGACATCGATCACCAGCAATGGCTCGGTTGCACCCTGAGAAAAATCGCTGCCGAAAAGGGAGGCATTATTAAGCCAAACGTGCCGATTGTCTCCGGGCCGCAGTTTACTGAAGTGCGAGCCGTTTTAGAGCGGATTGCCGCGGCGCAAGCTGCTCCGATTTTATACGTTGAAGGCCCTGTCGAAGGCCTGTCCATCGGATTAGCAGGCTCTCATCAGCGGATGAACGCCGCTATTGCCATCGAAGCGATTCGCAAAGCAGGCATCCATGTCAGCCCGTCAGCGCTGAAGGAAGGCCTTGCTAATGTTCACTGGCCGGGCCGATTTCAGCGCATCAATGAACGAATCTATTTGGACGGGGCGCACAACCCGGCCGCCGCAAAGTGCGTGGTTGAAACGTGGAGAGAACGTTTCGGGGGGGAGAGAGCCACCATTATTTTCGGAGGGCTGTCTGACAAGGATCTCCGAGGGATCATCAACACTTTGAGCAGCCTGGCCGCCCGCTTCCTGCTCGTGCCGGTCCGAAGTCCGCGCGCTGCATCACCGGCTGACCTTGAGCCCTTTGTGCCAAAATACATTCCGGCCGTTCGATGCACATCCCCTGAACAGGCATTGAGTCGCGCCGACAGTTTTGAGGAGCCGATCCTGGTCACCGGATCGCTTTTCCTGGTTGGTGAAACTCTGGCTATTCTGGATTCGGCGAAAGCCGCTCTTCAGACCAGCAACCAGTGATATTGACAACATTTTATTATTATGTTCTTGTGGTCTGGTGTTCGAATCTTACTCGATCCGACGACTCGAGGACCAACCTTATGTCTGTCATTCTGGCAGCCAGCCGGGTGTTTCCTGCGCGTTCGCTCTCCAGGGCCCACCTCGGACGAAAATTCTTCCCTACTCCTACCTCTTATCGATCGACCTTTTAGGTGATTGTCTGGTGACCTTGAGATATTCCTTTGCAGATGTCGAAATTTCGCTCGGCAAAGACTTTCCGGGACGCAATCAATTTATCGATGACCTGTCAAACTTCCGCATCTCCCTCGTGCGGGATTCACGGCAGACTAAAATCCGTATCCTGAGCGAACAAGGTCCGGAAAAAACTGAGGTCTACTGACCCCTCAGCTCGTGACTGAACCATTCGTCTTAGGTTTGCGTTTCTTTTCCTTGATCTCAAACGCCAGAGAAAGCACCCGGCGGTATTTTGCCTGCCCCACGGCAACCAAACGAATGCTCAGATCGGTTTTCTCGTTGATCTCATGCAGTGCGCGATCGATCGCGCGCTGCTTGAGATTAGGCCAATGGACGAGACATTTCTCGCTGATGATATTGCCCTGCGCATCCGTCACTTCATCCACCCCCAGAACCTTCCTGATTTGCGGAATCGAGATTCGTTTGAGAACAATGTGCCGCCATTTCCACGCCCACTCATAAAGGCGAATCGAATATTGACTTGCCAATTTTACGCTCGCTCGCTCCGAATCTTCTTTTTGGTGGTTCTTTAGCCGTTCAAGGTGAGGGACTACGCCGGGATCGAGATGGAGCGTCATTCTCTTCTCAATCATGGTGATCGAACTGAGCCAGCGCGCATAAAGTACCGAATTCTGCTTATCTCCGTTATGCAGTACCAACCGGTGGTATGTCAGAAGCTTCATTGCCGCCGGTTGAAGACCGAAGTCTTCGAAGTCGTACCCCGTAACCCCAGGTTTAAGGCGGTCCACAATATCCATAACGATTTCTCGCTCCTCTGGAGTCAGCTTGTAAAACGCTTCGATCAGATCATCGCCAAAGCCGAGTTGGTCGCCCGTCTCGGGAAGTGGCAACGTATTGAAAACTTTGTTGTGTTTACGCACTTTACTTTCAGTCAATTAGGGTGTTACACAAACTACATACCAAATTTTTAAAGAGAAGCACTAAAAATGGTCATCGCGAAGGAAACTAAACAAAGCACGGTTGAACCTGCCAAGTGGGCGTTCTCGGCCGATGGCAAACCGCTGTCAATCGACGACTTTCTCGAGACGTACCGCAAACAGGGAATTTTTTACGAGGGCAAGGAGCAATGGTTAAAGGGCGTGACGAAGGTGACTTGGGAAAATTTCTTCCTGGTTTGCACCGAAGAACTTGATGATATCTCCCAAAGAGCGGCCAAAATGCTTATCCTCTATTGCCTCGAGATTGTGGAAGATGTCGCCTCCGGAATTCGAGGACCAGTTTCCGCCCCAAAAATTACCGATGCGATGAAGCGGGAATTTGAGGAACAGTACGAGAACCGAATCTACCAGTTTCAATGGGCCATGCGCCACGAAGCAGTTCGCGACGGCGTGACGAACGCGGTCCTTAACCGCTGGGGGAAGTAGGAGCGGCCGGCGGATTGGCAGACCGGGAAGCTGTCTCGGTAAATGTGACGCACTTCCGAAGCAGCTGCTACAAAAGCCGCCCCGCCTGATGGCCCTTCGCCCCGGGCGCTCTTTTTGACTTCCTCAAATTTTGCCCGTTATCGTTCTCCCTCCGAACTTTGAGTAACGCAGGACAGGTTTCCAGACGGCAGCGAGACGCTTCCCCTATGCCGCCACGCCCCCAGGTCGTTCCGCCAAACCCCTTCTGCCGGCCTGCCACAGGCTAGGAGCCGTGCTACGTTACCGCACCCTTTGGCTTCCGCCTTTAGAGGCTACGTCGAATAGACGCTAAGCCTAATTTCCATTGTTGACAACTCTATTTTTTTTTGTTCTTTAGTAGTGCGATGCAAACCTTCGCGACGGTTGGCAATCCTGACGATTTCGCCGATAATCCCACGTCGGTGACCGGGCCAGACGGCGGTATGGCCCGCTTGGCAGCCTCTTCCAAAGGCGCCTTGGCAACTACCTTGGCCCAAATAGGACAATTCGAAATTAAGGCCCACTGGCTTTTTCCGAATCTCCAACCAGCTACGGGAGACGCTCAGCTGCTCAGGAGATTCGCAATCAGAATTGTCCAGAGCGGTTCTACAGTCTACCAACGACGGTACCTGGCTCGTGAAATCTCTTTAGATCAGGCATTCGCTGCCGCCGTCCACTGGGTTAACGACCAGAGGCGCCAGGAAAGGTGGGCATACGTTAGCTCTCGGCCGCTCTTAATTCTTTGGGCATTCTCGATCGCACTCGGATGGCTTTTTGAACCTATTGTCGGCTGGCTCAGTTTCCTGCCTCTTTTTGTCGGCTTACCGTTCAGTTTCTATTTTGCCCCGCCCAAATCAAAATCACGCCAGACCACTGCGTCGGTCGGCGGATTCCATTGGGAACGTAACGATTTTTGCCGAGGTTGGTTAATCACTGGAGACACAGGATCCGGGAAGACCTTTGCCATCAATGTGCTTCTCCATTCGGTCTTTCAACACGAACCCGACTGGGGCGGGCTCTGTTGCGACGAAAAAGGCATCTATCACGAAACCCTGGTGCGGATGGCCCGGCGATACCGTCGGGAAAATGATTTGTTGCTCCTGCAAACCAGACCCGATAGCGGCGAGGAAGATTGGGTTCCTCCTGCTCGCTTCAATCTGTTGTCTAATCTCACCGTTCCCTGGTCGACCTATGCGACCGTGATCGTCGATACCGCATCTGCGCTGGCCGCCGGATCGGAAGACAAGGGCTTTTTCAAGACGCAGGCACACGCAAATATCGGACGAGGAATCCAGCTCTTTCGCCTTTTGGGTATGGTGCCCTCAATGCATCATTTGCTCGAGGTACTTCAATACCAGCCGGTCCTGAAGTCACTTTTACAGCGTCTGGAGTCAGTCAAAAATCAAGAAAATTCCGACGCCAGGGAATGCTACGACCATTTTCTAAACGCCTATCTTCGACAGCCTCCCGAGCAGCTCGGAGGCGTTATATCCACCATTTACAACTATCTGAATTATTTTACTAACCCCGATATTGTCGAAGTTTTCGGACCTGAAGAAAACACCTTCGATTTCTCTGCGCTGGACGATGGCGCAATCATCTGTCTTTCGATGCCGCAGAAATATCAGACCGAACGCCGCTACATAACGACGCTTTTGAAGCTGCTCTTTTACACCCACGTGCTTCGCCGCTTCGATCCCAGGCCGTCCGCTCAACGGTCAGTCCAGGAAGATAACCTTCTCATTTGTTGGCAGGACGAAGCACAACGTTTCGTTTCTGACTCGGATACGAATGTAGACATTATCCGCCAAGCGAACGCCACCACGGTTATGGCAGCGCAATCCAAGCTCTCATTTTTCCCAGCTCTCGGAACCAAGGAAAAAGCTGAGGTCACCCTGCTGAATCTTCGAAACCGAATTATCTTCAAAGCGGCTGACAAAACCTGCGCCGAAGGCTCGGCCGATTTCATTGGAAAACGGATGCACTGGAAAAAATCCTACACCCATGGTAAAGGCGGACGGAGCACCACCCGATCGCGTGAAGAGGAGTACCTCGTAAAACCGTTTGAACTGATGTCACTGCCCAAATTTACCGCGATCGTAAAACACTGCGAAAAGGGATTTCGCAAAACCCAAATTTCTCCGATTGATCCTGAAGGAAATACTCCAGCATGGTATCCATTCTGGAAACGCATTTTTCGTTAGAGAGCCTGCGGGAGGGTTTCGCGCCGTAGTATAGGCACACGCCAGCTCTCTCCGGTGAGGGATTTCGCGAAGACCAACGCTCTAACGGAAGTGGTGGCATCAGGGCGCACCCTGAAATTTTTCTCAGGTGGGCTCCTTCGAACTTCGAGGCCAGGCAAGTCAACATTTCGCCAACGATCAACTCTGAGCTCAGAAACCCTGCCTTACCATCCAACAGTCCGATTCCTTCCCCCATGCATTACGCAAGCTTGCAATCGCTTCATACGGGGCGTCGTTCAACAATAATACCCGCGCCGTTGGAAATCATACTTGGGGAGGCGGCATCGATGGTGAGTACTTCCTGCTCCCATATCTTGGTTTTGCCGTCGAGGGTAACTTTTTTAATGAGATTCCAGGAGACTTTTTCGGATCGACCGTAACCGGAAATGTGATTCTTCGGTATCCGCTCGATATCAAATTCCCCGGCTTTCATCTTGCGCCGTATGCGTTTGGCGGAATTGGTGGCTTGTTTAACTCCAACAACACGTTCACTCGAGTCGGAACCTTTGGAAATGCCCACAATTTGAATCGTAGAGATACGGATGACGAAGTTCTCGGGGATGCCGGCGCAGGTCTTGAATACCGCTTTACGCCCCACATAGGATTGTTTTCTGATGTTCGCTACAATTTTGTGGACGGTCCGAAAAACAACTTCCTCTCAACGCGTTTCGGTCTCCGCTACGCCTTCTAAGGAAGATTGCCCGTTCGTCGGCTCAGACGATCGGCGGAATGCTTCACATCAAGAGGTCAGGGCTGAATGGCACGAAGACAAGCGTCGAAGGTTTCCGAGGGGACAGAGCAAATCGAGACGATTCTCCCACTTTTGGAGAAGCCGCTGGCCCTGAACTTCCTTATCTTCGCGCCATTCAGGTCAGGGCTCTCTCTGGCCTCTTAGGTGCTTCACTCCAAGACGAGACACCCGGCGCAGAAGTCATAGAAGAATCTTCCTTGGCAAGGTTTGCTGCAGTTAAGAGCGTGCTTTAAGGAAGCCAAATTAAATTGACGATCAACTTCCTGACGCAACCGCCGGGCGCCCTGCGATTTGCTGTATCCTACCCGGAGCAAAAATGCACTCACCGGACCGCGGTCGACTGATAGCTCTGTTTCGAAATACTCAGAGAGTAATTTCAATTTGGCGTCCATTAGTGCTTCGATGATGCTTCGCTGGACGTCCAACCCGAGCGGGCGAAAGACCACGCGCTCAGTTATCCGAGCGAGCAGTTCCGGACGCAACGCCTGGCTGGCCCCCTCCAAAGCTACTCGCTCCATCATGGCGTGGCCGGCACTCTCCATCCTGGCCAAATCTCCGCTCCCAAGATTGCTTGTCAGGACGAGATAAAATCTGGAGACAGAGACTTGATTCCCCGAAAGAGTGGTCAGCTCTCCCTCTTCGAGCAGCGACAAAAAGACATCGATTAGCCGAGGATGGGCTTTTTCAATCTCGTCAAAGAGGAGCGTCGCTCCTTCAGGGTTGCGACAAATCGCCGCTTCTGTCCGGTGGAGGAATTCAGACAGGCGTGTGTCCGAAGAATACTCGTTCATGAAGATCATCTCGAGTGCAGAGCGATCGCCAAAAAGATATTCCGTAAAACATTTTGCGGACTCGGTCTTTCCGACGCCGGTGGGGCCGAGAAAAAGGAAACTGCCTCTGGGACGCCTCCCTCCCTCGTTTAATCCCAGCTCCGCCGCTTGAACCGCGCGCGCGATTCGGCCAATCGCCGCCGACTGGCCCGCGATCCGAGACTCAAGGTAACTCGACATTCCAGAGAGATAGAGGCACCACTCTTTTTCAGGATCAACTTCAGTCCGTTCCGGTCCCACTCGCTCGGATGAGCGCATTTCATTCTTCCTCCAGCGTTCTGGTTCCCTGGTCTTCCTCGTGCTCGATCTTTTAATCGGACTCGACTCGCTTGTCTTTGAGCTAGTTTACGGGTTTGGACTACGCACCACGACATCGCCAGCCTCTTGCTCCCTCGTCTTTGTCGACGATTGCTCATTCGCTGAACCCGTGCCATCGCCTTCCAGGTGTTTGACACGCTCATTCAAAACAGAAACCACAGCGGTCAGCTTTCTTTCTGCTTCTGCGGTATTTTTCGCGATAGCCTCCATGCTAGTGGTCAGCTTTTCCTGGCTTTCCCGG
The DNA here is from genome assembly GCA_963742335.1 of uncultured Verrucomicrobiae bacterium. Taxonomy (GTDB): domain Bacteria; phylum Verrucomicrobiota; class Verrucomicrobiia; order Chthoniobacterales; family JAFAMB01; genus JAFAMB01. The sequence continues at coordinate 164,714 of CAVULL010000004.1, forward strand.
AGGTCTTTCATACCTTCAGTGGCTTCCTGGATCCCTCTTCGAGCCTGGAAGATCTCTCTGGATGTTTCCCCAGGCAGCGGCTCGGGTGCGTATTCCGGCTTAGGTAAGCTAACGGTCGGCCCAAGAGTCATTTCGTTTTGATCTCTCGGCGATCGAGTGATCCAGACCGGTTGTTCTTCCAGGCGATAAACGGCATGTCGTTCGTGCATCAGCCGCGAGTCCGTCGGATCGAGATAACGATTCATCCCGTAGACCTTAACCGCTCCGAGTTGACGTAAATTTCCGATAGTCCCTCCTGGAATCGATCCGGTGAATCGATTTTTAACAGCGGGTAGGGCTTGCTCTGCGTGTGAAGGCGTGAGCATCACCGTTTGTTTGGACTGACAAGCGGCCAGAACGAGCAAAAACCAAAGAATCGGCAAATACCTCATACCTTATTTATTTGTGCTATTTATAATTTGACCGAGCGCAGGCAACAGGGGGTTAATCAATTCGTACGGATTCACCGGCAAGGCTCGGCGAACTTCGGACCGTTGCTGGCGTTTTGCGAAATCTGCATCTTCGCGAGCAATTCGCACATCGTCGGCGGCAACGACCGCTTTGGAAAGATCGATCGCTTCAGTGCAATAAACGTAAAACTGCTTTCCAGCAGGGACCCGCACAAAAAATCCGTCTCGCTCTATGCTGGACCCTATTTGATCGGCATATCGATCGAGAACGCTTTGCGTTCCCCCCACGACTGGATTAACGACCCCTCCTTGGAGCGCGCTCATGCCTAGCGAACTGCTATTGGTATAAACGCGATTGCCGAGCACGCCATTTGCCCCAGACGAAAAGGCCCCCGCAATACCGCTGATCAATGAGGCGGCGTAAAGCTTGATCACATCGCTGTTCGCCGTGCGAATAACGTCCCCCCGGAGCCCAGCGCTGCCATCGGTAACACCGTAGCTATCCAGGTTGTCATCTCTTTCCATATCCAGGACCATCCCATGAACAACCAATTCCCGGCCGGAACCATCCGGTTCATTCAGCACAAAGGTAAATTCGCCGGTACTGGCAATTCGCTCCCGAACTCGATCGACATTCGCCACGCCGTGAACCTCCGACTCCGCGCGAATGATAATTTTTCCATTCCACCATACATCGTCCGTCACCAGCCCGATAATCGGGGTCGTGATGTTGCTGGAATCGACGGTGTTAACCAGCTGGCATTTCACCAAGCGGAAGGCAGGGGCATATTCCCCTTTCGGTTCGCGCTGCGGAGCCTTGGCTGGCTGCGGATCTCCGGCAAAGATTGTCAGCGACGCAACTGCAGTTTTTGGCACTTCCCGACGGTCGAGCCTCTCTTCAACGCTCACCGTCTCTCGTTGTCCTGAACGTTGCCTCGGTCTCGGCAGAATGACCGGGTTGAAATTCCGGATCGAAGTTGTCATCGGCTCAGTGACTTTCCCCATCCTCTCTTCCAACTCCTTCTGGCGCTGGATGATTTTTTGTTCTCCGCCCTTTTGGAGGAAGGCAATCGCCAGGACCAGAGCAGCCAATCCGATGACAATTGCCGCGGTAATAAACGTTCGGCTATTCATCAGTCTCCGCTTCTGATTCGCTCGTTCCAACTGTTTGCCGCAACATAACGTCGAATTTATTAGTTACGGCTAAATCGTTACGTCCTCCAGTTGCCGTGCCGGCGACCACAAAAAAGGCGGGCCGCGTCTTCCCAGCCTCGACGTTACCGCTGCCATCAGAAAGCGCCGCCGGATAAACCTCGTCTCCAATGCGGACACCAAAGCTTTCAGGGTCATATGAGAAATCCTTATCCGACTGGTTGGCTAATTCGAGGTCGAATCCGAGGGAGTCGAGGCTTTCATCTCTAATGACCCGACGCAAAGTAACCTTCAAACCGTCAAGACTCGATTCTGAGTTCGGTTCAGCTACCTTCATGTTCCGAAATAGGTCCGCCGCGGTCACCTTTAAGGATGGATAGGCTTTCACTTTATCCAGGAAGCTAAGCAATCGGGCGGGTGAAACCTGTTTATTTTTTGCAAGTGCATCTCGCGGATTGGAGATCATCTTTGCGCTGCTATCTTCGAAAACAATAACAAAACTTGGGTCCGCAACCTCGGTGCAGAACAAACAATAAACTTTTCCGTCCAGAACTACCGTAAGATTTCCTTCGACACCTTCACGCATCGCCTTCAAAGAAAGAAAGTTCGTTCCTTTATTAAAAGAGACCTGAAAGAGATCCGCGCCGTCGGGAGATGGACTAACACTGAATCCGTAGCCGTCGAGCGCCTCTATTTTATAAGGAAATTCCAGTGTGGTAATGCCACGGGTTCCCAGCTTAATAATCGCAGGTTCATTTTGATTCAGAGGCGTGCGAACTACTTTCGAGGCGAGAGTCTGATTTCCCATCGACAAGATCGGAGAGGTACAGGCCAGGAATATCGCCAGGAATCGCATATCGCCCTATTGCCGTTTTAGAATTGGAAGTTGCTCTGGTTTCCCAAAGGAGTAGTCCGCAACCGCAAACGGATACCTTTTATTGCGGCCTAAATAAGGATTGCGAACGAGCTTCAGATTCAAGGTGACCGCTTGGGGCTCGCTTACTTGTTCATCGCCGATTTGAGCTTGGGTCAGGATTTGGCCAACCACATGACTCACCACGGTTCCTTGTTCCAGGCGTTGTAAATCGATCCGGCCAATTTCGAACTTTTGATGAATATTCTTCTTTGAAAATTCTGCAGCGACACCGCTAAATTCCGCTTCAGCTTTCTTCGCTGCATCAGGTAAAAAAACTCGTTGAAGCGTATCTGGCGTGTCAAACCCCTGTGGACCTCTATCCAGAAACGATTTGGCGGCCCAAAGGGAAAGCGTCTCCAGGATCTCGTTGCTCTCTTCCAGCGGAACCAGTGGAGAAATGATGAGTGACTCTGTTCCATCCATCAGTGCGACCTTCTCCGGATGCACCATCGCGGTCACCAGACAAACCGGGATGATCAGGTGGGCGACTAATGAAACGACGAGCGCAATCCACAAAAGCCGAACCGTTCGCCGGCCAGAGGCCAGCGCATTTGCGGCGAGATTCTTTCGGCTCTCTCTTTGCTGAAGCGGATCGCGAGGAACGCAAGTATCATCCAGTTGCTCGTCCGCGATCCATCCATTCGCCGAGGCATCTTCACCAGCGACGATGAGGTGCGCCGCTGGAGCCGCTGCCTCCAAGGGCTTTCCAAAGCCGCGCTTCAGATCAATCTCCGTTGGCATCTGTTAGTATTCGTCGATATATCTCCGCGCTTGGAGTGAAGATCGGTTTCCTTGACTGGAAGAGCCTTTAAAGCTCCTTCCGTTCGGTCCGAAAGCCGTGAGCGCACGATATTCAAGTCCACTTCCTTCGCCGCTCCCTTCGACCACGGCGTGGCCGATAAAGCGAGCGACACTCCCAAAACGATTCATCATGGCGGCTCCTGCCCCCATCATGCCGACACCGATATCCGACATTCCCTCCTTCAGCTGCTCTTGCCCTTCTCCGCCGTAAAAGGCAGGGGCTCGCCTCGGCCTATCAGATTCTCCCTGATCCCCCCCAGGGACACCCGGCGGTTCAGCAGCAAACTCTCCGGAATCATGATTCGCACCGTAATCAACCGGCGGGGCGTCGGGTTGACCCCCCACGTTGTTTTGCTTCAAATTGCCGAGCCAGCTCGCGGACCCCGCCAATCCGCCACTATAGATCGCCATGGAACTTGCTCCCACCGCCGAGAAAATGGTGCCGGCAAACCCTTGAATGACCGACCCGCCACGAATCACCACTTTCTGAACAAAGATGGGCGCCACCACATGCCCAATCAGAACCCAAAGTAACACCGGTATCGCGAGAACAATGGCGATCATCAGGGTTGCGAAATTCTGGTTCTGCGGCGTTGGCAGGCTTTTGAAGATGCCAAGGGTAACGGCGTTCACCAGACTCCATCCCACAGGCCAGCTCAGCACTCCGATGAACGTGAGAAAAAAACCGATTGCTTTGCTCTTAAGCGATCGGTGAGCATACTCGGCAACGGCGATTGGGGTATACAGTTTGAAGCCTATCACCACCACTTTCTGCACGAACTGCATCAAGAGGATGATCACCTTGCAGAGCAACAGGCATAAGAGGTAAATCGCAAAAAGAATTTCCCACGCCAGATTCTGCGTGAACCCTGCGATGTAGCTCCATGCAATTCCGAGGTCTTTTCCGAAATCGAGCGGATTCGAAGAAAACTGCGGAGACTTTTGACTCTCTCCGAGCACCTCTCCCGGATCACCTTTGCCAAACTCGCTCCCTTTAATTTTAGCCTGCAAAACTTGTTCCATTTGCGTTACAGCCGGAGCCTGGCCAGGCTTAATTGAGTAGGCAAGATCCCCGAATTGAACCTGCTCTGTCGGAGGCAACTCCGCCAGAGCTCGCGCCGCCTGATCACACCAGTCGATAAAGTTGGCCGCAAACGTGATGCTTGCTACCAGGAGAACCGCTCTCAGCAAAGTCTCGAACAAACGGCGGTTTTCGGGATAGAGGAATTCTCGCATCGTGCCAACTGTCAGCAAAACAAACGCGATTGCGTAAGCGGCCGGTTGATAGTCATTCAGGACTCGCTGGATAGAATCCACCAACGGATCCAGGTTCAAAAATCCGTCCAGCGCCCCAGTCGCCGAAGTATAGGTTTGCGAATCGGACAGTTGTCCATTCATGAAGATTGTTTCCCCTTACTTTCCGGCAACCGGTCCAACTAATGCTCCCCCTAAATCTCGGAGCTCTTGATTCTCCGCCAACATTTCTTGAATTCGGCGTTCCCGGGAAGCCTCCTGGGCTCGGGCCTGGTCGTTTCGATTAACTTCGCCCTGGACCAGAACTTTGAGGGCGGCCAGGGACGCGCGATGCATGTTAGTGTCCAAAGTGCCCTGAACAGCTTGCAACTTGGCTTTTAGCTTTTCGGTTTCGACCAATGATCCGGCGCTATTGATTTGCTGCGCCGTGTTGTGAACCTCGTCCTCAAGTCGAGGGAAAGACTGATTCACGGTGGAGAGCTGTCTGTTATAATCGTCGTTCATCTCCTGAACCATTCCGAATTTCTTGAAAACTCCGGTTTGGTACTGAACTTTTTGTCCAAACTTGTCCGGTAGTTTACTAAAATCCTGGTAAAGACCTTGACCCGTGTATTTGAGGGCAGCGATTCCGTTCGCTGCCTCGTTGAAGTCGGCCACCGTTTTGCCCACTCCCGTCCTGAGTTTGTTGACCTCGTCGAACAGGTCGTCCAAACCCAACATGTTTACATAGGTATCCGGATTGCCGAATCTTCGAAGTTGTTCGAGGTCCTGGTTAACAATGCTGGTTAATTGATTGATCTGTTCCAGTTGCTTTTGAATCATCGTCGCGTATTTCGAAACATCTTCGGCATGCTGAGCTTCCTGTCTGATCTGCCCGTACACCTGCTGGGCGACGTTGAGCACCGTATGGATGGGATCATGAACGACGGTGCTCGCCCGGCCAGACGCGCTCAGGCTCCATAACAATAGGATCAGACGGATGAATCTTTTAGTTTTCATGCTCACTCCACGATCGGAATAATGACCTCTCGTTGAACTCTAATGACTCCACCGGAATCTTCTCGCTGAGGGATGGTCGCGTTGTAGTACCGAATTCTACCTTGCGAGTCCTGGTCCGCCGTTTTCTGTGCCTCTTGACGCGCCCAATAGTTGCGTTTCACTTGATCGGACACCCCTTTTGTATAACCTTTGGCGAACTCGACCGGCACCTTGCGTGCGTCAACCCCGCTGTTGACCAGTGGATCACCCTCATTTGTCAGCGCCTCGGCGCCTCTTCCCTGAACTGTCGCCTCACCCTTGGGAATGCTCGGTCCAACGGTACAGCTCACCAGTGCCAGATAGAGCGCGATTCCAATCCATTTCATAGGATCGGCTCCGTGGCGGATTCTTCGCCGGCGCAGAGCAACTTTTCGGATTCCTGGATGATACCAGTAACAATGTTTTGATAGGCACCGAGGGAGGTAGCGCGACTGTCAAACGTTTCGTTATCGCTCGACGCCGCATAGAGCAACTCGCGCGAGGCGACATTCTTGACCGTCCCAACTAACCGTCTGATCTTGTCGTTCGCTATATACGTGAACGCACTGAATCTCTCCTTCGGATCCATCAGCTCCGGGAGCGGATAGGAATTGATCGTTTCGACCGTTTTGTCGGAAAGACCGAGAGCCGTCCCAATTTCCTTAGCGTCCTCCCGGCTTTGCTGGGAAGTAATAAAAAACATCTTGGAATTGCCGATCATCGCGGCGCGCACCTCGGATGTTTTCAGAACGTCGTACTGTTGGACGACCGCAAGAATATTGCAGCCAAATTTGCGCATCTGCCGATAGTATTCCTGAATCAGGCGCACGCCTCCCGGAATCTCCAAGGTGCGCGCCGCCTCTTCAAATATCGCTATCTTCGGCACCGATCGGGGCATCGTGATGATCTTCTGTCTCCCGTAATTCGCCACCAGGAAATTCGCAGCGGCGCGCACCTCGGTGGCGTGCTCGGGAATCTGCCCAAGCTCGAAATGCGCAACTCTCCCATCGATGCGGATATTGCTCACGCCATCAAAGAGTCTTCCCTTTTCGCCATCCCGGCTCCAGGCTCGAAGCAGCTTGCCAACTCGATCGCTTTCCTCTCGTTCCCGTGCCCCGCCGCGAGGGTTGAACAGGAGTTGCTCGATCAAGGCGCTGTGGGACGGAAATTGTTCCGGGCGAAAATAAACGAAGGCAAGGTCACGGACAAAGTTAGCCGTGGCGGGATTTTTCACGAATTCGGCGACCGCTTCTTCGGACAACTCGTTCATAAAATCCGACACTTGGTCCGGATTCTGCAGTTGCCAGTCGCGGAACGCTGCGAACGCTTCTACGAAATTCAATGGTGATCCCCGCAATTTTAATTTGAGATACTGATCGATAGCTGCTGCGCGCCAGCGTAGTTCCTCGGCGGCCGATTCGTTGGCCACCACCCAATCGTTGAAAGTGTCAGTATAGAGTTGTTGCAGATTCTCAACGATCATGGCGTGCCGAATTGCTTTTCGTTCGCCATCGAGCCCTTCGTTCCCGCAAAACAGCATGCAAAGTCCGGCACTGAATGCCAGGTGCATCGGGGATAAGGGAGTTTCACAGGTATCCAGATAGTTGACGGTTAGATTACCGTTTGGATTGATAATGACGGGTTCGCAGCCTTGGGTCTGGGTGAGAACCGCGTGCGATAACCCTTCTTCAACAATCAACCAAAATCCGAACCGGTGTCCGATTTGAGCAAGGAGGTCCGCGATAATAACCGATTTGCCGGCTCCGGTCATTCCAAACAAAACCCCGTGCTGAGGTGTATTCCCCAGCCTTGTCCTGATCCCGACAAGATTACCTCGAGCGCCATTGTAAATTGCTTCGGCTCCATCCAGGTGCCCGGTGAAGGTGGCGGACCAAGGTATCAAGTCTGCCAGATAAGAATCTTCGGCTGGCAGATCGAACGCCCGGTAAGTTCCGCAGGTCCATCCAGGCCAAGTCTGATAGAACAACTGGCGCGCGTTTTCTGGAACAGTTGCGTGGTGAACAACTGCGCCGCCCATCGAGATAAACGCGTTTTTCAGAGATGCGCACCTCGCCGCCAGTTGATCGGTTTTTCGGTGCCAGAGCCGGACCACAAAAAGAGCATTCAGCGGGATGACTTTCCCTTGCTGCAGCTCAGTAACTTTTTCCTGTTTCGCCACCAGATCGGTGACAAGAGATTGTTTCCGTTCCGAAATGGCATCGATCTGCAACCTCTGGATAGATTGTTCTTCTCTTTCGATTACCGTATCCACCCGTTTGGGATAGACGTTCATCGTGATTGCATACTCCTGGAACCCCATTCCTGTGAGCGCAGACATGATTCCGGGAAAGGTTCGGCGCGGCCATTGACGCACCACAAATATTGCGTGGTGATAGCAATCGAGTTTGAAGGAGACCCCTGCGCCCGGAGCAGGGGTAATTCCTTCTCCGTGCAGGCAATTCTGCTGGATCGAATACCCGGGATCCAATAGATCCAGGGGATTGATCGCGGTTGCCTGGAGGTTGGTATTCAGAAACCGGCAATAAAAGAGAAAGTGCTCCCGATCTCCCATCGGCGTGATCCGGCAATCCGGAAAGAGGCGCGACAGTGCACCCTGAGCGAAATCGGATAGCGCCAGGCTCTCTTTTCGAGAAAGCGCGTCAAAGTACGCGGCAACCGCAGAATAGCCGGCCACCGGCACTTTGGTGTCGATTAGGCGCGTGAAAAAGAGAGTCAGGCGTTCCCTGCGTAATCGCCCTTCTTCCATGGCGGCCTTGTATCGTTCATATCGCTCCGCGCGGATCAATACCCCAAATTGCCCGCGGACCGGGTCTTGGCGGCGGAGTTTCAAGGTCTCCCGATGGTACATTTCCAGTTCATGACGATAATCGCTGTCGATGCTCCACTGCACCTGGAGCGCGAATTCTTCTCCGAGAATTCCCAAAAGAATTCTTAAACGTTCGTGCAGATCGTTGAGCTGCGTCACGCTAAAGGCACCGATCTCGCCCGGCTCAACCATAAACCCGCGCGAGATGGCCGTTTTCTTCGAAGCGCCATCTCCGAACCAGAGCAAATCGTTCAAGAAGAATCCGTTCGGCATCCCGACACGCGAGATTCGCGAAGTTGGACCTGGCCTTTTTCCGGAGACCGTGCTGACGAGCGTTTCGCAGGCGCCTATGAATGAATCAATCATCGGTTGGGGATGAACGGATGCCGCGGTTGGACAGGTGCCGGCTGAAACGATCGGCCGTTCACCCAGGAAGCAAACAGATCCACATCGAATCGAGGGGGTTTGCGGCTACGCAAAACGACGATATACGCGAGCGTCAACGTCGTTGGCAGCAAGGCCAGGAGGAATTTCGCAAACAGCGGGATCCCGCTATCGCCATTCAGCAAAACAGTCAAGAGGAAGACAGAGAGCATTCCGGAGATGATCACCGGCATGCCGAGGTTGCCTTCGAACCCGAAAGCATGTCCGGTCGACCTCGCTCTAGGACGGGTGTCTGTATAGGTCAGGGTTTCGTTCATGTTAGTGAGCGTTGGAAGGAGAGAGTGAGTATCCCGGTTAGAATCCCATGACGGCGCTCCCTGCGGCCCCGCCGAACATCGCAAATAGCGCCTTCATAAGAGCGACAGCACCGGCGACGCCGATCCCATAGATGACCGTCATTTTCCAGTTTTCGTCCCGCTTGGCGTTCAGAAAGCCCGACATCACCATCACGCATCCGGCGATGAATCCGAAGATCATGATGAGATTGAGACCGTTTTTAAGCGGCCCGATGAAACTATCCAAAGATCCGGTTCCGTCCGCCAATGCCACCTCCGCGTAGGAGCAGAGGAGCAGAGCAACAAGCGAAGCTTTTCGCCATCGGCTGACAACGCACCGTTGCCTGGTCGTAAATCTCCGATTCATTAAAGAACATTTTTATACGGTGTTCTTATAACTGGCAAGAGCAAATTACTTTTATTTTTTATGTGTCTTTATTTCCTTCGTCCATTGTCGACACCTTCGCATCCTCGCTATCCGAAGAGCAATGGAGCCAAGTTTCAGCCGGGCTGAAGCTTGGGCTGCCGGCGGCTTAGGTGGCAGTTGCTTCCAGTCGGCGTCCGAGCGGTCAGAGCGATGTTTCCGGACGAGGAATCAGCTCAACGTCAGGCGCAACTCCACCATGTTCGCTCGCTGAAAACCAAGGGGACACCGGCTGGAAGATCTGGGCTGCTTTTTGAAACGTCGGTCTCAGATTGCTTTGCCTCGGTATTTCCCCTTGTCATCGGCGATTTAGCCGATAGAAATATCCTCCAGAATATGTTGAAATTCTTCTCATCTTCCCTCCGACCCGATGAATTCGTAACGAAATTGAAGAGCTTCGTGGATGAAGAGGAAATCGATCCTGGCAGTCCGACGCAGTTTATCGGGGACCGCCCGGTGATCGGCCGTTTCGACACTCGCCGATTCACGCTTCACCGTCGTATTGGAACCAACTGGATTCTCTGGTGGCTGACGCCCGGTCAATGGTTCAAGCCCTACCTCAAGGGCAATGTGACCACCGATCATTCAGGAAGCCGAATCGAGGTCACGGGAGGAACTCCCATTCTGATCAAAATCCTCTGGGTCCTGGTCCTGCTTGGCGGTGTTGGTTCGATCGCTCTCTGGACGATGCTGAGCTATCCGTACAACCTTGCCCATGACCCCGCGCACTCCGCGAGTAATTTCCTGGGAGGAATCGTCCTCTTGAATCTGGCGGCCGGGATTCTGGTGGTCTTGCCGATTATTGGCTGGCTGCAAACCCGGCTACATCTTTCCGATATCGTCAACGAATTACAGCGGCATCTGGATTTGAGGCCGGTTGAGTAACGGCGTACGGCCTTTAACGTTTGGCATTCATCGCCTACGGGTAAGCGAAGCGTCTTGCTTTGCTCTTCAGAATCCGAGCAAGCCGTATCGCGAAATCTCGCGACCGCTTTGGCTGGGGAGACTCCGGCTAACCCTTCACCGAACCGGCCAGCAGACCGCGGACAAAAAATCTACCGAGCAGAATGTAAATGAGCGCGGTCGGCAAGGCAACGATCACCGCTCCGGCCATCACAACATTCCAATCAACCGAAAACGAGCCGGAAAGATTATTCAAGGCAACTGTAACCGGCTGCGCGTTGGGATTGGGCAAAATGGTTACGCCAAACAGGAAGTCGTTCCAGATATTAGTGAATTGGAAGATTCCGACCACCACAAATGCGGGCAATGCCAGCGGTAACATCACAAGCAGGAAAATCCTGACCACGCCTGCCCCGTCAATTCGTGCCGCTTCGACAAGTTCGTCTGGAATATTGGCAAAAAAATTTCGAAAGATCAGCGAACAGATCGGCAGACCGTAGATGACGTGCACCAGGATCAGTCCGCCGATGGTTCCGTAGAGCTTGATCTGTTCGAGAAATTGAATGAGAGGAATCAGGATGCTCTGGTATGGGATGAACATTCCAAAGACCAGTACCGCGAATAAGGTATTCGCGCCGCGGAACTTCCATTTCGCGAAAATGTATCCATTGATGGCGCCCAGGATTGAAGAGATAATTGTCGCCGGAATCGTTAATTGAAGGCTATTCCCCAGGTTCGGATAGAGACGACGCCACGCTTCATAAAAGCCTCCTCCGGAGAGTTGCGCCGGCAATTGCCACATCGTCGAGAGACTAACGTTTTGCGCCTGCTTGAGCCCGGTGACAACCATTACATAGATGGGCATCAGAAAGAAAAGGGCGCAAAGCAGAAGAACAATTAAAATGAGCCAATCCCAGATCGTCCGCGGCAAGGACTGCCGAAAGTTAACAAAAGAGACTTGCATGATTAGTTCTTCCTTAAATTCCGCCAGAGATACGGCACAATGACCATGGCCACCAGCAGCAACATGACAATAGAGGCCGCGGCGCCCAGATTGTATCTGGTCGCTTTAAAGGTCATGTCGAAGACAAAGATTCCCGGCACGTCGGTCGCGAAACCGGGACCAACCCCGGTCATGGCAAAGATCAGATCAAAAATCTTCAAGGAAACATGTCCGAGGATAATAGCTGTGCTAACGGTCACGGGGCGAAGCAACGGGAGAACGACTTTCGTATAAACCTTAAATTCAGTCGCCCCATCGATTCGCGCGGCTTCCCGGAGTTCATTCGGAACGGTCGCCAATCCGGCAATATACATGGACATGGCAAATCCGGTCAGTTGCCAGGAGGCGGCCACCACGACTGGAATCAGCGCAATCGGAATTCCGTAATGAACGCTCAAATTGTGCACCCCGGGAAAAACGCGCCCGAGAGCATCGTTGATTGAGAAAAGAACAGCGGGATCTGTCGTCCAGCCAGGCTTGAAAGGCGCGCCGCCGATGGAGACCAGCCATTTGTTAATGCCTAATCCCTCAAACAAAAGGTTGATGCCCGTTTCCGGGTTAAAGATCCATCGCCAGGCAATGCCAGTGACAATAAAGGATAGCGCGTAGGGAAAGAGAAAAATATTACGAAAAAGGGTGTATCCGAGCAAACGACGATCCAGTAAAAGAGCGAGCAAAAGCCCAAATCCGATTGAACTCGACAGAAACAGCACGGTGAAGACCAGGACGTTCCGCAGATCAGCATGCCAGCGTGGCATTGCGAACATCTGCGCATATGCCTCGTACAAGGGATCGCGCGGGCGCAAATCGATTCTCAGCGTGCCCCACCGGGAAAGGGAGACCCAAACGGTAATCAGAATAAAAATGTAAACAAAGGTGATGATGGCGGCCATGGAGGGCACCAAAATCAATGGAGGCAGGATCCGCTCGCTGGAAAACCTTTTCCGCTTGGCTTGCGCCTGCGGTGGACGGCTCCGGGGAACTTGCAGGTTTGCCGTGGGCATGAATGGATTGGGCGTTAGCGAACATTCGTGTTCGCCTGGTTCCTTTTGCCGAGAAGAGCGGCAGGCGGAAGCTCAGTTGCCGCCTGCCCACTCAGAGCTAACTATTTATTACCCTCGGCCTCCTTCGCGGCTTGAACGAGTGCGTTGGAGAAATTGTCGACGTTCTTATCCACAATGAACGCGGTGACCGCATCGTTGAGAGCTTGTTGGAACGCTGCTGGAGCAGCTTCGCCATGCACGCAACTCGGAACGAGTATATCATTGGCGAACGACTTCATGGACCATTGGTGGTAGCCGTCAAACTTTGATTTGTCCACATCGGTACGGGCGGGAATTGAACCTTTCAACGGATTGAAAGCCTCCTGCGCTTCTTTACTTCCGATGCTCTTCAACCAGGCAACGGTGGCATCTTTATGAGGAGCCCCTTTGGCGAGAGTAAATCCATCTGCGACGATAATAAATGATCCGTCGGTACCCGGATGGCTGACCCAACCGAAGTCTACATTCTCTTTTTTGTTAGCTTTGACGAATTCACCGACGGCCCAATCTCCCATTGAGCTGAAGGCAACTTTACCTTCAATCAAAGCTCCGATGGCCTGGTCCCAACTCAACGCGGAGTGATCCTGATTCAAGTAATCCTGCATTTTTGCGAAATACTTCATCGCTTCCTTCACTTTCGGATCATCCCACTTCATTTTGCCGCTGAACAGATCGAGCCAACCTTGGCCGCCAACGACGCCCAGAAGTGTATTCTCGAAGAGTTGAGCCGAAGCCCAGATCCCCGAATCTCCAACACCGAGCGCCGGGATGCCGGCGGCTTTGAGCTTATCGCAAGCCGCGAAAAACTCGTCAAAGCTCATCTTATCGCCGACCGTGATCCCATTTTTCTCGAGAACCTTTTTATTGAAAAAAAGTCCATTGCCGCGATGCACACCGGCCAGAACACCATAAACCTTCCCATCCTTGGTCATCAGGTCAACGAGACCCTTGGGAAAAGCTTTATCCCATCCGTCACTCTGGTAGAGTGCAGTGACGTCTTCGCAGTAGCCCGGCTCGACATATTGGCCAAGCATTTCCCAACCAGGATGACTCTGCCAGGTATCCGGCGGATTGCCACCCGCCAGACGGGTTTGCAGGACCGGACGGGCAGCAGATCCACCACCGCCGGCCACTGTCGCATTGATGATTTCGACGCCGGGATACTGTTTTTTATAAGTGGCGAACAGCGCATCCAACGCTGCCGCTTCGCCACCTGAAGTCCACCAGGAAAACACTTCCAGTTTCTTTTCGCCTGCTGCCTGAGAGGGGAGAGGCGCTGGCACCAAGGCGAAGAATGATGCGAACGCTACGACGGGGGAACAAAAACGCATTTTGAGATGCATGACTTTCTTAATTATTTTTCTTAAACCGAACTATGATTTGAGTGCTAAGCAGAATTTACAGCTTTGAAGAACAATCCGTTGGGCGCTGTAGCCTGGGCGCCTGAACCTTCCAGCAATTTGATCCGGTTGAAAGGCTATGAACCGCCGACAGGCAGAAATTTTCGATCAGTATGTTGGCATTTGTTAGTGTGCGGAATACCTCCTTCTATAATATGCGGCTAACCTCTCTATTCACCCGGCGTCAATAGCGGACCGCGACCCGCTGCCCGGTTTTCGTTGATTCCAGAACCGCTGTGGCCACCGCGAGAGAGCGAACACCATCTTCGCCCGTGGCAAACGGCGTTCCCTTTCCCTTGACTGCCGCGTTAAAATGCCGGACCTGATGTGCATAGAGATTCTCGTGCTGGCCAAGCTGAACTTCTTCCCGTTTGCCCTCTCTCTGCAGAAAAAGACGTCCTTGCGGCTCCTGCGTCATTACGTCTTCGGCCAGGAGAGATCCGTCGCTCCCGTGGACCTCAAACCCTGTCCGGGCGTGTTTAATGGTAAACGCATCATGGAACTGGGCCAAAAGCCCGCTCCGGAAATGGATCGCACCCATCACGGCGTCTTCCAGACCGCTCTGAGCAAGTCCCTGTCGGCCGGCTAAAGCAACCACCTCTTCGGCATCGTCGTCCAAGGCAAAATGCAAAACGTCGGCGTCGTGCACTGTAATATCCAGGATCACGCCTCCTCCAGCTTCCGGCTTGTCGAGTCGCCATCCCTGCAGGCGCGGGGGCAGATAGACCGCGTGAAACACACGCGCAGCCAGAGGATTGCCGATCGCCCCTTCCTTGATCAGTTTGCGTATGGTTCGGTGGGTCACGGCGTTTCGGAGATGATGGTTGGTGCCGAGGACAACGTTCGCCTGCTTGCAGGTTTCGAGCATTTCACGGGCATCTGCCATGGTCAGCGCCAAAGGTTTCTCGCAGAGCACATGCTTTCCCGATTTGGCCGCTAAGACAACTTCGGCTTTGTGCCGCTCGTTCGTCGTACTGATGTACACCACATCAACCTCAGGATCGGCAAGCAACGCTTCGACAGAAACATAGGAACGCTGGATATCGTTCTCAGCCGCATAAGCTTTGGCTCGCTCCTTGCTGGCACTCATGATTGCCACGACCACGCTGTCCGGCTGCCCGTTAATCGCTTCAATCATCCTGGTTTTCGCGATGTCGCTCGCGCCAATCAGTCCCCAACCTAGTTTTATTCTATCTGCCATTTGTTCGAATTCGTTTTTGAAGATTTTCCAATGAAAGGACGCTCGCTGGACTCACGGACGATCAGACTCGGGCGGAGGATCAGTCTACGATACGGTTGACCAGCGCGGGTGATTCGGTCGACCAGAAACTCCGCGGCGATCTCCCCGATTTTGCCCGGTGCCGTGGCTATGGTAGTTAAGGGAGGACGGCAAAGCTTCGATTCGGCTACGTCGTTGAAACCGACGAGCGCGAAATCTTGTCCTGGCTTTTTACCTGCAGCCAACAAGGCCTGCATCGCGCCAATGGCAACCATGTCATTAAAAAAGAGGGCCGCGGTGGGCGCAGTTGGCAGGCGCATCAAACTTTGCATCGATTGATACCCCCCTTCACGATTTGGAATGCTGGCCAGAATCCAGGAAGGATCGAGAGCCCGTCGGTATTTCCGCAGGGCGTTCTTATATCCGGTGATTCGTTCCTTGCGAGAAGAGACCTCCTCTTTCCCTCCGACAAACCCGATGCGGCGATGACCGAGCTTGACGAGATGCTCGACGGCAGCTTCCGCTCCATAGACGTTATCCACTCCGACGTAATCAGACTCCACTCCAGCAAGGCTGCGAGCGAAAAGAACGATCGGGATGCGGCTGTTTTGAATCTGCACAATGAAATCGGCCGACCGATCGGTGGCTGGGCAAAGGAGAACTCCGTCCGCCGGATACTCCTGCATCGTTGCCAAGAGCCGCTGCTGTTTGCCGACTGTTTCAGAGGTATTGCCCAGCAAAATCACGTAACCCGCATTCCCAAGTTTGTTTTCGATCGCGACGATTATTTCGGCGAAAAACGGATTGGTAATATCTGTGACGATCAGGCCGATCGCGTTCGTTTTTTGGGTCCGAAGACTTGCCGCTCCGCGATGATAGACGTACCCGAGCCGACTCATTGATCGAAGAACTTTCTCCCGCGTCTTTTTGGCGACGACGGGGACATCGCGGAGGACCAGGGAGACGGTAGCCCGGGAAACAGAAGCGTCGCTGGCAATGTCACGGAGTGTGACGCGGGGTCTCGAGTCGCGCTCCCGTCCGTTCGTGGGAGAACGGGCGCCAACCTCCGGGCAGGAAATTCCCAGCCGGGAGCCGGGCAGACCGCTTGGGTTTGGGACGGACGGGGGAAACATTCGGGAACCTTTGGGAAGAAACGGTCCCAAGTTAGATCGATCTAAGTCATCCGGCAACTTCCTTTTTCAGTTGATCGGGGAGACCCAGCTTTAAAAAAGTAAACGCGACGTCAACCACCCTGCATTGCGAAGTAAGAGAAGACTTTTTGAGTTCCTACGGTCCTTGATCGAAGGCTTGCATCACCCGCGGATCGATTCCGGGTCGGAAAACATGAATCGCCCGGCAAAAGCCCGGAACGCTCGGATCAGCAGATGAACCGTTGCGAAATTCAAAAGCAATGCCGCGTGTTAAATCGACGAACATCTCGATTTCCTTTTCGTTCCGCTCTCCGCTTAAGGCATAGGTGAGTTCCTCGTCCACGCGGAGGTTTGGAAAACTCCCGATTATTTCTGCATAACTACTACGGATTGAGATTCCCGAGACTGTCCGAAAAAAAGGAGAAGTTACTCGAATCTGTCGAACAATTGAAGCGCCAGAAAGATCAGATTTCTCCCGCGTGAAATAGATTTCCAGCTCTTCAAATCCATTCTGCCGTCTACCATCGAAGGCGGGACCCGATCGCCAAACCTCCCACAGCCGGCCACCCATACCGGCGTCAGACAACTTTGGCAGGCCCAGGTTTGCGTGAACTTCCTCAATTTTCTGACCGAGGCGCACTCGCCCGATCGCCTCGCCCGGCAGGATGATTGAAGCGTTCCCCGCCCCTTGTCCGAGAGTGCTCGTAATTTCCATAGCGAGGAGGAGTGCCGCGACGCTGAACAAGCCAACTTTCGTGATCAACATGGATCAAATCCAACCGGTTTTGTGCTGATTTCCAAGCACGAAGTCGGGCCGACACCGCAAAAGCGGAGCGCGTGACGAGAGGTGATGTTCATCCAAACTGGCCGGGAATGATCAAAAATGAACATGTCTGGCGGAAATGTTAAAAAAGAAACAATAGAAATGCGGATGGCTGGTTCCAACCGGTTGGCTTGATCGGTATTTTTTGCCGCGCGGAGGAGCGGCGATAGAGGGCTTCTTTTGTTCTCGTCCGCATGGCACAGCGTTTGCTAGCGGAGTGGCATACTAGTCATCGCTAACCCCGCAATCAGACATATTCCATGAAGAGACACAAATTTTTGAAAATCCTCGCTTTTGCGGCCTGTTTTACGGTCGCTTGTATCCCCCCGCTGAGGGGCGCCGAGTCGAGCGGACCGATCAAGGTGGGAATCCTCCATTCTTTATCGGGCACCATGGCCATCTCAGAGACATCTCTAAAAGATGTTGCCTTAATGACCATCGAAGAAATCAACAAGAGCGGCGGAGTAATGGGACGGCAGCTTGAGCCTGTCGTTGTTGACCCCGCGTCGAACTGGCCTTTATTCGCGGAAAAGGCTCGTCAGCTTTTGAGCCAGGACAAAGTCGCGGTCGTCTTTGGCTGCTGGACATCTGTTTCCCGAAAGTCTGTCCTTCCTGTTTTTGAAGAACTTAATGGCCTTCTGTTTTATCCGGTGCAGTACGAAGGCGAGGAGATGCAGAAAAACGTTTTCTACACCGGGGCCGCTCCAAATCAACAGGCCATCCCGGCCGTAGAGTATCTGATGAGCAAAGAAGGAGGCGGCGCCAAGCGCTTCTTTCTGCTGGGAACCGACTATGTCTATCCCCGGACAACGAACAAGATTCTGCGCGCTTTTCTGCATTCAAAAGGGGTCCAGGACGCCGATATCAATGAGATTTACACGCCGTTCGGACACTCCGATTACCAGACGATCGTAGCCGATATCAAAAAATTCTCGCAAGGAGGAAAGACGGCCGTGATCTCGACGATCAACGGCGATTCAAACGTTCCTTTCTACAAGGAACTCGGCAACCAGGGGTTGAAGGCCAATGACGTGCCGGTAGTCGCCTTTTCGGTTGGAGAAGAGGAGCTCCGCGGAATCGACACAAAGCCGTTAGTGGGTAACCTGGCTGCCTGGAATTATTTCATGTCGCTAAAAAATCCCGCCAACGACGCTTTCAAGAAGGAGTGGTTTGCCTACGTGCAAGAGCACAAACTGCCGGGCGGTGACAAGCGTGTGACCAACGACCCAATGGAAGCCACCTACGTCGGAATGCACATGTGGAAGCAGGCAGTGGAAAAAGCGGGCACGACTGACGTCGACAAAGTGATTGCCGCGGCATACGGCCAAAAATTCAATGCACCTTGCGGATTCGAGGAAGAGCTGGATCCGAATCATCACCTGCATAAACCGGTGATGATCGGCGAAATCCGTGCAGACGGCCAATTCACCGTGGTTTGGAAAACGAAAGGTACGGTCCGAGCGCAGCCGTGGAGCCCATTCATTCCGGGCAATGAAAGCAAACCTGACCGCTTATCGAGCGTGTTGCCGCTCGATTTCGGCGCGGAGACCGCGAACCTGGGCGGTCTCAAATCGTTCAGTAGGTAAACTTTGTCGCGGGCGGCAGAAGATGCCACGCTCTCTTTGTTCAATTCTTCTGGCTCTCCTCGTTCTAATCGGGGGGAGCAATTCCGTTTTCGCGCTCACTGCTGACGACCTCAAGCCCCTGGCCGAAGATGATTTCGATGCTAAATCGCAAGCGCTGAATCGGATCATCGCCTCAGGGGATGCGGCTGCGCTTCGCGTCCTGGAAGCCATGGCACAGGAAAACGTCGTGTCTACATCCGACGACCGCGTATTGATTCAGGACGGAGACGTTCTCAAGGACCCGATCACCGGCGCATCGGTCCAATTCAAGGCGAGTGACGTACAACCAATCACCTTGAACAACTTGCTGCGGGCTCGAGTGGAAAGTGGTTTAAGCGGGCTAAGACTGCAGGCCCCGGAGCACCCCGTCCGGGAAAAAGCAATTAACGCTTTGTTCCAGGCACCGGATCCCGCAGTCAAGCCACTGATCGAGGCGGCTCGAAGCAAAGAGACCGACCCCGTCCTCAAAGCTCGACTGGATCAGCTCTGGGCGCTCACCGCGCTCCAAGATCTCGACGCGTCCAAAAGGCTCCAGGCGGTTCAGTTGATTGGTGAACGCAAAGACCCGCAAATGCGGAGTCTGTTGCTCCCGTTGGTCGAAAAGCAAAAGGACGGAACCTACACCGAAACGGACGAGAAAGTACGCGCCGCGGCCAACGATGCCCTCAAGGCCATGGCCTTCGAACAGTGGAAAATCGAGATGATCGGGACGCTATTCGCAGGTCTCAGTCTCGGAAGCATCCTGTTGTTGGCGGCGCTCGGATTAGCGATTACCTACGGGTTGATCGGCGTAATCAACATGGCGCATGGAGAGTTTTTGATGATCGGCGCTTATGCGACTTATGTAGTTCAGGAGCTCTTTCGAAGTCATTGGGCTGGAGCAATTGATTGGTATCCCTTAGCGGCGGTCCCGGCCTCTTTTCTCGCCGCCGCGATTACCGGATTTATCCTGGAACGGGGAGTTCTTCGATTTTTGTACGGCCGTCCGCTGGAGACTTTACTCTCCACATTCGGAATCAGCCTGGTGTTGATTCAGGCCGTGCGGATGTTTTTTGGTGCACAGAATGTCGAAGTCTCGAATCCCTCATGGATGAGCGGAGGCGTCGCTTTGATGCCGAATTTGATCTTACCCTTTAATCGGATCGTGATCATGATATTCGCGCTGACAGTCGTCGGCATCGCTTCTCTAGTCCTGAATAAAACTCGTTTAGGACTTTATATTCGAGCAACTACCCAGAACCGCAGAATGGCCGCTTGCTCTGGCATCCGCACCTGGCAGGTCGACAGTTACGCTTTCGCGTTCGGGGCAGGGATTGCAGGATTGGGCGGATGCGCCCTCTCGCAGATCGGAAATGTCGGTCCGGATCTGGGACAGAACTATATTATCGACTCATTTATGGTGGTGGTGTTGGGCGGCGTCGGCCAGCTCGCCGGGACGATCATTGGGGCTATGGGTCTTGGCGTTATCAGCAAAGTGATCGAGCCATTCTGGGGAGCGGTACTAGCAAAGATTGCCGTGCTTATTTTAATCGTGTTGTTTATACAAAAACGCCCAAGAGGTTTGTTCGCTCTGAAAGGTCGCAGTGTGGAAGTCTGAAATGAGTACCGCTACGATCGAACCTTCGCCCTCTCTGATACTGCCCACCCGGCAGCCGATGTTGAGTTCGCTTTCCTGGCGCGTCCTGGTCATCATCGTCATTGCGGTTCTGGCGCTCGTTCCCGTCTGTTCGTTGTTTATCCCGGCAGGGAGTCCGTTCCATCTTTCCGCCTATGCGCTGACAGTCGTCGGCAAAATAATGTGCTACGCAATCGGTGCCTTGGCGCTTGACCTGGTTTGGGGCTATTGCGGAATTCTCAGCCTTGGTCATAGCCTTTTTTTTGCACTAGGCGGTTACATGATGGGCATGTACCTGATGCGATCGATCGGCCTGGAGGGGGTCTATCATAGCCATCTGCCCGATTTCATGGTGTTCCTGGACTGGAAAGCTCTGCCCTGGTACTGGCATGGCACCGAACATTTTCTTTACGCTGTGCTCCTGGTGATACTTGTTCCTGGTTTGCTCGCCTGGATATTTGGGTTCTTTGCTTTCCGCTCGCGAGTCAAAGGCGTCTACCTGTCAATTATCACCCAGGCCTTGACATTTGCGGCCATGCTTCTGTTTTACCGGAACGAGACCGGGTTTGGCGGGAACAATGGATTCACCGATTTTAAACGAATCCTCGGCTTTCCAATCGCGGCGATCGGCACCCGGGCGGGGCTTTTCATGATCACCTTTGCGACGCTGGTCGGCAGCTTTCTGGCTTGCAGATATATCGTCACGTCGAAACTGGGTCGTGTGGTGATGGCCGTGCGCGATACCGAATCGCGTTTGATGTTTCTTGGTTATAGTCCACTTGGTTACAAGCTTTTCGTCTGGACGTTTTCGGCCATATTGTGCGGGATCGCCGGAGCGTTGTACGTGCCGCAAGTCGGAATTATCAACCCGAGCGAAATGTCGCCGGGCAACTCCATCGAGATGGCAATCTGGGTTGCGGTGGGGGGCCGCGGCACCTTAATCGGCCCGATTATCGGAGCGTTTATCGTTAATGAGGCAAAAAGCTTCCTCACCGCCTCGATGTCGGATTATTGGCTCTTTTTTCTTGGCGCGATGTTTGTGATTGTGCCGCTTTGGTTGCCCAAAGGGGTCGTCGGACTATTCCAGCGGCTGCGCAACAAGCAATGACCGGACGGGCGATGAGCGAGGCAGAACCAAACATATCAGACGCCGAGACCGGTGACGCCACCGGTCTGGCGCACATAAATGTGCCGGGCGAAGTGGACCTTTCGCACGGCATCATCCTCTACCTGGAAGATGTCAGCGTCAGCTTCGATGGTTTCAGGGCCTTGAACAAGTTATCGCTTTCGATGGACAGCAACGAACTCCGCTGCATCATTGGCCCCAACGGTGCCGGCAAAACAACGATGATGGATGTCATCACCGGCAAAACAAAGCCGGACGATGGACGTGCTTTTCTTGGTCAGACCATCGATCTGACACGTCTGGACGAACCAAGAATCGCCCGAGCCGGTATCGGGCGGAAATTTCAAAAGCCGACGGTCTTTGAACAACACACGGTTTGGGAAAATCTCGATTTGGCGATGCATGAAGATAAGAGGTGGTTCCACACGCTTCGATCCAAGCTTACCGGCATTGCCCTGGAGAAAATCAAAGAAACGCTCGCGCTGGTCCGGCTTGAGAGCCAGGCATACCGCCAGGCCGGCGAACTCTCTCACGGCCAGAAGCAACTGCTGGAAATCGGTATGCTTCTGATGCAGGAACCGCGCTTGTTACTTCTGGATGAGCCGGCGGCAGGGATGAGCGACCATGAGACGGGGCAGTTGGCGGACCTCTTAAACCTTCTCCGCGGCAAATGCTCAATGATGGTGGTCGAACACGACATGGAATTTGTCGCCGCGCTAAGCGGTCAAGAAGGCAAAGTCACCGTGCTGGCCGAGGGAAGCGTGATCGCGGAAGGCACGCTGGATCACGTCAAACGGGATGAACGCGTAATCGAATCTTACCTGGGTCGTTAAGGATACCTGCCAATGGACGCTCAATGCCGAAAAGGCCAACGCTGAACGCCTCTTCTTATGTTGCAAGTTGATTCGGTGAACCAATATTACGGCGGAAGTCACATTTTAAGGAACGTGACTTTCACCCTCCCAACCGGGCAGCTGACCGTTTTGCTCGGCCGGAACGGAGTCGGAAAAACGACGTTGCTGCGCTGTTTGATGGGTGTTGTGCCGATCCGAACCGGGAAAATTCTTTGGAACAACAAGCCACTGGAAAGGATGCCTCCTTACAGCCGTGTGACAAACGGATTGGCCTATGTCCCTCAAGGGAGAGATATCTTCCCGCGCTTAACGGTCGAGGAAAACCTTCTGGTAGGCGCCGCCGGGAATCGGAAGGTCCGGACAGTTTCAGACGACATCTACCAGCTTTTCCCTATCCTCAAATCGATGAAGAGTCGACGGGGCGGCGATTTATCTGGCGGGCAACAGCAGCAATTGGCGATCGGGCGCGCTTTAATGGGAAGACCGCAACTGCTGATTCTCGACGAACCAACCGAGGGCGTCCAACCATCCATCATCCAGGAAATGGGCAGAACACTTCGACAAATTGTAACTGAGATGAGTTTGACCATTTTGCTGGTGGAGCAATACTACGATTTCGCTCACCATCTAGCAGATCGGTATCTTGTCATGAGCCGCGGCGAAATGGTCGCCAGCGGATCAGGAACAACGATGGATCGGGACGGAGTTCGCCACATGATCGCCGTGTAAGATAGCAAGCTGCCTGAGATCGAGCTAGACTGCACGATTCACTTGTTTATGTTCGTCACTCCCCCCACAGGGCACGACCGATGGCCGGCCGAACTGCATCTCCGATTTGCCCGTCACAAAATGCGCACCCTGTTGATTGAAAATCGCCATACCGGTCCGCTGCTGGTGCAGAAATCCATGTATCCTGAGGGAGAACGCGTTTGTCATGCGGTCATAATCCATCCTCCCGGGGGAATAGCGGGAGGCGACGAGTTAACTCTTGAGGTCGATCTGGGAGAAAACAGCAGTGCCGTGGTGACGACTCCGGCGGCAGCAAAATGGTACAAAGCGCCGCGCCAGTGGTGCTGGCAAAAAACCACTATCCGCTTGGAAAAGGGATCGACTCTGGACTGGCTTCCTCAGGAAAATATTTTTTTCAACGCTACGCGGGCAGAATCGACCTTCACACTGCAAATTGAACCCGGAGCGACAGCGATTGGTTGGGAGATCGGTTTGCTTGGGCGGCAGGCGTCCGGGGAAGAATGGCGAGAGGGCTGCCTCCATTTTAAGACCTCCCTGGAAAGGGCTGACGGCCTGCCTCTCTGGATCGAACAGTTCCGACTCGATGCGTCATCCACTTTACGGCAAGCCAGCCAGGGCCTCTTTGGATTTAACGTCTTCGGTACCCTTTGGGCGATCGGCTCAGGCTGCACGGCTGGTCTGGCGGAGGAACTCTCTTTCGGCTTACCCTTCGAGAGTGAGCTGCGTGCCGGAGTGACCACCCTGCCGGAGGGCCTGATGCTCGTCAGGGGCTTGGCGCAGGATGTCGAGCGCTTGCGTCAGATGATGGTCGATTGCTGGATGCGATTAAGGCCGCACGTACACGGCTTGGCTCCTCAACGTCTTCGGCTTTGGGCGACGTGAATTATCGACTTTCGCCTCTGACTAAATTAAACTTCCCAGCGTTCCATGAATCTTACTCCGAGAGAAAAAGATAAGCTTTTAATTTTCACAGCCGCGCTGCTGGCAGAAAGGCGCTTGGCACGCGGGTTAAAATTGAACCATCCCGAGGCGGTCGCCTATCTGACCGCGGCGCTTCTGGAAGGCGCCCGTGACGGGAAGACTGTCGCCGAATTGATGCATTACGGCACCACGCTGCTCAAACCCGATCAGGTCATGGAAGGCATTCCTGAAATGATTCACGAAATTCAGGTCGAAGCCACGTTTCCCGATGGAACAAAACTCGTCACAGTTCACCATCCAATCGTTTAATTTAAAATCAGAAAGGATGATCCATGATCCCGGGTGAAATTATAACCGATGCCGGTGAAATCGAAATGAATATCGGCCGGAAGAGGGTTACGTTGGCAGTTGCCAATACCGGCGACCGGCCAGTTCAGGTCGGTTCCCACTTTCATTTCTACGAGGCGAATCCGGCGCTCCGCTTCGACCGCGAACCCTCGCGCGGCTTCCGACTGAACATTACGGCCGGCACCGCTGTGCGCTTTGAACCGGGGCAGAAACGGACGGTCGAATTGATCGAATTTGCGGGCGACAGGATCGTCTACGGCTTTAACGCCCAAGTGATGGGCAAGCTCTGAAAACGAGCCTCTCTCTGACTGGTTGACTATGAAAATCTCTCGCCGCGCGTACGCAGAAATGTTTGGGCCCACCACCGGTGATCGGGTGCGCCTCGCCGACTCAGAATTGTTTATCGAAATCGAACGGGATTTTACTATCTACGGAGAAGAAGTGAAGTTTGGAGGGGGAAAAGTGATCCGGGACGGGATGGGCCAATCTCAACGCACCTCCAAAGATGCCGTCGACACTGTGATCACCAACGCCGTGATCGTCGATCACAGCGGCATCTTGAAAGCTGACATCGGCATTAAAAACGGCCGCATCTCGGCCATTGGCAAAGCAGGAAATCCTGATATCCAACCTGGCGTTACGATCGTGATCGGCCCCGGGACAGAGGTGATTGCCGGCGAAGGAAAGATTGTCACTGCGGGAGGCATCGACACTCACATCCACTTCATTTGCCCGCAACAAATTGAGGATGCACTCGCTTCCGGGGTGACCACATTGATTGGCGGCGGTACCGGCCCTGCCCATGGGACGTTCGCAACAACTTGTACACCCGGCCCATGGCACATTGAACGGATGCTCCAGGCCGCCGATGGTTACCCGATCAACCTGGGCTTTCTTGGCAAGGGTAACGCAAGTCAACCGGAGCCGTTGCGCGAACAGATCGCGGCAGGGGCGCTGGGATTGAAGCTGCATGAAGACTGGGGAACAACGCCTGCCGCAATCGACAATTGTTTATCGGTCGCCGAAGAGACAGACACGCAGGTCGCGATCCACACCGACACGCTGAACGAGGCTGGGTTTGTGGAAGCCAGTATCGCAGCCTTCAAGGGCCGGACGATTCACGCTTACCACACTGAAGGGGCGGGAGGTGGACACGCTCCCGACATCATCAGAGTTTGCGGCGAGTCCAATGTTCTTCCCTCGTCCACGAATCCGACGCGGCCCTATACAGTCAACACGCTGGATGAGCATCTGGACATGCTCATGGTATGTCACCACCTGGATCCAGCGATCGCAGAAGACCTCGCCTTCGCTGAATCAAGGATTCGGCGGGAGACGATTGCCGCCGAAGATATCCTCCACGATCTGGGCGCACTCTCGATGATGTCGAGCGACTCGCAAGCAATGGGACGAATCGGCGAAGTGATTACTCGCACCTGGCAAACGGCGCACAAAATGAAGATCCAGCGCGGACCTCTGACGGGCGACCAATCCCGAAACGACAATCAGCGGGTCAAACGGTATATCGCAAAGTACACCATCAATCCAGCGATCACCCATGGAATCGCGCACGAAATCGGTTCGGTCGAAGTCGGTAAATGGGCTGATCTGGTTCTTTGGGAGCCTGCCTTCTTTGGGGTAAAACCGGCGTTGATCCTAAAAGGCGGGATGATCAATCTGGCGTTGATGGGTGACCCGAATGCTTCGATTCCGACCCCGCAACCGGTGCATTACAGGGAGATGTTCGCAACTCGAGGAGGCGCGCTCAGCCAAACCTCGCTGACATTTGTCTCCCAGGCCGCCGAAGCTGGAGGTATTGCCGAGCGGTATGGATTGAGAAAACGGTTAGTGCCGGTGCATGGCATCCGATCTCTTCGCAAAACAGACATGATCCATAACAGCTACCAGCCAAAGATTTCCGTAGATCCGGAAACTTACCAGGTGATCGCAGATGGTGAACTCCTTACCTGCGAGCCCGCCAAGATCTTACCGATGGCCCAACGATATTTCCTGTTCTGAAACTTTCAAGTTCGTCCTCCTATCCGGCGGCGACAAAGCATTCCGGGCCTTTCTTTCGTCCACGAAATCTGCATGTTTATCTCTCCCCGGAAGTGCTACCAATGATGAGAATCGAAAGATATGCCGATCATGCAACGGTCCCAACTGACCTGAAACTTCTTCCAAAGCTTGTCTTGCCATTTGATATTCGGCGGAAGAGCCGGTTCCGAGGGACCCTGACCAACGGCACTGAGGCGGCTATCTTTTTGCCGCGCGGATCACTTCTGCGGGACGGCGATCTTTTGCAAGCAGAAGACGGCACACTGATCAAAGTCGAATCGGCTCCGGAGCATCTTCTGGTTGTGACAGCTGACACCCCTCATGCCCTGATGCGAGCCGCGTATCATCTAGGGAACCGTCACACGCCAGTGGAGCTTGGAACAAATTTCCTTAAGCTTGAGACCGATCCGGTCCTGCAGGAAATGCTGGTGCAACTCGGCGTGACGGTTCGAGAGGAATGCTCGCCTTTTCAACCGGAACCTGGAGCCTATGGCGGAGGTCATCGACACGGACACGACGAAACATTCGCTGAAGACTATTTACTCGCCAACCGAGTGTTCAGTGAGCATCACGTTGACCAGGCCGACCAGCAGCATCGACACGGCCATTCGCACGATGAACCCGGCGGTCACCAACATTCGTAAGCTCATCGGGCTCCTTCACCTTGCTTCTCCGGCACTTCCAATCGGCGGATTCAGCTATTCGCAAGGGTTAGAAGGGGCAATTGAGGCGCAACTCGTTCACGACGGTCCGAGCGCTCAAGCCTGGATAGAGAGCGGGCTCAAACATGTCCTCGCCACGAATGAACTCCCGATGCTCGCGATTCTCCATCGCGATTGGGAAACTGGAAACTATTCTGAAATCAGACGGTCAAATGCCTGGTTTCTCGCCAGCAGAGAAACATTCGAACTACGCCAGGAGACTGAACAAATGGGATGGTCGCTGGCTCGACTCGCCCTGACCATGAAATTGCACGATGACGCTCGGCAAATCATCCTGGGTTCATTGAAGCCGGTCAGCTTGCCGACAGCTTTCGCTTTTGCGGCCGGGGCTCTGCAAATCGACTTGGAGTGCTGCGTCGCCTCCTACTGTTTCAACTGGCTGGAAAACCAGGTAGCCGCGGCTCTGAAGGCTATTCCGCTGGGCCAAATGGCGGGACAGAAGATTCTTTTTGCGATGCACCCTCTCATTCCCGAATTCGTGCTCCAGGCGATCGATACCGGCCACGATAAGATTTCCACCTTTGCCCCTCAACTTGGAATTATCTCGGCGCGACACGCCAACCAGTATTCGCGGTTGTTTCGGTCTTAATCTGTATTGTCCGTGAAATATGTAATTGATTCTCTCCTCCTACGTTTTGATTCTCCTCTTTGCGAATCATTATGAGCACCCCTCTGCGTACCAAACGAAATCCGCCCTTGCGGGTTGGCATCGGCGGACCGGTCGGGTCTGGCAAGACGACCCTTGTCGAGATGTTGTGCAAATTGTTGAGAGATCGGTACGACCTTGTCGTGATCACGAACGACATTTACACCAAAGAAGACCAGCGACTCCTGATTGTCGCCGGCGCCCTGCCGGCCGAACGAATCATGGGGGTAGAGACCGGCGGTTGCCCGCACACCGCGATTCGCGAAGACGCTTCGATCAATCTGGAAGCCGTCGATCGAATGCTCGAGAAATACCCGGAGGCCGACGTGGTGTTTATCGAGTCAGGTGGAGATAACCTTGCCGCGACTTTCAGCCCGGAACTTTCCGATTTGACGATCTATGTCATCGACGTGGCCGGCGGCGAAAAAATCCCACGAAAAGGAGGACCAGGTATCACCAAATCCGATCTTCTAATCATCAACAAAATTGACCTTGCTCCTTATGTCGGCGCTTCCCTCGAGATCATGGAAAATGATGCCAGAAAGATGCGAGGGGAGCGGCCATTCGTGATGTGCAATCTCAAGGGGGACGTTGGCCTGTCTGATATCATCGCGTTTATCGAGCGGGAAGGGTTGCTCCGCGAATCCTAGTACTTGACAGCGCGACTGCCGGCTTGCCTGCCTTGGCGGCCAGTCTAGTGTCCTGTCCCCGAAATAGAGGTATATTGCCGGAGGTCAGTTGGCTGTTTTTCAAGGCGCCAGTGAAGCGCCCGTATGCGAGTCATACGGGTCGATCCGCCGCGGCGAAGGAAAAACAGCCATCTGGCCCCGGCCCAAAGGGTTGCGATGAAAATGGGCCGGCGGCTGCGTTGCTCGTCGGTACGTATCCGTTCAGATATGCTCCCTCCTACCGCCAGTCCGGCTCGGACCGCCTTGCCGACGCCCCATTTTGATCGCAACAATATACCTGCTATTTCGGGGACAGGACACTAGGTTTGCTGCATGACCAATTCCTCACTGTTTGCGGAGGCTAAACGGTTCATCCCGGGCGGCGTTAACTCTCCGGTTCGAGCTTTTCGTAATGTCGGAGGAGAACCCTTTTTTGTTTCGCATGCCAAGGGATCACGCATCTGGGATGTCGAAGGGCACGAGTATATCGACTACGTCGGAACCTGGGGTCCCGCGATCCTTGGCCACGCACCAGATGTGGTTGTCGAGGCAGTCCGCGAAACTGCAAAGAGTGGTTTGAGCTTCGGAATACCAAATCCGCTCGAGGTCGACATGGCGCGACTAATTTGCACGCTGGGTCCCCTCGGTCGAAAAAGTCCGGATGGTAAACAGCGGCACGGAGGCAACCATGTCTTGCGTCCGGTTGGCTCGTGGCGCAACAAACCGCAAACTGATCGTAAAATTCGAAGGCTGCTATCATGGTCATGTCGATTCTCTCCTGGTTAAGGCCGGAAGCGGAGCACTCACCCACGGCAACCCGGACAGCGCCGGGATACCTCAAGAGTTCGCCGATTTAACGATCGCGATTCCGTTCAATGATCCAGAGGTGTTGACAGCAATATTCCAAAAATTTGGCGAACAAATTGCGGCGGTCATCGTGGAGGCGGTACCGGCCAATGCCGGCCTCTACCTTCCAAAACCCGGGTTTTATGAAAGGCTGCGCGGTCTGTGCGACAAGTACAAATCTCTCCTTATCTTCGACGAAGTGATGACCGGGTTCCGAGTCGCCAAAGGCGGATACCAAGCCTTGGCGGCAATCAAACCTGACCTCACGGCGATGGGCAAGATTATCGGCGGCGGACTGCCAGTCGGGGCATTTGGCGGTCGAGCAGACATCATGTCTTTGCTATCGCCGGACGGTCCGGTTTACCAGGCAGGGACTCTATCGGGCAATCCCCTGGCTATGGCCGCAGGGCTTAGCCAGCTACACGAATTGGAACGATTGGATGGCTGGACCCAGCTTGAAAGACTTGGACAGCAAATGGAAACTGCTATCAGAGAAGTTCTGGCCCGCCTGGGCAGGAACTATCAATTCACACGCATCGGCTCGATGTTTTGCCTTTTCTTTACCGAAGAACCGGTCTGCTGTTTTGCTGATGCAATGAAAGCGGACTTGTCGGCGTTTCGGAAATTCTTTCATTTTTGCCGGGAGCGCGGCGTCTACTTCGCGCCCTCTCAATTCGAAACGGGTTTCCTTTGCCTCCAACATACCGCGAGCGACCTG
This sequence comes from uncultured Verrucomicrobiae bacterium, assembly GCA_963742335.1. Lineage (GTDB taxonomy): Bacteria > Verrucomicrobiota > Verrucomicrobiia > Chthoniobacterales > JAFAMB01 > JAFAMB01. Next base: position 194,712 of record CAVULL010000004.1, read on the forward strand.
GAAAAGACCAAAGAGGTGATCGGCCAGGCCCTTCGATTGATCTGAGAAGCAGCCTGACTAAATGCTCGATCCCGCCAAGCCGCGCCCGAGGGGCCAAGTCTCAAAAACCTCAAAGTTTTCGATCCGCCAGACGTCATTTTCCTGGATCATGCTGAAAACCGCCGGGGTAACCTGACCATGCGGGCTCAGGAAATAGACCTCAACCATTGCTCGGTGATACTCCAATGAGGTTGATCCAAAGTGCAACCTCTGAGGCTGAGAGATTCGTCCATACTCGGTCCGAATCTTCGTTTCGTACTCGACTAGAGTGAAATGCTCCTGAACACCCCTGGATGCCTGACCATATGCTTTGCCAAAGTCAGCAGCGCGGCACGCTTCAAATTGCGCAAAAATCACTCTATAAAGCGGTTTTGGATCAAACTCGGCCTCGACTCGCTGCCGCCAAACGTGCGTCGCAACTGCCGCCACTCCGCTGACGACGAAGAAACTCATCAACAAAAACGATTTGAGCCGCGGGATCATGCTGCATTTGCATCCAATGATCTGAGATAACTGAAAGAATAAATGCCGGAACCATGTCCATCCATCCACTCCGGCTGGATGCCGTAACCGCCAACAACTGAGCAGCGCTTCAATTGGAAACTTGTCGGACCGAATTTCACCTCTCCTTTGTATACATTGCCCAGAATGTCTTTTTCGCCGGCGCACAAGGCGCACGGACACCGTTTTCTCAAAAACTCCAGCGGCAAGTAACCTTCGGTCCCGTCAGTCCATCGCAGCGCGAGCTCATTGCCAATGACGGTCATGTTTTCCAAGCCTGGCTGCATGAGTTTTACTCTAGCCATTTTTGAGCAAGGAAACAAGCTGTGAGGGGCCTCTAAGTCCCAGCTCATTGACTCCGATGAGGATAAAGCTTAGGAAGTACAGGAATGAGTATCAGCTTTTTTGCCGAATGCACCGTTCTGATCACAGGCGCATCGGCCGGGATCGGTCGTGAGTTCGCTCGGCAACTGGCTCCGGCGGTGAATACGATGATTCTGGTGGCGCGCCGGAATGATCGGCTCGAAGCACTTGAACTGGAGCTAAAAATCATCAACCCTCACCTGGAAGTGTTTTGCCGGCAATTGGACCTCCGCGATCAATCCGCGCTCGAAAGATTTTGCAACTGGCTCGACGAAAGCGGCTTGTCCGTGGATTTTTTGGTCAATAACGCCGGTGTTGGCGACCGCGGAGCATTCATTGACAGCGAATGGGAACGCATCCGCGCGATGCTCCAGGTCAATGTCGAAACGCTGACCTATCTAACCTATCGAATCCTTCCCAGTATGCGGAAGTCAGGTTGCGGCGCGATTCTGAATGTAAGCTCCGTGGCCAGTCTTGTGCCGGTTCCTCATCTCGCGGTTTACGCGGCCACTAAGGCTTATGTGACAAGCTTCAGTGAAGCTCTGCGAGCGGAACTCCGGAACGCGAATATCTCCGTCACCACTCTTTGCCCGGGACCAGTTCCGACTGAGTTTTCTGATGTCGCAAGCCGAGGTCCCCAGCCCAATCCTAACTCTGCTGCCAGTGAGCTTTTCAGCGTGCCGGTCCAGGAGGTGGTCCGCCGTGCACTGAGCGCCGTTTCTCGAGACAAAGCCCGAGTCATTCCGGGTGCCATGGTGAACCTGGCGATGACCACAGTGGTCTTTCTTCCGATGTATCTCAAAAGGCTGATCCTGAACGCTCAGGCGGCACGAGAGAAGGCTGCTTTTCCGTCTCTGGCCCGCCCGGATCTTGAAATCTCGGGGATGATTTAAGCCCGCTTTCCATGCTTGCTCAGGTTTACTATTGCTTTTTTGGATTGGTGGCAATTGCCGGCGGGGCCATGGGTTATGCCCGGGCCAAGAGCAAAGCGTCTCTCATCGCCGGCGGAGTAAGCGGGGCCCTTCTAATCATCGCGGGACTGCTCTCTCCGAGCATCCCTGGTTTTATTCTTGCCTTGGTAGTTTCCATTCTTTTGCTGGCACACTTCGGCCGATCCTATGCGGCACAGAGAAAACCGATGCCGGCAATCCCGATGATGGTCCTGAGCGGTATCTGTATCCTCCTGACCGTAATTGCCTGGGTTAACAAATAGCGACGTTCATGCGAACTGATTCGCCTCGGCAATCTGGGATCCGCGCCTGGTCAGCCGCAATTTTGGCGTTTCTTCTGACGGGGTGCCCCGGTCCAGTGCCGCCCGGCCCGGAGCCATCCCCTTCCTCTACTCCCACTGTCGCCCCAACTCTCCCGGCTACTCCCATTCCAACTCCAACCCCCACTCCCACACCATTGCCCGAGACCTTCGTCCCCTACTCTCACCTGGAAACTGCAAAGCTGTTTAACGGCCTGGAGGTCCATGCAAAAGTGACAACAGTTGAAGGCGCCCCGGCAATCATTGAACGCAAGGCCCCCGACGCCTACACACTTCAACTCGACGTCCAGGTGCGCGTTCCGCAAGCTGCCCAAACTCTGGAACAACTCGCCGCGGCGGATCCGCTGATCGATTCTCTTCTACCCGGATTGAAGAATCAGCTTCCGTCCGCAAAAGTCTCAAATTTCTATCACGGTCTCTATCAACTGAAAGTCGATGCGGTCAACCGAACCTTGGGCCGGCTGGATCAGATCGTTTCCCGCCACAATTTTTTTGACTGCAACACCATTCTGGAACTTCAAGACCAAAAGACGAATCGGAAAGCTCTCCTGATCCAGAGCGACATGGACGTCAATGCGGATGGTTCCGATGCTGACCGTTCCTCCGAGGTGGATGGTTCGACAGCGAACTTTCAGCCGTTCACCAGCTACCGCTGGCCAAAAAAGACCAACAAGGCGAGTCAGTTCATCCCGGAAAGAGAAGAAAAACTGAAACAGCTCCAGGCTGAATACGAAGCGAAGATGACGACGCCTGAGCGAAAAAAGGTCCTGAAGGATCAGATCGAACTGGTGCAAAGGGAACTAAGCGATCTGAAAAAATTTAGCTTTCTTATCTCGAAAGCTGATCCCTATGTGGTGTTGCCAGGGTTCATGTTTCGACAACCAAGTCATCCGTTTCAACCGAAGCTGGGAGACTGCGTCGTCATCATCTATCAAGGGAAATTATATCCAGCGCTTCTCGGAGATGTCGGACCTTCCTACAAGATCGGCGAGGCTTCTCTTCGGATTTGTAGCCAGCTAGATCCGCGATCGACCGCCTACAACCGGCCAGCCAGCGATCTGAACATTACCTATATCGTTTTTCCCGGGTCTGCCGAAGAACCGCCCGGGCCTCCGGATTTGCAAAAACTGCATGACCATTGTTCGGCGCTCCTGAACGAAATCGGCGGATTCAGCGGAGACCTGTGGAGATGGGAAGATATTCTGGCGAAACCAACCCCCTCGCCGTCAGCGTCAGCGTCACCGTCTGCTTCATTATCGGCGTCAGGGTCAGGTTTGGGGTCAGGTTTCCCCGCCGGGAGTGCTTCTCCGACAGCCTCACCGTCTGTCACACCATAGAAAAGGCCCAGGCTGGATTTCTGATAGCCGTTGTTTAAGTAATCAGCTCTGTTACATTCTTAAGATGCAAAGCTGCCGATTTGCTTTTGCGGTGCATGTCATGGCGGTGCTGGCAATGGAAAAGGCCGACTGCTGCCCCTCCTCGCGGCTGGCTCAGACAGTTAATACTAACCCGGTCGTTATTCGACGACTCCTGATCGAGCTCCAGGAAGCCGGACTCATCTCCACTTTGCGAGGCCCGTACGGCGGCGCACTTTTAAAGCGCAAACCTGAACAGGTGACTCTGCGCGACATCCACCAGGCGGTGGCTCAAGGCGACACCTTTGCGACTCATCCGAACGAGCCTTCTGCCGCCTGCCCAGTGGGCCGAAAAATCGCCAAAGTGATGCGGCGAATCCAAGACCGGGCGAACCGAGCGCTGGCCAAGGAGTTGGAGAGAACGACGCTGGCGGATGTGGTTCGTGACCTGCGGCGCGGGTAAAAGTTCTTCTTGATTTGTAACAAATATAGTTACATTTATGGGTACCTTTCATTGAAGCGAAAGGAAACTTGTTATGTTATCAGAATTTGATCCGACATGGGTTCCAGTCCTGCTCCAAAATCCCGCCGAAACACCCTCTTCGCTCCCAGTTCCGTTGCCTGACAGCGAATTGCTGGATGCTTATTCGGAGACGGTCAGTGGAGCCACCGCCAGCGTCGCACCGGCGGTAGTTAATATTCAAATCAAAAACCCCTCCCTGGGGAGACGAGGAGAAGGAGGCGGAAGCGGATTCCTGATTGCGCCGGACGGATTCATTCTGACCAATAGTCACGTTGTCCACGGCGCTAAGTCGATCGAAGTAATTCTTCACGATGCGCGCACTTTCAGCGCGACTTTAATTGGCGACGATCCTGACACGGATCTTGCCGTCATCCGCATTGACGCGGCACAACTTCCTTTTCTTCCGTTCGCTGATTCCAAGCAACTCCGGGTCGGCCAGATTGCGATCGCGATTGGCAGCCCTTATGGATTTCAACAGACCGTCACGGCCGGTGTGGTCAGCGCTCTGGGGAGATCCATGAGAGCGCAGTCAGGCCGATTGATGGATGATATCATCCAAACAGACGCTGCCTTGAATCCCGGAAACTCCGGTGGACCTTTGGTGAATTCCTCTGGAAAGGTTATCGGCGTGAACACGGCCGTGATCCTCCCCGCGCAGGGGCTTTGTTTTGCCATAGCCTCGAATACTGCGCAACTGGTCACCGCGTGGCTCATTCGGGACGGCAAAATCCGGAGAAGCTATCTCGGGTTGGCCGGCCAGAATACCACGATCCATCCGAGACTGGTCCGCCATCATAAACTCTCCAATAACCAGGGTGTCCTGGTATCTGGGATTGAACTGGACGGCCCGGCTCGACAAAGCGGCCTGGCCGAAGGAGACATCATCATCGCCTTTAAAGAAGCACCAATCACCAGCATCGATGATCTTCATCGGGGGCTGGTTGGAAAAGAAATTGGTGTCACCTGCATTCTGTCGGTGATTCGCGGGGTCGACATGGTGGAACTGACAGTGGTTCCTCAGGAGCTTCCGCGGCACTGACTTTCTTATCAATCAGTCAGTTTTCCCGTTCGCCGAGTTTTCCAAAATTCGCGAACGAGAGGTGCAGGGTCCAGAAGCGCATTGCTGACCAGCCGGCCGAAAGCGGGATCTTGTGATTTCGTTTGATCATTCTGCCTGGAATGGTGATCTCTTACAAACGATGACCTTCGAACAAACAGTCCGCATCGCGGAAGGTTACTCTGAACTTGGAATGTTCGATGAAGCGCTCGCTCAATTGGACCAACTCAATACGGAAGACCATGATCGCTTTGAGATCCTGCGAATGAGAGTCGACATCCTTCTGCGAAAAAAAGATTGGAAAGATGCTCTCGAACTGAGTTTGCTGTTCTGCGACGCGAATCCGAACCAACCTTTCGGCTTCGTTCACGCCGCGTTCTGCCTGCACGAGCTCGGGCGGACATCAGAAGCAAAACAGACCCTCCTGGAAGGCCCGGCTGCGCTTTTGGATGAGCCCGTCTACTACTACAATCTGGCTTGCTATGACACCGTGCTGGGAAACCTCGAACAGGCAAAAGTGTACCTGCGAGCCAGTTTTCGTCTGGATAAATCCTTCCAGCAACTGGCAAAAAAGGATCCCGACTTGAAGCCGATCCGGGATGACCTTTAGATCTATGGAACTCGCCGGTTTCATCGATCTTTTTGCAGAAAATTTTGAGCAGTCTGGCGAACTGGGCGCGTCCGTCTGTATCCAACGAAATGGCGAAGAAATCCTGCATCTAGCCCAAGGGTTTTGCGATCGCGAAAAGACCCTCCCGTGGACCAAGGAAACGCCGGTACTGATCTGGTCTGCCACGAAAGGGCTCGCCTCTGCCTGCCTGATTCACGCCGCATCCGCGCATCGGATCGAGTTGGATCGCAGGGTGGTCGAGCTATGGCCGGAATATGGGCAAAATGGAAAGGGCGATACCACTCTTCTCCATATTCTCACGCACCAGGCGGGCCAACCGGCGCTCCGTGATCGTTCGCTCTCGATCCTCGATCACGCCGCCGTCGCGGATCAGCTTGCCCGACAAGAACCGTTCTGGAAGTCAGGAGACAAGCACGGTTACCACGCGAGAACCTACGGGTTTCTGGTGGATGAGTTAGTTCGCCGGATTACTAACGGCACATCGGTCGGCACCTATTTCCGCCAGATTTTCGGCGACCCTCTGGATCTAAAGCTATGGATTGGCGTGCCCGAGTCGATCGCAAAGGAAGTGGCTCCGATCTTTGCGCCGCGCAAACCGCGGACACCAGAATCCGAGCGGTCATTTTACCAAGCCCTTTCCGACGGGGAGTCCCTCACGCGGAAAGCGTTTTCGACGCCCGCCGGGCTCAATTCTCCGTCGCAGATGAACGACCCGGCTGTACGCCGGCATCCCCTTCCCTCGTTGGGGGGGATCGGCACAGCAGGAGCCTTGGCCCGATTCTATCAGACTCTTTGTTCCGGCGAGATATTTTCCTCGGAAACGGTCCGCCGAGTTTCGTCCCTGCAGTGCACCGGCACGGATCAAATTCTCCGGATCAACACTGCGTTTGGGATCGGTTTCATGAAGGATCCGATAGAAAAGAACAAAAAAATCCGAAAACTGTTTGGACCCGAAACAGACGGATTCGGTCAGCCCGGGTCGGGTGGCAGCCTGGGTTTCAGTGATCCAAAAAACGGAATCAGCTTCGCCTACGTAATGAATCAGATGGAGCAAGGCGTTTTCCCCAACGCAAAATCGCTCAGGCTGGTGGATCATCTTTATGAGCGATCAGGAGAGATCCAATGACGCTGACTCCGACGGAACCGATCCTGATTCTCTCGGACTTGCACCTTGGCCATCGCGCATCGCGGATAAAGCATCCGGAACAACTGGCCTCTCTTTTACGTGGACCCGGCTCAGTCATATTCAATGGTGACACCTCCGAAATGCGGAATACGGAGGATCGCGTAGTGGGCCGTAAACTCGCCGCAGATCTGGCGCGGATTTGTCATCAATCCGGCCGCAAAGCCTTTTTCTTGAACGGAAATCATGATCCAAACGTCTCCAGCACAAATCATCTCGATCTGGCGCAGGGGGCAATGTTGGTGACCCACGGAGACATACTTTTCCTTGACGTTGCGCCCTGGAGCCGGGACGCCGGCCACTACCGGAAGAAACATCGAGAGATTCTGGAGGTGCTCGGTCCGGACGGGTACATCGATTTTGAGCAGCGGCTTTTGGCCTCCAAGCGGACGTCGATTGAACTGCAGATGATCGAGGAACCGCTGACGCGTGGAGGTTCGGCCAGCTTACATCTGCTCCTTCGCAATTGTTGGCCTCCTTGGCGTCCTCTGATGATTATCAAAGCCTGGTATGAAGTTCCGGGACGTGCTGCCGATCTGGCACGCGTTTTCCGGCCGGAGGCGAAATTTATCATTATTGGCCACACCCATTATCCAGGTGCTTGGGAGGCGCCGCCGCGCGTCATCATCAATACCGGCAGCTTCGTCCCCTATTTCGGAGCCTGCGCGGTTATTATCGAATCGGGCCGTCTAGAATTACGGCGAATAATTTTCAACCAATGCCAATTTGTGTTGGGCAAAAAGCTGAGGAATTTCGCAGTCGAGTCTCTTTCGCCCGGGAGAAAACTTTGAACACCGCGGCAAACCTTGACCGTCGGATTATTCCAGGTCTGGAAACGCCAGGCGCCGGTTTTGCACTTTAGCCCGCGGCAGAAAGCGGAACAGTCCGCCTACCGGTCCGCTTTCGCGGCTTCACCGGTCTGCTCGCGGTAGAGTTGGATCAACTGCGCGTACGTGTCCGAAGGCCGGTCCCCGATGTGGTCCTCGACAAGGCGATTGTTATCCTTGGCGTAATTAATCGAATAGAGGCCGAACCTGGGGGTGAATGTTCCCCATTCATAGTTGTCGAACAGGGACCAGTGGAGATAGCCGATCAACGGGACGTCCGACCGTATGATGTTCACGATCTCATCGACATGGACCCGCAAAAAATGACTGCGCGTCATCCGATCCCTGCGCAAAGTATTTTTGTTATCAAATCGACGCCGGACCGCCATACCGTTTTCGACGATCAGGACCGGACGATTACCAGATTCTTTGCTGTAGTAATCGCAAAAAAAACGCATCCCGTCCGGCAAGACGCGCCAATCCCACCATTTGCTGGTCACGCTCTTCATCAGCCAGCTCCGAAGGGACTTATTCTTGAATTCGTGATCCCACCAGACAGGGATTCGGAACATATGCGCCACGAATGGATCGTAATAGTCCAATCCGATGTAGTCGAATGCCGACTCCCTCTCGGCGGCATAAAGTTCTTTCACCAGCGGAGCAAAACACTCCGGCATGAAAGTCTTGTAACCCAGCCAGTTACTGAGTTTCTTGGAATACGCTCCGAAGAAGTAGGGAATATCCTTTTTGAGTGGAATCTTCGCCGCGTTGAACGCTTCGTCAAATTGGCGAATCTTCTCAAAAATATACTCGGGCAGTGTCTCAACACGGACGCCACGTTCCCTGACCGAAACGAGGTCAAGCAGATATTTTATCCGACCAGTACAGATCGCTGCAGTAGTTATTCAGGGTAATCGACGGCTCCGGCCAACCTTGGTCTGCGTAGATCCAATGGATCAAATTGTAGACGCGGACATGAGTGATCAGAATTTGGCGATAGACTTCGAGCAACGAGCGCAAACCGTGTGTCTTTTGACCACGACCGGGAAACTGGGTGCCTAAATAGGTGTTCAAGACGAACATATTCGGCTCGTTAATCGTGATGTAATATCGGATCGGCGGAAGGCCGTGCCGATCGGTCAAAACGCGGTTGATATAGAGCACCGATTCACGTGCGAAACGGCAGAAATGCTGGGTCACTTCCGGCCCAAGCCAGGGGTCCGAACCAAGCCATGACGGATGCACAAAATGGTGAAGAGTCACGATAGGCTCAAGTCCATTCTGACGGCAGTACACCAGCATATCAACATAGTGATCCAGCGCCTTATAATCGAATGGAGGAGGAGGTCCCACGCGATCGACATAGGTCGGTTGCACCCGGCTCCATTCGATCCCAAGGCGGAATGCGTTGAGACCAAGTTGCCGGCAACGCGCAAGATCCTCCGGATATCGATTCCAGAAGTCGGCACCGAGGCCGGATCGTGCGACATCTCCTTTTCGCTCTGCGGCGGCCCAGTTCGTTTGCGGTTGTCCCGGCCCGTTGTACCCCCCCTCGGACTGATAAGCGGAAGTTGCCACCCCCCACAAAAACTCGCTCATTGCTTACCGCGTTTTATTGTCTCGTTCCTTGCTTGCAGCGATCGTGATCGCTTCCGCCTCGTCATCCGACACTTCAAGAGCGGATACCTCATCTGCCACCAAGGTCTCAACAATCGTCTTGGCCGCTTCCGGCCGACTCATCGCGAACGCCCTGCGGCGCATCTGCTCAAGTCGAAACGGGTCACCGAGAAGGGTATCGATCTTGTAGGGAATAGTCGTTAATTCGTTGCATTTCACCGCCACGCCGTCTTCGAGAAGGTGATCGCTGTTCCGCTCTTCCTGGCCAGGAATCGGACTGACTATCACCATAGGCAAACCGCATGCCAATGCTTCCGCAGTGGTCAATCCGCCCGGCTTTCCGATGAACAAATCCGAGATCTTCATCAAATCCGGCATCCGCCCGGTGTACCCGAATACTCTAAAACTTTCATTATTTTCGCCTACCACTTGGATCACTCGATCGCGGGTTTCCGGATTTCGGCCACAGATAACGATCGTCTGGGCTTTCGAATGAAGATTTTTAAGCCGTTCGACAATGAACTCCGTCGGCCCGACTCCGAGTGCTCCGGCGGACAGCAAGAGGGTTGGACGGGTCGGATGCAACCCGTAGTGAAAGCGTGTTGCGACCCGATCAATCGGAGTGATGTACTCCGGGTCGATCGGAATGCCGGAAACCGTGATTCTCTCTTTCGGCAGCCCTAACTCCTCCAGATGAACCTTGGTCTCCTCGATAGCAACGAAATAGCGGTGAAATACCCGGGACAGCCACATCGCATGAAAATCCAGATCCGTCACCACGATTGATAGATGCGCATCTAACAGGTTCTTGGCGATCAGATGCGAAATAATTCCGGCAGGCATAAAATGGGTGCAGACCGTGATATGCGGATTGAAATGCCGGATGAACTTTACCAGCGGCCCGGTGTTCAGACGGTCCAGCATCAGACGCATCCCATCGGTCTTCCACGGTTCATCGCTCTGTTTGTACCACCACCCGAGGAAGTCCGGTGCGTCCTTCACCAGGCGGGTGTAAAGCTTGGAATAGAAATCGCGGAACAGTTTATTGGTAAAACGAAGCGCATCAGTATGCAGGACCTCCCCCACCTCCGGATGTTCCTCAAACACTTTGGTTAATGCCTCTCCAGCGCGGACGTGTCCAGTACCTGCGCTCGTCGACATGATTAGTACTCGCTTCTTCATCTCTCCATCCGGCGGCCGAATCAGCAAAAACGAAAAAAAGCGAAATTGCGCACTTGGCCTCCTCACTGATAGACGCGCAACATTGCGGGATCAATACCACACCGTCTGCACAAAGGAAAAACAGTGGATCAGAAAACTCCACTTCTGTCGGCCCCACAAACTGGGATCCCCGGGCAGTTCGTGTTCGACAAAAAACCGATCCGCGGTAGGGGTTACCAACAGTATGAACAAAGTGCGGGTATGGACCGGAGCACCCTATCCTCTGGGTGCAACATGGGCCGCTGAGGGCGTGAATTTCTCCATTTATTCGGAAAATTGTACAGGAGTAGACCTCTGCTTGTTTGATCGGCCTGATTCGGATCATGAAACAATCCGAGTCCGGGTGACCGAATGCACGGATCACGTCTGGCATGTGTTCCTGCCCGACATACGTCCCGGCCAACTATATGGTTACAGGGTTTATGGGCCGTACGAGCCCCAGAATGGCAATCGGTTTAATGCCTCGAAGGTCCTTCTCGATCCCTACGCCAAAGCAATCGCCGGGAAAATTCAGTGGGGTCCGGAGATGTTCGCCTATCCGCTGGGTGATCCCGGCGAAGATCTAAAGCGAGATTACAGGGATAATGCCCGCAATATTCCGAAATCGGTCGTCGTCGACACCTCCTTTGCCTGGGGTAAGAGACCAGCGCCCGAATATCCCTTTGCATGAGTCGGTGATATACGAAGTGCATGTCGTCGGATTCAGCAAACTCTGGGAAAAGGTGGCGCCGGAGATCCGCGGGACCTATGCCGGATTGGGTTCGCCAGCAGCGGTCAAGTATTTCAAAGAATTGGGCGTCACCGCGGTTGAGCTTCTCCCGGTCCACGAACACGTGGACGATGGCTTTCTTGTGGACAAAGGCCTCACGAATTACTGGGGGTACAATTCAATTGGTTTTTTTGCTCCCGAGAGCAGCTACTCGAGCAAAGGAAACCAAGGCGGCCAGGTCAACGACTTTAAGGAGATGGTGCGTGAACTGCACCAGGCCGGTCTCGAAGTCCTGATCGACGTCGTCTACAACCATACAGCGGAGGGGAATCATCTGGGACCGACACTCTCGTTCAGAGGTGTGGACAATGCGGCGTGCTACCGGCTGGTAGCCAATGATCGTCGATTTTACATGGATTACACGGGTTGCGGGAACACGCCCAACACGCAAAACCCCAGAGTTTTGCAGCTCATTGCGGATAGCCTTCGCTATTGGGTGACAGAAATGCACGTGGACGGGTTTCGCTTCGATCTCGCATCGACGCTGGGCCGCGAAGAGCACTTTGTTGACCGAAGCGCCACTTTCTTCGACATCCTGCTTCAGGACCCCGTCCTGTCTCAGGTGAAGCTGATCGCCGAGCCATGGGACGTCGGCGAAGGAGGCTATATGGTCGGCGGTTTCCCGGCGCCCTGGTCGGAGTGGAACGGTAAATACCGGGATTGTATCCGACGCTATTGGAAAGGGGATGATGACACGATCGCAGAGTTCGCCTATCGCCTGACGGGCAGCCCGGATCTCTACGAGCACCACGGGAAGAAGCCCTACTCCAGCATTAACTTTATCACCGCGCACGACGGATTCACCCTGAACGACCTCGTTTCCTACAACGACAAGCACAATGAGGCGAACGGCGAAGAGAATCGAGACGGCGACAACAACAATAACTCTTGGAATTGCGGCGCGGAGGGCCCCACCGATGACGCCGCAAGTGAATCGGCTTCGCAGACGGCAGCGTCGAAATCTTATGACAACTTTGTTGCTCTCGCAAGGCGTTCCGATGCTCAACGCTGGAGACGAATTTGCCCGTACGCAGCTCGGAAACAATAACACTTATTGCCAGGACAACGAGCTCAACTGGTTCAACTGGAACTGGGACGATGAAGCAAAAAGCTTTTTTGATTTCACCAAAAAAGCTGATCCGATTCCGGAAAGAGCATCCGGTCTTTCGACCGCCCAAAATATTTCAAGGTCAGAAGGATCCGTGGCTTGGAAGTGAAAGATATCGTGTGGTTTAGCCCGAGTGGCGCTGAGATGAACGACCAGGATTGGAAAAACGGATTCGCGAAATGTCTTGGCATGTTGATCAGCGGATCTACCAACGATGTGCGCGATTCCAAGGGAGAATCGGTCCGAGACGACACTTTTCTCTTGCTGTGCAACGCGCACTACGAACCACTGACCTTCATCCTGCCAGGTCGCGAAGAAATTCGATGGGAAATGATCGTGGATACCAACCACGAACGCGGCTTTGTTAGACATCAGAAGATTATTCCCGCAGGCGACGAAGTGGAATTAGTCGACAGAAGTCTCTGTCTGTTGAAGCTTTGCGAAGGCGAAGAGCGTTTCGCGCGCGAAGCTGCATGGACGACACAGGACAGGAAAATCACCTTCAAAGGTCCCAACTCATACCACAGAAACGACAACGATGGAAAATAGACTCGTTTCCCAGGGCGCGGAACTGCAGGCGAGACGGGCGTACTCTTTCGGACCTGGACAACAGGAAAGAAAAATGTCTCTGTCGTCATCTTCGGTGAGGACGGAAGCATTCTACGAGAGATCCCGATGAAGCGGGAGGCGAGTGGATATTACAGCATCCTGGACCCTGCATCGTCGCTCGGCACGCTTTATAAATATCGGCTCGACGGCATTCTGGTTCCTGATATCGCGTCCCGGTTTCAACCGCAGGGAGTCCATGGACCATCCCAAGTGGTGGATGGACGCTCATTTCATTGGACTGATTCCGAATGGAAATCGGCGGCCCTGCACGAACTGGTGATTTACGAGTTGCACGTCGGCACTTTCACTCAGAAGGCACATTCAAGGCAATTGCCGCGCGATTCGATCACTTGAAGGGGCTTGGAGTCAACGCTATCGAACTGATGCCGATCGCGGACTTCGCCGGAGACCGGAACTGGGGTTACGACTGCGTCTCGATTTACGCCCCATCCCGAGCTTACGGAAAACCGGACGATCTGAGAACCCTCGTGAACGCCGCTCACCAGGCGGGCTTAGCCGTCATCCTCGATGTCGTCTACAATCATCTCGGACCGGATGGAAACTACATGGGTGTCTATTCCGATCACTACTTCAATGATTCGCATCACACTCCATGGGGCGCCGCGTTCAATTTGGACGGACCGGACGCAGGACCTGTCCGCAATCATTTTGCCGAAAATCCGCTCTACTGGGTGAAAGAATTCCACTTTGACGGCTTCCGTCTCGACGCGACCCACGCGATTCCGGACGATTCGCCCAAGCATCTGATTCAGGAAATCGCCGAACGGCGTTCAGGCGTTCGGCGCATTGGTGATCTGCGAGGATCCAAGAAACGAGCGAAAACTGCTCCTTCCGCCGCGACCAGGGAGGATACGGATGCGATGCGGTCTGGGCCGATGACTTTCATCATGTTGTTCGCGTGCAAATGACAAACGAGAATGAGGGGTACATGGGCTATCTTCAAAGGCTCAATGGACGAGCTGGTCAAGTACGTTGCGGGAAGGCTGGCTGTTTACCGGCGAATTACAGAAAGACGGGATCCCACGCGGCACGCGAGGCGCAGACATTGAACCCGAACATTTCGTCCATTGTATTTCGAATCACGACCAGGTTGGAAATCGCGCCTACGGCGAACGATTGAACCAGGTAATCTCGCCTGCAGCCTACCGGGCTGCATCCGCGCTTCTGCTCACCGACGCCCTATACGCCGATGTTCTTCATGGGACAGGAATGGGCATCCTCGAGCCCTTTCCTTTATTTTACCGATCATCATGATGAATTGGGAAAAGGCGTGACCGAAGGGCGCCGGAAGGAGTTCGCCGAATTTTCGGATTTTCGAGATCCCGCAAAACGCGCGCTTATCCCTGATCCGCAGTCACTCGCCACCTTCACGAATTCAAAATTGGACTGGACCGAACTGGAGCGGCAGCCTCATCTCGCAAATGCTCCGGCTCTACCGCGATTTCCTGCGGTTTCGCCAAAGCCAACTTGACGGACCGTACGCCGTGGTCATTGGCAAGGTTGAGCAGGTGTCACGCAGGGCAATCGCGATTCGCTATCGACGAGAAAACGCGGGAGACATCCTGATCGTGGTCCAACTGGTGGCAAATGACACCATTCTGCAAGCTTGAAAGCGAGCTGCTGCGACCTGCGAAGGGTCGGCCTGGGAATTCGTCCTCTCGACGAACGAACCGATTTACGGAGGAAACAGAGCGGCACGCTTTGATCGGGACGGGAAAAAAATCGAACTGACTGAACCGGAGTTGATCGTGTTCTGCGAACAGGACGAGCAGAAGACATGAAGCGGCAACGTTCGAAAATGCGTCTCAGTAAGAGGAGAAAAGGATATGGTATCTGTACCCCGCGTACCGACATCGACCTATCGATTGCAATTCAATCGACATTTCGGTTTCAAAGATGCGACTGAAATCATCCCGTACCTTCAGAAACTCGGGATCAGCGATATCTACAGTTCACCATTCTTTCGCTCGCGCCCAGACAGCGATCATGGGTACGACGTCAGCAATCACAACGAATTAAATCCTCTCGATCGGTACGCGAGAAGAATTCGATGCCATGGTCGTCGGCTCTGAATGAGCGCGGGATGGGTCAGATCGCCGATTTCGTTCCGAACCATATGGGCATCATTGATCCACAGAACGAGTGGTGGATGGATGTCCTGGAAAACGGCCCCAGCTCGAGATTCGCCCAGTTCTTCGACATCGACTGGGACCCGCTCAAAGAGGCTCTTCGCAACAAGGTGTTGCTTCCGGTTCTCGGCGACCAGTACGGCAGAGTTCTTGAGCGCGGCGATTTTCATCTCCGGTTTGAGGAAGGCGGTTTTCACCTGACCTATTACGATTGGGTCTTTCCGCTCAACCCGCGCACCTATCATTTCTTGCTTCGGATCGCTCTGGAGAAAGTTGAGTCCAATATTCGGATGAGGATATGTATCTCGATCTGGAGAGCATTCTGACCGCGCTCGAATATCTTCCTCCGCGCACGGATACCGACGATGAGAAGATTCGCGAAAGGGCCAGAGAAAAAGAAGTCATCAAGCGACGTATCTCCCGGCTCTGCAGAGAGTGCCCGCAAGTTGAGGAAGCCATTGAACTCGCGATCAGGCAAATCGAGGGTCGTGTCGGTGAACCCCACTCATTCGATAAACTTGATCAACTACTCGACGCACAGGCCTACCGTTTAAGCTACTGGAAAGTCGCCGCCGAAGAGATTAACTACCGTCGTTTCTTTGACGTCAACGACCTGGCCGCGATCCGAGTCGAGAATCCGGTGGTCTTCGACACGATCCATAAGTTCATTTTCGAACTGCTGGAAACGCGCAGCGTCACCGGCTTGCGAATCGATCACGTCGATGGACTCCGAGATCCGAAACAATATCTTACCGCACTGCAACAGCCGATACTGCAGAGCTTGTCGATGGTGAATCAGGTGAGCCCGGAGTCGGGCCTCTATCTGATCGTGGAAAAGATTTTGTCTGAAGACGAAAAGCTTCGGAGCGACTGGCCGGTTTACGGAACGACCGGCTACGATTTCACCACCGAGTCACCCAACTCCTGGTCGATTCCAGCCATGCGGAACCAGTTCTCAAAAATCTACCGGGAATTTTATCGAGCGCTACGTTCACTTTGAATCACTGATTTACGAGAAGAAGAAACTTGTCATGGATGTCTCTCTGGCCAGCGATATCGAATCCCTCGGCCACATGCTGAGCGATGTCTCTGAGCGGGACCGGTTGCACCGAGACTTTACGCTCGATTCGTTGAGGACTGTCGTGCGCGAACTGATCGCCTGTTTTCCAGTCTATCGGACTTACATCAGCGCGGAGGCCGGGGTTTCAGAGGCGGATCGGCAGGTCATCCTTCGCGCCGTGCGCGCCGCCAAACGACGCAATGCTGCCATTGACACCTCCATTTTCGATTTTCTGCGAGATATTCTTCTCCTTGAAAAATTGGATGATTCCGATAGCGAGACTCGCCGGTTGCAGCTGGAGTTTGTTATGAAATTTCAACAATGCACCGGCCCGATGATGGCCAAAGGGTTGGAAGATACCGCGTTCTATATCTTCAACCGCCTCTCGGCGCTCAACGAAGTGGGAGGAACCCCGCAACAATTCGGTATCAGCCTGGAACGATTTCACGAAAAAAACCGTGCGCGATTGGCGGATATACCACGGACCATGCTTGCTTCGACGACCCACGACACCAAACGCAGTGAAGACACGCGAGCCAGAATGGTCGTGCTGAGCGAAATGCCGGAAGAGTGGCAAAAGTGGATCCACGAATGGCGTTCCTTGAACTCGGTCTGGAAAAGCAATGTCGAAGGCGATTCAGCGCCCAGCGCGAACGAAGAATATCTGACTCTATCAGACCCTGCTTGGGCACCTGGCCGTTTTCGACCGAAGAAGTCAACGAGGAGTACGTCGGACCGAATTCAACGATACATGCTCAAGGCGATCAAAGAAGCCAAGGTGAATAGCAGCTGGATTCAGCCCAACGAAGATTGGGAGAATGCGGTGAAGAAATTTATCGCCGGCATCCTCGGACCGGATCACGGGTTTCGGTCCAAATTTGACCCGGTCGCGGCGAAGATCGCCTGGCATGGCATGTTAAATTCGCTCACTCAAACGATCCTGAAATTCACTGTCCCGGGTGTACCGGATATTTATCAGGGCACCGAGTTATGGGATTTCAGCCTGGTCGACCCCGACAATCGTCGTCCTGTTGATTTCACACTTGCGCCAACAGACTGCTTGAAGAAGTTCAGAATGAGACATGCGGACACCCTCCTCAAGACTTGGCAGGATGGCCGCATCAAAATGTTGATTACCTCACGGCTGCTGCACCTCCGGCAGATTGCGCCGGCTCTCTTCGAAACCGGCAGTTATTACTCATTCTATGCCAACGGCGAACTTGCCGACTGCTGCGTCGCATTTTCCCGGGAACTGGACTCGCAAAATGATCCTGGTCATCGTGCCACGTTTCACCACGCGACTCGGTACGGCCGGATCCGGGTTTGATTGGAAAGAGACGGAACTTCTCATCGATAAGACTCTTCCGGCGATGAAGGATCATTTGACCGGCCGCACCATCAAACCCGGATTGGACACATTGCCGCTTAAGAACCTCAATGCATTTCCGTTTGCGGTGTTTCACAATCTTCCTGGGTTGTGAGGCAGCGGCAAAAGTCGGGCATCGCAGATTGCTTTCCATGGGTAGAACAAGTGGAGGCGGCGACCGCGGAATATTCCAAGAAGGAGCGGCATTTAGTTGGAGTTTCGGGCGGCGTCGATTCACGCGTCCTGCTTCATCTTCTGCCGTTGATCGGTTTTCATAACTTGGCGGTCTGCCACCTGAATCACAATCTGCGCGGAGTCGAAAGTCTGGCAGACGCCAGGTTCGTTCGCAGGCTCGCTGGGCGACTCAGGTACCCGCTCTACACGGACACCCTGGCCGGATTGCCTGCTGTCGGTTCTCCCGAAACCGCCGCCCGCGAAGCGCGACTCCATTTCTTTGCCAGAGCAGCCGAGATTTTCTCGACTTCATCCCTGATTCTTGCCCACCACGCCGATGATCAGGTGGAAACGTTCCTTTTCAATTTGTTTCGCGGGACCGGTTCGCTCGATAACGCCGCTATCAAATCGGAGTCCTCGATCACGGCGGGAACCTCTAAACTTTTGATTCGCCGTCCTCTGCTCCGGGTCTGGAAAGATGAAATCTACGAATTTGCCTCTGCGTTCCATCTCAAGTTTCGGGAAGATTCGACGAACTCCAGCCGGCAAATGGTTCGCAATCGTGTTCGGCATGATTTAATTCCGGAGATCGAAAGACTGATCGGCCGGCCGGTCAAACGTACGCTCTTACGAACGATCGAACTGGCAGCGAACGAAGGCGAGTTCTTGAAGTCCCATGTTCCAAGGATGCAGAACGAGGCGGAACTGGATGCCCGAGAGCTTCGGAAATTGCCCTTGGCGATTCAACGCCGGACCATTTATGCCTGGCTGCGGCAGCGCGGGATCAGAGAGTGCGGATTCGACGAGATCGAGGCTGTGCGATCCCTTCTCAACGATTCGGAAATTGCTAAAATTAATCTACCCCGAGGTGTCTTTTGCCGTCGACAAACCGGCCGCTTATTTCTGCAATTTCCCAGCGAATAGCAGGATGCAAACCCGAAGGGTTCGTTTACTTTCTGAGACCTAATTTGCCTCGTATGAACACTACAGCGAAGGAA
Organism: uncultured Verrucomicrobiae bacterium; assembly: GCA_963742335.1. Lineage (GTDB taxonomy): Bacteria > Verrucomicrobiota > Verrucomicrobiia > Chthoniobacterales > JAFAMB01 > JAFAMB01. The sequence continues at coordinate 213,533 of CAVULL010000004.1, forward strand.
TTCCTGTTCAGGCTGCTGAATACTCCAAGTCCGGCGGGATTCGAGATTGAGGGTCAGCGAACCTGGATGAATTATGTCAGGCCGTTTGCGGATTCAATCGAAAATGACGCTTACGGCAACGCTTGGGCCACGCTGGATGGACACGGCTCCTCCGCTCGGATCATGCTCGAGGCCCACGCGGACGAGATCGGATTCATGGTTCGCAACATCACGGAGGAGGGTTTTTTGTATGTTACGCGGATCGGTGGCAGCGATCGGGCTATTGCCCGCGGGAAACGGCTCACGATCTTAGGTGACAAAGGTCCGGTGGCTGCCGTCATCGGAAACATCGCGATTCATATTCGCGACAAAGAAAATGAAAAGGTTCCGGAGGTCCACGAACTGCATCTCGACATCGGAGCCAACTCGAGAGAAGAGGTTGAAGCACGTGGTATACGCGTCGGTCATCCCGCTATTTACGCCGACGCCGCTGAAGAACTGGTGCCTGGACGGATCATTGGACGAGCGATTGACAATCGGATCGGCGGTTTCATCCTCTCACAGGTTTTGGAGAAACTCAGGACTGATGGTTCACGTCCCGCTGCAACCTTGTTTGCCGTGAATGCGGTACAGGAAGAGATCGGCGGTTCTGGGATGATGATGATTTCGTATCGACTGAAACCGAGCATCGCAATCGTCCTCGACGTCACGCATGCAACCGATTCGCCGGGGATCGACCGGAACAAGCACGGTTCCATCAAGTTGGGAAACGGTCCGACAGTCACCCACGGTACGGCAAATCATCCGGAGGTCGTGAAACGTTTGCTTACGCTCGCGGAGCGGCTCGACATTCCCATCCAGCATGAAGCCTCTTCACGATCGACCGGAACTGACACCGATCATGTCTACTCGATGAGAGGAGGCGTCCCCAGCGCGCTGTTGTCGCTGCCGCTACGGTACATGCATTCAACAGTCGAAATGGTCGACCTCGGTGATGTGGAACGTTGCGTTGTGCTCTTGACCCATTTGGTCCATTCGATCACTAGTGATCAGGAGTTCACGCCAAAACTGGTCTGATCCAAAGTGCGTCGAACCGATTGCATGGTGACCATTTCCAATTTCGAACCATGGGGTGGTCGGCCGGAGAACGACGCTCGCAAAGCATCATGTCCAGTTGGTTAGCCCAAGCCGTTCAATCCGAGGGGGGCCGCATCACTTTTGAACGGTTCATGGAGCTCGCCTTGTATCATCCCCTGCATGGCTATTACTCCGGGCATGTCTCGGCAATCGGCAGATCAGGTGATTTTTCAACCGCAACGACTATTGGTGACTCATTGATTCGCAGTGTGGCCTTCTGGTTGAAAGCGGAGGCAAAACGGCTCTCGATGCCCATCATACAGGTCATTGAATTGGGAGCGGGCACCGGTCGGCTCGCATCAGGAATCCTTCGCTCATTCATGCCCTGGCAACGGATTCAGTATCAAATCGTGGAAGTCTCAACGGCGCTGCGTCGGCTCCAGAAGCAGGAGCTCCGAGTCAGGAATGTGCAGTGGAAAGATTCTGTCGAGGCGGCGCTCAAAGCCTTTAAAGGTGAAGCCATCTTGATTTCGAACGAGTTCGCAGATGCGTTTCCGTGCCAACGATTCGAACTCGGGGTCCATGGCTGGAAGGAAATTTCTCTGGCCCTCGATGGTGAACTTTGGAGGGAAGAACATTCAGACAACTGCCGGCTTCCCGCCAGTTCGGCTTTCGCCGTGAAATATGCGACCGGTCAACGCGTCGAAATCCTTCAATCCTATCGCAGGTGGCTCATAGGTCTCGATCGGCATCTTGATCGAGGCGCTATTCTTACGATCGATTACGGAGGGCTGCCGCACGAGATTTATCACCGCAGACCAGGAGGAACGATCCGTGCCTATTTTCGACATCAGCGAATCGACGGGATGGGGATTTATTTGCGGCCCGGCCGGCAGGATCTCACCGCGGATGTCAATTTTCTCGATCTGAAGGAATGGGGCGAAGAGCTCGGGCTTGAGACCGTGCAACTCGGTGCTCAAGCGGATTTCATCCGGCGTTGGGGCAGACCGCGCTCAAGAAATCAGAAGCTGGCGGATCAATATATCGCGGATGAATCTGGGATGGGCGAAGCATTCAAGGTTCTTCACCAGCGCAAAGTGGAATGACTAGCGCGAAAGCTTACGGGCACTTTGGCTTGTGAGATTTTCTGGCTAGTCATTCCATTGTCTCTTCAAATTCTGTTTCGCGGCATCTTTCTGATCATCCAGCTGATCCAATCGCCGATTGACATCCTCTTTTTTCTTTTTCCACCGTTCTTTGGCGGCACCCTCGGAGTGATCTATCTGGTTATCGTAATAGTCTTTTTCACGCTTGAGCCCATTCTTTCGAGCCTCCCACTGGGCATCGAACCGATGGTAAGCAGCGTCCTTCGCTCGGTCGTAGTCTTCTTTGGTGCGGTAGACCGGCGTCTGTTCAGATCTCGCGGCTCTCTGATGCACTTGTCTCGGTGCCTGATCGACGTCGGCGCTATCGTCTGATGATTGTGCCTTTTTGGTCATGCCGATCGCGGCTCTCGAGGCGGTATTGAAATTTACTTCCATCGTGACGCGCTGGCCCGCTGCCACATCAGCCATCCGCACTTGATCTGGAGCTCCCACGGCTCGAACCACGATCTGATGTTGGCCAGGCGGAAAAATCCCTTCGATCGGCAATTTCCCGAGATTGATCCCGCCCACGGCGACCTCGGCGTCATTCCGGTCACTCGTGAGTGAAATGATCCCATACTGATGCTTGAATTCGATTACGCTGCCCCCATTCGGATCAGGCACTACCTCGTGTGAGACTGGCGCCAAAGCCCCAATTCGAGAGACTAGCTCCACCGGTTCCGGTGGCAGCTCGATTGTCAGCGGCGCCTTGCCTAGCTCAGTCGGGCCGACAAAAATCGTCGCTCCGGCAGGATCACTTTTCAAAGTGACGCCCACCCCTTTAAAGGTGTGTTCCACGGCGACAACAGCCTTCGGCTGCAATGTGACCTCTTGAATGTAGTCCGGCCAACCGGAACGCTTAATGCGGACCGTGTATTTCCCCGCCGGCAGGTTGTCAAAGGTCATCGGCGTGCTCCCGGAACTCGATTTTTGCTCTGAGTCGACGATTTCAATCGGGAGATTCGCCGGATCCGAATTGCATGACACTTGACCGACCTCACGGATCAAGGGGATAATCCCCAGGTTATTGAGGCTTCCCTGATTGATCTCCACGTCGATCGATCGGTTTTGGTACCCAATCATGCTGAGCTCCAGAACGGATTTGCCTTTCGGCAGCGGATAGGAAGTCAGCGGTGTCTTACCAATTTCCTTTTTGTTCCATCGCACGGTCGCACCCTCCGGCTTGCTGGTGACTGCCACATTTCCGGTCTGCGAAATCGGCTCAGACGCTTCAGGTTTGTGCAGAAAGAAATTAGCGCCGATAACCGCTCCGATGGCGCAGACTAAAAACATTCCGACAACAGCCAGAAGAATACGAAGCAGAGCAGGAGAGGTTTTTGGCTGGCTGTCGTCCGCCGGTTCAGGAAGATCAGGCGGCGGTGGAGTATGGTCCGGCGGTTCCTGGCCAGTAAACGGCGGAACCACTGCCGACGATTGCTTTTCGCTTTCAGCGGCTTCCAAGGCCGTTAAAAAATCGACGGCCAACGTAAAGCGGTCGGGTTCAGACGCTCCAAGTCGTAAAATTGAGTTGCCTTTCTCGGAAAGATTTACCACTGGATTCAATTTTGGAGCAAGCGAGCCGGTTGAAGAGCCGGATCTTATCCCGCCCAGCAGCTCATGGATAACGCAGGCGAGCTGCTGGACGTGCGTTGCAGAAAAATCGAGACCGCCCGAATCAACGATTGTTTGAGCCGGTTCCGACAGGTCCTCCGGTGCATTTTGACCAAGCCTCAGCGCATCGACTTTCACGATAAACGGCGGCCACGCCGTCACTGGCGTGCGCTGGAGCTCAACGAATTCTTCCGGCAGACGGGGGATTTCGATGAAGACATGGCGCAGGGAAACTCCTGTGTTGAGCTGCTTGCGTTCCGCAGCAAAGTCCAGAACCTTGGCCAAAGGTTTGATGATTCGCAGGGTCTCCTCCCAGGTAAGGACGCGACGCACGCGTAAAAGCTCCTGAAGCGAAAATCCTTTGATCCATTCACTGACAATGAACAAACCCCTCTCGTGAGTCTCGAGCCCAAATATCTCGAGAAGATTCGGATGATGGATCGTCCGAAGCTTTTCCACCTCCTGACGGAGAACATCCAGCCTCGCTTTTTCATACCGGAGCGCTAGAGGAAGCGGTCGAATGGCGACAATCCGGTTGGAGTGAAGATCCTTTGCCCGGAACACATTATTATCGACCGGAGATTGCCCGAAGATCTGGTATTGGTCTCTAATCAATTGGCCGGTAGCAAAGCCGTACGTACTCGTCTCTCCGATTGTCGCCGCCCCGAAAGAAGGGCTACTGCCGCCGGGAGGCCGTCCCATCGGCGCGAAAGTTGGGGTTTCACCTTTCAAATCGGTCAGGATCTCGTCGACTTTTCGCTTCAGCTCCGATGGGGACTGAAATCGTTCCTCCGCGACCTTGGAGAGCATCTTTTCCAGGAGCACCGCAATCTGCGGGTGGAATGTGGCGAGAACGTCGGCCGAGAGCGTATGATTCAGGTGCTGATTGATCACGCTGATCATCGAACCGTGAAAGGGGGGGCGCCCGCTGAGCATATACCAGAGAGTTGCCCCGAGCGAATACATATCCGACCGGATATCGATCTCCTTTTCCTCTAGTTGCTCCGGACTCGCGAAATGGGGGGTTCCCACGAAACCGCCCATCGAAACGGTCAAAGATTGGTCTGCTGCAGCTACCAGGGACTTGGCAAGTCCGAAGTCGATCACTTTCACCAGCAGATGATCTTCTTCCTCATCAACTATCAGCATGACATTCGACGGCTTGATATCGCGATGAACCAGCTTTTGGCGGTCGGCGGCAATCAGGGCGCGCGAGACCTGCCGAGTGATCCTGAGCGCGAGTTCCGGAGGCAATGGCCCTTCTCGCTGGACGCGTCGCTCAACGGTCTCGCCTTCCACGTACTCCATCGCGTAGAAGAATGCCCCCTCAGAGTTACCGAGATGAAAAACCGTCGCCACATTCGGATGCCGCAAGCTGGCAGCCGCCCTTGCTTCTCTCAGAAAACGCTGACGCGCTGTTTCGCTGTTCAGAAACTGCGAATTGATCACCTTCAGCGCAACATCCGACCGCAGGTTCGTATCGAAAGCTTTATAGGTGACCCCCATTGCGCCCCGGCCGAGTTCCCACAGTGAACCGTCGGCATGCCGCATGATGACAAAGTGTTCGAACTTGTCTGTCTCGCCCATACTCCTCAAACGCTGTCGCCCCGCAGGATCGCCTAGTCTACTGGGGTTTGTCGATATAAAGTCGGTCGGGGTCCATGGCCTTCGGATCCCGGAAAATCTGAGAGGGATGATTGGAGACGAGTTTGTACCCCGTCAGGACAAATTCCGGGTAGAAGCTATTGGATGCGGGCTCGTAAACTGTCTGTCCGGAAAAATATCCCTGCAGGCGGTATTCAAAGTTGCCGTCCGAGCCGGACTTATTCGCCTGTCGATCCGGGGAGAGCATTTTCTGCTCATTCAACATCACCAGCTTCGCGCTGCTCCATGGCTGACGCGGCTGCCGGATGTATCCCCAAAAAAAATAATTTCGACGGTAAAACCGTCTTCCAACAAAGTAATTTCCTGGAGGCTCGCTGGCGATCGTCTGGTTGAGGAGGACCTGCGATTGGGTCAACTGACCCTCCGGGGTCGCGCATCCAGCGAGCAACAGCGCCATGGCAGTGATGGTAAGAACTACATTTTGCTTCATAATAGGGACGGAACGTCCAACTCAAGGGCAAGCATTCAGCCGCCATGAGCGCGCGATCTGATTCGCGCAACCAGCGTTGGGTTCTGTCGCAGCTCGGACAACAGGGCCTCAATCGCCTGCAAAGTCTGAGGGCTGATATGGTGTTCCATACCCTCTACATCGTGATAAATTTCCTCCTCCGTGATCCCAAGCGTGCGGAGGAAATCTGTCAAAAGCTGGTGCCGCAGCATAATATCCCGAGCCAAAGTCTCTCCCGCCGTCGTCAGGACCAAACCGCGATATTTCTCGTACTTCAGCAACCCTTCAGCATCCAATCGCTGAACCATATTCGTTACGCTGGCCTGCGAGATTCTGAGACCCGAGGCGATATCAGCTACCCTCGCGTAGCCTTTGGTGTTAATCAGATCGAGTATCTGTTCGAGATAATCTTCCACGGCGGTCGATCGACTGGGTGGCGCCGGCTTACTTGCCATAGGGATTCAGTATTGCTTAAAGGCAGAGCAGGATCAATACGGGGATTGTGTCAGAGACAACTTCAATCCGTTGACCTGATGATTGAACCCGATGGAAGTGACCAAAGCCTCAGAAGAAGAACAGCAACGGGTTTCTCGGTTGACGCTCGGTAGCTTGGAGCCCGCCGCCAGAGTGCCAGGTAATCGCTGATGCCGAAGCGCTAAACCGGCGACCGCGACTTGAAACAATGCGCCCGCCCCAAGCGCCTCGCCGACTGCCGGTTTAGGAGCATAGACCGGAACTAATGGATAAAATTGGTTGAAGACCATGCGCTCCACTTCGTCGGCAAACGTTCCATTGGCGCTGCCGATAATCATTTCAGGCAATCCTTTTCTGCGAAGGTTGCCAAACATCTCTTTCGCGACCGTTTCGCTCTGTCGAAATGAATAAAACGGCAGGCCAGGCGACGAACTGGCAATCGCTAATGATCCCGACCGGCCGATCAGGATCGCGGCAGCGCCTTCGCCAAAAACTGTTCCGTCAGATCGTCCGTACACTTCGAACTGATCAAGCTTTGTCGCCATACGCCAACTGGCAAAGGCGTCGGCCAATAGCCAATCTGCTTCCTCAGTACCGACAACCAAACAGTGATCCAGCTGCGGGTGCATCGTCAGCAACTCAGTGGCAAAATGGATTGCCCCTAACCCGACCGACGAATCCCCGACCAATGTGTAACTCTGGTTGTTGAGTCCGAGAAGCGCCGCCAAGTGGCTGGCCGCGGCATTGTATACTGTTTCGGGAAATAACAACGGGCTGGCACTGTTGGCGCCTTGCGTGACGATCTCATGGTAGAAACGGCGAGTGTAATTGACGCCACCCGAACAAATCGCGAACACCACGGCGATGCGGGCACCCAGCTCCCCAACCGGTTTCAATCCGGCATCAACAAACGCATCGAATCCCGCAGCGACTCCAAGCAGTGAAATTGTCCCCGATCGGCGCAGACGCGGCTGACGCGCAGCGTCGGCGACAAACTTCGCCGGGACCGGGCAGGAGTAATAGCTTCGATTCGCGAGTCCGCTTTTGAAGAGTGTTCTGGGCGCCTGCTGCCCGTCGCAGAGGGCAGACCATGTCTCGAGCCGAGTCGGACCCAAAGGCGTCACGGCCCCGATTCCCTGGATAAAGAAACTCATGCTTGTTTCATGATCAGAGTAGCGTTCGTCCCGCCGAATCCGATCGAATTCGAGAGGACATAGTTCAGGCGCGCGGCTCTGGATTTATTGCCGACCACTTCAAATTTCCACGCTGGATCCGGCTCAACAAAGTTGATGTTCGGCGGGAGAAACTGTTCCCGTATGGCGAGAACGCAAAATACCGCTTCGATCGCGCCGGCCGCCCCTAAAGCATGGCCCATCATCGACTTGGTTGAGCTGACTGGAACCCGTCCACAAATTTCCGAGATCGCGGCGCCTTCCGTTGCATCGTTGAAAATAGTCGCCGTTCCATGGGCGTTGACATAGTCGATGGCATCGGCGGCTACCTCTCCCGACTCGAGGGCTCTTTGCATCGCGAGCTTCGGGCCAATCCCGGACGGATGAGGTTGGGTCAGGTGATACGTATCGGTAGAGACTCCGTAGCCGACCATTTCCGCTACTGCCACAGCTCCGCGGTGCGCCGCGCTGGCCTCCGATTCCAGGATTAGAAAAGCGGCTCCCTCGCCCAGGACTAATCCCGTCCGATTCTTATCAAATGGGCGGATCTTCTCGGCGGTGGCGGCTTGAAGAGAGTCGAAGCCGACAAAAACGAGCTCACAGAGCGGCTCGTAGCCACCACATACCACACAAGAACGCAACCCATGCTTCACAAGCTCAAATCCATGCCCGATCGCGTTAGAACCCGATGAACAGGCATTCGTAAGAATCTGTACCGGGATAGGCAATCCGTTTATTTCGAGTGCATTCTGGATCGGCCTTTGTGGCGTGTAATTTCCGACTAGGTGAGCGAATTCTTTCCGGGATTTGCCGGCCAGCAACCGTCTGTAAAATAACTCTCCGTAACTCATGCCTCCGCCTGTTGTCCCGACGACCATCAATTGCGGCTCAGCTCCCTTGGCAAATTCACGAGCTTCCCGCAACGCCAGGGCCGCCATCCGGGCACCGCGGTGCAAACGACTGGAAATGCGCCCCGGAGGCAGAACATTTTCCAGCCACTGATCTGGAATCTGGCCTGCTGTCTTACATCGCGTTTTTGTGACATCAAAACTTCCGACCGAAGTCACGGCGTCCTGCCCCATCACCAACGATCGAAGATTTGCCGCCGTATCCCTGCCGAGCGGCGAGACTATTCCTATCCCTGTCACCAGCACGCGATTCGGTTTGCCCATACCCTGCATGAATTCATACTTTCCCGCTCAAACTGCTCAGGTCAATGAGGAGAGCGCTGGCAGAGCGTGGGGCGTGGGCGAGTTTTGAGACTCGTAGCGGGATCAAGACTTGCCTATCGGCTCAAGATCGGGAGCTTTTGGGGGTGGCGCTGGAGATTTGGGATCCCGGTCGCCGCCGCCGTCCTCCCCGCGGTGCGGATCACAAAAAAGGTCGAATGCCAGAAAGAGCGCCTTCGAATGGCGAGCGAACCAAAGATTAAAGATCGGTATTGGAACGATCGTTAACGTAAGGACCAGCCAGATGGGCAAATGTAAAACGAAATCAAGAAAAAGATAAACTACCAGACCGAGAAACGCTCCCACGCCATAGTTGATGGCGAAGATTGAAAGCAGGAAATATCCGGGCTCTCGTTGGAACGGATAGCCACAGCGGGGACAACCGTCGAGTGGCATAAACCAATCCCTCAGACTTCGCACCTTCGACCATGGGACAAACATTGGTCGTTCGCCGCAGGTGGGACATTTCCAGCTCAGCGCGTTCGACATCATCCAGGAAAAGCGTTTCCATGAATAGTCTGGCGGTCCCATAGGATCGAGAGAGGAACCCATGGATCCAGCCTAGTCTCGAAGTGCCCGGGTGCAAGCCGGGAGTGGTCCGCGGCTTGTCAAGGTGGTAAATCAATGCGATATCCGCAAATGGATTGGTTGGTCCATTCAGCAGTGTTGGCGTTTATCGTGATTACGCCCTGGAAAATCGTGGGATGGGCGGGCAGCGCCGTTTTCTCGATCCGTTTTTTCCTGCAATGGATCGCTTCGGAACGTGCAAAAAGAAGCATCATTCCCGTTGGATTTTGGGAGTGCAGCCTTCTCGGCAGTCTGCTGGCACTCAGCTATTTCCTCTTTTATCGGCGGGATTCGGTCGGGGTGATCATGACATTGATGCCACTTCCCCTGTATATCAGGAACCTCTTTCTGAAATGGAGAGAGGTTCTCACAGACAGGAGAACCGAAAAAGTAGCTGCCGGTAAAAATCCCGAGATCGTGACGCGATAACCTGGCTTATGATTTACTTTGACAATAACGCTACGACGCAAGTCGACCCCGAAGTCCTGCAACTGATGCTGCCATACCTGCAAGATCAGTACGGGAATCCTTCGAGCGCCTACTCCTTCGGGAAAAATGTCGCCAAAGCGGTGCAGACGGCGCGCGAACAGATCGCCGCACTATTGCGATGCGAGCCCTCTGAGATCATTTTTACGAGCTGCGGAACCGAATCTGACAACAGCGCCATTCAATCCGCCTTACTTCTTGACCCGGATCGTAAACACCTGGTGACAAGTCGAGTGGAACATAGCGCGATTATTAAACATGGAGAAGCATTAGCCAGACGAGGTTACGAGGTGACGTGGCTGGATGTCGATTCCGATGGCTTGATCGATCTCGACGATCTGGAACGGGCGATTCGCGAGGATACGGCAATTGTTTCCCTGATGTGGGCTAATAATGAGACTGGTACGCTCTTCCCTATTGAAGGGGCAGCGGAAATCTGCCGCTCAAAGGGAACGCTTTTCCACACCGACGCGGTCCAGGCGGTGGGAAAGATCGACATTGATCTCCGGCGGCTTCCGATCAATTTCCTTTCTCTTTCCGGCCATAAGCTGCATGCGCCCAAGGGTGTCGCAGCATTGTACGTCAATCGGAAAACCAGATTCACCCCTTATCTGATCGGCGGCGGTCAGGAAAATAAAAAGCGCGGTGGAACTGAAAACACTGCGTCGATTGTTGCCCTGGGGAAAGCAGCCGAGCTGGCTTCCTCGGCATTGCAGGAAGAAAACAGTCGTGTCAAAGGATTGCGCGACCGCTTCGAACAGGGCCTCCTCGAGACTATATCTTCTGTGCAGGTGAACGGCCATCGAGTCCAACGACTTCCGAATACCTCCAACCTGGCTATCGAAGGAATAGATTCGGAGGGGATGCTGATGCTCTTGGACCAAAGAGGTATCTGTTGCTCGGCGGGATCCGCCTGCACGGCGGGCTCTTTGGAGCCCTCGCATGTCCTGAAGGCAATGGGATACTCAAACGATCGCGCTCGCGGGAGTCTGCGATTCTCCTTTAGCAGATTCAATTCGGAGGCGGAGGTGGCTCAAGCACTGCAAATTATTCCAAAAGCCGTTGAGAAACTTCGGTCGATGAACCGCGGATTTCTCGCCGCCTGAGGCCGACGGAGCAACATCGAATCACCCCAGCTCGCTCACCCGAATGGACAGCGTCCCGCTATCGAATCTGATTTCGATGACAACGGCTTGCTTGCCTGTTGACACGAATTGGCATTCCGCTTCCAGGAGGCGTGCCACCTCTGATTTCGTGCCGTCTGGTTCGACATGATAGAGCCAGACCTGGAGCGCCTGAACGAGGTGTCGCCCCGGAGCCAGTTTCGGCAATTCGAGAGGCCTTGCTTCCTCAACATCACTGAGGACGCCAACCGGTTGCCGATCGACCGATATAATCATTTGGGCTGCGTTGGTGTATCCGTCCGGCCGGAGAAGCGCGAGCGAAATTTCGGTGGCTCTACTGACTTTTTGTGCCTTTGCGTACTCAACAAGCGGCTGTGGCCAATATTTCTCTGAGATACCTGCCGCGCGAGCCACTCTCAATGCCCGGTCCAAACCGGTTCCATAGAGCGGATCAAAGATGTTCCCTTTATCCACAAAATGAAGGAGAGCTGCCCTCAAAGTAGCGCGCTCAGCCGGCACCTCAGCCAACTGTTTCGCAGCCCATTCATCGGCCACCGCTTCCTCCCTGCTGCGCATAGCCAGGTGGCCATACTCGTGGACCAGAAAAAATCGCGAGGCGCCTGGGTGTTGAGCGTCGATTTCTCGTTCGCGTTCAGGACAAAGAAAGATGGCTCCCTTTGGGTAAAAGAGAGTGGGTTGCAAACTCGCGCCGACACCGCCCCGAGTCAGCCTGCAATCAGTCAGGACCGGCACATTTCGAAGGGCCGCAGGCGGTATCCATTGACCTTGACTTCGTCCAGGTGCACAGATCGTCGCCAGTAAGAGCCACAGAAGTATCCTGCCGACGTTCGAGCCACGCATCGATATGCCTATCGCTCCTGTTGCTTTGCGTCGAGCGGGTTGAAGACGAATTTTTGGATTGCGCCCGCTCCAGAAATCGGATCGCGATTGTGGCAGGAAGGGCCATTTCATTGTCAAGCTCTTTGTCGAAGGCGTTCTCGGCGTTTTGCGGACCCAACGGCAGCTGGTACGCGGCATTAGCGTCTGCCGTCATACCAAGGTGCGCAAGATTTGCGATCTTTGAATGTTCTCCCCAGTCCAAGAAAACTTCGGACCAGAAAAAAGAGGTGTTCTCTCGGTGAGTAGAGGTGAAGCTTTCGCGCCGAGGTTTTGAGCGGATGGTGATGCAGAATGATGACCTGCAGCCCGCGTGATTTGGCCAGCTCGTTCAATCGTTTACTGAAGTCAATCTCCTCCGCGACAAACAGCTCACGGCTGAAGCCGCCCAATTTTCGAAACGCTCGCGCCTCACAGAAAATGAACGAACCCGCCATCCAACGACGCCAACGGCTCAGACAACTCCAAACCCAGATCAACCCGATCGTCCAACGAACAGGTTGATCCAGTACAATCGTCGCGCCGCCGCCAATACAGCGGCCACTTTGAATTTGCTTCGCCATTTCGGCGAACAATTCGGGGCTGGGAAAGGAATCCGCATCTACAAAAACAAACCACTCTCCGTTCGCTGCCGCCGCGCCTGCGTTACGCGCCCGCGAGATCTGATTCACGGATTCGAACAAAACCCGGGCGCCTTGTGCCCTCGCCAGTTCGCCAGTCCGATCAGAAGAGTTATTGTCGCAAACGATGAGCTCATGCTCCCAGCCAATCTGCGAGAATGTCGTCGCCGCACTTCGAATGCTCTGCAACGAGCGTTCAATAAGCTTCTCTTCGTTATAAGCTGGGACAATAATTGATATCTTCACATGAACGATGGGTCTAGCCCGACGGATGCCTCGCGTTCCGGGGCAGCGTCAGGTCCTCCAAAACAGAGACTGGAATCCATGCTATTTTGCGCAGAACGCGTCTAAGGCCCTGGCCACAGCCCCGATCCTTTGGCGGACACCGGGCAACAATCCACGACCTTCATGAGCAATGAGAACACATACATTTCCCTCGGCAAAAAAAGTTACCGGCCGATCACCCAGGAGGGTGAAGGCTGAGATCTCATCCGATCTCAGTTTCCGGTTGAACTCCTGGACGGTTCGCATCAGCGCGGGAGCCACCAGCGCGGTCTCCATATGGTAAGCGTCTGGAATTCTGCCGCCCAAGACCGTGCCATCCCCCAACATGACCATGGCACTTAGAACTTTAGGAAAAGCAGCCAGCAAATCCGCCACTTGGCCGACATCCAGTTGCTCTTCCGTCAAGAAAATTTCCTGCAACTGTTCCAGGCCGGCCCGACGCGGTGGATTCTTCAGGATGGCACAGATGTTTGGTCCGTCAGATTCAGTCTTCCGCAAGTCGATTTCGTGGCGCGCCGATTTCATGCGTGCCATCGGGAACGTTGGCCGGTCAGCCGGCGTTAGTAGCCTTTCCTTAGTCTGGGGTTTCGTCTGCGTGCTCTCATCGGCCGAGATCTCCTTCGGTCCGTCCATTCCCGCAAGCTTGAAAAATCCTTCATCTTCCCGGGCCACCTGAGCAATCGATGTATCAAAATCGGGTCCAGCCGGCCTGAGTTCTTCCTCGCAATTGTGCCTCAGATGCGCCTGCAGCTGCAGGACAACGGCTTTCAATGAAATCGGAAACAGAAATTCGGCCTCCAACTGGCGGGGCAAGAGGGCCGGATGGATCTTCTGTAGAGTGGAAGCTTTGATGGTCACACTTCCCTCAGAGAGACCTTCAATATTCTTGATCTGAACGGCGATCTCTGCTTTCTCGCACTTTGACCAATCCAGAAACGGCGCAGAGGGTGCATCTGCGCAAATATCGACCTGGCGTAGAATAATGACCTGGTCATTCAACTCATCAAAGTTAAGGGCAAGTTTATTGACCGACCTCTGGGAATTCTCAGGCGTGAGCCTTTGCCGGTTTCGCACCAGATGGTGGCCGAAATTGTCAGACATAGAGTTTTTCGGAAATCTATTAATTGAGTTATCATAACATGTCAAATGAAATGTTATGAAGTTGTTTGACTGACCTCAAACCGGTGATTTCTCAGACAGAGTGGGAAACCTCAGCGATATTGCGAAGCCCTCGATTCTCTCTAGTCTTGACATGGATTACGTTGGAGATGGCATAAATTAAAGAGATGAATAAGCAGTTGTGGCGGTTGGGTCTCCTATCAATTCTGGCCTTTCTCGGAGGTTGTTCGCAATTTGAGAATCTGTCGTATGATCTTCAAAGAAAACCGGCCGGGAAGGTCGCGATATTGATCGATCTACCTGATCAGCACGCCTACCTCTCGAAAGGGGGGCAAATGCTCTTGACCGCACCCGTTTCGACAGGTCGCGAAGGCTACGATACTCCGGCCGGCAGTTATACCGTCATTGAGAAAGACATCGATCACCGATCCAGCATTTACGGAGCGTATGTTCGCGACGGTGTGATTGTGAAAGAGAATGTCGATGTTCGCAAAGACCCGCGCCCACCCGATTCGACCTTCGTCGGCGCCTCGATGCCCTATTTCCTTCGGATTGTCGGAGGAGTCGGCCTTCACGCCGGTTATTTGCCAGGTTATCCGGCTTCTCACGGATGTATCCGAATGCCAGAATCCAAGGCCAAACGATTCTTCGATGCCGCCAAGGTTGGCACGCCAGTAACCGTTAAGCGTTAAAGATCGAATTGGTTTTTGTCCGCCAGAGACAGACGCCAAGTGCCGACGGGCGATACGAACCTCTTGCAAACTACCCTGCGCTGGGATACCGAATCAGTCCGAGTTCTATGAATGCGAATCAGATCATGATCTATGATACGACCCTCCGAGACGGCACTCAGGCCGAGGGCATTTCTTTCAGCGTTCACGACAAGGTTCGAATCGCAGAAAAGCTGGATGCTTTTGGGATTCATTATATCGAGGGAGGATGGCCGGGTTCCAATCCGAAGGATATCGCGTTTTTCGATGCGGCAAAAAAGCTAAAATGGCGAAACGCGAGGATTTGCGCCTTTGGAAGTACCTGCAGAGCAAAGGTCAAACCCGTGGCGGACGCGCAGATTGCCCTGCTTCTCTCCGCCGAAACGCCTGCCGTGACCATTGTTGGGAAAAGTTGGCGGTTGCACGTCGAACAGATCCTGGGCGTCTCCATTGAAGAGAACGTGCGGATGATTCGGGAGTCAGTCGCCTACCTGAAATCCCGCGGTCGCGAGGTCCTCTTTGACGCAGAACATTTCTTTGACGGGTACAAAGACGATTCTAGGCATGCCATGGCGACACTCGAGGCAGCGGTCGAGGGTGGAGTCGACGTGATTGTGCTTTGCGACACAAATGGCGGAACGATGGCCCACGAAGTTTCGGATATCACCTCTTCAGTTGTTCGCGCGCTACCAACGCCGATCGGGATTCACACTCACAATGATTGCGAACTCGGCGTGGCGAACGCTTTGGCCGCGATCAGGGCGGGAGCGACCCAAGTTCAAGGCACAATCAACGGATATGGTGAAAGGACAGGAAATTGCAATTTGACCAGCGTAATTCCGAATCTGCAACTGAAGTTAGGGGAGAGCGTGGTGCCGGAGCTGAGCAAGTTGCGAGAACTGTCGATGTTTGTCGACGAACTAGCCAACTGCCAGCACAACATTCGCGCTCCCTACGTCGGAAACACGGCATTCACACACAAAGGGGGACTTCACGCCCACGCCGTCCAAAAGGTGGCCCGCAGTTATGAGCACATTGAGCCCCAGGCGGTCGGCAACCATCAACACATCGTTGTCTCGGAACTTTCTGGCCAGAGCAACGTCCTTGCTAAAACGCGCGAACTCGGATTCGAATTTGAGAAAGGTTCGCCGCACGTCGCGGCGATCCTGCAGGAGGTGAAACGCCTCGAGCACCTGGGCTACGAGTTTGAGGCAGCTGAAGCATCGTTTGAGCTGCTGATTCGACGGGTTCTGGGTCCAGGGGAACCTTTTTGGGAGTTGTTGGAATATCACTGCACGTACATTCGCTCCGTCAGAAATAGTTATGAGACGTGCGAGGCGACGGTGAAACTGCGCTTAAAGAATGCGGACATTTACACCGTGGCCGAAGGAGACGGACCCGTGAACGCCTTGGACGCAGCACTCCGCAAAGCGTTGATTCCGGTCTATCCGAACATCGAGCCAGTCACTCTCGACGACTACAAGGTACGGATCATCGGCAGTAACCAGGGGACGGGTGCGCGCACCAGGGTCCTGATCGATTCAACCGATCATCACGACAATTGGTGCACGGTGGGCGTTTCGGATAACATCATTGAGGCGAGCTGGCTGGCTCTCGTTGACAGCTACGAATACAAACTGCGACGAAACTGAATGCTTTTCGAAGTGAGCCGGCGCGCTCATCGACTCGCCAACGCGCGTTAATCCGGATTCGTCAAATCATCGTACCGGCTCCAAAGAAAACAGAGCCGCCTTGCCTTTCGCGTCTGTCGGTAGCTCGCTAGCATCTTTTGCAGGCATAACAGATGGAAAGGCCGGGACGCCAGCAAAACTTGGCATCACATAGTTATTCATGGCCACTGTCGTCACGCGATTTCCCGACTGAAGGGTCCGATGCGAATTCACGAAGTCTGAGGGGACGTAGTAGTTCGACAAATCTCCGGCAAACATTGTGTGAACTACCCCGATCGCGAGATTTTTGTGCACCTCAAAGTGCAGATGGGGAGCATAGAGCCCATGCGCATTTCCAATGGTGCCGATCTGTTGCCCGCGAGCAACCCGCTGACCTTCACGCACCAGAACTCGATCAAGGTGCCCGTACAAAGAATCAGCATACTTTACCTGGCCCTCCTCCATAAAAGCGTGGCGAACTACGATCACGTTCCCCCATGAACGGCGGAAGTCCCGGGCAAGCGTTACCACGCCTGTTCCAATCGCATAAACCGGATCACGAAAATCGGTGCCGCTCCCCCCCTGTCCGACCCAATCCTCGCCCAAATGGCCATGAGAAGTAAATCCGCGAGAGATGCGATAGCCATCGGCACTTGGCTTGCCAACGGGAAAATCAAAACCATCTGCCAAACGAGTTAATGCCGCATTCGGGTCGGCTTGTGCAAGCGCGGCAATGAGTCCTAATACCGCCGCGACGAACAGCTTTTTGCGCATGGAGGATGCTATTAGGCCGGAACCGGACAGCTGACAAGCTTTTCTAAAGAAAAACCGCAAAAAATTTGTCAATTTAAAAAAAGACCCGATAGGGGCGCAGATTGGACCGACTTGAAGAGCAAAAAAAGAGCAAAAGCAAAGCGAGACGCTTCGCAGACTACGCCGCCACGTTTCTCCCGCTCCTCTCAGAACGGTGACATCCTGGTGGGAAGAATTTAAATTGATATAATACAACATCTTATTTATATGTTTCTTCTGTGTCGGAGCCCGATTCTCTCCACTTCTTGCCTTTTCGCCAACGAGCGCCGTTTGCCGGGCTTTTTATTGCGGCGTGCCTCGGCGTCCTGGCTGCAGACCAACAGCCGGGCTGGTGGCCATTATGGTGCGCGGCAGCCCTCTCCGCAGCTCTTGTGGTATTGAGTGTCTGCTCCACAACTCCAGCTTGTCTTTTGGCCTTTTTTATCTTCGGATTTTGGCACGGCAACCACGTGTCCACGGATTCTGGTTACCAGCGCAGCCGCCAAAAACCATTCGATGCCAATGAGCACACCGTCACTCTCTTGGTCTTGAGCGAGCCAAAAATCGATCGCCTCCGTTCCATTCAAAGATTTGTCGGGCTGGTCAGCTGCCTCGACAATCGACCTGTCCACTTTCAAGTTTCTGCGGATTGCTTCGGCGAACCTTTCTCTTATGGCGATCGAATCATCGCGCAGGGAAACTTTTACCTTCCAAACCAGCCCATGAATCCGGGAGAGTTTGATTTCGGAGGGTATCTTCAGCGCCAAAACATTTACCTTAACTTTCGGACCCATCGCAATACCCCCGCCATGGTGATCGCTCACAACCAGGGTAACCCTTTCGTTGCCAGTACGCTCTCTGCTCGTCACCAAATCCTGCAAGCGTTGCAAGAGGGACTGGAAGACGATGCAGAAGTGGCACAGACGATACAGGGAATGATCCTCGGCGGCCGGGCAGAAACAAGCGCAGCGCTAAAAAGACTCTTCCGGGACACCGGAACAATTCATCTTTTCGCAGCGAGCGGACTCCAAGTCGGTCTGTTCACTGGCCTGGCTTGGAGCTGTTTGCGCTATACCCGTTTGCCGCGGCAATGGGTTGCTCTGACCATCGTTCCTGTGGCGATCGCCTATTGCGCCCTCACTGGATTCTATCCTGCCACGGTTCGGGCTACGGTGATGGCGATGTTCATGGCCATCGGCGTCTCTCTTGAGCGCCCTGTGACTACGGTCAACTCACTTTGTGGATCAGGGCTGCTCATCCTCATGCATGACACTCAAGAACTATTCCAAACAGGATTCCAACTCTCGTTTGTGGCGGTCTTTGCGATTTTGACGACGGTCAGACCATTCGGGAACCTGCTCTATCGCCCATTTCAGATTGATCCGTTTTTACCCATGCGATTATTGCCGCCCTGGCGTCGAACCTGGCACAAAATGATGCTCCATCAGTGCCAGATCTGCAGCCTCGCCACCGTCTGTTGGATAGCGACCGCCCCAATCTTGATATTGCAGGAGCATCATATTTCCCTGGTCGCGATTTTTACGAATCTCACCGTCGTACCGCTCGCGGTGCTGGTAATGATTCTGGGGGTCACCGGGCTGCTGGCGGGCAGTCTTTCGAGTTCGATAGCCGTTTATCTCAATAACAGCAGCTGGTTGATTACTAAATTCATCCTGCTGATACTTCACACCGCAACCTTAATTCCAGGCTATTCGATGAACGTTTCTCCCTCCTCTCTGCTCCAGTCGGATCGAGTCACCGCTTTGTCTGAAGGGTCCGACCACGTGATCCATCTGCACGTTCAGGGTCGAGATTGGCTCATTAACGTCGGCAGTCTCTCCCACTGGCGCAACATCACCGAACCGTACCTCCAATCCCAAGGTTTGAATCGCCTGGACGAACTTATCTTGCTGGAGACCCCCAAACACGAGGCTGAGGTATTAGAACAGGCGAAAAGCGACTTTAGAATTGCCAAAATCATTTCCTCATCCCGATGGCATCCGAACATCCTCAGACAGCAGTTCGGAGCGAATCACTTCGACGTCCCAAAAGACCCGTCCAAAAATACAGAACCCGTCGAAATATTGTTTTCGAGTCAAACCGACTCTACTCAAATTTCCACGAGCGAGCGTGCGATCGCAGCGGTCTTGGTACATCTGGACCGGTTTCAAGTTTTAATCCTTCCCACGGTGACCGAGGCAAGCTTAACCAATTTGAGATGTAATCACGCTGATGTGGTCTGTTGCGGTCGACTCCGAGAACGCCGTTTTCCCCGAAATCTCATTGTATCGAAGTTGTCACCCTCAATCCTGATCTTGAACGGGACAAAACCGGAGGTTCTGGCCGATTCCCAAGATGGGTCACCGAAATGCCTTTACGCCAAGCAGGTCGGGTCTGTTACGGCCGCGCTGCTCAACGGTGAACTGGAGATTCGGAGTTATCGCGGATCCGAGTTTCGTTTACAAAGTCTGAGCCGATAAATGGGCAATTCTTTCACCAAAAACTGTTCCTCAAAATCGGTCAGCGGATAACCTTCATCCGCCCAATGCATCGGTTGCCAAAGATTCGAGCCGGCTCCTGCCTTGGTGATCTGTTGAAAATACGCTTCGTGATCAGTTTTGATCCAAAGCTCTCCGCTATCGATCAGGCTGCGATGAATCGCTTCTAAAAACTCACCGTCGACGACCCGACGCGGGTGATGCCTCCGCTTTGGCCACGGGTCAGGAAAATTCAAATGAAAACGCCAAACCGAATTCTCGGGCAAGAGATAACGAACGGTGTAATCAAGTTCTAATCGCAATACCCGTAGGTTTGTCAGCCCAACCTCAGACGCTGCTCGGCATGTCTTGCGGACCCGTCCGAGAAGACGCTCAATACCCAAAAAATTTCGGTCCGGGAATCTCAGCGCCGATCCCACCAGAAACTTTCCGGCACCGGAACCGAGATCAACTTCGAGCAGACGATCAGGCCGAAAGATCTCGCCCAGAGAGAGTGGCACAAGAATGCTGGGCGGGAACAATTCCATTTCTACCCTGCAAAGAAGGGGTTATGGTCCCGTTCATTTGCGACAGTGGTAAGCGGCCCGTGACCGGGGCAAACCAGGGTATCCTCTGGCAAAGAGAGTAACTTCTCCATATTGTTCCGAAGAGCCTTCTGATAATCGTTCGGCGCGCCACCCATCGAGCCTGCGAATAGCGAATCGCCGACCACGGCCACCGGATGTTGCAGCCCGTGCACTACATAAGAGGTGCCCCCCGGAGAATGTCCGTTGGTTAGTCTTGCTTCAATCCGCAGCTTGCCGAGACGTAGCTGGTCTCCTTCGCGCATGATTTTGGTTTCTGGCAATCGTTCCAGATCCGGCGAAAAGATTTCAGCGTGGGTCCCTTTCACGATCGCACCGAGGTCTGCAACGTGGTCCTGATGTGTGTGCGTCAGAAAGAGATACTTCACCGTGAGGTTTGCGGAATCAACGAATGCTAAAAGCTCGCTGGCGTCGGCTCCGGTATCGAATATTGCTGCTTCTTTGGATTCGAGATCCCAAATCAGATAGGCATTTACTGTCATGTCGATCAGAGACGTATTGAATTGTTTCACTCCATCGACTGCCGGGACGTCGGTCGGATACCAGCTGCTCGAATAACTGGCGGCCAAAGCTTTCGGCCCCAGCCCAAGAGTTTTAGCAAGTTCAGGCAGGCCGGTTGGCGTACCTGAGCTTTTCTTGAGGGCGCGAAATTCCCCGATCGCCAGATGAGCTCGCTGGCAAAGTTCCTGGTCACTCACCTGGAGACCACGTTGCGCTTTTCCAACTATATCTTCGAAAAGGTCTTCAAGAGGAATTTTCATAATCAGGTGTCAGCTGTGGGATTTTTTTTCCAATGTCGAGACACGATTGTCTTCAACCCGTCTGATGATGACCTGGGCCGGCCGAATATCTAAAACTTTGTAGGTATGACCGGCATCACTTGGAATCGAGAAAACCTGGTCTACTTCAACTTTCAATGTTTGGTCAGAGTCAGGGAAACCGAGGATCGCATAAGCAGCATGTTCCTGCGCAGGAACGCCCTTGATCAAAGCAACAGTCTGCCCCGATTTCGTATTTTGCAACGTAATGACCGAGTCATCCACTGGATTACCATCTTTGTCTTCCGTACTGCGCACTTCAACGTCGGTAACCTTATAGTCGAGCCCCTTCAGCTGATCTCCCACCGCGACGCTGTATTCTTCCCCGTCGACTGGCCGGATCTTCGCCTTCTTCCCTTTAATTTCGGCGAGCATCACTGGAAGAAACTCTTGCTTGATCTCAACCACAGAAGCCGGTTTTTTTGGTGCAGACTCGTCCGGTGCCTTCGTTGAGCTGCCAGCAACGCCCGCGCCCCGGGAATCGAGAACAGCGCTTTTCTCTCCAACTGGCGGCGAAAGTAGTTTCTGGTCCGACATCGAAGCGGCAGGCTCCGCCGTATCACTGCTGGCGACTCGCTTTGGCGGCTGTGCGCTGGAGCCCGGAGAGACAGGGCCTTGCTGTAAATGACTCGCTATTTCTTTATATCCTTTCGCCATTGCCAGAGATCCGGCGGTGGCTCCGGATTTATCGGTGAGCGTCGGATCCGCGCCGGCCTTCAAGAGAAGCGAAACGAGATCGCTGTCCCCCTTGATCCCCGCGAGCATCAAAGGAGTTCGACCGTCATCTGCCCGCGAATCGACTTCGGCCCCATTATCGAGCAAAATCTTGGCGATCTCCTTATGCCCGGTTAACGCGGCGATCAGCAGCCCTCGGTTAATCTCTTGGCGTGAACGCCCAGCGAGCGTTTCAACGCAGGTAGTGTTCCCTTGATACACCGCCTTCATCAGAGCCGACCACCCGGTTTGGTCTTCCAGGTTTGGATCCGCATTCTTCTTGAGAAGTATCTTAACGATTTCGACCTGATTGTTCTCCGCCGCGAGCATCAGCGCCGTTACGCCCTGTTTGCCCTGCGCATCAACGTTCAACTTCTGCTCCAGCAATTTATTCACCACGTCGACTCGGCCGTTCTTGGCAGCAGCCATCAGTGCTGTCACGCCGGCAACGCTTTGCACATTGCAATCGATGCCTGCATTCAAAAACAGTTGGATGGCCTTAGTATCCCCTTTTTCGGCCGACTGAACAAAATCGTCCGGCGTGAATTTTACATTCAATTTCTCCAACTCTTGGACCGCCTGCTCTTTGGACTGTCCACAGCCAAAAAAGAATACTCCAACGACAATACTGAACCAGACAGCTTTGCTCATGCGAAAAGCATCTGCGTTCCGTCCGTTCCGATCAAACGTCGAACGCGAAAGACATGCGCGGGGCGAGCATGCGGATCGAGCATCACGAAATTACGACGCCCGCGCCAAGTGAATTTCTCGCCCGTGAGCAAATCCTCGACCTGGTATGGATCGGCGGCATCGATCTGGAAGCTTTCAATCGGGACATAGGCAAAGCCGCTCTGGGAGTTGTATGGATCAAGATTGACCAGGACCAGGATAATGCTGTCCAGAGCCTCAGTCGCTTTGGAGTAGAACAATATTTGTTCGCTTTCGACCGTGTGGAATCGAAGATTCTCATACTCACGCAGAGCGCGGTTATTGCGCCGAATCGCATTCAGCTTTGTGATGTAATCTTTGATATTACCGGGTGTGTTCCAATCCCGTTCTTTGAACTGATATTTTTCCGAATTGAGATATTCCTCTTTGCCAGGAATCCCGACGTTTTCACATAACTCGAAACCGCTGTAGATGCCGTAGACCGTGCTCAAGGTGGAGGCGAGAACGGCGCGAATCATAAATCCCGGCCGACCGCTGGTCTGCAGGAAGAACGGTAAGATATCCGGCGTGTTCGGAAAAAAGTTGCCCCGGAAATAGTATTTCATTTCCGATTGAGTCAGCTCGGTCAGGTACTCAGTCAGTTCCCACTTGCTATTCCGCCAGCTAAAGTAGGTGTAGGACTGGGTGAAGCCTCCTTTCGCCAACGACTTCATCATCTTGGGACGGGTGAAAGCTTCCGCCAAAAAAATCACGTCCGGATAATCCTTCTGAATCTCCGAGATCATCCATTCCCAAAAGGAGTTCGGCTTCGTATGAGGATTGTCGACGCGGAAGATGCGAACCCCGTGCCGAACCCAAAAGAGGATGACATCTTTCATTTCCGCCCAAAGATTCTGCCAGTCGGGATTGTAAAAATTCAGTGGATAAACGTCTTCGTACTTCTTGGGCGGATTTTCAGCGTACTTGATGGATCCGTCGGGGCGATGGAAAAACCAATCTGGATGCTCTTTCACATAGGGATGGTCCGGAGAGCAGTTAATCGCAAAGTCAAGGGCGATTTCCATTCCTCTGGCCCGCACTTCTCCTACCAGCCAATCAAAATCATCAAGCGTCCCCAGTTCCGGTTCCACGGCTTTGTGGCCGCCAAACTTGCTTCCAATGGCATAGGGAACACCGGGATCACTCGGTTCGGAGGTGACGGAATTATTTTTCCCTTTCCGCTTCGTAAACCCGATCGGATGAATCGGCGGAAAATAGATAACGTCAAACCCCATTGCTTTTGCATCGTCGATGCGGCCGAGACAATCGCGCAACTTCGATCCAGCGTTTGCCTTGCCCTCCGCAGATCGTGGGAAAAATTCGTACCAAGCCGCAAAAAGCGCTTGGAAGCGATCCACAGTGACTTCCAGATAGGGTTGCATTTCGGTGCTGAGTTCGAGATCGGGCCACGCGCCCATTAACCCAGTTAGTTCGGGATTTTTGGCCAACTGGGCACCGAAATGAGCATCCGCATTTTTCAGCTGCCGGGCAAAGAGCGCCAGTCGTTCTTTGTCTTGTCTTGGAGTTGCCCTTTCAGAAGCCCGCTCCACCATCAGCGCTCCCTCATCAATCTCCGTTCTCAGGTCCGTGTTACCCGCGCCATACTTCTTGCCAAATTCGACCTGCCATGATTTAAAACGATCTTCCCATGCTTCGATCGTGAACTCGTGACGAGCGTTTTCGATGAAATGACAAATGCCTTCCCATCGGTCGTTCTCGGCCGGTCGCATCGGGGTCCGATTCCAGTCTGCCGTCGATGCTTTTCGCCATTTAAGATTAGCGGAAATCTGATCATGGCCATCCTTGAAGATGTCAGCTGAAACCTTCAGTTCTTGTCCGATGACTCTTTTAATCGGATACCGGCCTCCATTGATGCACGGGTCAACGTTTTCGATGACAACGGTTTGCAACCGTTCCAAGTCAATTTTATTTGTGGTCACGCGAGTCAGATCCTGGGTTTGGGTCTATCCGGAAGAGAGGTTAAGAATTCTGCAAAGAAGCTAAAGTTCTCTGCCATGGAAGCAACTTCGATCAACGTCTTTATAGCGGGTTGAATGTGGCGGAGGAACTCCTTTTTTTCACCTAGAACTCCGATCACCCCGTAGGCACCGAGAGCCTGCATCAGACGTTGAATCCCGCATTCGAAGTAGGCCCTTTCAAATTCTGGAAACTTCCAGCCGTGGTCGTTCCGCTCAAAGTAATACCGCAAGAGGTGCGTACGCTCCTGTGAGGCAAGATTAACGTATGGATCGTATAGCAAAGAGGCTAAATCGTACTGGGGTAAACCGGGACGCAGTCCCTGGAAATCGATCAGGTAAGCCTCTTCGTCCCAAACGATGATGTTCTGGGATTGAAAATCGCGATGAATCAGTACTTTGCGATAAGAAGCTAATCGTTTGGCAAGATCTATGAACGCGGGATGTTCCCGCAATCTTTTTATTGCGGCCGCAGGAATCTGGAAATAAAGACCGAGACAATTTTCCAGACAATAATTTTGCTCCCAGAGATAGAGCGATTCATCGAATCCGGGTTGCAGATGTAGTTTTTCGCCGAGAGCCAATTCCGAGCCGTGCAAGGAAGCTGCTTGATCCAGCGCCGCCTCATAAAAGCGACGTCGGACGGCCCAAGGCTCGTTCCTGTGGTGCCAGAGATCTTCCTCGCCCAGGTCCTGCATCCAGATCAAGGACTGATCCTGGTCATGATAGTAGATCAAAGGCGCATTGACTCCGATCCCGTTCAGAAAATTGGCGATCGCCACAAACCGTTCGTTTTCCGATTTTTCCGGGTTGTACTTTACGAGAATTAAGGAATGAGCCGCGCTGAAGCAGACACGATAATAGCGACGGTCCGAGCCCCCTTTCTCAAGCGGCAGAATCTCGACTTTGGATTCGTGGTGTTGCGGAAAACGCTCGCGAGTTTGATCGATAAGTCGTTCGAGGCTCATATAAAATCAGTCTCCAGATAAGCACCGGGCTTAACTCTCACGCCGGCTACGATACAGGATCGAAGTGTCGTGCCACGAGGAACAAACGAATCTGGAAACAGGATTGAATCTTCTAACAAGACATCCCTCTCGATATAGCACCGAGCCGCCACATACGATCCTCCCTCCACTTTGCTCTCCGAGGAAATCTCAGCAGAGGGTTCTGTCTGAACCGGCCAGGAACTGCCGCTGAGGTAATTCGGCACCCAACGTTCCTGCAAGATGATTCGGTGCGCAGACAGGTATTCTTTTCTCGAGCCGAGGTTAAACCACCGGCTTTCCTCCAAGGGCACTCCTCCTATTTTTCCGCCGGATTTCATCCATTCGATGATGACCGAAATAAAAGAAACTCTCGTCGCGATTGGTATCCTGGAGAAGACGGATGGATTCCAAACTGAGATACCTGCAAAATCGTATTCGCCCGGCTTGCCGGACCCGAGTGCTCCGAGCAGGTCCGTCACGCGGCCGGTTTGCCGACACCATTCAATGCTGGTTGAAAATCCGGTGGTACGAAGCGCCAACGTCACATCATGGCCTTTCGAAAAGTGTTCTTCGACCAGTCGTTCAACAGGCAAGTCAGTGAGGATATCGCCGCTGTAGACGATAAAAACTTCTTCTCCGATCTGTCGTTCGATATTTTTGATGCCTCCTCCGGTCTCCAGCAAATTTGGTTCATAGACCAGGTTTAGAGGTGCGCCCTGGTATTTGTTCTCGGGAAACTGAGCGGAGAATTTCTCCGGCAAATGGTGCGAGTTGACCCAAAATTGTTCGATGCCGGCCTGCTGGAGATGATCGAGGGCAAAGGTAATGAGCGGCTTCCCGTAGATTGGAAGCAATGGTTTCGGCAACAAGTTCGTCAGCGGCCGCAGCCGAATCCCTAAACCCGCGCCGAGCACGAACGCCTTGCGAACACGATAAATCATGAAAGGATGGGAACCTATCGGGCGAAGAGCGCGAGTGTAAAGCAATTAGGTCGCCCGCTCCGATTGACTTCGGCCCTCGAGCTGGTAAATGGGCTCAACGCGATAAGTACGATGAACGTTTCGGTATTGGCTGTTCTCTCCTTCTTTGTAGCAACCTCCATATTCAGCGAAGATCCCAGCGGACCTGTCATCACGGTCCGAAAGGGAACCTCACAGCAAGCCGAAGTCAAAGAGATCGGCGGGCCTGCAGGAGCCGCGGCAACCAGCATTCTGAAAAATGATATTCAGCTTTCAGGCGCATTGTCTCTGGCTGATGCCGCCGCGGCAACCATCACCGTAACGGGCATGGCATCGGAAAATGCATTCAGTGGAACGGCCACCGAAAAATCGGGTAGCGTGGTACTACGAAAAAGTTATTCAGGAGAAACGCGCCACTCCATTCATCAATTTACAAATGACCTGGTTGAAACTTTGACCGGTCAGAAAGGGATCGCGCTCTCCAAAGTGGCCTTTGTGGCCGATCGAACCGGACACAAAGAAATTTATACTTGCGATTACGACGGAGCAAGGGCCCAACAGCTCACGCACGATGGCGTCATCAGCGTGAGTCCGGTCCTCTCCGGAGACGGCCGACGTCTGGCTTACACGGGCTACCAAAGCGGCTACGCCGATATCTATCTGATCGATTTGGACAGCGGTGCGCGCAATCGCATTATCAAGTTTCCGGGAACCAACTCCGGCGCTGCTATTTCACCAGACGGGAGCCGCATCGCCTGTACGATGAGCAAAGATGGGAATCCGGAGATCTATGTCACTGGCATCAACGGGGATCTGCCGCGTCGACTCACGCGAAGCCGAGGAGTGGAATCATCTCCAACCTGGTCTCCCAGCGGGTCAGAGATCATTTACTCCTCCGATGAGAGGGGTGCACCACAGCTCTATCGAATTTCCGCCCAGGGCGGCGCAGGTCGATTGTTGTCGACCGGGTTCGGATACAATACGCAGCCGAATTGGTCGGCGGATGGTCGAAAGGTGGCCTTCAACGTTCGAAGTGGCGGGGGATTTCAAGCAGCCATCCTTGATCTGAACTCGGGCTCCTCCCATGTAGCGATCCCTGACGGTGAGAACCCCGTTTGGGGTCCTGATTCGCGACACCTCATTTTTTCCAGAGGGACCGGACTTTACTTATTTGATACTGTCACTGGCCGAGAAACACGTTTGTTAAGCGACCTCGGACAGATCTCTGAGCCAACCTGGTCCCGTTGATAGACCCAAATATTTCTGCGATGAAAAATATTCAAGTTCTCTGCTGTTTGCTGGCGCTCAGCCTTGTCGCTTGTCAAAAACAACAAAAACAGGAGTATGCCGGAGTCGATGGGGATAACGTGACCGGGACGCCGCTCCCACCCCGCCAGGAAGGCGTCTCTTTTTTCAGCAATAACGTCGCGAAAGGGCAATTTCAGCCCATCTACTTCGCTTTTGACAGTTTCGAGATAGCTCCGGACGAAGGGGCTAAACTGCGGGAAATCGGGAGGTTTTTAAAAACTGCTCACAATAATGTTATTCTAGCCGGATTCACTGATGAGAGAGGAACTCCTGAATACAATCGCGGACTCGGAGAACGCAGGGCCCAGGCTGCTCGCAACTATCTGCTTTCGCTGGGAGTCTCGCCAAGCCGTATCCAAACAGTGAGCTTTGGCCAGGAAATGCCGGCCGCACCGGGACATGACGAATCCGCGTGGGCAAAAAATCGCCGGGTCGAAACTGGCGTGGTCCGTTGAATGCACAATTTGAAAGCCCGTTTTCCCTTTCTTTCTCTGCCTGCTTGGAGTTTGATCCGCTATTGCAGAGTAAAGGTTAATGGACGACCAGAACTTGCCCGACGATGAAACGTTGGTTCGCCAGACGCAAAACGGCGACACTCGGGCCTTCGATTTACTTTGGCAAAAATACAGCCCTCGAATTTACGCGCTTATCTATAACATGACCGCCAACCATGAAGATGCAAACGATCTGCTGCTGGAGGTTTTTGCCAAGGCTTATCGGTCGATTAACGGCTTCCGAGGCAAATCAAGTTTTTACACCTGGATTCATGCCATCGCCGTGAACATGACAATCAATTTCGTGAAAAAACGCGGACGGCGTTTTCACATGAGTCTGGACGACTTGGATGCCAATGTGCAGAATGACAAAGAGTTTATTGATTTGACGGCCGCAAACACCCCAGTGCGCGAAGTCGATCTTTCAGAACTGCAACACAGATTGAACGAAGCGATGATGAAGCTGTCTGTTGAGCATAGAGCAGTGGTCACGATGTTTGACATTCAGGGCATGGCGCACGCCGAGATTGCTAAAATCCTCGGGATCCCCGAGGCTACAGTGCGCTCTCGGCTTTTCTACGCACATCGGCAGTTGCAGAATTACCTTGAGGAGTTTAGAAAGAAATGATGCTCGACGAACAGCAGATACAGAAATTGCTTCGGCTCAAACGGTTCGAGCAGCCACCCCCAGGATATTTTGATCATACCCTAAACGAATTCCATCGACGTCAGCGCGAAGAACTATTGCGACGTTCCGCATTCCAGATCTGGTTCGAACGCTTTGTTTCAGGCCTTTGGAGTTTTCGTGTGCCAACCTATGCGTACGGGGCGGCATTCGGTGCCTTTCTGGTGGCTGCCACGATAGTCGGATCAGGCGTATGGGCTCCTTACACTGAAACGATTGGCACCAGCTCGGTTCTGGCTAGAGTGGCCTCCAGCCCTCCGGCGATCGAGCTCTCATCCGATCGACTCGCGTTGAACGGAAATGTTGATTGGTCAAAATTTGATCGCTCTTCCGCTTCTCCTCGAGTCGTTCCTGTTCTCCGACCCTCTCAAACCGCGCTTCCCCGCTATGTTCTCGATGGGAGACCCGTCAGTTACGAGGCTTCGTTCAGCTTTTAACTTTAATGTTGGACCTTTTTGGCAGTAGGCCAGTTCGGGCCATCGGTCGGGTTAGGGCTCTGAACGCCGGCATGGTTCTCTTGATGCTTGGAGCGACTCGACTCCTTGCTCAGCAGGGCTTAAACTCTATCTCCTCGGAAGTCGCCAAGGTTTTTGAGACCGCAAAAAATGCTGTCGTCCGTATCCAGGCCGAGGACGAACATGGCAAACTCGCCGGCACCGGCTTCTTCATCGATCCGAGCGGCACCATCATGACTGCCTATGCAGTCGGGGGCGAATCGAGGGACATCATCGTCGAATTTGGGACCAGCCGTTATCCGGCCGAACGTCTGGTGGCCGATCCACGGAGCGGAGTTGCGATTCTTCGAATCGAGGCGACGACTCCCTGGCTGCCGATCGGCAATTCGGACGAATTGAAGATGGCTTCGCCGGTTATTACAATCGGATATCCGATGGATCTTTCCGTCACTCCAACCTTCGGAATGATTGGCGGTTTTGATCTGAAATATCTGAATCAATATTTCAGTACCACTTTGATTCGGGCCAACATCGCCGCACAACGAGGAGAGGCGGGCGCTCCTGTTCTCAACTTGAAGGGTGAAGTTGTTGGGATCTTGATTTTTCCAATTGACAATCGGACAGCGTGTTACGCCCTGCCGATGAAAGCGGCAGAAAAAGTGCGTACCGATTACGTCCGCTTTGGTGAGGTAAGACCCGGATGGGTCGGGGTGAACGTGGTGGAGTCCGAGCAGCCGATACACGACTCCACCGTGGTGATCCAAAGCTTCGCTGACGGCTCTCCTGGCGCCGATTCGGGACTACAGCCCGGGGATGTCCTTGTCCGAATTGGATCGTTAGCGATTCATTCGCCGCCCGACGTCCTCAATGCTTCGTTCTTCCTGACCGCCGACGAAGATGTCCCGATCACCGTTCTCCGAGATGGAAAAGAAATTTCTGTCACCGTCATAGCAGCCGAGCATCCGACCTACCTCCAGCAAAAGCTTCCCCTTTTTGCCCCCGCGAATCGCGATAATACGCAGCGATTCCGGGACAGTGATTGATCGCCCGGGGAGGACCGGAATCGCCGCTGGTTCTAAATCAATTAGCTGGCTGGTTGTCCGTTTTCTGGTCCAATTCCTCCTTGCGGAGTCGTAAATTTGACGTACAAGTCCTCCGTTCTGTCAGTTAGATGACACGCGAAAGTTATTGGCTTTCTTTTTGCCTCCGTTTACTGTGCGAAACTTACTGATGTCGAAAAACGAGCCAATGGGAACGGAAATCTCCTTCGAAACGGCGATGGAAAGATTAGAAAAAATCGTCGAAGAAATGGAGTCTTCCAAATTGCCGCTAGAGGATTTATTGGTGCGATACGAAGAAGGAATCAAGCTCGTTGGCGTGTGCAACCAGCGACTCGCTGGCGCGGAAAACCGAATTGAAACTCTTAGTCGGCCGGCTAACACAAGACCGCCGTCCGCTGGTGCCGCGAACGCTCAAGATCTGCTGAAGGACTCAAACAAAATCAAGAATGAAGAAATCAGACTCTTTTGAAGTGCCGTCCGAAGCACGGATATTGGATACGATCAATTCGCCGTCGGACCTAAAGCGCCTTGAGGAAGAAAGGCTCCCTGAGCTCGCACAGGAGATTCGGGACGAACTTATCAACGTGCTTTCTCAGGTCGGCGGTCATCTCGGGCCTAACTTGGGCGTGGTGGAGCTCACCATTGCCTTGCACCGCGTTTTTAGCACGCCGCAGGACAAACTGGTTTTCGATGTCAGTCATCAAGGCTATGTCCATAAACTTTTGACCGGTCGACGCAGCCGTTTCAACACCATCCGGCAATACCAGGGACTAAACGGATTTCTGCTTCGGACAGAAAGTGAGCACGACTGTTACGGGGCCGGCCACGCCGGAACGTCATTGTCTGCGGCACTCGGTATGGCGGTGGCCCGGGACCGAAGAGGCGGACGCGAGAATGTGGTGGTGGTTGCCGGCGACGCCGCATTTACCTGCGGGATCAGCTACGAGGCGCTGAACAATGTGTCTGACAACACCAAGCGTTTCATCGTGGTCTTGAACGACAACGAATGGTCCATTGCAAAAAATGTCGGAGCCATTGCCAATTATCTGAACAAGCTGGTAACAAACGATGCGTACAGTCATCTGCATGAAAAAGCCGCCAAGTTCGTCGAGATGATTGGTGGCAGATTCGCTCAACAACTGGTCCACAAGGTGGAAGAGGGCGTCAAGCACCTCGTTCTGCCAAGCGTGATCTTTGAAGATCTCGGTTTGCGCTATTACGGGCCGATCGACGGGCATGATATTCCGTTGCTGATTCAGACTTTCGAGTTCTTGAAGAGACAGAACGAACCCGTTTTGCTTCACATTATCACCCAGAAAGGCAAGGGGTATGCCCCAGCGCTCGCAAAGCCTGACAAATTTCACGGCCTGGGAAAATTCAAACTCGAAACGGGCGAAACAACTGCGGCTCCGACCCCGACTTATTCTGAGCTTTTCGGTCAAACTCTCGCTAAATTCGCTGATCAGAACAACCGAATCATGGCGATAACCGCCGCTATGCCTTCTGGCACCGGTCTTTTCCATTTCGCCGCGAAACATCCAAAGCAATATTTTGATGTCGGAATTGCCGAAGAACATGCGGCGTTGTTTGCGAGCGGCCTGGCCACGGAAGGTTTTAAACCGTTTCTGGCAATCTATTCAACTTTCATGCAACGCGCCTATGACATGCTTATTCATGACATCGCGCTGCAAAATCTGAATGTCGCCCTTTGCATGGATAGAGCCGGACTATCTGGAGACGACGGTCCGACCCACCATGGTCTTTTCGATATCGGGTATCTCCGACATGTGCCGAACATGGTGCATATGCAGCCAAAGGACGAAGAGGAATTCGTCGATATGCTCTGGACCATGGTCAATTATCATCAGGGCCCGATCGCGATCCGTTATCCCCGCGGGGCGGGCATCGGCGCGAAGCCGAAGGCGCAGCCCAAGCTGCTGGAAATCGGCAAGGCCGAAGTTGTCCAACACGGACGCGAGGTGGCTCTGGTCGGATTAGGAAATATGTTTGCCCTGGCTCAAGAAACCGCGCGTCTTCTGGAAGCTGAAGGCGTTTCGGTAGCGTTGATCAACCCGAGATGGATCAAGCCATTGGATGCCGGCACTCTTGAGTTTTTTGCGCGCGGCGTTGATGTGATCTGCACGTTTGAAGATCACGTTCTGCACAATGGTTTTGGATGCGCCGTCATGGAGCACCTATCGGATGCTAGAATTACCACACCAGTTGTTCGAGTCGGTTGGCCGGACCAATTCGTCGAACACGGTACGATCCCGATATTGCGTAAGAAACACGGCATCACCGCAGAAGCGGCCGTTGAGAAGATCAGACCCTTTCTGAAGATTGCCCGGAAAGAGAATCCGAGAACCGCCGCTTAGCGGAAGACGCGTATCGGCGGCCGGGGCTCGCGCCAAAAAAGCGTGGCGTGGCACGGACACTGCACGCAGCCGCTTTTCTAAAGAGGCTTCCGTGCCCTCACGCAGAATAGACACTTGCCCTGCGGCACAGGACCGCTGCTGTCGATATTGCCCTCTTGCCGCATTTAATTTCGAAATGCCGCAACAACACGTCGCGAACGCAACCCTCCGTAAGCGTCTGCGGCTCCTCAAACGTTGGAGGTAATGAGATGGCACAACGCGAAGAAGTCCCTTCCCCCGTCCATGTCCTCTCGCGAAGAACATTTCGCTCCTATTTCCCCCGGCCTTCCTCGTCTTGGAATCCTGGCAAAAGCTGATTCTCCCGTTTGTTTTATTTCGTTTTGGTCCCGGGCCAGGGACATTTCTCGATTCCCGATGATTTCTTCTACGAACTCCGTTGAGGGATACAGCCTCCAGATCGCGTTGACGATCTTTGGTCGCCTCGTGGTCGGCATATGGACAAGTTCCTCTTTGTAGGTCTCAACCTCGGAAAGAATTCGACGCTGTTTCATCTCCTGTCGGGCTTTCATCTGCCGGGAGGGCAAAAGAAAACGTCACGCCCGGACCAGCATCTCGGCGCAGCCCACAAACGCCACGTCGTGGGCTTCCACGATGGAGCGGCTGACCGCACCGACGAGGTCGAAGCAGCGGGTCACAGCATTCCTAGAATGGGATCAATCACCGTAGCAAATATTCTTTCTTACCACATATCCTTTACCAGAAGTGATATCACTGATATCATGCTTTATGCCGCAGTTACTGGTCAGGGACCTTGAGGACGAAGTAGTCCAAGCTCTTAAGCAAAAAGCTGCTGAAGAGGGTACCTCTGTGGAAGAGGCTCACCGCCGCGTTCTTCGCGTTGCTTTGCTCTCGAGAAGACCCAAAAAAGGTTTCAAGGAATTCCTACTTGAAATGCCGGAAGGCGGAGATGACGCTATTTTCGAACGTCACAGAAGTCTGCCGCGTGAGGTGTCACTGTAATGGCGTTCCTCCTCGACACAAACGTCGTATCGGAACTTCGAAGGAAGCGTAGGAATGATCCTAAAGTTCAAGCTTGGCTCAGCTCCGTGTCCAGCGACGACCTCTTCACTAGTGTCATTGTCATTGGCGAAATCCGCCGGGGAATAGAGAAGGTTCGTCCCGCGGATCCAGTCTTTGCGTCTCATCTCGAACTCTGGCTGCGCACATTTCAGAGCGATTACCAAGACAGAATTCTATTCATTACAGAACAAATCGCAGAATTCTGGGGTACCCTTTGTCCAAATGACCCGTTGCCTGAACCTGATGGGCTAATCGCCGCAACGGCACTTCACCATGGAATGACGTTCGTCACCAGAAACGTTGAGCATGTACATCGAAGCGGAGTCCAACTGCTCAACCCCTGGAGAAACACCTAGTTGTAGCGGCCTAGTGGAGAGGATAAGAGGTCGCCATGGGAAAAGAGCAGTGGCAACAGGCAAATTGTCTTGATTCCTCCACTTGCCAGGCGTGAAAGGATTCACCCCCTTGCCAAAACTCAAAAACTCACCAGCTTTGGGCTCTTCTGAGCAATCTGGCATTCGCCTTTCTGCTTTTACTTCCTCGCTCAATGCGCGGACTGACCACTCTTTGCGGTCGAGCTCCCAATCGTGGCGTGTGCGATGGCGATTTTCGCAGCGCCATCTGATGGGCTAGCCGGTGTCTTGCGTTTCATGCGCTGATCCTCACTAACCTAAGGGATGTGAGGCCTTTCTTCTTTTTCAAACCTCGTCACCAAGCAGCAGCGCAGAGAGCGCTGGCCTGAGGATCTGGCGGTCGCATAGACTATGTCCTATAAACGGTCCCCTCTGCCCGTTTTCATGCTCGTCTTCTCGTTTCTCCTTCTTCGCGCGCAACAATCTCACGAGGGTTTGGCTCGCGAGATTATCGCGTAAAAGTCGGGAACGTTGCATCAGCCGGACTTCCAACCGATGGTTTGGGCTATGGGCATTGCAATCGTCGCCGACGCCTTGTCGAAGACTTATCGAACCTATAAAAAACAAGAGGGCTTGGTGGGTGCCCTGAAAGGTTTATTCGCAAGGCAGTACGAGGAGACTGCCGCCGCAAAAAATGTCTCCTTCAAAATCGAGGAGGGCGAATTTGTCGGCTTTTTGGGACCGAACGGCGCCGGGAAAACCACTGTTTTGAAGATGCTTGCCGGTCTGCTGGTTCCCACCTCAGGAACCGCTCGGGTGCTCGACTACGTCCCTTGGGAACGCAAGGCCCCTTTCAAGCGGCAGTTCAGCCTTGTTCTCGGGCAGAAGAATGCGCTCTGGTGGGATTTACCGGCCCGTGAATCGCTGGAGCTGAACCGGGCCATTTATGAAATTGAAGAAGGCAAATTCCGCCGGATTGTCGACGAGCTTGTCGACCTCTTGGATGTGCGCGACAAACTCAACGTGATGGTGCGGGAACTCAGTCTGGGCGAACGTATGAAGATGGAGCTGATCGCGGCGCTTATCCACGCACCCAAAGTCTTATTCCTGGACGAGCCGACAATAGGATTGGATGTGGTCAGCCAAAAAAAGGTTCGAGATTTTCTCCGGCATTATAGCGAAGAGAACCGGATTTCTACCGTACTGACCAGTCATTACATGCAGGATATCGAAGAGCTCTGCAAACGCGTAATCATCATCGATCACGGGCAGGTTTTTTTCGACGGAGAGTTAGAAGAAATCATCGAGAATTTTGCCGGCTACAAGCTGTTGCGGTTTACATTCGAAAGAACACCCTCTTGTTCATTCGATCTCGGGGAGGTCCTCGAACGCACGGAAACTTCCGTTAAATTGAGGGTCCCGCGAAACAAAGTCACCGAGGTTTGCCGGACAATTCTCTCGAATTGTGAAGTCCACGACTTCAGTGTAGAAGAGGAACCGATTGAGGAGATCATCCGCCAGGTCTTTTACGATCATGCGGCAACCGGCAAAGTCGAGGGCAGAGAAGCAATGGCCGCAAAGGATTGAGATTCTCTCTGATCGCTGCTTCCCCGATTGAAGAAGAGTCCTACGAACCCGGCAATGAACGGGTAATTTGCCGATTGATCGACGAGGCTGCGTATGCCGCTCCGAAGCCATTATCGATATTAACGACCGTCACGCCGCTGGCACAACTGTTCAGCATGCTTAGCAAAGCGGCGATCCCGCCAAAGCTGGCGCCGTATCCAACGCTTGTGGGTACAGCGATCACCGGCGTGCTTACCAGACCCGCAATCACGCTCGGTAAAGCGCCGTCCATTCCCGCAACGACAATCGCGACTGCACAGGATTCGACCAGATCCCGGGCTGCCAGCGCGCGCTGGATACCCGCTACGCCCACGTCCTGGATGATTTCGACGGGGTTTCCGAAAAGCTGAAGTGCCACCCGAGCCTCTTCGACAACCGGTCGGTCAGTTGTTCCCGCACTCACCACGGCTACTTTTCCGATCAAGCGCGGCAGGGGCGTTCGCTCGATCACGATACAACGCCCAATCGACTCGAAACGAGCGTCAGGAAGCGCTTGAATCACTTTCTCAAAATGGTGGGCCCCAGCGCGAGTCGCCAGTGCAACGCCATTTTTTTCGACCAGCGCCATTAAAATTTGCGCCAGATCGTCCGGACTTTTCCCCTCCGCCAATGCCGCTTCCGGAAATCCTCTGCGCCGTAGCCGGTCAACGTCAACTTTTGCAAAACCCAGGTC
Organism: uncultured Verrucomicrobiae bacterium; assembly: GCA_963742335.1. GTDB lineage: Bacteria > Verrucomicrobiota > Verrucomicrobiia > Chthoniobacterales > JAFAMB01 > JAFAMB01. The sequence goes on from CAVULL010000004.1 coordinate 249,959, forward strand.
GAGAAAGCCGGCCATATCAGGCTATTGAGAGGCCGGCGCACGAAGTTCAGCCGCTGCCCCTAAGTAAAGGCGCATCGGAACCATATCAGATCTTTGAAACCCATGCTTCTCGAAAAAAGCCAGCGACCCCTCACTCATCCGGTCCGTCAGCAGTGTGATGCGCAAAAAGCTTTTCTGCTGCGCATAGCCGAGAGCATATTTCAAAAGTTCGCTTCCCATCCCCTGACCCCGAAAATGCGTGGAGATAATCAGATCTTCCAGGAGGATCACGAAACCGCCCTCCGCGGTGCTGATTGTAAACAGCAGGTTTATCATTCCGATAATCTGGTTGGCGCTGCGAAGCACGAAAATTCTCCCCCGGCTCGGCTGTTCCAGAATAAGCCGCAAGCCGCGCATCTGATTATTAAAGTCCGGCCTGAAATCCCTCTCCTGGGAAAAAAGCTCCATCAGCAATTCCGCCAGGGACGGAAGATCCTCAATGGTAGCCGGTTCGATGCGTGTCAGTTCGTGCATGGACTCCTAATCATGGCAAACGATTTCTATTTCTCAAAGTGAATTTCCTGACACGAAGAGCGAAAAGCTCTCGACCGGTGCATCGCTCCAAAGCAATTTGTTTAACGATACGCACAGCGGCAAAATTGGACGCAGAACTCCCATGAAAAGGTTTTCCAACATCACCTTCGATTTATGATCTGGTTGCTCATCGCCATTGTCAGCTACTTGATTGGTTCGATCCCAAGCGGATACCTGGTGGCTCGCAGCCAGGGGGTCGATATCCGGCAGCACGGCAGTCGAAACATCGGAGCAACGAACGTTCTGCGTGTTATGGGCAAGAAATGGGGATACCTGGTCTTTTTCTGCGACTCAGGCAAAGGATTTGCGGCAGTCAAGTTCGGCTCCCTGATCGCCGCTCATTTTCTTCTGAGCCCTATCCTTGGCGGAGTTATCGCAGCCATTACCTGTATCCTGGGGCACAACTACACCCTGTGGCTCGGTTTCAAAGGAGGCAAAGGCATAGCCACCTCGGGAGGGGTTGTTCTGGCGTTATTCCCAATCGCGGTCATCTGTGGCGTGGCGTTTGCCTGGATTGGGGTGTTTTATGCCAGCAAGTACGTGTCACTCGCTTCGATTGCTGCGGCGATTGCGCTCCCCATCTCGGTGTTTCTGACTGTCGCAAAAACTGGAGCAGAGTTCTGGACGCTGTTCCTTTTTTCGGTCCTGGTTGCTGCCTTGGCTGTTTGGCGCCATCAGGCCAATATCATCCGCCTGATGAACGGCACCGAATCTCGATTCAGGAAGAAATAGCCTGCCAACTTTCCCGGTTCCCGGATTTCTTTCGAATGGACACCATCTCAATTGTCGGCGGCGGCGGCTGGGGCACAGCTCTGGCCTTAATGATCGCGAAGAACGGTCATGCCGTACAGTTGTGGGTACGTCGAAAAGAGCTTGCCGAGACCCTTGACCGGGAACGGATCAACCATCGATACCTTCCCGGAGTTGCGATCCCAAAGTCAATCGCCATCACTAGTCAACTTTCGGAGGCGGCCAGCGCTGATGTCATACTGTTTGTCACTCCATCGACCGCCCTGCGGGAAGTTGCCAATTCTCTCGCCGCCACTGCCTCCGTGGGTCCGGCCACAATTCTGATTTCAGCGGTCAAGGGAATCGAGCACGGCACAGGATCACGCATGAGCGAGATTATTGCGGCAGCATTTCCCGACCATCCGATCGCGGTCTTGTCCGGCCCCAATCACGCCGTAGAAGTCGCCGATTTCACTCCGACCGCCACCGTAATCGGCGCTGCGGTCGAGGAGGTGGGAAAACAACTCCAACGAATCATCTCCAGCAAGTCTTTCAGAGCATATACCAGTTCGGATATTGTCGGGATCGAGGTAGGAGGCGCTTTGAAGAATATTTTTGCGATCGCCGCGGGAATCGCAGACGGTCTGGGTTTGGGCGACAATTCCAAGGCGGCACTGATTACCCGGTCTCTCGCCGAAATGGCGCGACTGGGATCGGCTTTGGGGGGAAAGAGAGAAACATTCCAAGGGCTGAGCGGGGCTGGCGATCTCATTGTCACCTGTTTCAGCCATCACAGCCGAAATCGTCGAGTCGGGGAACGGATCGGCCGTGGAGAACATCTCAAAGACATCCTACGCTCGATGCACATGGTGGCAGAAGGGGTACCAACCACTCGCAGCGCCAAGGATTGCGCAATCCGGCTTCAGATCACCACTCCCATTATCAATGAGGTCCATTCGATCCTGTACGAGAACGCTCTTCCGGCTTTGGCAATGGAACGGCTGATTAGTCGAGCCTTTCGGCCCGAGGAAGATTAGGAGCGCGATCAGCCTCCGATCACCTGGATCATTTCCACCAGTCGATCGGCTAACCTGCGGCGCAATACGATCATTCGGCTCGCAAATGCGACCGCATCGAGAATATCTTTTATCCGCCAAATCCCTTTGCCAAGAAACACTGAAGGAATCCCTTCGTCAGACCGGTCGGAGATCATCCTCGCGGTGACCAAGGGCACGGAAAGCTCGCGGCAAATAGCGTCAACACGGGCCGACTCCATATCGAGTGCAATCACGTTACCCGCAGAATTAGCCTGCAATTTTGCTGCTGGGTCGGCTACCGTGTCGACCGAAGCAAACCTGCCGCTCGCCTCAAAAATGCAGCTTTCTGCGAGTCGCTTCAACAGCTCGGGAGAACTGAAATTCTCGGCAAGTATAAAATCACCTGGCTCGAGCGAGGTTCGAACAGCGCCCGCGAAACCGGAGTTAATGACAAGCTCGGGACCTAAATCCGCCAAAACACCCCTGAATTGGTCCTCATTCCACACGGCCATTCCAAGCCAGGAAACGGCGACCTCCTGCGAATTGAGGCGTCCAAGCACTGACTTAGAACTGGCGATGCGTTGAGTCAGCCGCTTTTCAAACGAGATGCCTTCCTGCCGGAGGGCAAAGGTCACCAGGATTTTGAACATAGATAGCGACTGGCTAACTTTGGAACTTCAAACGTACCTGGACCAGAGCAGTCTGACCGCCTCCTGGCTGAAGGTCGGCGGCAGGCTGTTTCTCCGGATGCCTTAATGCCTCCAGGAATTGCTCCGTAAATTTCGGCGAGATCTCCGCGAGCACATCTGCCCCGGTATCGTCCCCTGCCCCTTGGACGGCCGTTCCGCCGAACCTGGCCGCCAACGTCTTGATTCTTCCGATCTCTTCGTCCAACTTGTCTCGGTCAATTGTCAGTTCGATTTCCAGGTCCGCCAGCGGAGGCAGACCGATCTCTTTTTGGGCCGTGCTGTGCAACAAATCCTTCAGTCCCGAAGTATCAAGCACCGGTGCCGGCTTGGTTTGGACAAAGATCGCCAATGCAATTCCCACCAGTAATCCAGAAAAGAAAACCGTTCCGATAAGCAGAATTTTTCGCCGACCTTCAACCATTCAGAATTTTTTTATTGCGCAATCAACGTCGATCGGCTGGAGATTTCAAATTGTGAATGGACTGGAACAAGGCAGGATCCTGGTCACCGGAGGAGCCGGCTTCATCGGGAGCGCCCTTATCTGCGGTCTCAACCAAATCGGTCTCCAGAATATTCTGGTCTGCGACCAGCTCGGAGAAGATGAGAAATGGCGCAATCTTGCGCCACTGAAATTCGACGACTACATCTCGGCGGCGAAGCTCATTGAATATGTCGAAGCCAATCGGACGGGTCTGGAGAAAATCCAGTGGGTGTTTCATCTTGGAGCTTGTTCGGTCACCACCGAGTTGGATGCAGGGTACTTGATGGAGAATAACTACCGTTATACCAGGATCTTGTGCGATTGGGCGCTAACTCGCAATGCGCGCTTTGTCTATGCATCTTCGGCTGCCACCTACGGCGATGGTGCCAATGGCATGATCGATGACGAGGCCAATGTGGAATCGCTTCGCCCCCTCAACGCCTACGGGTATTCGAAACAAATCTTCGATCGCCACGCAAAACAGCGTGGACTCTTGTCCAAAATCGTTGGTCTTAAGTTTTTCAACGTATTCGGACCGAACGAATGGCATAAAGGTGATATGCGAAGTCTTGTTAATAAATCCTATGATCAGGTCCTCGAGACCGGCAAGATTCGCCTTTTTAAAAGTTACAAACCAGTTTTCAAAGACGGCGAGCAGAAGCGGGATTTCCTGTATGTAAAGGATGCCGTCGACATGACCATTCATTTGGCGGTCACCCGGAGCGCAAATGGTCTCTTCAATCTTGGTTCCGGAGAAGCGCGTACGTGGATCGACCTCGCAAACGCTGTTTTTGCGGCACTTGCCAAGCCGGCTCAGATCGAGTTTATCGAGATGCCCGAGGTCATGCGCGACAAATACCAGTATTTTACCCAAGCCAATATCGACAAATTAAGAGAAAGCGGCTATCAGGGTCCAAAATTCTCACTCGAGCGAGCGGTCTTCGACTACGTGCAGAACTATCTGGTGCCTCATCGGCACATGGAGGCTTAGCCCGATAATTTAACAAGTCAGAGTACGGGAAACTTCCCGCCCTTTCTTTTTTGGGCCAGGTCTCAAAAATCACCGTGCAACTGGGCCAAATCAGAGGAGATTGGAGAATGTCTCTTAGCGAACGAGCAGCGAAAGCCGCGAAAATAGCCGCGGAACCGCAGCTCTATAAGGTTTGCGAAGGATGCGACTCCATCGTCACCAGGCGAGTGGCCACATGCCCGAGCTGTCACGGATACCGTTTTACCGACGATCCGGACGTCGTCATTGAGCAAGCCAAAATCCTCGGCTCCCGCGAGCAGAGAAGCGTGGTTACCGAGGACCTCCTCTAAGGAGAGCTCCGCCGGCACGCTGGCACATTGTAAACTCACTCATCGACAGGGCGGCAAGCGTCCCTCACCTCGGCCTGAACTCCGACTCAAGTGCAAGGGCAGCTGCTCCGATAATTCCCGCATCGTTACCGAGGGTTGCCGGAACGACATCGAGTTTCTCCCAAAATGTCTTTTCACAGCGGGTTCGGATTGTTTGCCGGATGTAGCTAAACAATCGTTCCCCTGCTTTGGCCACGCCGCCTCCAATGACGATGCGATCCGGATTGACCAGCCAGATCACATTGGTGAGACCAACACCAATTTTGACTCCGATATCTTGCCAGACTTTGTCGGCAAGTTTATCTCCATCGTCCGCCGCTTTCGACAAACGATCCAGCTGCGCATCTTCGTCAGATAAGATTTTCCCGGCCTCAAGGTAAATTTCTTGGGCCCGCGCCGAAATTTGGCGGTGCCCAACATACGCTTCGAGCGCCCCTTTGTTGCCGTAAACAAAATCGACACCCTTATAATCAATCGAAGTCTGGCCGATTTCTCCGGCTACCCAGGTCGCCCCGCGGTAGAGCCGCCCGTTTAAGATCAACGCCCCACCGACTGCGGTGCCAAGGGTCACACAGACCACGCTTGGGACCGATTGACCTGCCCCGTATTTCCACTCCGCGTAAGCCATTGCCTTGGCATCGTTTTCCAAGTTGCCGACCAAGCCGGTTCGCTGCATGATGATCGATCTTAGCGGGATGTCGCTCCATCCTTTCACGTTGGTCAGATTTACCACAACGCCCTGGACTGGATTGATGATTCCAGGCACTCCGACCCCGACCGCTTCCACATCGGGATGGATTTGCTTTAAACGCTCAATTTCCTGGATGAACGCATCGATGAGTGCTGCCGTGTCGCCATCCTGCCGGGTCTCGATCACATTGCCCCGGGTCAGAATTTTACCATTCCGAATGACGCCCGTCTTCGTACTGGTGGCGCCCATGTCAAAACCTATTGCGGTGGGGGTGCTCATGACTTGAAATTTCTTAGTGCGATAACTCGCAACCCCTCGAGAGTGAGATCCAAATCGACGATTTGCAACTCCGGAAGTTTCGCCGCGATCAGATCTGCGTAACTTCCGGTGGCAATAATTTTGGCTTTCCCGTCCAGTTTCGCGACTATCTCGGTCACGATCTGGCGAACCAGACCACGATAGCCGTACACTGCCCCGGCTAACATCGCATTTCTGGTACTCTTGCCGATCACGCTGACCGGTTCCTCCAGGTCAATCTTGGGCAGCAGAGCCGTGCGCTGATACATGTAATCCACCATTACGCCGAGGCCAGGCGCAATGACTCCTCCTTCATACACCTCCTTGCCCGAGATGATATCAAAAGTAACCGCTGTTCCGAAGTCAACCACGACGGCCGGGGAGCCGTAACGTGCAGTTACCCCCACCGCATTTGCCAGCCGATCTGCACCGATCCCGCGGGGTTCCGAGAAGTCGATTCCAATCCCAAGATCCAGATCCGTGGTAACTTCCTTCATCTGGCCACGGAGCAGATTTCGAAAAACCAGGGTCTTTTTAGGGACCACTGATCCAACAAGCGCGTGATCGAAATTCCACCAGCGAATCGCCCGCTTGACCGCGGTTACCGAGAGCAGCTTCGTCGGTATCACTTTCTTTGCCAGCAGCTTTTCGCTATCCGCGAAAGCAAGCTTCGTCGAAGTGTTGTTCAGATTCACCAGAAGGAAATTTTGCATGCGTTTTGCGGAAAAAAGCGAGACGAGGTTTGCAACTATACTCCCGGCGGAATGCCGCGAACAGCCGGAAAATGGGAAACCAGGCTAATCGCATTTGCCGCACAAACCTATCCTCCGCTAACTTGGAGGCATGCTTCATCTAACTCATCGGCCGCGCCGCCTCCGCTCGACCGACAAAGTGCGACAACTAGTTCAGGAGACGCGCTTGGACGTTCGTCAGCTGATTTATCCGCTCTTTGTTTCTGGGAAAGTCTCGGCCCGATCCGCCATATCGAGCATGCCGGGCGTCGATCAGCTGTCCTTGACCAGCCTGAAAGATGAGTGTCAATCCCTCGCCGAACTCGGCATTCCCGCCATTCTGCTATTCGGCATTCCAGAACACAAAGATGAGAGCGCATCTCAGGCCTGCGCTGAGAACGGAATCGTGCAACAGGCAGTTCGGGCAATCAAAACAGTGACACCAGATCTGATCGTGATCACAGATGTTTGCCTCTGCGAATACACCTCCCACGGACATTGTGGCCTCGTCACCAAAGAAGGAAATCATTACCACGTGCTGAACGACGCTTCCGTCGAATTGTTGGCCAAGACCGCGGTCAGCCACGCTGCCGCCGGGGCGGATATCGTAGCTCCGAGCGACATGATGGACGGTCGAGTCGGCGTTATTCGGGCCGCGCTCGATAGTCATGGATATCTCAACGTCGCCCTCATGAGCTACGCTGCGAAATATTGTTCTGCGTTTTATGGTCCGTTCAGGGATGCGGCTGAAAGCACACCTCTATTCGGCGATCGCCGCACCTACCAAATGGATCCGGCGAATGGGCTGGAAGCTTTGCGAGAAGTCGCCCTGGATGTAGAAGAAGGAGCGGAACTTCTGATTATCAAACCAGGCTTGTCCTATCTCGATATCCTTTGGCGCGTCAAGGAGCGCTTTGAACTACCGACTGCGGTCTACAACGTCAGCGGTGAATACGCGATGGTCAAAGCGGCAGCAAAGATGGGCTGGATCGACGAAAAACGAGCGGTTATGGAAATGATGCTCGGGTTCCGGCGAGCAGGCGCCGATATGATCATCACCTATTGGGCAAAAGATCTTGCACTCTGGTTGAGGGATGCTTGACGGCGAGGCGTTCGGCGCAGTATGCGAAGCGTCCCGCTTTGCTTCTTTAAACGGGGACCGTTCGCGGTTCGCCGTTATTTAGGGCTTCGCCGGCGCTTCGGCGGCAAGAGGCACGGGACGCTTCGCATACCACGTCCCCATCCCCTATCCGGCTTCAGTGACTAGTGCACCGTCTCCTAAATCCCTTGGGTTCCGTTGCGTTCAAAATGGGTCGTCTGCAAGGCGGGAGGAAGGAGCATATCTGGATCGATAGTGACTGACGAACAACGAAGCAGCCGACCCATTGTCAACGCAACGGAGCCCAAGGGATTTAGGAGACGGTGCACTAGTATATTCCGGGAATCAGTCGCCTGGTCCGTTTGGCGTATCGTCGATAGGCCTCGCCCAGGTTGACAATTAATACCCTTTCTTCGACGGATATCCGGAGACTATAAGCAGTCAGCGAAGATGCTAGAATGGCCAGGAATCCCAACCAGTTAAATGTCAGGCAAGCCAGACCAGCCATGGACAGCAGCGAACCAGCATACGATGGATGCCGGACGAAGCGGTACGGGCCATCTTCAATCACGCGATGCCCCTCCTGGATGCCAACATCGACCGTAAAGAATCTTCCAAGATGCACGATCGCCCAGATCCGGAGCACTATTCCAGATACCATCAACACATCCGCCAGCAGGATAATCGCCAAACTATCCGGCCAGCGGAAGAAAGAGACTTTTGGAGCCAGCAGGAAGCCAACCAGACACCCTCCGATGATGAGCAACCAGATTAACTGGACGCTTCCCTGGTCGCCTGCGGTTACTGTGCTTCGACCCCGTTTTACGGCCAGCAAATAAATTTCTAGCGCTAAAAATCCCCAAGCTAGTAGATGGGTGACCCAGGAGATCATAGCGCTAGCAATTGGTTCTTGTACGGACCTATGGCCTGCCAGAAACGATCTTCTTCCTGGATATCCGGCAGCAGTATCTTTGAAAACACTACCCACGATTCCTTATGGACAATCGTTTCACCGGCGGAAAGTCGCTTCAGTGGACCGAGGGTCTCGAGTTCCAGAAATTCTGCATTGGTGAAAACCTCAAAATTCGAGCCCAGATCAGGATAGTTCTGACTCTCGAAAAAGGGCACGCTTTTCAGGAACAGGTGATCGCCCAGAACATAAGCCGCCCACCCTTCGGTATGGCGCAGCCCCAACTTGATCGGCAATCGATTGGCCTGGCGCAGCCAGATGAACCGCCTTCCGATGTGTAACCGTTCGTCGGAAAGGTCCGTAAACGGCCACGCGATAATCGTGCGGTTAGGAACGTAATCGTCCGGATGAGTGCCGGAGGGGGGCTGAGGGATCACCGCATAGCCGCCGGGTGCCATCACCGAAAGCGCCCAAGGGGCGAGTTCCAGGGACACTCCGCTTTGATTTGTGATCCGGTGCTCCACGGCAAGCTTCGGGCCCGTTCTTCCCAAAGTGATAACCATATCCCGGCGAATCCTCGGGCTCTCAATCACCTGAGAAACCCGCGCTGTGAACTCGTCATCCACCGAGTGTGCCACTTCGCAATTGTCAGCCGCGTAAGTCAGCCCCTCTTTTTTGCCAAAATCCTCCGGGGCAACCCATAGCCGGTGTCCTCCACGAATCTTCCACTCTTTTTCCTTCGACTTTCCGGCCTCCTCGTCGACTAACTTCAAGACGCTTCGGCCCTCTAGGGGCCGATAAGAAATGATGCGCGGTCCCACCTCCAGAGTGATGATAACCTCGACAGAGTCATTAAAGAGTTTAAGGTTCTTCTCCCAACCGGCAAAGGATGAATGTTCGACCGCCATGGGTTTTACCTTTTAATCTGAGCGCGCGACCAAATCCCCCGACAATTTCTTTTCGCTCCCTTTCCGTTAACCCAGCTTACTCTTAATGGGCAATTCGGCCAGTGTCCTGTCCACAAGGACGAATTCTCCAAGCTACCTTGATCGACCAATCAACCGGTCCAAAGTGACCGCAGCGATAATAAGACTACCCATGACGACGAGTTGATAGAAAGTCTGGATCTGCAGCATATTGAGTCCGTTGCTGATCGTACCGATGATTAAACCTCCGATAACGACAGAAGGAATCCGCCCTTTCCCGCCAAAGAAGCTTGTTCCGCCGATGATCGCCGAAGCGATCGCAAATGTCTCGAAACCTTGCCCAGCAGCAGGCTCCGCCGCCCCCAGCCTGGCCGTCGAGAGGACCCCGGCCAGACCTGAACAGACGCCTGAGATCATGAACACAATAAGGGTATGCAGCTTGACATCTATTCCGGAAAAATACGCCGCGTCCCGGTTGCCACCCAGGGCATAGATGTTCCGCCCGAGGCGGGATTTCGCGGTGACAAACCACAAGACTAAAGCCACGGCAAGCGCAAGCACCACCGGAGCGGGAACAAACCAAATATTTCCCGTTAAGGCAGTTATAAACTCGTAAGGAAAACCAAAGACCGGATTGGCACCCGAAATTATCAAGGTTACTCCCCGAAAAATTGCGTTGGTGCCCAGGGTGATAATAAATGGATGTAAGCCCGTGAAATTAACTAACGTTCCGATAGATTTCTGAATTTACCTTTTTTGCATGGAGGGGGAATGATTAGGACACCGTGACCGCTTTGCTGCGGAATCGGCTGACTGTTTCCGGCTGGGCGACTCTGCAGGTTAGCGGCGGCAATCCCCGCACTAGTAGTTCCACATCGGCCAGCACCATTCGACCGATTTCATAGAACGCTTCCTGAATGCCGCCAGAGCGATGTGCAGAAAGCACAACGTTCGGAAGTTCTCGAATCGGATGGACTTTGGCAAAGGGCTCTTCTGGAAAGACGTCAGTGGCCACTTTTAGACGACCGGATCGGGCAGCGGCGGTCAGCGCTTCAAAATCCACGACGCCGGCCCGACTCATCAGCACAAAGAGGCCCCCCGGCCGGATCAAAGCCAATTCGCGGGCGCCCAAAAAACCCTGATTTTCCGAGGTCACACTAGCAAAAACAAACACCGCGTCCGAGGAGGAGAGCACCTCATCCAAACCGGCTGAGGTGCAATCGTTTTGCAAAATTTCGCGTTCTGGCAGCCAGGGATCGTAAACTTTTACCGGGCAATGGAAGGGTCGCACCATTGGCCGAAAAGCGCGCGCGAGGTCACCAAACCCGATGATGCCGACCTTGCAGCCGGTAAAAAGGAAGGAATGCCGGTTACTTTGCAAGCCATAGTCCTCGTCCCCTTGGCGGAAGGCCCGATCATTTCTGCTGATATCTCGCGCCAGATCCAAACCCAGCGCCAAGGCCATTTCGGCTACCGCGACAGCGAAGGCAGGGCTGGCGATCAGTACGCGAATACGGCGGGAGAAGCAAAAATCGTAATCGATATTAGGCAAAAAATTGCCTTCGACGTTAAAAATAGCCCGCAGCTTGGAAGCTCTTTCCAATCGTTCTCGCGGGAGTTCAGTTTGACCAATAATAATTTCGGTCTCTGGCAGCGCTTTTTCAAGCATGTCGACGGGCATGGGGCCGGAATCAAAGACCGTCAAGTCCGCGATCGCAGACAACTTGCTTTGGGCCTCCGCATCGAAGATCAAGTCCATGGTGCGAGGCTGAGGATCGATGAGGATTTTGGCTTTACTCATGAGAAATGGGCTGAAAGAGTGCCGCCGCCACTAACCAAGTGGTTCGGCGTGGGAATATTGACTTACATTTTATTCATCCGTTTGGAAAAAATTGCACGAAATATCGGACATCGTTTTCCGCTTCCCCACGCCACTCCCAAGGTAGCGGCGACTCTGGTTGACTGAAGCCAGCCAGGCTGTCTAGCATTGTGTTTCCAAAAAGCTCATTCGACCCATCCGATGACTGACCCAATCCTTTCGATTACTCAGAAAATCCCGAAGGAGACCTTCCGCCCGAAACCAGGGTGAGCCTGGCGAACACGCGTCGGCGAGATTTCCTCAAACACTGCAGCACTGCCGTGCTTGGCTTGGGGCTTGTCAACAGCGTTTCAGGGCAACAGCCAAGCGGAGCGGGTCGGCAAATTCCATCTGAATCAGACAGAGGTCGGTTCACCCATTTTTTCAAGCATCCAACTTTTGGCCGGGACAGGGATACGCATTGTGGAAGCAAAAGCTGTACTTCAGATCAGACTGGGAGAAAGTGATCGCGCCGGTAGTCGACTATGCTTTGAGCCGTCCGGAGGTTGATCCTGGCCGGATCGCTTTGCAGGGCATAAGCCAAGGTGGGTATTGGGTGCCGCGCGCAGTTGCTTTCGAATCTCGTATTGCGGCTGCCGTGGCTGATCCAGGGGTAGTGGACGTCTCTAGTTCCTGGACAAGTCACTTGCCCAAACCTGTGCTGGACCTGCTTGAGGAGGGCCGAAAAACAGAGTTTGATCGCATCATGACGGATGAGAAGAACCCGGCGATTGCGGCCGCTCTCCGCTTTCGGATGCGTCCCTACGGATTTTCATCACCCTTCGAAACGTTCAAGGCCGCCAAGGCCTATAACCTCCGAGAAGTCGCCGCTCGAATCCGCTGTCCGATGCTCATTACGGCCCCAGCTAAAGAGACCTTCTGGCCAGGTCAGTCACAGGACCTCTACGATTTACTCACCTGTCCAAAACGACTGGTGCCGTTCACCGCGGAGGAAGGCGCCGATCTTCACTGTGAGCCAAAAGCGTACGGGTTGCGGGACCTTCGCGTCTTTAACTGGTTGGACGAGACGCTAGGGTGAAAAGGGGTCAGTCAAGGGTCAGTCAACAATTCTTGACCGAGAGGTATTGCCCACCGCGGCGCGCAATTTTCATCGCACAGTAAGTCAAATGAAATATGGCGGGCTGCTCAGTGTCGTCAGACCTAAATAGCGCTTTCATTGCGCCGCCTAGACCTAGAGGTGAATCAACCGCTATCATTTTTTTGACGATTTGCGTGCGTGGGCGATTTTGCTGCAGCCAGACCAGTGAATCGGCGCGCGTTGCAACGCCGGGCTGAATCCGCTAGCCCCTCCGGGCACCAGTGCTCTCGATTGGTTGCAACAACCTTACGAGTTTTCCACGGCAAAATGAATGCCTGCCTCTTGAACTTCTTGGTAAGGCAGTAGCCAAACTAACGATTCGTCGTGCAAATCAACCACATCCATCCGATTCCCAAATGGATCGCGGAACGCGCATCGAAAGCCTTCGATGAGCTGCAAGCCATATTTTTTTGTGACTTTATCGCGGACTTGCGCCAGCTGGTTTTCATCCCGAACGATAAATCCGAAGTGAGCATCGCTTTCCGGCTTTCGTGGTTTAACTTCAGCCAACACAAAGAACTGATGTTCCCCGGCCTTGAACGAGGCACGGCGCTCGCCCGAGTTCTGCAATTCCAAAGCGAAGACGTCTTTATAAAATATTTTAGCTTTCTCAAGATCATCTACCTCGATGGCCACGTGATTAATTCCATAAATTCGTACACTCATGTTGACCGTCACTGTTTAACTATATGTCGCTGAAGACAAGGCCCCTGGGCCGGCAGAACGTTTCGACGCAGCCGAGCGCAGTTGCTTCTCAAATCTTCACGTGCCTTGCCCGTGGGGTGCTTCTCTGAAACTAGAGCTTGTGCCGCCGAGCAAGAGTTTCTTCTCAAATCCTTCACGCGTTCTTCCCGTGGGGTGCTTCTGACTTCCGGGTAGAGCCAGCCGTTACCGACTGGCTCCCCCACAGTCCCGTACGAGCCCAATTAAGGCATACGGTTCTTCAGGCTAGGATTTCGCTGCGTAGCTATCTGTGGCTGTTTCGTTGTCACGTCCCATGTTGGCACAGAGTCCTCCCTTGTTGTGTTTCCCATCCACAGTTTCCAAGCCCGACATCCCCCTTCCCTACTCGGTGGCTCCCTCGGTTCGGTTCGCCACTTTTCGCGCGGTACTATGAGGATGCTAAGACTTCCGACTGCTCCTCCCGTCGCTCTTCGTTTTCCTTCGAACGACGGTTACCTCCTTGACTCCATTTCCTTTCGCTCGCCTCGGGCTTCTGGAGTTCTCTCCCGCTGCGCCTGGGCGTTGGTCTACCGGTCTCGCCGCACCACTCCGGTTCTTTCCATAGAAGGAAACCAGTCGGATCTCTCAAGTTCCCAGGGAACCCTTTCGTGCTTTTGCCCTGCTCTCAGACCCCGGTCGGATCTCCGCGCCAAGCCATTCGCGGCGCTTCGATTCTGCCCCCGCTGTCAGGACGACGAAGGCTCCAGCATCAGGTCATTTTTTCGAGGCTCAATCACACGGCTTTAGCACCCGCTCCATACGCTTCGTGCCGCCATCGCTGACGACTACGCAATGTTCGCTTCCGGCTGGTGGCCAACCTTTGCCGGGTGGGGTTGTTCAACCCACTGGGTCCCTGTATTGTGTTTCGGAGTTTTGTTCTCTTGCCAACTACATGCTCTTCCTCACATTCTGGGTTTGCTTGACGCGACCTGACTCCTGACCTCCTGACCTCCTTCCCCCGCAACTCCCGTTTATAACAGGTGTTTGATAAGTTGTATGAAATTAAAATCCCTTCTTCGAGCGGTCCCGGCGGCGCTTCTTTGTGCCACGTTATCCACCGCGTTCATCGCAAAGGCGGCCTCTCCGGATGCGAGCCCAGCCGCCGGCGCCACGACGAAACATAAAATTTCACCGGACACCATTAAAGCCGCCAGACTGACTCGGCTGAAGAATCAAGTCGAGCTGACAGCAGATCAGGAGGCTAAAGCCAAACCAATCATCGATAAATATGTCGATGATCGGCAGGCCGCGAACGGCGATCACGGGAAACTTCTGGCCCTCAAAACTCAATTCGACAGCGATATCAATGCGATTCTCACTCCGGATCAGCAGAAGAAGCTCGCAGCGTCGAAAAGCGCCACTGCCGAAAAATTGAAGGCGGCACGCGCAAAAAAAGCAGCCAGTGGCGCAGCCCCCTCGCCCGTTCCACCCAAGAGCAACTAACCTGACCGACTGCGCAAGCTTCCACAGTTGCGGAAGGCGCTATGGCTTCTGATCTGCCTGGAGCGGCGAAGCCGCTATCGTCTTCGTCGGTTCTGACCGGCGAAGCATGGTGGCTAGACCAAAGGCGATGGCAACGATGACACCGCCCGCGAGAAACGGAGTATTGCCATAGTGAGCATTCGGGCGGGTGTGATCACCAGAGAGCAAAAATCCGGCGAGGACCGGGCCAAAGACGCGTCCCAAACTTCCGGCTGATTGGACCACCCCGAGCACTCGACCTTGCAGCGCTGCGCTGGCGCCTTTGGAGGCGATCGCGTTCACAGTCGGTTGTGACAGACTATTACCGATCGCCAGGCCGGCAGTGAACACCAGGAACAAAGGGACAGACCCTGCCATCGGCATCAACATCATACTGATCGCCATGATCGCAAATCCAGCGATTGCCAGGTTGACGTCTCCGAAACGCTTAACGAGTCTGCCGATCCCTCCACCCTGAATGGCGGCGCCGATTAAACCGAACATCACAAAGATGAAGCTGATCTGGCTTTGGTTTAGTTCGAAGCGTCGGTGGCTAACCTGGGGATAGATCACCGTAACAATCGCGAACCCGGCGATCGCGATGAAATAAGTGACCGTGACAATTCCGAGGCGCCAACTACCAGCTTGCTCGAACGTCTGTTTAAAATTAAGCGGACCTCGTTGCCGTGCAGCATGCCGGTCAGGTTCCGGAAGAACGATCCACATCAGGACCGCGTTTAGAATCGACAACACGGCAGCAAACCAGAACGGCGCGATCACTGACCATTGGCTCAGCAGACCCCCAATCGCAGGACCGAGAACAAACCCGATACCAAAAGCAGCGCCGATCAGGCCAATACGCTTCGAACGATTCTCGGGAGGGGTGATGTCTGCGATATAGGCGGAGGCGGTTCCTACACTGGCGCCGGCCACGCCGGCCAAAATTCGCGCCAGAAATAACATTGCCAGCGAAGTCGCATCCGCCATCAAGATGTACCCGGTAGCCGACCCGATCAGGCTGCAGAGCAGTACCGGCTTCCGTCCGTAACGGTCGGAGAACCAGCCGAGAACCGGCGAGGCCAGAAACTGCATAAAAGAGTAAGAAGCGAGCAGAAGCCCAATTTGCCATTCGGTCGCTTGGAAACGCTGCGCATACAATGGCAGGATAGGGATGATCATCCCGAATCCGATCAAATCGATAAAAACAATCGACAGGATACTGGCTAGCGGTGATTTCTTCATGCTCAGGAAACGTCTTCTGCCGCGTACCCTCGAGGAGGGATCACACATTTTTGATGCTTCATTCCAAGGTCCCTTTGGTCACCCCCAATTGAAGCTGGACTTTCATTTCACGCCAAACTTCTTCCCCAGGAATTTCTCCTTTTAATAGTTGCTGGTAGAGCCGGATTAAATGCCGCGATTCCGGGCGATTTTCATTCAGAAGCTCAACTCTGAATCGCCGCAATCCCGCTGCCATCAGCGCCTGCGCACACTGAGCGCCGGATTGTGCTCGCGCGTTGAATACTGTGTTTCTACAGCCCACATCTGCTTTGACCAAATGCTCGGAGCCAACTCGGTCCCGTAGCTTCACCTCGTGGCGATCACAGGGCCGCCCACAGTTCGTATGGTCGCTGCCGTTCGAAAGAAAGGCGGCAAACACACAATGCTCCATATGAAACATTGGCATGTGCTGGTGAATCGTCAGTTCAAATTGATTCGCCGGCTTGTAGCGCAGCAAGGAAAGAATTTCCTTAAAATTCAAATCGTAAGAAATGGTCAGCTGATCGAGACCTCGCCGGGCAAAAAAATCTGCCGTTAATGGATTGGCCACATTAAGCGAAAAGTCTCCATGCAGTTTGAGACGCTTATGGCGGAAGAACGAAATGGAGCCAAGATTTCGAATGAGCACGCCGAATGGCTGCGCGTTTTCGATCAAGCGGAAAAACCCCTGCTCGCCCGATTTCTGAATTCGCGGCGTAGCAAGAAATACCTGGGCACGCTCGCCGATTTCCTTCACCGCTTGCTGATAAAGCCGGACATCTTCGAAGTCGACGTAGATCGTTTCAATCCCTTCCTCCAAAGCACTTTCGATCTGGTCGAAGGTGCGGCAAAGCGTGATCAATTCCGGGGCTATTTTCCGGTCGCTTTGCGCTTCGACGAGAAGATGAGATAAAGCTGATTCCGGAGAGCGATCGTGCGTTCGAGGCGACTCCGTTGACATTTCCGCGTTCGGGATGCGAGGTCCAGCGGAACTTGCGGGTTGTTTGCCAAGTCCAGATCGATCGGCGTCGATTTCAACGTCCAAGAGGGCGACGACCTTGCGCCGAAGCCGGTTAATCAATCCAATCGGCATGAAAACGTCGTCCTCGATTTCAGTTTCAAGTTTTCGCAATACATAACGCGTTTCACCCAGACGGCTTAGTTGCTCGGTCAAGATCGCGTTGCTCAGCGCCGAAGTTCTCGCGGGGCTAAGAAGCAGTTCCGAAGACGCTTCAACAACATGACTACCACAAATCGTGCGTAACCGGAGCGGGCTGCCGCTCTTGGCCGAAACCTCGATGTCAATTGGAGTTCGAGTCGGTTCCGGATCCCGGGCGAACGTTTGTCGCAACATCCGGCTCAGAGCTGGGTCATCCGTTTTCCATAGCCGATCGCCGACGTTCACCCGATGAAAATCAATCTGCCCATTTCGAAGATAGAGCCTTCCAGATCGTACCTCGTATATCCGTCCTCCTTGCTCGTTCTCGGTATCCTCTCCTGAGTCAAAAACAACACCATCGCCTGGTTTAATCTTCACCGCCGGATCCACCTCGACGAAATCCGTTCCGACTTTCCGGATGAACCCTATAAAAGCTCCCCGCTTCTTACCGCATCGGCCATCGACCAGGCGCTGATGGTCGACACCACGAAGCCATCCGGAAAACAGGCCTCGTGAAAAAGTCATCTCGAGACTATACAAATCGTCGGGCGGGATGCCGCCCGGCTGATTTTCAACCTGCATCGAGGCCATCGCGCGATCTATCGCATCACGATACACTCTGGTGACCGCCGCTACATATTCAGGGGATTTCAAACGTCCTTCGATTTTAAAACTCGCTGCTCCCAGGCGTATCAATGCCGGAATCTCCTCGATTCCTGCAAGATCCTGCGGAGAAAGCAGAAACCTTTTATCACCGAGATCTTTCGGCCGGCCATCCACGAGCAGTTGGTAGGGTAGACGACAGGCTTGAGCGCACTCACCGCGGTTTGCGCTTCGCTGGCCAAGCGATTCGCTCGTCAGACACTGACCCGAGTAGGCGACACATAGTGCGCCGTGGACGAAAACTTCGACCGGAAACTGATCGGTCGGAAATCGCTTCAATTCTCGCAAAGAAAGTTCCCGTGCTAAAACGGCACGAGTAATGCCCAACTCTCTGGCCAGGGCAAGGCCTTCGGGAGACGTGATCGTCATCTGGGTGGAAGCATGCAATTCCAGATCCGGAGCAACCTCGCGAGCCAATTGAGCCAAGCCTGGATCCTGGACGATGATCGCGTCCACGCCGGCGTTCGCCAACTGGATCAAAACCTGCTCGGCTTCCCGCAGTTCGTTGGTGAAAATCAGCGTATTAAATGTGACAAAGCCCCGCATACCATACCGGCGAAGGTATCCCATGACCTCCGGCAACTCTTCCGTGCGAAAATTATCGGCTCGCATACGGGCATTAAATCGCTCAAGGCCGAAATAGATGGCGTCCGCGCCATTCGAGACGGCAGCTCGCAGGCATTCCCAATTGCCTGCGGGACTGAGTAATTCCGGCCGTCGATTCATTCGGTTACCGTAGCGCGAACCGTCCGCGGTTCAACGGTCAACGTTTGGCGTTCGGCGTTTGGCGTTCGGCGTTTGGCGTTCGACGTTCGGCGTTTGGCGTTTGGCGTTTGGCGCGGGCGGGGGGCGGGGGGCGGGGGGGCGGGGGCGGCGTTACAGCCGATCGTTTCCGCTGGTGTGCTCCGGTGCAAAGAGGCAAAGCGGGACGCTTCGCATGCACACGCCGATCGGTTCTGCCGGGACGGTAAACGCTTCCGCACTTGCTACTTCTCCTTGCTTCTGTTTCTTAAGCGCCGTGCGCTTTCGCCCAACTGCGACCGTTTGGTTTATCGTCCTGGCACCGTTTTTGACATTCTTCGCGCTGGCGATCAGGTGGCCCTGGGGGCTATTTATTTTGTTCGTCTCCCACTGTGTTCTGCTGCTCGTTGCCTTCACTCCATCGCTTCAGGGGTTCGGACCAGTTCTGACAAAATATCTCACTCCCGCGCGAACCGCGTGGTTAACCATCGACGACGGGCCTGACCCCGAGACCACGCCGCAGGTTCTAGCGTTGCTGGAAAAGTTCGACGCGCGGGCCACTTTTTTTTTAATCGGCGTAAAAGTGGCCCAATATCCGGCACTAGCCTGGATGATAGTCAATGCAGGACATACGATCGGAAATCACACGCAAACTCATCCCAGATACAGTTTTTGGAGATTCAGTCCGAGAGCTCTCGCGCGGGAAATTGACGATTTTGAGGCAACTATCTCTTCGATCGGTCTGGCTGCACCAATCTGGTTTCGTCCACCGGCTGGCTTTAAGAATCCGTTTCTGCATCCGATTCTAGCGGCACGTGGACTCGAACTGGTCGGCTGGAGTGCCAGGGCGTTTGATACGCAGACCGACGATTCCGGGAGAATTGTCGATCGAATTAAACGTTCCATTGTTTCCGGCGCCATCATTTTGTTCCACGAAAGTCACCGGCCGACGGTTTGTCTTAAAGCGCTAGAACAATTGCTGCAGGAGCTCACTGCGCAACGATTCAGACTAATCCTTCCCAAACCTGGAGAATTGCTCGCCGAGAAGGCTTAGCTGTTTTGGAAACCCCTTGAATGCACCGGCGTCCGGGCGACACTTGGCAAGCATGGATCAGTACTACTTTGCGCTTGCGGAGGCTTTGCGGGACCGGCTCAACGTCATCGCCGATCATCAGCTGAGAGATCAGAATCCAGAGACGCACCTAACTCGGCTGAAGCAAGCTTCTGAACGGATCGAACAACTCCGAACCAGGTTGCCGGCGGATGCTGATCCGATGCTGGCGCATTACCTTGGCCGGTCGAGCTTGAGCAAGGCGCTCGAATTTGTCCAGGATCACTATCTCCGCTAGAGCTACCATCCGATGCAAATCGCCGTCCTTTCGGACATCCACGGAAATCTGCCGGCCCTGGAAGCGGTTGCGGCAGATCTCGAACGGCTGGATCCCGACCTCGTTTTCGTGGCCGGAGATTTTCAGAACCGTGGACCGAATCCACGCGAAGTGACTCAATTTGTTGCAGAATCCGGGTGGACGCTGCTGCGAGGGAATCATGAAGACTATGTGATTCGACAGAGCCACGCATCCCCAACCGAGCAGAATGCCGATTATTATTACAACTGGCTCCCCGCCCGGTGGAC
Organism: uncultured Verrucomicrobiae bacterium; assembly: GCA_963742335.1. Classification (GTDB taxonomy): domain Bacteria; phylum Verrucomicrobiota; class Verrucomicrobiia; order Chthoniobacterales; family JAFAMB01; genus JAFAMB01. The sequence goes on from CAVULL010000004.1 coordinate 270,081, forward strand.
TGCCGATCTGACAAGCGATTTTGTGGAGTCAATCAGACAGCTGCCGATTGCCACCACTTTGATCGGTCCGGATCAGGGTTCGATCACCATCGCCCACGGTTCACCAAGATCGAACAACGAAGGTTTTTTCCCAACAACCACGGAAGCGCAAGCCAAAGAAATGATCGGCAACGATCCCCCTGGTCTTCTCTGCGTCGGGCATTCTCACCTTCCTTTTGTTCGGCAGATCAACGCCACACTTTTAGTGAATGTCGGAGCAGTCGGGTTTCCCTTTGACGGTGACCGCCGAGCGAGTTTCGGACTTGTCACCTGGGACCGCGGTAGATGGAAGGTGGAGATCAGACGAATCGAGTACGCCGTCGAAAGGGTTATAGAAGAATTCGCAAAAGTGAATTTCTATGAAGGCGTCGGTCCACTCTCGTATCTGATCCGGCGTGAGTTGGAATCAGCGCGTCCCCATCTCACACCCTTTGAATACTTATTCGGAGCTTCTCTGCGAGAAGGCAATTTAACCATCCAGAGCGCGGTCAGCGCCTACATGGAAATGTCGCAGGCCAACATCGAGGAAGAGTTCTTCCGAGTGTTTAGAAAGGGGCGTCAACCTCGACAACCGATTAAAGGCGCCTATCTGGAATAAAGCTCAACAACGAGCTGCTCATTGACCACCGGAGCGATCTCTTCGCGTGAAGGAGTTCGCATCATTTTTCCATGGAATTGATCTTTATCCACCACCAGCCAATCAGGGACCGGCTGGATTTGGGTTAGCTCAAGATTTCGTGTGACCAATCGTCGTGAACCGGGCCGCTCTTTGATTGAAACTGCGTCTCCCGGTTTCAGGTTATAAGAAGAGACATTCACCTTGCGATTGTTCACGGTCACATGTCCGTGAGACACCAACTGACGTGCTGCGCTCCGGGAATTCGCAAATCCAAGGCGGTAGACGACATTGTCGAGCCGGGTCTCCAGCATTTGCAGCAGGGTCTCACCTGTCACACCACGCTTTCGCAGTGCGGTTTCGAAGTAGCGACGAAACTGTCGTTCCATCAGGCCATACATGTGCCGCAACTTCTGTTTCTCGCCGAGCGCAATGGCGTACTCTGATTGCTTTCGGCGAGAACCTTTCGGACCGTGCATGCCGGGCGGATAATTCTTCCTCTCCAGCGCTTTGCTCGGACCGAACAGAGCGATTCCGTAACGACGACTGATTTTCGATTTGGGACCGGTGTAACGAGCCATGATTAATTTTCCTCTCGGATCAGACGCGGCGCTGTTTCGGCGGCCGGCAACCGTTATGCGGAACAGGTGTGACGTCCCGGATCACCGAGATATCGAGGCCAATGGCCTGAATCGCGCGGACCGCAGACTCCCGTCCGGCACCGGGGCCTTTGACCAGAACTTCCACTTCTTTCAAGCCATGTCCCATAGCCTGTCGGCAAGCGTCCTGAGCCACCAGCTGCGCGGCATACGCCGTGCTCTTGCGAGACCCTTTGAAGCCGACTTTTCCCGCGCTGGACCAGCCGATGACGCTACCGGTCAGATCCGTAATGGAAACAATTGTATTATTAAAAGTAGCAAGGATATGCGCAACTCCGGCAGAAACGTTCTTGCTCCCTTTCGCTTTAACAATCTTCGGCTTCTCGGCTTCACCGCCGTCGAGTGAGAGACTCACTTTGCTGCCTTCAGCGGGCGCGCCCTCTTTCTTGGTCTTCGGCTTCGGGGTGCGTACCGCCTTGGCAGGTTCAGCCGGAGCTGGCGCCGGGGTCTGAGGGGGTGTCGTTGGAGTTGGAGTTACAGGAGCTGGTGCGTCGGATGATACCGCTGGCTGAGCCGCGGCTGCGGGTTCTTTCCCTGGAGCCGGCGCGGGAGTCGTGGTTTCGTTAGGCATTCCTTCGTTTCCCTGAATTAGACTTTACCTGCCTTGGCGTCCTTGTTGCGTTGTACACCGACTGTTTTCCTGGGACCTTTCCGGGTGCGGGCGTTCGTTGATGTTCTTTGGCCGCGCACGGGCAGCCCGCGGATATGACGTGTCCCTCGATAGCATCGGATCGCCTGCAAACGCTTCAGGTTTCCTTGAATGTCGCGCCGCAAATCACCTTCGATCAGTAATCCGATCCCATTAATTTCGTGCACAATCTGACCCAACTGTTCCGGCGTCAGGTTCTTCGCGCGCACGTTTGGATCGATGTTCGCTTGATCAAGGATCTTTTTCGCGGTCTTCGGTCCGATGCCGTAAATGTACGGCAACGAAGCTTCGATCCGTTTATCTCCAGGTATATCAACTCCAAGTAATCGAGGCATATCCAATTAGTAGGGATCGCTCAATGGCAAAAATCAGTCGCAACTGGTTCATCCACGGAGCTCAGCCCTGTCGCTGTTTGTGTCGCGGGTTTTTGCAAACCACGCGAACCACATTCTTTCTTTTTATAATTCTGCAGCTCTCACAGAGCCGCTTTACAGAAGGTCGCACTTTCATCCAAATTCGTCCTCAGGGGACAAAAAAACGCAACCCGAGGAGATACCCTCTCAGGCGCGCTTCTCTTTCAAAACAACCTTACTTTTGCCGGAAGGTTATTCGGCCTTTCGTCAAGTCGTAAGGGGACATTTCTACCATAACTTTGTCTCCTGGCAAGATCCGAATGAAGTGCAATCGCATTTTTCCGGAGATATGTGCCAGAATCCGATGTCCGTTAGGTAAGGCCACCCGAAACATCGTATTGGGCAGCAACTCAATTACCTTGCCTTCAACTTCGATGACGTCTTTTCGCGCCATGTCAAAATCTCTGGTTCACTTTTTGTCACTAAAACGGTGTGTTCGAAGTGCGCGGAGGGCAAATGGTCGGCCGTGACAACAGTCCAGTCGTCATCCAGAACCTTGACCGCCGCGCGGCCCATATTCACCATCGGCTCGATCGCCAGAGTCATTCCGGCCTTCAGCTTTGCCATCGCACCTGGGCTCCGATAGTTCGGGATCTGAGGCTCCTCGTGAAGATGGCGACCAACGCCATGCCCCACAAATTCCTTGACCACACTAAATCCATTCGATTCCACTTCGTCCTGGATCGCTGCGCAGACTTCGTTCAAGCGCCGGCCTTCGCGCACATTTCCTATTCCTTTGCTTAATGCCTCTTCCGTAACAGCAAGAAGCCTTTGTACATCCTCGCTTATCAATCCTACGGGGATTGTAGCCGCCGTATCACCCACGAAACCGTCCAGCACGACGCCAATATCCAGTTTCACGACGTCCCCGTATTGAACACGTCGCGAGCCGCCGATCCCGTGAACCACCTCATCGTTCACCGAAATGCAGATGTGACCAGGAAAACGTCGGTAACCGAGAAAGGCGCTTTTGCAACCGGCTTCCGCCATCAGCTTCGCCCCGGCCTGATCGACATCCTTGGTCGTGATCCCGGGACAGAGCATCGCAGATAGCTGCTCAAGGATGGCACTCGCCAGCTTGCAAGAGGCTCGCATCTTATCAATTTCCTGCAGCGTCTTGATTGGGATCATGCTTCAATTAGTTCACTCACATCCTCAAAAACCGCCTTCCCCGCACGACTAGCGTCGAGGCGTGCCAATATACCTCGACTATCGTAAAAGTCTGTTACCGGAACAGTTTTCTCTCTGTACTCCTTCATCCGGCGCGCCAAGACCCCGAGGTTATCGTCATTGCGGACTTCGAGTTTGCCCCCGCAATTTGGACATGGTTCGTTCGCCTCTTGCACGTGCCGTCCGAGACTGATCACTTTCCCACAATTGGAGCAGGTCAATCTTCGTGACATGCGCTCCCGAATGATCGGTTCCGGGACCTCCAACAAAATCGCGAGTTCGAGTGCAGATCGACGCTGACGAAGTAAAACCTCGAATTGCTCGGCTTGGATGACCGTTCGGGGGAATCCATCGAACAAAAAAGAACCGTCAATCTTGTCTAGCCATGCCGCCACCAACTGCAAAACCAATTCATCGGGCGCCAAGCTGCCTTTCGAGATGATTCCGGCGGCCATCATTCCAACCGCTGTCCCGCGTTTGGCTTCTGCTCGAAGAATCGCTCCGGTCGATGTAGCCGGGATACCAAATCTTTTCTGGATGAACTCTGCCTGGGTCCCTTTCCCGGAAGCCGGCGGGCCTAGAAGAACGATTCGCCTCTTCACCCCGATCAACTCATCTTTGGTTCACGAAGATAGAGACGGCCACACCTGCAACCGCCAAGAGCGCGAAAGCGACCCACATCCATAAAAGGACACCTTCCTTGACGACCTTGCCTGTCCCGCTTGCGGTGCGCTCAAATCGACCTCGGATACGGCCCTTGCGCAAAAAGCCATCGTAGTGCCGCTGAATAAGATAGGTCTCGACCTGCCGCATCGTATCTAACAGCACGCCGACAATGATTAAGAGGCTAGTGCCGCCAAAAAATCGCGCCGTCATCCGCGGAACTCCGAGCCAGGTGATCATGGTTTCCGGGATCACCGCGATAATTGTTAAGAACAGCGCACCGGCAAAAGTCAATCTTGTCAGGGTGTACTCGAGAAATTCCGCCGTCGGCTTGCCCGGCCGATATCCGGGAATGTAGCCGTTGTATTTTTTAAGATCGTCCGCGATCTGGGTTGGCTGAAACTGGATGGCAACCCAGAAATAGCTGAAGAAGAAAATCAGAGCTGCAGTCAGCGCGTAATGCCAGAAGCCCACGGCCAGAGCGTTTGAAAGCGTCACCGCCCATTCCTGGTTTCGGAATGCCATGCTCAGGATCGTAGAAGGAAAGAGCAGGATCGCCTGGGCAAAGATTAACGGCATCACTCCGACCGAGTTCACTTTCAAAGGCAGATACTGAGTCTGGCCGCCGTACACTTTGCGGCCGACGACACGTTTGGCGTATTGAATGCTGACCCTTCGCTGACCTTGGGTCAGCGCGATGACGGATGCCACGACCAGCACCAGAAAGGCAATCATCAGAACGAGCACGATCGGGCTGACTCGGCTGGGAGCGCCTCCGGTCGGAACGAACGTGTTCCACACTTGAACCAATGCTCCGGGCAGCGAAGCAACGATCCCGACGGTGATGATCAACGATGTTCCATTGCCGATCCCGCGATCAGTAATCTGATCCCCCACCCACATCAGGAACATCGTTCCTGCGCTCAGTGTCATCGTCGCAACGAGTTGAAAACCAAGACCAGGGTTCTGAACCAGGGGTCCCAGCCTGGCTGTCACCGCCTCGATCCCCTGTAAGAAAGGATTTGAGGAAGGATTCTGCATCGAGACGGCCAGCAGGTATCCTTGGAAAATGCAAAGCGCCAAAGTCACGTACCGAGTGTACTGAGTGATCTTTTGCCGGCCGCCATCCTCGCGCGCCAGCTTGTTGAGCCGGGGCACCACGGCGGTTAGCAGCTGCATCATGATCGATGCGCTGATATACGGCATGATCCCAAGCGAAAAGATGGCGCAGTGCTCAAGCGCGCCGCCGGCGAAAATATTGAAAAGAGCAGCCACACCTCCGCCGGCCGATTTCGCCATCGAGGTCTGAAACCACTCATTCAAGACATGAGCATTCACTCCGGGAATCGTGATTGCCGCGCCGGCTCGGACAATGACCAGCATGGCAACCGTAAACAGGATACGTTGCCGCAGCTCGGGAATTTTGAAGATATTCGTGAAGGCCGATATCATGGGGGCGAACGACTCGAAATTATCCGCGAATAATCACCGATCCACCGGCCTTTTCGATCCCCTGTCGCGCAGTTTCGCTGAATTTGTCGGCTTCAACTGTCAGCTTTTTCGTAAGTGCACCACGCCCTAAAATCTTCAACCCGTCGAATTTTCCACTAACGAGCCCTTTTTCACGCAGCAACTTCTCATTTACCTGGACACCCTCTTCGAACTGCTGGAGGTCGCCCAGGTTGACAAGCGCATAAGAAGTCTTGAAAGCCGCGTTATTGAATCCCCGTTTCGGTAATCGCCGAATCAGCGGCATCTGACCGCCTTCGAAACCAAGTCGGATGCTTCCTCCGGAACGAGCCTTCTGTCCTTTATGGCCTTTGCCGCTGGTTTTCCCGTGGCCTGAGCTTTCGCCACAGCCGAGGCGTTTAACCCGATGCTTTGACCCCGGGCGAGGCTTTAATTCATGTAAACGCATAATTAGTAAATTCTCGGTAGGGACGCGCTCCTGCGCGTCCGAATTGTTTTCTTCGCTCGTCGTCAAAAATCGCAGGAGCGCGTTCCTACCTGGTTTCCTTGCCGCGAAGCTTGAGAATATCCTGGCGACGGCGAAGTCCACGTAACGCTTCAATGGTGGCTTTGACCACATTCGCGTGATTGCTGGAACCCAGCGATTTGGCGAGCACATCCTTTATCCCAGCGGCTTCGACAACCGCCCTGACACCACCACCAGCGATGACGCCGGTACCGGGAGACGCGGGCCGCAACAGAACTCGGCCGCCGCCAAACTCCCCAATCACCTCATGCGGAATGGTGTTCTCAAAAACAGCGACCGCAACCATCGACTTGCGGGCGGATTCGGATGCTTTGCGTATCGCCTCCGAAACTTCGTTCGCTTTGCCGAAACCATAGCCAACCTTGCCTTTATGGTCACCGGCGACGATCAACGCGCTGAAACTAAAACGGCGTCCGCCTTTAACCACCTTCGCGCAGCGGTTGATGAACACCACTTTCTCGGTCGTGTCGCCTTTCTGTCCCCGATCCGAGTTGTCATTACGACGATTTCTTCCGTCATTTGCCATATATATTTTTGCGGTGGAGGGAGTAGGAGTCTGTCCGATTCCCACCAAATTTCTCGCTAGAACTCCAAACCACCAGCGCGTGCCGCATCGGCCAACGCTTTCACTTTTCCGTGGTAACTAAAACCTCCACGGTCAAATACCACAGCTTTGATGTTTTTCTGCAGACTTCTTTCAGCAACCAGCGCACCGACCTTTTCCGCAGTCGCCACGTTGGCATTCGTCCTGCGCTTCCCTTTCACGTCCGATTCAACGGTCGAAGCCGCTACCACGGTTTTGCCGGCAGAGTCGTCGATCACTTGCGCGTAAATGTGTTGTCCGGAGAAATGCACCGCGAGTCGTGGCCGGGCCGCGGTCCCGGTCACGCGCCGCCGAATTCGTTTATGCCGGATCTTAATGCGATCAATCGTTTCCATTTTACTCTTTAAGGACAGACCAGTTCCTGTTGTCTGCCTGCATCGTTGTTATTGAACCGTCTTGCCCTCTTTGCGGAGAATCTGTTCGCCAGTGTATCGAATCCCCTTCCCTTTATAAGGTTCTGGAGGATAGAAAGACCGAATGTCCGCGGCCACCTGGCCTACCACTTGTTTGTCAATCCCCTCGATCAGGAGCTTGGTGTTTTCCTGTACAGTGATCTTAATTCCCTCCGGGATGGCAAACACTACCGGATGCGAGAAACCGATGCTCAAGTTCAGATTTTTCCCCTGCACCTGAGCCCTGAATCCGACTCCGTGAATTTCAAGACCTCTCTGGAAACCCTGGCTGACGCCGACCACCATGTTATAGACCAAACTGCGCGAAAGACCGTGAAGCGCTTTGACAGATCTGCTCTCGGTGTCCCGATCCAGTACTGCTTCTTTGCCCTCAATCCGAAGCTTGATCGACGCCGGTAGAACCCACTCCAGCTTACCCTTCGGACCTTCAACCTTGATCGAGCCAGTATCGGACACGGCCAACTTTACTTTTTCAGGAATTTCGATCGATTTTTTGCCGATACGAGACATGCAGAACCTCCTTACCAAACCAGAGCCAACAATTCGCCGCCGACCCGTTCTTTGCGAGCTTCGCGACCAGTAATAATCCCTCTTGAGGTCGACAGGATCGCGACACCCATACCGCCGAGCACCCGCGGAATGTCGGCGGAGCCGACGTATTTCCGTAATCCAGGCTTACTGACCCTTTTTAGACCCGTTAAGGCTGAAGTACGGTTAACGAACTTCATGGTCACTTTGATTTGCGCCGGCTTGCTTTGGGTATCGATTTCGAATTCGGAGATATATCCTTCTCGCTTCAAGATTCGAGCGATCTCCTCTTTAATTCGCGAATAAGGCGCTGAAACATCGCCTCGGTGCGCACGAGCCGCATTGCGAAGGCGGGTCAGAAAATCTGCAATCGGGTCTGAAAGGTTACTCATCAATGGTTCTCCTGCGTTGAAGCTTTGGTGGGCTGCTTCTTGTCGCTAAACGGTATGCCGAGCTCAGTTAAAAGCGCCTTAGCCTCCTCATTCGTATTCGCGGTAGTGACGATCGTGACGTCAAACCCGACGTTGCGCTTGATTTTGTCGAGGTCGACTTCGGGGAAAATCGATTGATCCGGGACACCAAGCGTGTAATTGCCATGACCGTCAAAAGCCTTGGGAGAGATGCCCCGAAAATCTCGAATTCGCGGCAAGGCCATTTTTATGAGACGCTCCAGAAATTCGTACATCCGATCGCCACGCAAAGTCACCTTCGCCCCGATTGCCTGTCCTTTCCGAAGCTTGAAGTTGGAGATGCTCTTTTTTGATTTCGTTTCTGCCGGTTTCTGTCCCGTAATGACCGCTAGTTCCTTCTTGGCATCCTCAAGCGCCTGTTTCAGATCCGCCCCTTGAGCCGGGATGCAGGTGTTTACGACAACCTTGTCGACCTTCGGTACCTGGAAAACGTTTTTGTAGCCAAGGCTCTTGCTCAGAGCCGGTATCACCCTTGTTTGGTATTCCTTGTACAGTTCTGCTTGCATCTTTTACTCTCCCCGCTTTTTCTTCGCGGGCTTGGCCACATGGGTTTCAATCAGTTTCACGTTCGAAACGTGAACCGGCCCTTCGCGAGTGATAATTGCTCCATTCGGATTATCCTGCGATTTGCGCTGCGTCTTTTTAATGAGCCGCACTCCTTCAATGAGGACCTGCTGTTTTTTCGGCAAAACCTGCAACACTTTCCCGGACGCTCCCTGATGATTGCCGGAGATAACCTTAACCTCGTCTCCCTTTTTTACATGAAACCGCAGCTTGCTCATAACACCTCCGGAGCGAGTGAAATGATCTTCATGAAATTTTTCTCGCGCAGTTCCCGGGCCACCGGCCCGAAGATGCGCGTCCCTCTCGGGTTCAGATCTTTGTCAATAATCACAATAGCGTTGTTATCGAAACGCAGGTACGAGCCATCATCCCGCTTCATCGGTTGCTTTGTCCGGACCACCACCGCTCGTACCACTTCACCTTTTTTAACGGTGCCGTTGGCCGAAGCCTCTTTCACATTGCAGGTGATCACATCGCCAATGGAGGCGTAGGGAGTCTGTTTGCCAATGACCCCAATCATGGTCGCCATCCGCGCACCGGTATTATCGGCGACATCTAATCTGGAACGAATCTGGATCATGGTCTAGGCCTTCACAAATTAGTGCTTCAATACTTCGGCCAGTTGCCAACGCTTCAAGCGGCTCAAAGGTCTGGTTTCTTCAATCCGCACCAGATCCCCAATCGAACATTGGTTCTTCTCGTCGTGCGCATACAATTTTTTGGTTCGCTTCACGATTTTCCCGAATTTCGCGTGCGGGACTCGTCGAACCACCTCAACCACGATCGTCTTTTCCATTTTATTGGAAACGACCTGACCGACACGGCTCTTCCGAAGATGCCGCTTCGGAATTTCAGACTGCTGCGGTGAAATGGCCGGTGTTTCGGGCGTCGCAGCACGATCGCCCGTCAAACCGGCGTCCTCAGCCGCCGTGGCAGTACCTTCAGCTTTCACAGTCTCTTCACTCATTTTTACCTTCTAAAATTTTCTGCCAACCACGCAGAAGTCGGCTCTGTCCGCTCAGCTCTCTAATTTCCTGGTGCGCTCGGACAATATCGTCTCGATGCGAGCAACCTCTCGGCGGCTAATCCGGATCACGCTCGGTTTCTCCGACGCACCAGTCTGTTGTTGCAGACGAAGATTGAATGCGTCCTTGCGCAGCTCGTATCGCCGAGCGACCAGCTCTTCGTTACTCATTTCGCGTAATTCCTTGATTTTCATGACTCCAATCCGGATAACTATCCAACGATCGCCCGCTGGCGGCTGATAAATCGGGTCTTCACTGGTAGCTTGGTCGCGGCCAGCCGCAACGACTCCCGGGCCACCGATTCTGTCACGCCGTCCAACTCAAAAAGAATGTTACCGGGCCGAACCGTCGCCACCCAAAACTCGGGATTCCCTTTGCCCTTACCCATTCGAGTTTCCGGCGGCCGTTTCGTCACTGATTTGTCCGGGAAAATTTTGATCCAAAGTTTTCCTTTCCTCTTCATGTTGCGCGTTAAAGCAACACGCGCCGCTTCGATCTGGGTGTTGGTGATCCAAGCCCGATCGAGGGTCTGCAGAGCGTATTCCCCAAAGGCAATGGTGATATTTCGGGAAGCGGTGCCGGTGCGACTTCCTCGCTGGGTCTTCCGGTACTTCACTCTCTTTGGCATCAATGGCATACGATTTCTCCCGAATAAAAATTATCTGGATGCTGGGGCCGGTTCATGCGTCCCCTCTCTTTTCTGCGATTGCTGATCGATGACCGGTTCCGGTTTGCAGATCCAGCATTTCACACCGATCTTACCGTAAACCGTGTTGGCCTCCGCGAAGCCGTAATCGATCGGGGTACGCAATGTGTGCAACGGTATTTTGCCTTCGCGATACCATTCAGCGCGCGAAATCTCCGCGCCGCCGAGCCGGCCCGAGCAACGAATTTTAATCCCCAAAGCCCCAAAATCCATCGTCGTTTGCACCGCCTTCTTCATAGCTCGCCTGAACGAAATACGACGCTCAATCTGCAACGCGACATTTTCGGTCACTAGCTGCGCGTCCAATTCCGGGGTCTTAATCTCCTGAATATCGATCTTGACCTGTTTGCCGCCCGACATGCGGGTGATCTCTTCGGTCATCTTCTCGATCTCGGCCCCCTTCCGTCCAATCACGATACCTGGCCGAGCGGTAAAAATAGTGACTCGGATACTGTTCCATGCGCGTTCGATGACGATTTTCGAAACCGCCGCCATCGAAAGCTTCTGCTTCACAAAACGCCGGATCCTCAGATCGGCATGCAGAAACTCCGGAAATTCTTTCGTTGAAGCATACCAGCGCGACCGCCAGTCTTTGTTCAGCGCAAGTCGAAATCCAATCGGATTAACTTTCTGTCCCATACTTACTCTTTCTCTTCTGCCAGCTTGGTTTCGCTGGTCGGATCACTGGAGCCAGCTAGTTTACCGACTTTCTTTGGAGCTTCCTCACTCGAAGTCGCCTCACCGGCGCCCCGCTCTTTCCCGGATTCTCGGGCGACTCTCGGCTTCTGGCCGGCCGCGCCCCGGCGCGAGGTCGTCCGCTGTTTCTTGCGTTTTGCGGGAGCCTCCGGCACCAGCTCATCGCTGAGCACGATTCGGATATGACTGGTCCGCTTTCGAAGCGGACTGGCGCCACCCCGAGCTCGTGCGCGAAACCGCTTAAAGGTAGGGCCCTCTCCGACCACCGCTTCCTTAACGAGGAGGGTGTCCACCTTGAGTTCAGCATTGTTTTCCGCGTTGGCGATCGCGCTTTTCAGCGTTTTTTTCACCAGCACCGCCGCTTTTTTTGGACTGAATGCCAACAGGTCCAGAGCCTCCGAGGCCGAATGACCCTGTATTTCGCGGGTCACTTCACGCGCTTTGAACGCCGAGATTCGCGCAAATCGATATGTCGATGTTACCTGCATTTGCTTTTACGTCGGGACCAGACGCTCCTTACTTCGCCACCTTGGCGGTATGGGCACCATGTTTCTTGAAAGTTCGGGTAGGCGAAAATTCGCCCAGCTTATGCCCAACCATATTTTCAGTCACAAACACCGAGTTAAAAATCTTCCCGTTATGCACCAGAAAAGTGTGACCCACAAAATCAGGGGTGATCATCGATCGCCGCGACCAAGTCTTGATCGGCCTCTTCGCGCCGGTGGCAGCACTCATTTTCTCGACCTTCTCGAGAAGTTTTGCGTCCACGAATGGACCTTTTTTTAACGATCTGGACATAAATTACTTCGTCTTTTTTCTGCTCTTGCGTCGTTCGATGATCACCGAGTCGCTCGGCTTATGCTTCCGACGGGTCTTAAACCCTTTGGATAACTGACCCCAAGGACTGACAGGGTGATGTCGACCACCGCCACCCTTGCTCTTTCCCTGACCACCACCCATCGGGTGGTCGATCGGGTTCATCGCCATGCCGCGAACGTGCGAGCGCCGACCCAACCAACGGCTGCGACCCGCCTTGCCGCTCGAAACATTCATATGTTCGACGTTTCCGACCTGCCCAATCGTAGCGTAAGCGTTCTCGTGAATTCGGCGAATCTCGCCCGAGGGCAGGCGGACCAGCGCATACCCCGCTTCACGGTTACTCAAAATTGCCTGCTGTCCGGCACTCCGAGCCACCTGGCCCCCTCTGCCCGGGATGATCTCAACATTGTGAACAGCTGTTCCCAAGGGAATCGATTTCAGTGGTAGAGCGTTCCCAAGATCCGGCGCCACATTATCACCAGCGATCACCTTCGCCCCAACCTTGAGGCCGGTCGGCGCAAGTATGTACGTTTTCTCACCCCCCGGATATTGGAGAAGAGCGATACGGGCCGAACGATTCGGATCGTATTCGATCCCTTCCACCGTCGCCGCGACATCTCGAAGCCTCCGCTTGAAATCGATGATGCGATATTTTTGTTTGTGGCCGCCTCCGATATGTCGCGATGTCAGGCGTCCAGTATTGTTGCGGCCGCCAGATCGCTTCCGCGGCTCGAGCAGAGATTTCTCCGGCTTATCCTTGGTGATCTCTTCGAACCCCGGCGTCTGTTTGAAACGCTGAGCTGGAGTGAGCGGTCTAAAGTTCTTTAATGCCATGGTTCCGGACTCCTGCTAAACGAGATCTATTTTCTCCCCTTCGGCGAGCGTGACGATCGCCTTCTTCCAATGCGCCCGCCTGCCGAAATCGGCCCGGCGTTCTCGCTTCTTTTTCCCGGCGTACTGGGCAGTGTTGACCCGGAGAACCTTCTTCCCGAAAAGCTCCTGGATCGCCTGCTTGATCTGAACCTTGTTGGCGCGCGGATCGACCCGGAAAACGTATTGATTATACTTCTCTCCGAGAAGACTGGCTTTCTCCGTCAGGCGAATATTATGAATCAGGTTCGTTGGTTCATTCATGCCAATCTCTCCGCCAGTTTAGCCAACGCTTCGTTGGTCACGATGATCTTTTGAAATGCGAGCAGCTGTTCGGTATTGACTTCAGCCGCAGTGTTCAACAAGACCGGCTGAATATTCCTTGCCGCTTTGTAAGTGACCTCATCAAATTGGGTGGAGATCAGCAGAACCTTGCGCGCGTCAGTCTGGGTCTTCAGAAAAGATACAAATTCTTTGGTTTTCGGAGTAGCGACCTTGATTTCGTCAGCCACCAACACATCACCCGCAAGAATCCTGGAACTGAGCGCCTTCAGGAGAGCCAGGCGCTTGACACTCTTGGTGACTTTCTTCGAGTAGTCTCTGGGCTTCGGACCAAAAGCCACGCCGCCACCGGACCACACCGGCGAGGAAGCGTATCCGGCGCGGGCACGACCTGTCCCTTTTTGGCGCCAAGGCTTTTTCCCGGAATACGCTACTTGGGCCTTCGTTTTCGTATTCGCAGAACCGCTTCTTCGATTTGCTCGAAGAGCAACGACCACATCGTGGAGGGCTTGGGTGCCGCGCCCGTTTTCTATCACCTCGATTTTAGCCTCTTTGGCTGCTGCTATTGTCAAAACGCTTGCACTCATTCAGTTTTCCCTCCCTGCAAATCCTGTTTTTTCTTCGCCGGTCGTATGACGACATAGCTTCCGTTGGATCCCGGAACCGCCCCGCACACTAAAATAACGTTTTCTTCCGGGCGTACCTGGACGATCCGTAGATTCTGAACAGTCACCCGGTCGTCCCCCATGTGTCCGGGCATTCCCATGTTTCGCCAGACTCGCCCTGGAGTAGACCGGTTTCCGATAGCACCGTTGCGGCGATGGGTCTTGGATCCATGAGCCGCCGGTTGCCCGGCAAATCCGTGCTTCTTCACCACCCCTTGAAACCCTTTTCCCTTTGACTGACCGATCACATCCACAAACTCCCCCGGCTGAAACTGGGTTACGCCGACGTCCAGATCTCCGGCCAGCTTCATTCCATCCGGCAGGCGAAACTCTCTTACGAATTTTTTGGGCTCGGAATTAGCCTTCTTGAAATGCCCAAGCAATGGCTCGGTAACACGCGATTCTTTCTGTGCACCGAAGCCGACCTGCACCGCGTTATACCCATCCGTCTCGGGGCTCTTGATCTGGAGAACAGTGTTGCCTCCCGCTTCAATCACTGTGACCGGCGTAGCTTTCCCATTCGCGTCGTAGACACGTGTCATCCCGATTTTTCGACCTAAAAGTCCAATCTTCATTTCTCTTTTGGGACAACCGTTAAATCTTAATGGTGATATCGACCCCGGCCGGAAGATTCAGTTTGCGCAGCTCGTCTACCGTCTTCGCGGTCGGCTCGATAATATCAAGAAGACGCTTGTGAGTGCGCATTTCGAATTGGTCCATCGACTTTTTGTCGACGTGCGGGGACCGGTTCACTGTGAACTTCTCAATCTTCGTCGGTAACGGAATCGGACCAGCAACTTTGGCGCCGGTGCGTTTAGCCGTTTCTACAATCTCCACCGCAGACTGGTCCAGCATACGGTAATCGAAACCTTTTAGGCGGATACGAATGCGTTGACCGTTCGCCATAACTTATGCTCCTTTCTGATCCAACACCGCCGCAACAATCTGGGCAGGTACAGCTTCAAAATGGGACGGCTCCATTGAATAAGAAGCGCGTCCTTTGGAAAGCGACCGGATCGCGGTCGCGTAACCGAACATTTCGGCCAGCGGTACTTCCGCATGAACGATGGTGGCAAAGTTTTTCGCTTCCATGTTCATGATGCGGCCACGACGCCGATTTAAATCCCCCATAATATCACCCTGATATTCATCCGGCGTGACGCACTCCACTTTCATAATCGGCTCCAGAAGGATCGAGTGCCCCTTCTTGAAAGCATCCTTCATCGCAAAAATCGCGGCGAGCTTGAATGCCAGCTCGTTCGAATCGACGTCGTGATACGATCCATCCACAATCTCCACATAAAAATCGATAACCTGGTATCCTCCGACCACACCGTTGGAGACCGATTCTTCGATCCCCTTCTTCACCGCCGGGATGTACTCCTTGGGAATAGCACCACCCACAATCTTGTTCTCAATCGTAACGCCCTTGCCCCGCTCACGTGGTTCGACTTTCACCACGACATGTCCGTATTGACCTCGGCCGCCGGACTGCTTGATGAGCTTCCCTTCGCCGGTGGCGTTTTTGGTGATCGTTTCGCGATAGGCAATCTGCGGTTTACCGGCGTTCGCGTCGACCTTGAACTCGCGCAACATTCGGTCCCGGATAATTTCCAGATGTAACTCACCCATCCCGGCAATGATCGTCTGCCCAGTGTCTTCGTGGGTATAGACGCGGAAGGTTGGATCTTCTTCAGACAAGCGCTGAAGGGCAGTGGCCATTTTTTCCTGATCGACCTTTGTCTTCGGCTCGATTGCCATCGATATCACTGGCTCCGGGAACGACGGCGGTTCCAAAAGGATCTGCGCCGATTCTTCGCAGAGCGTGTCGCCCGTTGTAATATTTTTGATGCCGACGATGGCCGCGATATCGCCCGAATAACAGGTATCCACATCTTCGCGCTTATCCGCCTGAATCTGAATCAACCGACTGATGCGCTCCCGCTTGTTCGTGCGCGGGTTGTAAACCGTATCTCCCTTTGAAAGTTTTCCAGAATAGACGCGGAAAAACACCAGTTTGCCGACAAACGGATCGCTCCAGAGCTTGAACGCCAGTGAACAAAAATCCGCATTGTCATCAGTCGGTGCGAACTTTTCTTCGTTCGTATCAGGATCAATTCCTCTGGCCGGAGGGATGTCGAGGGGACTCGGAAGATAATCGACCACCGCATCTACGAGATATTGAACACCCTTGTTCTTAAATGCAGAACCGCCGGCGACCGGAATAAATTGATTGGCAATGGTCAGCCGGCGGATTCCCGCTTTCAGATCTTTTGGTGTTACCGGCTTTTCTTCAAGGAAGAGAGTTCCGACTTCTTCGTCCAGGTTGGCTACCTGTTCGACGAGGTCGTTATAGGCCCTGTCGACAAGCTCCTTATGCTCATCCGGTATCGCAGTGATCTCGTAGACAGAGCCGAAAGAATCGCTGTCTGAGAAAATGATCGCTTTCTTATTGATGACGTCGAGCTGGCCCTTGAGATAATCTTCCTTGCCTAGGGGAATCAATACTGGCCAGGCGTTCGCCCCAAGCTTGGTCCGAATCTCTTTAATGACATTATCGAAATTGGCACCAACCTTATCCATTTTATTAACAAAACAGATCCGGGGAACGTTATATTTATTAGCTTGGCGCCAGACCGTCTCGGTTTGCGGTTGAACGCCAGCTACGCTATCGAACACCAGAATGGCACCGTCCAAAACCCGCAAGGAACGCTCCACCTCCGCCGTAAAATCGACATGGCCGGGCGTATCAATGATGTTGACCCGCTGCGGTTGATTTTCGAAAAGTTTGAAAACGCCCTCTTCCTTGCGCTGGTTCCAAAAACAGGTCGTCGCCGCAGAGGTAATCGTAATGCCGCGCTCTCTTTCCTGCTCCATCCAATCAGTCACGGTGTTACCGTCATCCACGTCGCCTATCCGGTGGATCATTCCTGTGTAAAAGAGGATCCGCTCGGTCAACGTGGTCTTACCGGCATCAATATGGGCGCTGATACCAATGTTCCGAGTACGTTCCAGGGGGTAAGCACGATTTGGAGAATTAGGGTTTGTCGTCATAACACTCGACTTCTCTATCTCTAGGACAGGTGTAGACATATCGGTTACCACCTGAAGTGCGCGAAAGCCCGGTTGGCTTGCGCCATTTTGTGCGTGTCGTCACGCTTCTTGATCGCGTTTCCCTGACCTGACGCGGCATCCTTAATTTCCGCCGCTAAACTGGCGGTCATTGTCCCACGTCGCTTCTTGGCAAAATTGACCAGCCACCGCATGGCCAGCGAAACTTGTCGCTCCTGGGGCACTTCGATCGGGACCTGGTAAGTTGCCCCACCGACCCGTCTGGATTTCACCTCGAGTCGAGGCTTCGCATTCTCAAGCGCCTTGTGCAGGGTATCGAGCGGATCAACAGAATCCGACCCCTCCCGGCTGCGTTCAATCGCTTCGTACACGATTCGCTCGGCGACCGATTTTTTGCCGCTTCGCATAACGGTACTGATCAGACGCGCCACCACCGGGCTGCCGTATCTGCTGTCCAGTGACTCAATCTTATGAATGACTCTGTGCCGACGTGACATAGTTTCTTTCGCCGCGGAGCCGGGCCATGGCCCGATTACCGCCAAATTTTACTTCTTCTTACCTTTTGCGGCCCCTTTTCCTGCCGCGGCTGCTTCTGCACCTGATTTCGGACGTTTGGCACCGTATTTCGATCGACTTCTGCGACGCCCATCCACCCCGAGGCTATCCAGCGTTCCCCGAACGATATGATAACGGACTCCAGGCAGATCCTTAACCCGGCCACCACGAACCATCACGATGGAGTGCTCCTGAAGGTTATGGCCTTCTCCTGGGATATAGGCGATCACTTCAAACCCATTGGTCAAACGCACCTTGGCAACCTTTCGCAGCGCGGAGTTCGGCTTTTTTGGCGTGCGCGTCATCACTTGCACGCAAACCCCGCGCCGTTGCGGGCAATCGACGAGGGCCGGTGACTTTGATTTCACCGCCATCTTCCGGCGACCCTTTCTTACGAGCTGGTTGATCGTTGGCATTTTACTGAATTCGGTTTAGTCCAAATCGTTCAGAGATTAAAAAAACCGCTCTGGCAGTGCGGACCTTAGTTCCGCCAGACGCGGGGGAGCGTGGACTATATAAGTTTTCCCACGCCGCGCAAGAGATTTTTCCTCAAGGCCCGTCACCGGAAAACCCGGGGAAATCGGACCGAAAGACTACCACAGATTTTATCGGTTTCATCAGAAAACTGACGATTCACTTGGAAGCCTTCGGCTGGATCTTGTTGCCGGCCTATGATATTTTCACCGAAGTGGCAGGTGATCGCTGGCTGGAAAACATTCTTGCCAGAGGAAAGTCCGAACACCGTAAGGCAACATGCCTCGTGAAAACGAGGGTACCCGGAGCTAAGTCCCGGGTAACGGAAAGTGTCACAGAAAATAAACCGCCCAGCTGGGTAAGGGTGAAAAGGCGGGGTAAGAGCCCACCGGATTTTCGCGTAAGCGGGATCGCAGGAAAAACCCCATGTGGTGCAAGACAAAGCAGAGGGAAGAGTTGCCCGCTCGTTTTTCTCGCGCAAGCGGAAAGAATCCCTCGGGTAATAGTCGCACCTGGCATCTAAATGCCGGGCACTCAGGAAACCGAGTGAGATAAATGATCGCCACCGCGAAAGCGGATACAGAATTCGGCTTATACCACCAAAGGCGAGGCTCGTTCGGGAGATCCGGACGGGCCTCGACCCTTTTCTGGAGGACGCCTCGCCTCTGGACCGGAACAAATCGGAAATAGGAGCCTTCCCGCCCCGGAAAGAGTCGCCTGGAATCGTTCGCGACTTGAACCCACCCCAGGTTTGTGTAAGTAGACAGTTCCCGCCTGTCCCTGAATCATAACCCCACCAGCCAATGCAAACGAACGGTATACTCTATAATAATATAGTCGAAACAGTCGGCAGGACGCCGCTGGTCAAGCTCAATCGCGTCACGCGGGGCCTCGAAGCCACTATCGCGATCAAATGTGAATTCTTTAATCCTCTCGGCAGCGTGAAAGACAGGATTGGAATGTCGATGATTGACGCTGCGGAGAGGGAAGGAATTCTCAAAGCCGACACCGTCATCGTCGAACCGACCAGTGGTAATACCGGTATCGCGCTGGCCTTTGTCTGCGCAGCCAAGGGTTACAAACTTATTTTGACAATGCCGGAAACCATGAGCCTTGAACGCCGGACCCTCTTGGCGATGCTTGGCGCCCAACTGGTTTTGACGCCCGGATCGGAAGGAATGAAAGGCGCCATCGCCAGAGCGGAGGAATTATTGAAAACCACCCCAAACGCCTGGATGCCGCAGCAATTCAATAATCCAGCCAACCCGGCCATTCACCAGCAAACCACGGCCGAAGAGATCTGGGCCGACACGGACGGCAAAGTCGACATTCTAGTCTCCGCGGTCGGTACCGGAGGCACCATCACTGGAGTGGCCGAGGTCATCAAAAAACGCAAACCGGAATTCAAGGCGATCGCGGTTGAGCCAAGGGATTCCCCAGTGATTCTGCAAACCATGAAAGGACAGCCGTTAAAGCCGGGTCCGCATAAAATTCAGGGAACTGGAGCGGGTTTTGTTCCTAACAATCTTCATATGCAGATCGTCGACGAAGTCGTCACCGTTTCGAACGAAGAAGCGTTCGTCATGGCGCGGCGTCTCGCGAAGGAAGAGGGAATCCTTGCGGGAATCAGCTCCGGAGCGAACGTGCACGCGGCAATCGAAGTCGCCAAACGCCCGGAAAACAAGGGCAAGCTGATCGTCACGATCGCATGCTCCACCGGAGAACGCTATCTCAGTACGGCGCTTGCCGACGAAGCCAGAGCAGAGGTCGGCGGCTAGTCTCTATTTATTCGGTGACCTAATGAGCAGTCAACCTGCGGCGCAGCCATCTCAGCCTTCTCAGCCACTCTCGTCTTTTGATCCCGAAATATTCTGGGCGCTTCACAGACAGAAGATCCTCCTTGGCGCACTCGTGCTGGTGCTCCTTCTACTGGGAGGCAGCGTCTATTTCGGGCTCCAGGCGATTAAAACCCAGAAAGCTGAAGCTGCCTACGCCGCAGCCGATTCCATCGACGGTTGGCGGGCCGTGATCCACGAGTTTCCAGACTCGGTTGCGGCCGGCGACTCTTACTTGAGAATCGGATCAAAACTGAGAGAGGAGAGCAAATATTCGGAATCGGACACCGCATACGAATCTTTCGTTCGTCACTTTCCAAAACATCCGTTACTGGTGAGCGGATATATGGGTTTGGCGGCCAACGCGGAGCTGGAGAATCATCCCGACAAAGCCCTGGATGGGTACAAGGCGGTGGCAACTCAATTCAATAGCTCGTACCTGGCCCCGATGGCGCTTTTCCAGCAAGCGCGACTGGTCGAGGCAAAAGGCCAATTGAAGGAAGCCCAGCAATTGTTTGAAAGCATTGTGCGACGCTACCCCGAAAGCAGCTTCTCCGGCGAAGCCGGCCGGAGAGCCGGGAGACTGGCAGACAAATTTTCCCTGGAAACGCCAAAGTCTCCAGCAGCAAACGCTTCGCCGGTAGCCAGCAGATCGCCAGAACCCTAGTGTCCTGTCCCCGAAATAGCAGGTGTATTGCCGGAGGTCACATCGGTTCAGATATGCTCCCTCCTACCGCCAGTCCGGCTCGGACCGCCCTGCCGGCGGCCCATTTTGATCGCACCAAAATACCTCTTATTCCGGGGACAGGACGCTAGAGTTTATTCCCCCAATTCCGTCCTTCGTCGAATTCGATCAGGTCAAAATAGGTGTGCACATCTTCTGAACCCTCACCGCCGCCTGACTCGGCGAGAAATTGTCGAAACTGAGTAAACTGCTCCGCGGTGCCAGGCCGTCGGTTGATCATGGCCGTATTCCAAGCTTCTATCTCGTCCGGAGTATGGAGCGCACCATTGGTCCTGATCCACGCGAGAATGGCATCGTCCGTGGAAAACTCGGTGGCAATCTTTTCGAACTCATCGCCATCCACGCCAAGGAACGCCAGAAGACGCCGGTCAAATCCGGAGGTCTTATATTTGTAGCCGTAGAGCAGGCCGCATCGATGGAGTCGGGCCTTGTCTATCAGACGAGGCAAATGTACATATCCACCGAGCCTTTGGTACGGGCTACGCGGATAGATCTTCTGCGTCATGCAGGCACGAGACTGAAGTCAGCGCCAGAGTCGGCCTTTCCTTTCGGGTCCGAAGCGCGGGTTGGTGCGTCAAGCAATTCGCCTTGTGTCATTTCCACCTTGCCAATGGACAGTTCCCCAAAAAACTCCCCCCCCTTTTCGACCGTAAATCCACGGCCAAAGACCGCACCGGTCAACCGCCCAGTTTTTTGGATCATTACTTTGCCAGTGGAAATGATCCGCGCCGAAATAATTCCCTCGATATCGACCAATTCCGCTCTGATCGGCCGCACAAATTCCGCTTCACATTTCTTGTCGATATGAACGCTCTTGGCCTCGATGCTGCCGCTTAGTTTCCCCTTCAGGCGAATATGAACTTCGCCGCTGCAAATCAAATTGCCGCGCATCGTTCCCTGAATTTCAGCGTAATCACAAATGGCCCGATTGCTGCTCAGATCACCTTTGCTGGTGATAATCAGGCGACCTCGGGTCCGAATCGACCGGCTATAATTGCCGATGATCCGGTAATCCTGTAGATCGATGTACGCACCGCAGAGAGGGCAAATCGTCGAGGTGGCGCCTTTAGGGACCTCCCTTTTGCCCGTGCATTCGAAGCACCGGGCAACGACTGTCCTCTGAACACCTAGAAGGCCCTCCAGCTTCTGAAAGACCGTAGGTTGCTTTTCTGCCTCCAGCGGTTCACTCGATTTTCGACCTTTACCTAGCTGAATGTAACCGCTGCATTTTTTGCAGTAGGTAGATTTCGCAAGCTCAGGTTCTAACTGAATGTTACCGCAATGAGGACATTGTACTTCGATCCGTCCTTTAGCAGCCACTCAGAACTCCTTAACGTGGAGCACCGACCTTCTGCAGCTCTTCTTTCTGGGGAGGCGGGGCACTCAAATCTTTCACGATATTTTTATTCGGTGTGACCTCCGACTTGCCGACAAACGTTGCGCCTTCCTCGATGACAAGACGCGCCGCCTTCAGGTCGCCGATCAGCTGGGAGCGTGAATGAAGTTCACAACGCTCCTGCACCGTGATGTTTCCATGCACTTTACCCTTTACGATCACGGTCTTGCTTTTGACTTCACCGCGGACATCGGCATTTTCCCCGACTGTCAGAATACCGTCGACAGAGGAAATCTCGCCTTCAAGATTTCCGTCAAAGACGAATTCATTGACAAACTTGATCGAGCCTTTGATCTCGACGTCCTTCGAAAGGTTATTCTTATTAGGTGGTATATCTGCCATAACGGGTGTTGGTTGTGTTACGATTAACGGTTGGGCGGCCGGTGGAGTTGGCGAACTCTCCCCAGAACCGGCCTCTTCCGCAGGTGCCGTCTGTCCTGGCTTATGGGGGATAAACTTCTTCAGCACGCCCGCAACTATGAAGGGCACCAAAAGCAGTGTCAACGACTTCTCGCGTCGACTTCTGCGAGTCCTTCCGCCGGATAGGTCCAGATCTCGCTCAATGTCGGATGATAATGCGGGATGGAGGCCAGCGTGGCAGCGGTTGCATGAAAATGCATCGCCACCACGATTTCGTGAATGAGCTCTGAACCTTCCGGCCCGATCACCGCACCGCCCAGGATCTCGCCGCTCTTCGCACTGACGATCAATTTGACGAATCCCTCGACTTCACCTCGAATCATTGATTTTCCGTGGTCATGGAAAGGGTGTCTGGCCACCCGGACCTGAATCCCTTGCTCGGCCGCTTCTCGCTCAGAGATCCCGACCACAGCGATCTGCGGCTCGGAGAAAATGATGAACATTTTCAAACGAGGATCAATAGCCGCCTGGATCTTACCAGCTAATACTTTCTGCGCATTGCGGGCGGCCATCTCGCCCTGCTGAATCGCGATATGCACAATTTCGTAAAGCCCAGTAACGTCCCCGGCCGCAAAAATATGGGGCTGAGACGTTTGCATCCCGTCGTTCACGATCACCGCGTTTTTTTTGTTCGTTTCGACACCCGCTTTTTCCAAACCGAGCCCCTGGACTGCCGGCTTGCGCCCAAGTGCGTAGAAGATCTCGTCCGCCTCGGCAATGTTTTCTTCGCCGTTTCGTTCATACCAGACACCTTTGCCATGCAATGTTTGCTCGACGCGCAACAGTTTCACGCCAGTTATCACATTGATCCCCCGCTTCCGAAACGCCGAAACAAGCTCCTCCGCGATGTCGGCGTCCGCTTCCTTGATCACCTGGTTGCTCCGTTGCAGGACGGTGACGCCGAGCCCAAGTGCGTTGTAAAAGTGAGCAAACTCCAGCGCGATCGCCCCTCCCCCCAAGATGACCACTGATTGGGGAAAACGATCGCGATCCAGTGCCGTGTCGCTGTTCAAAAACCCCGTCTCATCCAGACCCTGTAACTGAATGAGATTTAAAACTGAACCGGTAGAAATCAAAAATGTCTTCCCCTCGATCTGTTCTTCACCGCCGCTCATCAATTTCACTCTCAAGTGGTTTGAATCCGTGAATTCCGCCCGTCCCCGAATAAATCTGAAATTGCCCCCTATCAGTTGCTCTACCCGATGGGTCGCGAATTCGGTGATTAATTCGCGCTTTCGCTGAATGATCGCTCCAGAATCATAGGCGAGATGTCCCGCGCTCAATCCGAACTCTCTCGCTCGACGCAAGACCAAAAAGCGATTGGCGGACTCAATCAGGGTCTTGCTCGGCATACATCCACGCAAAATACAAAGGCCGCCGATTTCGTCTCCACCCTCGATGCACGCGGTTCTCAAACCTAAATGTGCCGCTGTCCTTGCTGCAGCGTATCCGGCGCTGCCTCCGCCGATAACCACAAAGTCAAACGTCTCCATCTCGGCGACAAGTTACAGTAGCTTCGGCCAATTCCAATCCCAGTCTGGAAGTCACCCGCGCAAGCTTCTCGCCGGCGCGCCAAGGATTGACTGTCTGGGACATTGGAAAAACGACTTTGGATGCGACAAACCCCAAAATATGGGGTAGTATAGCTACGCTATCCACTACAAATTGGGTTCGTTCATCGCTTGCAAATGGTCACCAGCAGCCCTATTATGGGTCCTTAAACCATCGTTCAGGTCTCACCTTTTTAGCACAGACCTGTCTCCCGGATATGTCTGACATCTCGACTTACGGCGCTGCGCAAATTGATAAACTCGAAGGTTTGGAAGCGGTTCGGAAGCGGCCCGGAATGTACATTGGGGACCCTGATGAGCGCGGACTGCATCACTGCGTCTTTGAGGTCTTGGACAACTCGATTGACGAGCATCTCGCCGGGTTTTGCACAAAGATCGACGTCATCATCCACATCGACGGCTCAGCCTCGGTACGCGATAACGGCCGCGGAATTCCGGTCGAGACGCATCCGAAATTTCAAATGCCGGCCATCGAGCTGGTGCTCACCAATCTTCATGCCGGCGGCAAATTCGGGCAGGGTGCCTACAAATTCTCCGGGGGCCTGCACGGCGTGGGCGCCAAGTGCGTTAACGCTTTGTCGGAATGGTTTAAGGCCGAAGTGACCAGAAACGGCAAAGTCTACTTGATCGGATTCGCGCGGGGCAAAACGACACGGAAGCTCGAGGTCATCGGCGAAGTCCAGAACAAAAAGCATTCCGGCACGTTCATCACATTTTTGCCAGATCCCGAGATATTTACCATCACTACGGAATTCAAGTTCGACATCCTGGCCAATCGGATGCGGGAGCTGGCTTTTCTCAACAGTGGTCTTGAAATCCATCTGACTGACGAACGAACTGAGCCTCATCGGAAAGAGGTTTTCATCTACAAAGAGGGAATCCGCGAATACGTCAAACAACTCGGCGAAACCAAGCAGCTAATCCATCCGGAACCGATCATCGTGAGCGGGATGCGAGAGTTCCAGGTGGACGAGAAAACGGAGGTTTGTTACGTCGACGTGGTCCTGCAATACACCGACGCTTATTCAGAATATATCCAATGTTTTGCCAACTCGATCCCAAATAGCGACGGCGGGATGCATCTCGAGGGTTTCAAGGCGGGACTGACCAACGCCATCAAGAACTACGCAAAGGCCAACAACCTTTTAAAAGAGAAGGATCCAGACCTCACCGGAGATGACCTGCGGGAAGGCCTGGTCTGCGTTTTGAGTGTGAAACTAACCAATCCCCGGTTCAGTTCGCAGACCAAAGGCAAACTGGTCAATAACGAGATCAAGCCCCTCGTGCAATCGATCACCTACGAGGGAGTGAGTCGCTACTGCGAAGAGAATCCGGCTGTCGCTAAGAAGATTATCGACAAATGTTTGATGGCCGCCCGGGCCCGCGAAGCTGCCAGAAAGGCCAGGGAAGCCGTTCGCAAGACCGCGTTGACGGGAGGCGGTTTGCCGGGCAAGCTCGCAGATTGCTCAGAACGCGATGCTAATCTGACCGAACTCTACATCGTGGAAGGCGATTCCGCCGGAGGCTCCGCCAAACAGGGGCGAGACCGAAGATTTCAAGCGATTCTTCCAATCCGCGGAAAACTGATCAATGTCGAGAAAGCGCGTCTTGATAAGGTGCTCCAGAATCTGGAAATCCAAACCATGATCACTGCGATCGGCACCGGCATCGGCGACGGTGAGGGTGAAGGATCCTTCAACCTCGAGAAATTGAGATACGGCCGAATCATCATCATGACTGACGCGGATGTAGACGGCTCGCACATTCGGACGCTTCTGCTGACCTTCTTCTATCGCCAGATGCCAGAGTTGGTGCGACGCGGGCACATCTACATTGCGCAACCTCCCCTTTATCAAATCAAACGGAAAAAACGGGAGGAATATGTCGATGACGACTCGCAGTTGAACAAAATCCTCATCTCACTAGGGGCTGAGGAAGTCCAGCTCAAGCATCTCGTGGACGGTCGTGAATTTACGAAGGAACAGCTTGGCGAGGTTCTTGATTTGCTCGAGAGGCTATCGAAACTGAGCGATTCGATTCGCCGCCATGGCGGCGACTTTGAAGAGTATCTGTCAAATCGGGAGCCGATTTCCGGCAAGTTTCCCGAATACCTGGTGATCGTGCGCGAAGGAAATAACGAATACGTCAAATATTTTCATGACGAGGGGCCGTTGCGTGATTTCGCGAGTCAGAATCTGGATCTTAACCTTTACGAGGAAGAGCCTGCCGGAGAGAATGGGGATGGCGCACTAGCTCCCGTAGCCCTCCCGGCCAACGGCAATGGAAATCCCCCGATTGCCCCTTATATGCGACGCCGAGCGCGGCGGGTTGAGCTGCACGAGTCGAACACTGTCATGAAGGTCTTTCAAGAGCTGGAAAGGCGCGGCATGACCATCGATCATTACTCCGTGAGCGATCAGCCGATTTTCGAACTGATCGAGGGAGAGGGTGAACGAGTCACGGTGACTCCACTGTTCTCGATTCCCAGGATCCTGGATGCGATCAAGGAAATCGGCCGGCGCGGGGTTCAGATTAAACGTTTCAAAGGCCTCGGAGAAATGAACGCCAAGGAACTCTTTTCCACCACCATGGACCCGGTTCGCCGCAAGCTGCTCCGGGTCGATTTGAACGAGAACAACGCCAGCGAGGCCGATAAAATGTTTACGATCTTGATGGGCGACGTCGTCGAGCCCCGCCGCGCTTTCATCGAAGATAATGCGCTCAACGTGAGAAATCTCGACGTCTGAGGACGTTCAAGTGTTCGCCGTTCACCGTTCAACCGTTCACCCGTTCACCGTTCAACCGTTCACGTTCAACCGTGCGACTTTTAATAGTGTTGCGATTTCCTGAATCACAAGTGCCCCCAAACGCGCAATGCCGCTCAGCGGCGAACGGTGAACGGCGAACGGTGAACGTTGAACGCCGAACGTCATAGCCCATGCCGATTCTTCCTAACGAAAAAATCGAACCGGTAAACGTCGCCGAAGAGATGTCGAAGTCGTTTCTCGACTATTCGATGTCGGTCATCATTTCGCGAGCGCTTCCGGACGCCAGAGACGGATTGAAACCGTCTCAACGTCGAATTCTTTACGCCATGAATGGTCTCGGACTGCAGCCGAACCGCAAACATAGCAAATGCGCCAAGATCGTCGGTGAAACAATGGGTAACTACCATCCGCACGGCGACATGGCGATCTACCCGACGCTTGTCCACATGGCGCAACCCTGGGCAATGCGAGACACCTTGATAGAGGGTCAGGGGAACTTCGGCTCTATGGACGGCGATCCTCCGGCGTCGATGCGATACACCGAGGCGCGACTGACCCATCTCGGTGCCGTCCTCATGGAGGACATGGAAAAGGATACCGTCGATTTCGTGCCGAATTACGACGAGACAACCACTGAACCGATCGTTTTCCCGGCGGCTTTTCCCAACCTGCTTATCAACGGGGGAACCGGGATCGCTGTCGGAATGGCAACGAACATGCCTCCCCACAATCTCGTTGAGATTGTCGACGGGATTTGCGCGCTCATTGATCAGCCGGATATCGGGACTGATGAATTACTCGGGTACATTAAAGGCCCTGATTTCCCCACTGGATGTACCATCTACGGCACGAGCGCGATTCGCCAATATTTTGAAACAGGCAGAGGCAGCCTGAAGGTGCGCGGGACGGCCACGATTGAAGAGACGAAAAACGGGCGTGAGCAGATCGTCATCACGGAAATCCCTTACAATGTCAATCGGGCCGAGCTGATCAAACGCATCGCCGGACTGATCCAGGAAAAGGTCATCGCTGACATCAGTGACCTGCGGGATCTTTCGGACGAGAACACAAGAATCGAGCTGGAACTTAAACGGGACGCCAATTCGAAAGTTGTCCTGAACAATCTTTACATGCACACCGCGATGGAAAGTTCCTTTGCGGTGAATATGCTCGCCATCGACCACGGCCGTCCCAAGCTGCTATCGCTCAAAGAAGCCCTTCTCTGTTACATCGAGCATCGTCGGGATGTGGTTCTCAGGCGCACCCGCTTTCTTCTCCGCCAAGCCGAGGCCAGAGCTGAGACACTCGAAGGGTACCTCATTGCGCTCGCGCACCTGGACGATTTTATTGAAATTATTCGCAGCTCGGCTAATCGCGATGAAGCCAAAATTAAGCTTCTTGCCTATGAGTTCAGTCGCGAAGCGGTCGAACAAATCGGCGTTCGGATCCGGAGCGAAAGCCGATTGATCGATGGCCGTTACATTTTCAGCGACCATCAGGCGGATCAGATTCTCGATCTCCGGCTCTACCAACTGACCGGACTTGAACGCGAAAAGATCATCGATGAATACGCTGAAATCAGCCGGAAAATTGATGATTTGCTCGACATTCTGAGCCGTGCGGATCGAGTGATGACGATCATCAAGGAGGAGTTGCTCCGAATCAGGGACAAATACGGATCTGACCGGCTGACGGCGATTCTCCCCGAACAGGGAGAAATAGCTTTCAGGGACCTGATCGCCAATGAGGGATGTATCATCACCATTACTCACGGCGGCTACATTAAACGGACGGCGGAAAGCGAATTTCGCGCCCAGCGGCGCGGCGGTCGAGGCGTGATCGGGATGACCACACGCGAAGCACAGGTAAGCGGGGATCAGGGCGATTTCGTCGAACACCTGTTCACCGCCAGTACCCACGATTCTCTCATGTTTTTCACTCAGACAGGCCGCTGCTACGTGGAAAGGGTTTACGAGATTCCTGAAATGAGCAGGGCTTCCAAGGGCCGTTCGATTGCGAATCTGCTCGAGCTTCGCCCGGAAGAAAAGATCGCCGCAACTCTGCGGATCGAGGCCGTTGACGAGACAGGAGCCCCTAAAGGGGACGAAGGAACCTGGAACCCGGCTCTTCATGTGATGTTTGCCACGCGGTCAGGGATTGTGAAGAAGACTAATCTGGCGGACTTCGCCAACGTCCGGAAAGGCGGCATCATCGCCATCCAGATCGAGCCGGACGATGAATTGATCGATGCGTTGCTGACCAACGGAATGGATGAAGTGGTTCTCATTACGCGCCAGGGAATCAGCATCCGCTTCCATGAAGCCGATGTTCGAGATATGGGGCGGAATGCGGTCGGTGTTTGGGGAATCCGTCCGGAAACAGGGGATCAGGTCGTCGGTATTGCAAAGGTCATACCTGACGCGCAACTCCTGGTAGCCGGGTCCAACGGGATTGGGAAACGGACTGATTTTGACGAATATCGAGTCCAATCCCGCGGCGGCAAAGGAATCATCACGATGAAGACCGGCGAACGCACTGGCGACGTGGTCGGAGCCATGACAGTCCGTGATTCCGACGAATTAATGTTGATCACGACGGGGGGCCAAATGGTCCGTATCCGAGTCAGCGAAGTGCGCGAAACAGGCCGGAACACCATGGGTGTGAAACTGGTGGATCTCAGGGAAGGCGAGACTCTTCAGGATATCGCACCTGTCGTTTCCCAGGAGGAAGTCGAGGTCGAAGAGAGCACCGAAACGTGATAGGGGGGAAAGGAGTTCAGGGCAGTGGAGTTTCATAGGCGGAGCCCCATCAAAGCGCGCCCACAGGATGTGTCCATTTCGTTCCCTGGCATTGAAACGCCGAATGAACGCCCTCGATTCGGGATCGAATAGCACATTTCCCTGTCTCTAGCCCCTTCAGCATCTCCAACCGGGAGGACCGGGTGTTTTTCACCACAGGCACAAAGGGGTGTGCCTCGTGAGGGTAGAATTGTTATTTTGGCTAACCCAGTGTAAATTCCGGGCTATACTTCTTGGCCCTTCGGGCCGTAAGACCGGGCTTACAGACACATACAAACCCTGGGCGATGCTTTTTTTGGCCCTTCGGCGCCTCCAGCCTCTTAAGAGGCACCGCCCGCGGTCAGACAACTGCTCATCCCTCGACTCCCGATTCTGATTCCTGACGCCTGACCTCCGCCTGCTGACGGGTAAACTCAACCCAATGGCATGCACGCAAATTGCCGCCAAATGCATGATGCAAAACACTTCAAAAATTTTGTTCCTAACTCATCTCTTTGCGGTTGCGGCTCCATTTTTACCCTCTAGACTAAGGGCACCTTCTCTTATGGGAAAGCGAAAGAGAAAACTCTCATTTAAAAGGCTTCCCGTTCTACGGCAACTCCAGGTTTCCACCGAAGGTGAGTATTTCGACCTCAGAACGCTGTTCGACAAACTAAATGCTGAATACTTCAGCAATGCGCTAAGGGGTTACAAAATCACCTGGGGCCGCCGACGGAAGCTCCCCCCAAAAGAATATTTTGTCTTCGGAACGATCCAGGAAGAAGACAAAATGATTCGGATTCATCCACTATTGGATGCGCCATTTGTTCCAACTTGGTTCCTCGAATACGTCGTTTACCACGAAATGCTCCACGCCGTAGTCCCGGAAGAGATCGATGAATACGGACGCCGAAAAGTCCACACCCGCGAGTTCTATCGCCGAGAACGACAATTCCACTGCTATTATCGAGCCAGACGCTGGGAAGACGAAAATCTGGACCGGTTCCTTCGCTAACGTCCCGGTCCTGACCCTCCTGCCCGGCTACGCGCTCGCTACCGCGGCTTTTTGTTCAGGTCACCCGCGGGTCGAACGGTCGTCGCCGGCGTATTGGTCGAAGATGCCGGCTTCTGGGAAAGGCCTGCAGTCGGAGTTGCTGCCGGACGACCGGAATTCAGCTTGGTAATAACCGAATCGCTGAAATCATAGTTATCTCGGGAATAAAGTAAAACTGGAACGATGTTGTTGGCACTAAACCCCGATCTGTCAAAAACGAGATCGTAATTGGCGGCTCTCACCTGATCATTCACCACTTTCATGATCTCATCGACAATGCCGTCCCGCATCCGTTTCAACTGTTCTTGAATTTGTTTTTCGCGCGTTTGGCGAAAATCGGAGATTTCCTTTTCGAGACCCTTCGTCTCTGAAATCTTGGAATCACGCTCTTGTGCCTTCTGATCTTTAGATGCGCCGCTCTGTTCCGGCTTGTTCATCTCCTCATTTAATCTATTGATGACGTCGAGATTTTTTTTGTAGGCGTCCATCCGTTGATCGAGTTCGTCTTTGTAAGCCTTCTGGGCCTCCTTTAGCTTATCTTCTGCGTCATGAGTCTTGTAATAGGCGGTAAAGACCTTCTGCATGTCGATCGTTCCGATCTTCATTTGAGCTTGGGCTTGAGAGGCGAATCCCAAGCTCAGGGCCAGGAGACCGATTATCGTTGGCGATGAGTATTTCTTCATAAGATAGACGAACTGATACGAATCGGGGGGAACCCGATTTGAGTGAGACTGGCCGATAGAGCTTTCGTTCAAAATTGATATCCGACACTAAACTGGAATTGCCCGCTCTTACTGCTGAAGCTGTCTTCTTCGATCGGGAACCCATAATCGAGCCGCAATGGCCCGATTGGCAAATCCAGACGTACCCCGACACCAATATCCTGATTGAATCCCCCGGAGAACCTTCCATTGGTGCTTGGCACTTTTTGCGGACTGAAACTCCAGGAACCGGGATTCACGAAACCGCCATCATAGAAAATTGCCGCGCGCACCCGCTCGATAATCGGGATGGTGTATTCAATCGTATATCGGAGCAGAGTATTGCCCCCAACCGGATTGCCCTGGTCATCCTTAGGCCCGACATCGCGGAATTTAAATCCACGAAGGGTACTCGCGCCGCCCAGATAAAGGCGATCAAAAATCGGGACGATACCGTTGTTGGTCGAACCGCCACTCCAGTTCGTGACGGTCCCGATTTCCCCGTTGAGCAGGAGGATCGTATCGTAGGGGAGGTGAAAGTACTGGGCGGCATCCAGATCGAACCCATAGATTTGGACGGTGCCCCCGAGAGGACCACCCGAGACATAGGTCGAAAGGTCGATTCTTGTCCCTTTGCGGGTAAGGAAGGCGCTATCGCGGGTATCGTAGGTAAAGCCCAGAGTTGCCCGACTCTCTAGATTGTCCTGACCTCCCTCATTGATCAGATCTTGGAGCTCTGGAGTAACCGTATTGGAATTGATGTTGTAAATGTCGATCTCCTGAATCGTGTAATCGAGCTTCACCGACAGAAAATTGGTGATCGGCTTCCGCATGAAAATATCAAATCCGTAATCGCGCTGATCGTACACATTGCTGTAGTAGTTGTACTCGTCAAAGAACAATCGTCCACCCAGCGCTAGACGCTGGTCGAGAAAATAGGGCTCAGTCAGTTCCAGCGAAGCGTTCTTCGTCTGGGTGCCAAGCTGGACTCTCATCCGGAACTTCTGTCCGGCACCCGTAAAGGTATGCCAATTCATTATATCGAAGTTTCCCTGTGACAGTTCGGCAAATCCCAGGAGCCCGTCAGTCGTACTGAAACCCAATCCGAAATTAAGATTACCCGTGCGTTTTTCCTGCACCACGACGTTCAGATCTTTACGCCCCGGGACACCGGTGTCACTCGCATAGGTGTCAACTCGCTCGAAAAACTGCAGACCTTCCAGACGTTTCTTACTGATATCTACGCGCACCGTGTCAAACACATCCCCGGGCGATAAGATAATTTCCCGGCGGAGGACCTTATCCTTGGTTCGCGAGTTGCCACTAATGTTGATGTGTTCAACAAATGACTGGATGCCCTCGTCTACCTTGTAGCTGAGATTGACCACCGCAGGTCCCGCCGGCGTGGTCACCACGTTCACCTTTGCGTCCGCGTAGCCGGCGACGCCATAGGCATCCTCAACTGCTTTGATGTCCTTTTGCAGCTTCTGAGGCGAAAAGACTTTGCCCTCAGTGACCTTTATCACTTTCCGAAAATTCGCTTCGGTAACGATATGGAGACCTTCAATCGTTAAAGTCCCGACATGATATTGCTGGCCTTCGGTGATGTAGATCGTGATGCCGACGTTATTCCTGTCCAACCGATCGATCCTCACGTCGGTAATCTGAACATCCGCATAGCCATTATCCTGATAAAGCTCTTTGATTTTCTGGACGTCTCCATCTAGCTGCTGGTTATTCAACCGACCCGCCCCCGTGATAAAGCCCAGGATATTATTTTGTTTGGTCTTCATCTCCCTTCGGAGCCTTTTTGAGGTGAGGACCGTATTGCCGACAAAGCTGATCCTTTTGACGACCGATTTCTGACCCTCACTGATCGCAAAGGTGACCTTCGCGGTCCCTCGATCCTCGTTGACTTCCACCTTGTACTGAACGTCGGTGTCGGGAAAACCCCGTTTCTGGTACAGCTCGACCAATTTTTGCCGGCCCTGTTCCAGAGCTTGTTCGTCAAGCGGCGTCCCAACCTTCAGGTTCAACTCCTTCCGCAGCCGTTTCGCCTTCACCACCTGGTTTCCCTGAATCACTATTTCGCTGAGCGTTACCCGCGTCTGAACCACCACGATCACCTTCACTCCGTCTGGAAGCGGTTCGCCGTAGATTCTCACGTTGGTGACCAAACCGGTCGCATAGAGCGAACGAATATCGTCTTCGACCGTCTGCTCAGAATAGGGCTGGCCGACTGTCGTTTTCATGTTCGAGAGAATTCTCTGACGACTAAGGGTGGCCGGACCGGCGTACTGAATTTCTATTTGTCGAACAATAGGCGACTGCTGCCGCTGCCCAGACTGTGCCTGCCCAGGCGCGGGCGCCGCATTCTGTCCAGGAGGCGGCTGTGCAGGCTGTCCGGGAGGCGGCTGTTGGGCTAGCCCGAAAGGACTCAGCGAGGCCACAATGATCGCTATGAAAATCCAATTTCGGGAGAGGGCACTCAAAAAATTCATAAGGTGGAAAATCGACAACAGATCAGAGCGAATCGGCGTAATTCATGACGATGACGTCAAAAACGTCAACAGAAAAACTACTCCGCGGAGTTTTCCGCCTGATTCGAACGAATCAATTCCCCGTTAACTCGTACCAATTGTCCCGCGTACGCGGTTGAAAACCTGCCTCGGCGATCAATGCTTCAATCTCATCCCGAGTAATTCGGAACGATGTTCCGGCTTTGCTGACCACATTTTCCTCCATCATTACTGAGCCAAAATCGTTCGCTCCATACCGAAGAGCGATCTGTCCAATTCTCGGTCCCTGGGTGACCCAGGAGCTCTGGATGTTCTCGATGTTGTCAAGATAAATCCGAGACAGAGCCTGCATTCGAAGATACTCGGCCGAGCCGACCGGCGTCGCTTTCAGAACTACGTTTTCCGGTTGGAATGTCCAGCAGATGAACGCTGTAAAGCCTCTCGTCTGATCCTGTACCTCGCGAATTCTTTCAAGATGTTCGATTCGATCTTCCACCGCCTCGACGTGGCCAAACATCATCGTCGCGCTGCTGTTCAACCCAAGTTCATGCGCGATCTTCATCACTTCTAACCACTGCTCAGTATTGCATTTGAGAGGCGAGATCCGGTTACGCACCCGGTCGACAAGAATTTCCCCGCCGCCGCCAGGTATCGATCCTAACCCTGCGTCTTTGAACTTCTGGATAACTTCCCGCAGCGACATCCGGAACACTTCGGAAAAATGATTAAACTCCGGAGGGCTAAAGGCGTGAATGTTAATCTGCGGGTATTTTTCTCGAATGTGATGAAGCAAATCCAAATAATAGTCGATGCCTAACTTTGGGTGGTGACCTCCCTGCATCAGGATCTGTATCCCCCCGATCGAGACCAGTTCATCAATCTTCTGATCGATTTCTTCGTGGCTCAGCACATAATGATCAGCATCTCTTTCCGTTCGATAGAAGGCGCAAAATTTGCAATACACATTGCAGACGTTTGTGTAGTTGATGTTGCGATCAACAATATACGTCACGATTTCGTTTCCCTGACCTTGGAACGCCTCGGCCTTGGCCCGCTGGCGTCGCTGGTCGGCTAATTGCCCAAGCTCGACTAGTGGCAACTGGTAGAGCTCCATGGCCTCCCCAGCCGTTACCCGTTCACCATCGAGCACCTTTTCGACCACTGCGCGATTCAACATCGTTGCGTTCATTAGCGAATCCTATATTACCTATTTTCGCGCCCTCCTCAACGAAAGGCACGCCATCGTTGAAACAGCGGTCTGCCTTGGCCAGTTTTCCGCCCGCAGGGAGGAAGAGTCTCGCACGGAGGACACGAAGAAGATTATGGGAAATGCTGAAAGGGCTTAAGCTCCCCTGGAGCAGTCCCACTGGCCGAAATCATCTTCGAAATCCTCGTAATCTGTGGTTACTTCTTGCCTTCGGAATTCGGGCCAAAGACTATCACTGATTGAATCGATTGCCAGACATCTCAAGGTAACTGTTTTGTGGCGGAAAATTTTTATCAGGAAACCGTAGCAGCTCCGAAGACCGCCTTCGATCTCTCTTTGCGTCCGCCGCTTTTCAGCGAATTCCAGGGACAGGCGCGCGTCCGTGAACGGCTGGAATTAATGGTGCAGGCTGCAAAGCAGCGCGGCGACGTCCTCGAACATATCCTGCTCAGCGGTCCGCCCGGCTTGGGAAAAACCACCATTGCCTACATCCTTGCCAACTCCATGGAAGTCAATATCAAGACAACCAGCGGCCCGATGATCGAGAGGGCCGGAGATCTGGCCGGTATCCTGACAACTCTGGAACGCGGGGATATCCTCTTTATCGATGAAATCCACCGGCTCCAAGTCACCATCGAAGAATATCTCTATCCTGCCATGGAAGATTTTCGCCTGGATATCATCATCGACCAGGGGCCAAATGCGCGTAGCGTTCGCATTAATTTGCCGAAGTTCACCATGATCGGTGCGACGACTCGATCGGGTCTGATCAGCGCACCCCTTCGCTCTCGTTTCGGGATGCATAGCCGGCTCGACTATTACGGACTCGATGACTTGAGTCACATCATCGAGCGCAGTGCCGGGTTGATCGGCGTCGGTATCGATCGAAGCGGATGCGACGAGATCGCCTCCCGGGCCAGAGGCACACCGCGTGTGGCCAACAATCTTTTGCGCTGGGTCCGCGACTACGCGCAGGTAAAATCCAACGGATTTATCACCAAGGCAATTGCCGATAAAGCCCTTGAAATGCTCGATATCGATCAGGATGGATTGGACGAAATGGATAAACGACTCCTCGAAGCACTGGTCGTTCGTTTTCAGGGCGGCCCGGTCGGCATCGGTTCGCTGGCGGTCTCAGTCGGGGAAGATTCTGGAACAGTCGAAGAGGTCAATGAGCCATATCTAATTCAGGAGGGTTTTATCAAGCGAACCGCCCAGGGCCGCGTCGCCATGCCAAAAGCCTACGAAAAGATAGGCGTCAAGATCCCTCCGAACCGCCAAGGAGAGCTCTGGTAAAGAAGTGCCAACCCAAAGAATTCACGAGCCTTCACCCTTTTTTCCCATAGCACTAAAACTAACCACTTACGGAAGCGGCACGCCCCCACGCTCCTCCCTCACTCCCTCCGCCTCTTCCTCGGGGGACGCGGCGATTCATCAGCGCCAGCCTGACCTTCCGGATATTTAATTGTGCTCGGCCAGATCACTCGCCAGGGCTGCTGTTTCAATTTCCCGCTCAGTTGACTGAGATCATCCACAATAACATTCAGCTTCGGCAAAAGGGTGCCCATGGTCTTATCCAAAGAATCCAGAATGACTTTTAACTGAGCCGAGGACGCTTTGAAGTTCACCAGCGTTTTCTGGAGATTGTTGTCCTTCTGCAATTGACCGGTGACATCTTTAACATTTGCCAGCACCTCGTGAACGCTCACCAGGGCGGTGTCGATTCCGCCTCCCTTTTCCGTAAACGCTTTCAGATTGGTTCCGACCGCCCCGAAGCTCTTGAGCGTTCCCGTCAGGACGGACTCCTGGGCCGTCAAGACCGTCAGATTGTGCGAAGTTTTCTGTAATTCGGCCAAGGTGGCCTCCGATTGTTTCAGGGCGGGCTCGAGCTTCTGGATGATCAGAGGACCGATCTCGGCAAGATCAGGCGAACGCGTACCCACAAATTTGGCATTCGGTTCCGCAAGCCCAGAGTCCGGATTACCTTTGGTGAAATCTATCACCAGTTCAGCCAGCAACCCGAAACTCCGCATCGCGACCAGGGTCTCTTTGTAAATTTGCGAATCTTCCGCCACCTGGACTCGCACCATCGCCTCGTAGGAAAGCTTGTGCTCCGGTCGGTCATTGAGTGGAACAGGCGATTGGATTTCGGCCACAGTCCCGATCTTACGCCCAGCCAACATGACCGCGGCGCCAGGTTTGATGCCGGCGGCATTGTCAAAATAGACAAGAAAGCTCTTGAGCGGCCGGAAAAGCCCGGGAGATGAAACGTAGAGGACCACACCGACCACCAGGCCAAGCGTCAGAATGACCATGAGTCCTGTCCGAACTTCAGTTCGAAGAATCTGCATTCGTCGGTGTCTCCGTGATCGGTCCTTCCGTTGTTCCTGTCACAAACTGATGAACGACGGGGTTGGTTGAGACGCGAAACCGATCGGGCGGAGCGTCTTCGATTATCTTTCCCTGGTAAAGCATAGCCATCCTGGTAGCGATCCTGAATGCGCTTTCCATTTCGTGCGTGACGATGATTGAGGTTGTATTTGTTTTCTCGGTCAAACTGATGATCAGTTCGTCAATCACCGAACTGATCACCGGGTCGAGGCCGGCAGTCGGTTCGTCGAAAAGGATCAATTCGGGTTGCATCATCAGCGCACGGGCGAGGCTTACCCGCTTACGCATCCCGCCGCTGAGCTCTGAAGGCAACTTGTCCTCGGTCCCGCTCATCCCGACAATTTCCAGATTCTCCTTGATCAAGCCATCGATCGTTTTCCTCGGTTTACGACGCAACTCCTCAACCGGCAACGCAAGATTCTCCCGCACCGTCATCGAACTGATCAGCGCCGAATACTGGTAAACCATTCCAATGCGGCTCCGGAGCAGATTCAATTTACTGCGGCTCAATCGCTGAACTTGCAGATGCCGGTATCGGACGGTGCCCATTGTCGGTCTCAAAATGCCGAGAATAAGCCGGAGCATGGTGCTCTTGCCGCCGCCACTCTGACCCAGGATCACGATCCGATCTCCACTAAATACTTTGAGGTCTATCCCATCCAAAACAGTCTTCTCCCCAAATCGCAGCACTATATTTTCAAGATGAACCAGGGGCGTCTCGCTCATCCGGTGATCCTCGTGACCATCACATTGAATAGGGTATCGAATCCGATCACCGTCGTGATCGAGATAACCACACTGTCCGTAGTCGCCTTCCCGACGCCTTCGGCTCCGCCGGTCACCGTCAGACCCTGGTAACAGGCAATCAAACCGATCAGAAGCCCGAAGAACATGGCCTTGAACAATCCGATGACGATATCGCTGACGATCAGGCTCGTCATCACGGCGTCAAAATAAGCATCCGGAACCAGATTCAAGCTGGCCCAGGAAATCAAGGCCGACCCTATCAGCGCTGCCACGACCGAAAGCACCGAGAGACAAGGCATCAGGAAGGCAATCGCCACTAGCCGCGGGGCAACTAGAAATCGCAGTGGCCCAATCCCCATCGCCTCGATTGCTTCCACTTCTTCAGAGACTTGCATGGTACCAAGTTCCGCCGTGTACGCTGCTCCGATCCTGGCCGCCAGAACGATACCGGTCAGCAAAGGTCCGAGTTCACGCGTGAAAGCAATGGTGATGAGTGTCGGGACCAGCCGTTCCGTTCCGAATTTCTGCAGCTGGTACCCCGTTAAAAGCGCCATCGTTAGCCCTAAGAAAAATGAAACCATCAAAACCAGCGGAATCGATCCCACTCCGGTTCGATCCGTCTGAGCAAACAGCATGGACCATCGAAACGGCAATCTTCCCCGACGGATGTTATCGGCGATCTCTTCCAGCGTGTTTAGAAAGAGCCAGAAGATACTCCCGATATGCTCGAGAGCGCGTGCCGTTAAATAACCTATCCTGTAAAGCAACGCGTATTAATTAGGCATCGTTCCGCGTGAGGCAAGAAAAAACCCTCCCAGGCAGGCCTTCGAGTTCGTTCTCATCGTGAATCCCGTTTTCATCAGGAACGTGATTGATCGCGGTTCTAGGCAACTGGGTGGCCGCTGGAGTTGCTGGCGTTACTTCAGATCCAGCTCTTGCAATTCCCCTTCTTCGTCGACAAAAAACAACCCGCTCTGACAAAGCTTCGCGTACTTGCCGTCCAATGCCAGCAGCTGCTCGTGATCGCCACGCTCAATAATTTGACCTCGATCAAGGACCAGGATTTGGTCGGCATGCCGAACGGTGGAAAGCCGGTGCGCAATAACGAAACTTGTTCGGCCCAATAAGAGGCGGTTCAGAGCCTCCTGGATCTGCCGCTCCGTGTCGGTGTCGACACTCGCCGTTGCCTCATCCAGAATCAGCAACGGAGGATCTTTCAGGATCGCCCGCGCAATGGATATTCGCTGCTTTTCGCCGACGCTCTGCCGTATCCCACGCTCACCTACACCGGCGTCCAGGCCCGCCGGCAGCCGTGAAACGAAGTCCGCCGCGTTCGCCGCGCGAAGCGCTTCCCAAATCTCCTTCTCGCTCGCATCGGGTTTTCCGAACAACAAATTATCGCGGATCGTTCCGTTAAACAAAAAGCTTTCCTGACTGACAAAGCCTGTCGCCTGACGGATCGCATGCTTGGAAAGAGTACGAATCGATCGGCCATCGATTAAAATATCCCCTCCGTTCGGATCCAGTTCGTAGAATCGCAATAGCAGGTTGACCAGCGTTGATTTACCCGCGCCGGTTTCACCGACCAGAGCGATTGTCTGGCCGGGCTCAGCAACAAACGAAACATCCTTCAGCACAGGTTGATCGTCACTGTAGAAGAATGAGACGTTACGATATTCGATGCGTCCGACCGGATCAAACCGTTCCCCTTCAACAATGTCCCGCTCAGCCGGCTCATCGAGAATTTCAAATACCCGTTCCCCAGCCGCTCGAGCACTCTGCAACATTTGATTCAACTGGTGCAGTCGTCCAATCGGTTCATAAAGGAAGCGGACAAGGATCAAGCACGCCACTAATTCACCGATCTCCATTCGACCCTGCAAAACAGCTAATCCGCCAAAGCTGGTCACGATGACTAGCCCGCACGAGGTCAGAAAATCCATGGTCGGATCGTAGATCGCCCACGCTCGCATTACCACCAGGGTAGCCTCTTTCAAACCTTTGCTCGCCTTGTTAAACCTTCCGTATTCCTGGATTTCGCGCACATAAGCCTTGATCTGGCGAACTCCCGACAAGTTATCATGAAGCAGCGAATTCATCGTTGAAGCGGCCTGTCGTTGCAACCGGTATCGCGACCTGGCCGTGAGCGTGTAGATCAATGCACCCGCCACCAGAAAGGGAATGGGAAGCATCGTCAACGTCGCTAGCCATGGCTCGCGCACAAAAAGCAGCACCCCGACGATCAACACCTGAAGGATCGCGACCGTTCCCTGTTCAATCCCGTCGATCAGAACGCGCTCAACCGAGTTCACATCCTCCAGAACCCGGGTCATGATATCGCCGGTCGCCCGGTAATCAAACCAGCGGAGCGGCAGTTTCTGGATATGGTCGTACAGGTCGCTCCGAAAATCGAAAATGACTTTCTGTTCGAACGTGTTGTTGAGAACGATTCGAACACCATTGGAGAGGCTCTGAACCAAAAAAGCCCCAATCGCCAGAAACGCCAGCGGCGGGATCAACTCCGGTTTCCGTCCTCGAATCGCGTCATCGATCACTCGCTGGGTGACGGTCGGGAACACTATGACCATCAAGGTCGCCAGAACCGCGAACCCGACCGTTCCGGTCGCCAACCACGGGTACCGTCGAATGTACTTAAAAACTCGTAAAATCGTTTGCATCCCTG
This sequence comes from uncultured Verrucomicrobiae bacterium, assembly GCA_963742335.1. Taxonomy (GTDB): domain Bacteria; phylum Verrucomicrobiota; class Verrucomicrobiia; order Chthoniobacterales; family JAFAMB01; genus JAFAMB01. The sequence goes on from CAVULL010000004.1 coordinate 310,843, forward strand.
CCTTCTTCTCGGAACGCTAGCATCGATTGGGGAAACCGGGAAGGTACGAAGGAAGGGCAGCTATTTTCGAAAATGTGCCGTCCGTGGGATCGTTCCGGGGTATGCGAAGCGTCCTCGCTTTGCCTCTTCAGCCTCCGGAGCAAATCGGGACGGTTCGCCTACTTTCGCTACTTCCCTTCATCGTGCTCTTCCTCGATGCCTCCTCCCTCTCTGGCCCTTGAATTCTCTCCTTCCCGCCATTAGTACCCCTAGTCGTGCAGTCTCATCTCCCTATCTACGAGCTTCGACCGCGGATCATCGAATCTCTTCAGTCCTTACCACGTCTTATCCTTCAGGCCCCGACCGGTTCCGGAAAGTCGACCCAAGTTCCGCAAATGCTCCTGGATCAAGGGTTGGCTGGGACCGGTCAGATTATTATATTGCAACCGCGACGGTTACCGACCCGGATGCTGGCAGCGCGCGTGGCCCAGGAGAGAAACGTACGTCTGGGTGAAGAAGTCGGTTACCAGATCCGGCTTGACAACGTTTCCACGACGAAGACTCGGATCCGATTCGTCACGGAAGGTGTTTTGCTCCGGCAGATGGTCGGTGATCCCCGTCTGGCTGGGGTAACCGTTCTCATCTTTGACGAATTTCACGAGCGCCATCTTTACGGAGACATAGCATTGGCTCGCGCCCTGGATATTCAAACCTCGATTCGTCCCGATCTCAAAGTTGTCGTCATGTCCGCGACCCTGGACACCAACTTACTGGAAAATCATATGCGCCCCTGCAACGTACTCACTTCGCAAGGACGCACTTTTCCGGTCGAAATCGAGTATCTGAAACGCGAAACGGTCGATGAACCGCCGTGGGAAGTTGCCTCAGACGCTTTTTCCCAAGCTTCGGATGATGGTGGAGATGTTTTGATATTCATGCCGGGCGCATACGAAATCGCCCGGACAATCCAGGAACTCAAACGCTCTGAATTCAAAGGCATGGTCTTACCCCTGCATGGCGACCTCTCTCCAAGAGCGCAGGACGCCGCCGTGGCGACGTACCCCGGAAGGAAAATAGTGGTGTCGACCAACGTCGCTGAAACCTCATTGACGATCGATGGGGTGACGCTGGTGATCGACAGTGGCCTCGCGAAGATCGCTAAATACGATCCGCACCGAGGCATCAACACTCTCATCACGGAAAAGATCAGCCGGGCATCTGCCGATCAGCGCGCCGGCCGGGCCGGGCGAACCGCCCCCGGTCGTTGTGTCCGCCTTTGGTCAGAGCGAGATCAATTGGGCCGTCGCGCTCAGGACCTGCCCGAGGTAAAACGTCTCGATCTTGCCGAAGTCCTGCTCAATCTGAAAGCGGCCGGCGTCACTGATCTTGAGCGATTCCGTTGGATTGAGACTCCTGACCCGAATTCATTGCGCCGGGCGATCGAACTATTGGAAGATCTCGGAGCATTGGATCGCCAAAACGGAAAAATTACCGCTCTGGGACATCGCATGCTCTCGTTTCCGGTTCATCCGCGCTATTCCCGTATGCTTCTGATCGCCGATGAACTCGGTTGTGTATCCACCATCGCACTTGTCGCTGCAATCACCCAGGAGCGGCACTTGCTTAGGCGGAGCGAAAACAATCAGATGGAACATGACCGCGAGTTGTTACTCGGCAAAGAAGTCGAATCAGATTTCTTCGTATTGATCCGCGCGTGGCTTTATGCTCAACAACACGGCGCGGATAAAGCACGCCGCCTTGGGATTCGTTATGCCATCGCCCAGCAGATCGGCCCCGTTTTCGAACAGTTCGTCGAGATTGCCAAGGCAGAAGGCTTGAACGTCGAGAATAAGGTCGACGAGTTCGATGCCGAAGCACTTGGGAAATGCATGCTTGTTGGGTTTTCGGATCATCTTGCCAAACGAATCGATGCCGGGACTCTTCGCTGCGATCTGGTCCACCGCAGACATGGCGTTCTCGCTCGGGAAAGTGTGGTGCAAAAAAGCCCGCTGCTGGTGGCCGGCGAGATTCGCGAAATTCAGGGACGAAATGATGAACTGATCGTTCTTCTTTCTCAAGTCACGGGCGTCCGTGAAGAGTGGCTACGCGAACTTTTCCCAGAGGATTTTCGAGCTGTGGACCAGGCTTTCTTCGATTCGGTAACCAGGCGGGTTCAGCAGAAGAGAGATCTTCTTTTTCGGGACCTGGTTCTTCAAAGCACCAAAGCCGACGCCTCTCCGGACGAAAGCGCGTCAGAACTTTTGGCCAAGGAAGTGATCGCCGGTCGGTGTCCGCTTGCGCACTGGTCGCATGATGTCGATCAATGGATCATTCGTCTCAACTGTTTATCCCAATGGTATCCTGAACTGGAATTGCCGATGATTGACGCCGAAGCGCGATTCCATCTGGTCCAACAAATATGTCACGGGGCAATCAGCTACAAAGAAATCAAGGATCGCGCTGTATGGCCTGTCATCAAATCGTGGTTGTCGTCGATCCAGCAGCAGGCACTCGAACAATTTGCACCCGCGCGTTATGAATTGCCGAACGGTCGCCACGCCAAGCTCCAATACGTGGAAAACTATTCGCCTCTCTTGGCCGCGCGAATCCAGGACTTGTATGGCGTCGACGGTTCATTGACGATCTGCCAAGGACGCGTCCCGATCCTTCTGCAGATCCTGGCACCTAATCATCGCCCAATCCAGACTACGCAGAATCTCTCCAACTTCTGGAAAGAATCCTATCCAAAGATCAAACAGGAACTACAACGCAAATACCCAAAACACGAATGGCGCTAGCGGGAGAAACGAACCGCGTATTGGCGTGCGAACGTGAGGCGAAAGCGAAGCGTCAATTTGACGTTTCTCGCCACGGCTTGCCAGACTGATAACTCAGCAGACGGCGCTGATAGAATGGGATATCCTGCTGCGATGCGAGCAAAATCGCTTTCTCCTCCCATTTTTGGGCAGAACTGAAATCTCCGGCTTCGGCATATCCGGCCGCTAAAACGTCAAGCACCGTATCATCTTTCCATTGAGTGAGTTTTGCGGCTTCTGTTGCCAAGGCAACCGCATTAGACCCGTTTCGCATTTGGGTATCCGAAGTCGTGGCATACAACCAGGCAGCTCCGGCCCTGGAAAATGGATCTGTCTTTGAAAGCTTGATCGCGCTCTGGAAATCGTTTAATGCCTCGCTCTTACGACCCAGTCGGCTGAACGCATTCGCTCTCAGCGTGTAGAGCTGCGCCAGATTTAACCGATTGGCATCCCCTTGGTTGTACTGAATTGCGGCGTTGACCGCCTCAATCGTATCTTTCGGCCGATTCAAATTCGAAGCCGCTACCGCTCGAGCCGCTTGGAGCCACCATCTTTCGGGATGTTCCTTCCCAGCTTTGGTTGATGCTCTGAACGCTTCTTTCCACATGCCATTCTCCACCAGTACGCCTATCTCGCTTGCCTCCGCCTTTTCTTCCGGCGTGAACCTGTGGCCCGGAGGAAATATTTCCTGGGGCACCTGTTCAACTGTCGGACCCTGAGACCTGTTCGCTCGATGACGCCGGGTGTAATGATGTTTCGAGTATCCTTTGCTCGAGGCGGCATGTTTCGAGGTTGTATGCTTGGCCTTGTGCTTTGACCGGCTGGAGGTTTCTGCAAAACCAGGATTGATTGCGAGACAGAACAGGAAAATGAACGCACTAAAAAGCTTCGCCTTGCGCATCGACAATCATTCGGTTGAGTCGCATTATATCGGCCACAGTTGCCTTGGTCTCAAGCGAAAGCAACCCCACAGATTTGCTGCTCAAAACATCAAGCTCGCTGCGAATACTCTGTTTTACTCCGGAACGCAACGGACTACAATCGGACACCGATAATTGCCACCCTGCGCGCAGGAGGCGACAGCGCTGGACGCGCCTCGATGATCGGCGCCTGGCTCGGAGCACATTTGGGAATTGCGGCAATCCCAAAAACGTGGAGAATCAGGTTGACCCAAGGAGAACAGATAACCGCAGCGATAGAAAAGATCCTGGCGGATCGGGGAAAAGCGGCCGAGAGCGGCTCAGATTAAAATCACCGGCTACCGGCCGTACCGCCCAAAAGAATACCCTTTGCTGGTCCGAAATCCCTTCACTGTTTTGACCGGCCCCTTACCCTCCTCAAAAAGAGCGGTATAAACGTAATTAAAGCCCTCCAGCCTCCGCCGTGGAATTTTCTGACCCACATACTTTTCGATATCCAGCATCGCTTTCAATTCTTCCGCAACCACCAGTGTGAAAGCGTCTCCGACCTGTTCAGCCCGCCCGGTACGCCCGATCCGATGGACGTAGTCTTCCGGGTGCAACGGAATATCGTAGTTGATGACGTGCGTCACGCCGACAACATCAAGTCCGCGAGCCGCTATATCAGTCGCCACAAGAACTTCATATTTCCCAGATTTGAATCCATCCAGGGCCATGATCCGGTCTTTCTGGGTCCGGTCCGAATGAAGAACCGTAACCGAATGATTCAATCTCTTGAGTCGATCCAAAATACTGTCGGCAGTCTGCTTTGTCCGCGTGAAGACAAGCACACTTTTATACTGCGTTTCCTCGAGCAAGGAGACTAGTAAATCAAACTTCTGCGCCGAAGCCACTGGGAAAAAAGCGTGCGTAACCGTCTCAGCCACGGATCGGCGTTCCCCAATTTCGACAATTTCCGGGTTTTTTAAGACCCAGGAGCACAAGCTCTCGATTTCCGGCGGAATTGTTGCCGAAAACAACAGTGTCTGCCGGGAAACTGGACAAAGCTGAACGATCCGACGGACATCAGGCAGAAAACCCATGTCCACCATTCGATCTACTTCATCAAGGATGAGGATCTCAATCGAATCGAGCTTGAGTACTCCTTGCTGTTGCAGGTCCAAAAGCCGCCCCGGGGTGGCCACAATGACGTCGATTCCGAAATTTAAAAGACTCTTTTGTCGATCGTAGCCGACTCCGCCGTAAAAGACGCCAATCTCGATCTCACTAAAACGCGCGTAATATTGAAAAGCCGTTTCAACCTGGATCGCGAGTTCTCGCGTCGGTTCCAAAACCAGGCATCTTGGCCTACCTCGTTTACGAAGAAGCGTCAGCACCGGAAGCGCAAATGCCGCTGTCTTGCCCGTCCCAGTCTGAGCCGATCCGACAACATCTCTTCCCTGCAGAATCAATGGGATACATCTCTCTTGAATTGGTGTTGGCTCGTTAAAGCCCAGGGATTGCACGCCATGCACCACCGCTTCTTGCACCCCAAGGTCCTGAAAACTCATTTCGTCCTCGAATTAAGGGGCATTCTGTGAAATAAGCAAATTCCTCCTTCGGCCCAGCCAGAATTCTCAGGTTGCATGAGAACGGGAGTTGCCGGAATTGTCCCCGCGGTGCGACGAAGAAAAATTCGGCGCAGATCAACCGATTCAAACCTGGTAAATCGTACGCTTTGTGGAACCACTTTCTGAACTCTCGGTGCCCCCGGGCACGCGTCGGCGAGTCCTTTTCATCTGTACTGGGAATTTCTACCGCAGTCGCTTTGCCGAGGCCGTTTTTAACCATCACGCTGAAGAACGGCAACTCCCCTGGGTCGCTTTCTCGCGCGGACTGGCCGTGCATCTTGTGGAAGGTTACCTTTCCACATTCACAACCGAAGCGCTCGCTGTCCGGCAAATTGACCTTCGGCATACCGGGGCGGCGCGGATTAAGCTCACCGAAAACGATCTCCGCCAATCGGACTACCGCATCGCAATGGATCGGTCAGAGCATTTCCAGATGATGCTGCACCAGTTTCCTGGATGGGCCGATAAGATTGACTATTGGGACGTCTCTGATATCCAGTATCGTTCTTCCATTGACGCGCTGCCGGAGATAGAACTTAAGGTCATCCAACTGCTGGAAAAGATTTCAAGATGAGCGGCATTTTGTCCGTCGATCTCCCTGGCATCCCAAAGATCCGGAGCGGAAAAGTTCGCGAGATTTTTGATCTCGGGCAGGATTTACTCATCGTCGCTACCGATCGGATCTCCGCCTTCGATTGCATCCTGCCCGACCCCATCCCAGGGAAAGGCGAGATCCTCACCCAGATTTCGGCGTTTTGGTTCATAAAATTTCATCAGATTCCGAATCATTTCGTCACGGCCGATTTTAAAGAATTCCCTGAAGCCTTGATTCCTCATTCGGATCTGCTTCGCGGCCGTTCGATGCTGGTCCGCAAATCGATCCCTCTTCCAATCGAGTGCGTCGTTCGAGGCTACCTGGCCGGATCGGGCTGGAGAGAATACCAGGAAACCGGGACCGTTTGCGGTATCCATTTGCCGCCCGGTCTCGAACTGGCCGCGCGGCTCCCCGAACCGATCTTCACGCCGGCAACCAAAGTGGAATCCGGACACGATGAGAATATTTCATGGACACGATGCTGTGAGATTCTCGGCCTCGAAAAGGCGATCACCGTGCGGGACCGCAGTCTCACCATCTATAACGAGGGTCGCCTCCACGCAGCGGATCGCGGTATCCTCATCGCAGATACCAAATTCGAATTCGGGCTTTACCGAAACGAAATACTTCTAATCGACGAGTGTCTGACTCCCGACTCCTCACGCTTCTGGCCTGCCGACTCTTATAAAGTCGGAGCCAGCCCGTTCAGCTACGATAAACAATTTGTCCGCGATTATCTCGAAACTCTCGACTGGGATAAGACTCCCCCCGCCCCGTCTCTCCCTCTCGAGATCATCGAAAAGACAGCTCGAAAATATCAAGAAGCTTTTCATCTTCTCGCCAGGTAGTTGGGCCGGGGTTTCTGCAACCACTGACCACTCCCACTCCCCACCCCACTCCGATCTCCCTTATTCTTTCTTCGGAACGATATGTTCCTCTTCGGAATCGCGTCCTCGTGTCCAGCCGGGCGGATCGCTCGCCGGGAACGATTCCTCACCCGCTTCATCCACTTCAAATTCAGCCGGGTCGTTCTCGACCGGTTTCACGCTTGGTTGGCTCCCTTCGTCCGGTGTTGATGCGCTCATCCGAGAAACTTGAAGCCAGGAACCGGCTTGGCAAGCACAACATTCAAAAGAAGTTCGAGACCGCGAGCCTTCTTTTTCTTAGTTGAACAATTGCTCGAATTTGTTTGAGTGGCGGCTTCAGGATGTCTTTCGAATTACTTAAGATCGATTCGCCGTCGGGAGCTCGTCGAGGCCGGTTGGTCACGCGACATGGAATCGTCGAAACCCCATCCTTTATGCCGGTCGGAACCCAAGGGACCGTGAAAGCCATGACTCCGGATGAACTCTGTTCAGTCGGTGCTCAGATCATCCTCGGCAATACTTATCATCTGTTCTTGAGACCGGGCCTCGAAGTGATCAAACATTTTGGCGGACTCCATCGATTCATGAGCTGGAACCGGCCGATCCTGACCGACAGTGGCGGGTTCCAGGTCTTCTCGCTCGCGAAGCTCCGGCGAATTGCAGAAGAAGGCGTCTACTTCAATAATCACCTCGACGGTTCCCCTTGCTTCCTCAGTCCGGAAATAGCTACCGAGATACAGGCAACCCTGGGATCAGATATCGCTATGGCTTTCGACGAGTGCACGCCTTATCCGTGCGAACTGGAATATGCGACCGTCAGCCTTGAACGCACCTTGCGTTGGGCGCGGCGTTGCCGGACCTGGATCGACGACCAGCGCAATGAAAAGCGTCCACTTCTCTTCGGGATTGTCCAGGGAGCCACTTTCCCCGATCTCCGCGAAAAGAGCGCCCTTGCGCTGGTTGAAATTGGATTCGATGGATACGCGATCGGCGGAGTGAGCGTCGGTGAACCCGAGTCCGAAATGATGCGGGCGATCGAGTTCAGCGAACCTTTCCTGCCCGCGCAACGGCCACGTTACGCCATGGGCCTCGGGACCCCTCCGCAGATCGTCGAAATGGTCGCTCGAGGCATTGATATGTTTGATTGCGTCCTTCCAACAAGGCTCGCGCGCAACGGCACCGCGTTCACCGAAATCGGAACGCTCAATTTAAAGAACAATCCTTATCGTCTCGATGAACACCCGATTGAAGAAGATTGCGCCTGCTACCCTTGCCGGACCTTTACCCGCGGATATATCAGACACCTGATCAAAGCGGAGGAAATTCTCGGTCTCCGCCTGATCACGATGCATAACCTCCATTTTTATCTGAATCTCATGAGTCGAATCAGAGCGTCGCTCGAGGAAGGTTTATTTTCCTCTTTTCGCGAGCGATTCGTCGCCAACTACGCTCGACATCAACCCGAAGATCAGCCTTAACTGCTGCGCTAAAACCACGTTCGCGATGAAACGAATATTCTCGCTTCTACTTCTACTTTTCGCCTTCTCCCTCCGTGCGCAGGAACCCGGCTCGGACGGCAAAATCATGCTTACGGTCATTTTGCGCCATGATCAGTCGATGACGGTCGACGAAATCAATGATCATCTGGAAAAGACCGGATTCCGGAAAAACTTCCCGCCGGAAGGCGTGGAGATCGTCTCCTACAACATTGTCATGGGCGTCGGACATATCCTCACCCTCCGTTTGCCGCCGGACAAACTCCGCGAAGTCAATCTGGCATTCGAACATGGCGTATGGGGCGCGTTCCGAACGGAGTTCTATCCTACCTACGACTACCTGAAAGTCTTTTACGATTTGAAACAGAAAGAAGCTCAATCGAGCACGGTCAACCCGGCGGACAAAGAATCCGAAACTGAAAAGAAACCGGCCGAATCGGCAACTCCCACGCCCCAGAGAAAATCCCACAAAAAAAGCAGCCAATGAGAACTCGTTTAATCCCCCGCACCACTTTGGAAGCTTCCGTGCTGTGCCTCGGGACAGCGGAATTTGGTTCCGTGGTGGACGACTCGTTATCCGAAAAAATCACTGACCGATACATTGAAGCGGGAGGCAACGTTTTGGATACCGCCGAGATCTACGCTGAATGGATCCCTGGCGGAAGTCATCGAAGCGAAGAATTTTTAGGGCGATGGCTGCACAAACGCAAGAATCCAAAGGGCCTGATCCTTTCCACGAAGGGCGCTCATCCCAGACTCGATTCAATGGACAAACCGCGCATGTCCAGAAAAGAGGTGGAATTCGATCTGGATTCAAGCCTGCAGCGACTCGGTGTTAATTACGTCGATCTTTACTGGCTTCATCGGGACGATCCTGGCACCCCTGTGGAGGAAATTCTTCTCACTTTGGAAGAATTCCGGAAAGCCGGAAAGATTGGTTACGCCGGATTTTCCAATTGGACACAACCTCGCGCGGAAGCGGCGAGAGTCGCGGCGGAAAAGCTCGGTATTGCAAGTTTTATTGGAAGTCAGAACCAATGGAGCCTGGCGAAAGCAGATGCTTCGAAAGGTGATCAAACCTGGGCCTACATCGATGAATCATTCGCCGAATGGCATGCTCACTATGGGTTCGCCGCATTTCCTTATACCCCTCAAGCGAACGGATATTTTCGCAGACTGGATAACGGCAGCGTCGCCGAGGCTTCCGACCTCGTGAAAGGCCTGTTTCACCATCGGCAAAACGAAAACCGCTATAAACGTATCAAGGCACTCCAATCCGAAACCGGCCATGGTGTGGCAGAAATAGTGCTTGGCTATCTGCTCGGACAACCGTTCCCAGTTTTTCCAATCGTCGGACCTAAAAAAGTTAAGGACCTGGAAGAATCACTTCAAGCCGCCGACGTGATCCTCTCCTCGGACCAAGTCTCCTTTCTGACGAAAGATACCGACATTATTGGTCTTCCTTAGGATGGCCGTTCTTGTGCTCGCCGGAGGGCAGCAAACTGTTCTGCGCTGCCCGCCCGGGTTAAATATCCCTTGACAAACTGATGTTCTCTCCCCACTTTCCTCCTCCCTGTGCCATCGGCGTGCTGTTCTGCCGAGCCTGGGTGAGCCTAACTATGTCCAGCCTACTTCTTGAGGAAGCGTCGAAAATCATCCCCAACACCGCTCTACTGGTGAATCTTGTTTCCAAGCGTGTGCGGCAATTGACGATGGGCCACCGGCCCTTGGTCGAAGTGGGACCGCGCATGTCCAACGCGGACGTCGCGTTGAAAGAGATTATTGACGGCAAACTCACATTTGAGTTTCAGCCGGAACCCGCCGCGAAAGTGTAGAGGGTTGTCCAAGCCTCTCGCGGGAGTGCCTTATGTCCGCTGAGATCGTTTCCAATCGCCGCGCCTTCCACAACTATCAGATCCTGGAAAAGATAGAGGCGGGCATCGCCTTGCAGGGAACGGAAGTCAAATCGATCCGGGCCGGCTTTGCCAACCTCAATAATGCCTTTGCCCGAGTCGACAATAATGAGGTCTATCTCTACGACGCGGATATTCAGCCCTATGAACGCGCGAGTCATACCCAGCACGAACCAAAACGCCGCCGCAAACTTCTGTTGCACAAGACGGAAATCGCCAAGCTATTTTCCGCCAGCGCGATCGAGGGACAGACGCTTGTCGCACTCCGACTCTATTGGAAGAACAGCCGGGTAAAAGTCGAAATCGGGGTCGGAAGGGGAAAGTCCACTATCGACAAGCGGCATGACTTGAAAGAGAAGGCCGTCAAAAGAGAAACCGATCGCGCCATGTCCGCATTCAATCGCCGCCACAGCTGAGCTGAAGACACGCACTGCACGCGGTGCCTTCCAGCTCGTTCTATCTCGCGCTCGCCGACACGCTACCTTCGGCTTGGAAACTTGGCCAGAATTTGATCCACAGCTTCTTTCGCCAAAGCTTGAAGTTTTTCACCCGGCTGTTTCAAGTCAACATTGGTCTTCGCCCAGCCTCGCCACAGAAGCACCTTCTTCTTCGGATCGATGAAATCGATGATCAGTGTTCCTTTGGACGCTTCTCCGGGATGATTCGGATCTTGAAATTTTGCCAGATCCGCTTGAGACGTTTGACTTGGCGTTAACTGGTAACCCAAATAGTTATCCAGGGTGGTCACGCTCTCATTCTCCGTCAGGACAATATGGAAGGCCACCAGCAGATCGGTTTGCCGATTCGGGAAAAATCGATACCCCTTTGCATTCAACGCCGTAAGAATGTCCTGGCTGATCAGACCGCGCCAATCAGGACCGCTGGCCACCGCCTCTGCAGCTGCATGACTCTTGTCAGGCACAAATCGAAATGTTGAGCGCCGAGCGAAGTTAGCATCGGGAGCCTGTTGGCTGCCGGTTTCAAATTTCGTAGCACAACCCGCAAACGACAGGGCTACCATGATGCTGCACAAAGTGCCCACTGTAGATCGAAAATACGTATAGCTCATACCTAAATAGAGATGCATCGGCACAACCTGGCCGCTGTTGCCGTCTCTTAAACCCAGATCCCACCGCTCTTGTCAAGCCAGAGCAAGAACCCTCCGAGAAGAATTTAACCGCAGATTTCGCAGATGGCCGGAAGCTCCCTATTTTACGACCGACTCTGTCGTCTCCTTCCCGACCGGCGCTGGAACTCGGCGGCGCTGCAGGAACGCAAAGGCCGGGACCATGTAGAAAAACGTCGTTAACAAGCACCAGAAGACTCCAATTGCGCACACCAACCCCAGCCCGCTCAATGCCGGATTCTGTGCGGGAATCAACACGGCGAATCCCGAGAACGTCGTCAGACCGCAAATGGAAAGCGGCTTCAAGACGTTCGCCAGATTCTCTCGCAAGTCTCCTTCACGCCGGCTGACGACCAAAAACTGAATCCCGTAATCAACACCAATCGCCAGAACCAGCGGAAAAGCTAGCGTGTTCAGCAAATTGATAGAGACGTGAAACAGCTTCAATGACGCCACCAAACCGAGCATTGACAGCGTCAAGGCAGAAGCATGCACCAACCAGAGCGAGAATCTTCGATAAACAATCCAGAGCAACGCGAGAATCAGGACCCCAACGATCGTCGTGAACTCAACCAGCTCACCTTTTGCCCAAGGGATCAGATCCCACAACGTGTAGGACCACCCGGTGATGATCGCATGAGGGTCGGCGCTATGAATAAGCTCTCCGATCTGTTTCTGCTCGGTCTGCGAACGAATCGGATGGATCGGTTGCACGTAACCCGCCGCGATTTTCGGGTTGGTTGCAAAATATCGATCGATCAGAAACCACCAGCTGGACTTGGGCGGAAACAACTTTGACCAATCCGGTAAACCAGTCGCCGATTGTTCTGCCTGGAGCCGGTCGAGCAATTCAAAGATGTTCTTGAAGGCATCCGCTTCGAATCCATTTCTTTCGAGACTCTCGCGAACAACCGCCTTGATCTTGTCAAAGTCCAACTTCTTCAACGCCATTCGGTTTTCTTCGATCCGCTCCGGCGAAAGCGCCAACGCCGCCGGGGTGCTCACCGACTTCAGTCGACCATTTTTTTGAGCTTCTTCCAAACGCTGTGAAATCCGTTCCCACCGATCATGGAATTCCTCCTGATCTTTCGCGTTCACCAGAATGGTGACCGGGTCTGACTCCTGCTTCATTTCGTTTGATAAGACCTGCAAGGCGATGGAAGCCGGAATCTTCTTAGGCTGAAGCGAAACCGGATTGGTGTCGAAATTGATCGGGATCAATGGAGCAAGGGCGATCAGCGCACTGATGAGCAGTAGACCTAGAGAGACAATCAACACCGGACGCGGCTCGCGAAACATGGCGTCCACAAATCTGGTGGTGCCAACCAAAATGAAGTCCGTCCTTTTGGGCGGCTTGGCGTGCTTGAAAAACATGAAAAGGAAAAGCACCATGAACAAGCCTGCGAATCCGACACCGAGAGCGACCAACGTTCCTAACTGTCCAAACCCAGAGCTCTGGCTGAACTTCAACACGAGGAAACCGATCGCCGTAGTAATGATCACATAAAAGATCGCCGCCCCAATATCGCGAACCGAAACAAACACCGCCTCGTCATGCGACTGGCCCGCCCGTCGAGCCTGCTGGTACCGGCCAAAAAGCAAAAGGCTGAAATCAACCCCAACGCCGGCCAGAATAGAGAAGAATCCGATCGCCACGACGTTGAGTTCATGAAAAATCAACATTCCCAGTGCGAGCGCAACGAGCGCTGACAAGCAGAGGATCAAAACGATCCCCAGCAACGGCAAAAACCGGCGAAAAGCGATATAAAATAGACCGCCGACGATGCCGATCGAGAAAATCGCGCTGAACAAGATGTCTCTCTCCATGCTCTGCGAAATCTGCGCCACAAAAGCCGTACGACCCGTCACGTAAACCTTCGGCTTATATCCGGTCCATTCGCCCAACATCCTCTCGATGAACTGGTTCACCTTGACCATCACAGCCTGGCTTGATCGAGCATCCAGGCCAGGTTGATTCGTGATAATCAATGCTATTTGGAAAAGCCCATCCTGGGAGGCCAGGGCGCTCCCCTGATCCATCGAGGAGCTTGAACCGAACGGCTTCATTGCCCGGGCAAATAGCCCCAGCGGATCAAGCGTGGCCTCCATTTGCGTCCGGATGGAATCTCCAGTGATCGTGTCTCGGATCCGAGTCAACCGTTCATCAATTGTGTCCGGCTCCAGCTGCGCCATCGCATCGTCGAATTCGTCTCGAGGCAAATTCAGCAGGAGCGCCGGCACAATTCCCTGAATCTCGTTGAGTCCGTTCTGCGTCTCCAAGGGGATGCGATCAAAAGTCCGCAGAACCCATGGCTGTTTTCCAAGTTCCTGAATGAAATGCGTTTTGAACGCTTCTACGTCATCCCCATGATCCTTCTCACCCAAAAATCCGAACACCAATTGCCGGGCCTGGGCAAACTCGCCGTTAAACTCCTTCAGTCCCACGACTGACTCGAATTTTGATGGCAGCAAGTCGAGCACTTCCGAATCGAAATTCTGTCGCTTAATGACGGTGAAGATCGAGAGGGCCGCGATAGCAAGCGCCACAACAATGAGCGTTTTGGTTCGCTGGGCGATTATCCGGGCTAGTAACTCTGTGATCTTGGCCGCAAAGCGCGACAGTCCAGACCTTGAAGGAGATTTCATTCAATAAACGTTTCGTTGGCCGGCCAACGTGGAGATTCAATTACGTTATACCGTTGCGCGTTGCAAGTCGGCGTGGCCGTTCCGTGATCTGCCAGGCAAACAAAATGCGATCAACCCGCTGCCTCCGAGGCCTCACTGGAAGATTCATTTTCTGGCCTCGCACCCAGCACCTTCCCGACCGCAGAAATGACTTCCTCCACTGTCACCGCCTTCATACATCGAAAGTCCAGAGGACATTCCCGAAGAAAACAGGGGCTGCACTCCACATGATGACGGATCACCAAGTGACCCTTTCCGAGTGGGCCGGTGAGCTGAGGTTCCGTGGAACCGAAGATTGCCACGGTCGGCACACCCAGAAAGGCCGCCAAATGCATCGTCCCAGTGTCGTTGGTTAACAAGAGTCTGCACCGCCTGAGCTGCGCAGCTAGCTCCAAGAGAGAAGTGCGCCCGGACAAATCCGTCGCGTGGGCCCCCAACGCCTTCATCAGTTCGGCAGCAAGAGGTTTCTCATTGGCCGTACCAAAAATCAGCCATTGCAATCCGTGCGCCTCGGAGAGCTGTCTGGCCGCGGGGCCAAACTCTGTCCATCGCTTTGCTGGACCATATTCTGCTCCTGGACAGAGACCAGCGAGCAGAGGCACAACCCTCCGGTCGTTTCCCTGCTCCAGCCCTTCATCCAGATTCGCTCCGATCCGATCCATCATGCGCAGGTAATGGCCTGCTTGATGTTGCAAAGGAGCCGGAAACAGCGGTTCTGGAATGAACTGGTTCACGAGACAATCGCGCCAAGGCCGGGAGTAACCGACGCGGCGTGGAATCCGGGCTAACCATGCTTCGAGGGCGCTTCTGACAGAATTCGGTAGCAGGATTGCGACATCAAAATCGCGCCGAATTTTTGAGGCGACCTGAAAAACAGAGTCGCCCGGCTCCATCGTGATCAATTCGTCGACCTCAGGCACGAGCCGCCAGAAATCCGCCAACTTCGATCGGGTGAGTACGGTCAGATGCGCATCAGGTCTGCCTCGCTTCAGGTGCCGGACAGCCGGCGCGCTCATCACCGCATCGCCAAGCCAGTTGCTGGACCGCACGAGAATCCGAAACGGGACGAGCCGTTCGCTGGTTCCGGGCACATAAATGCCTCGTTTGTATTCATGGAGCAGAAATTTTGGCGAGGGTGTCTTCCATCGTTGATGAAGCCAGAACCAATCACTCGGCCGCCGAATGATTAACAACTCCAGCGCGCGGTTAATTCGATAGGTCAACTCCTCAACGGAGGCTCCTTGCTTCGATACAAATTCCCCAACTTCCAAACGCCATTTGCCAGGTCCAACCGTGAAGATAGCCACCGGAAGAAGTTCTGCCCCGGCCTTAAGAGCGAGGATCGCTGGCAAAGGGGTTGTCGAGGCCAGACGATTGAAAAACGGCGTCCAAACGCCCTTGTCCCCGGCGTGCTGGTCCACCAGGATACCCAGTACGCCCCCTTCCTTCAGAATGTGGGTACTTTGTGCAAGCCCATGCTTCCGCTCAATCAATTCCAAACCCGTGCTTCCTCGGGCGCGTCGAATATGCGCGTCAATAAACCGGTTCGGCAATGCTCGGTAAATAACGGCATGCTTGCACGAACGAACCAGACCGGTACAGAAGATGAACAGTTCCCAGTTGCCAATGTGATTGATCGTCCAGAGAACACTCTTGGCTCGATTAATTCGTTCCTTTGCCCGCTCCAGTTCTGATACATCAAAATGCTTCCGGACAATCTCCCAAGGTTTCTCCAGCAGCACGAATGAACAGATCAGATTCGCCATCAGATCCTTGAAATGACGTTTGGCGCAACGCTTCACCTCTTCCGGTGACCAATCGGGAAAGGCTATTTTAATATTCGCCGTCGCCAGACGGCGATATCCTCCGAGCAAATAATACCCCAGCCAGCCAGCAGATTGACCCAGTCCAAACACCCAGGACAACGGTAAACACCCAAGAAGCCACCCTACCCCCCGATAGATAAGGTAGACGAAAAAATCGAAGACATCCCCAGGCTTCAGCCGAAAGTTGCTCATTCCAATTCCGAGCTAACCTCTAGCGCGAAAATCTCACAAGGCCAAGCGGACGCCTCGCTTACACCGCGGGCAGGCCAAAGCCGGAAAGGTAACGGAACGTTGTCTCGTACTCAGACGACGCCAAACGCCGAACCTTATCCTCTGGGATGAAACTGTTTATGGATCGATTTCAGGCGGCTCTGCTCCACATGCGTGTAGACCTGCGTGGTTCCGATATCCGCATGTCCCAGTAGCTCCTGAATGATGCGCAGGTCAGCTCCGTTTGCCAAAAGATGCGTGGCGAATGAATGCCGCAAAAGATGCGGATAAATGTTGGTTTCAATTCCGCCCGATGTCGCAATCTCTTTTAGAATTTGCCAGACTCGTTGAGTCGTCAGCTTTTTTCCGTACCTGGACAGGAAGACTTCGCTCCCAGTCTTGCGCCCGACCAAGCGGATTCGTTCCTGAGCCAGGTACTGTTCGATCGCCTCGCAGGCAATTCGCCCAATGGGCACCAGCCTCGCCTTGGAGCCTTTGCCGATTACCCGGATGATCCGCTCTTGGAGGTTCAAATTCTCGAGGCGCGCACCGGTCAATTCGCTGATGCGCAGTCCAGATGCGTAGAACAACTCCAAAATCGCCCGGTCCCGCAAGGGGAACGGCCGCCCTCGCAGATCGATTTCCAGCAGATGATTGACCTGCAACTGGTTCAAAGTTTCCGGTAGAAACCGCGTAAGACGGGGCAACGGCAGCAGCTCCGCCGGATCGTGCTCGATCATCGCGCGCATCTTCAAGAACCGAAAGAATATTTTCAGGGCGACCACGACTAGCTTCATCGAACCGGGGGCCAAACCCCTTTCCTTTTCGGTGGCCAGGAATTCGGACAAGGCGCTAAGCTCGACCTCGCGAGGAGAAGAGAGTTTTTTTCGCGTTCCAGCCCAATCCGCAAATTTCTCAAGGGATCGCCTGGTCGACAATTGATAATTATCTGATAACCCGCGCTCAGTGGCGAGATAGAGAATAAAACAATCAATGGCTCCGGCGAAGTCGATCTCCACTTCGCGCGGAGCTTAGCTCGAAAATCGCATAAGCCCAAGCGTTCTCAGATTTCGCGCTAAAGCTTGATCGTAAAAAACGGCTTGCGATTCGCGAGCCCCGTGGCAGCATTTTACCCCATTCGTGACCCGCGGGCATAGCTTAATGGTAAAGCTCCAGCCTTCCAAGCTGGCTATGCGAGTTCGATTCTCGTTGCCCGCTCCAATCAGCCACCAGAGCCACTTCGCAGACGATAGCGACCTCAATAAAAGGCCAAACCGAGAATAAAACGAGAATAACGCCGTAATCGCTCGCTATTGCTTTTGCCGCCACTTCCCGATTGCCGCACCGACCCGTTGGCCGTAGCTTTCGTCCTGGCGCGAAAGGTGTGAGACGCCGAGCTGATCGCCGGATTGTGCGGATCGGGCTAGAAAGTCTGACGCTGTTCTTGGGTCGAACCCGTATTGGTCGCCCAGGTCAAGTTCACGGAGTGGACGCACGACGACCAGCTTCGGCAACCTGTGTTCTTCGGATTGCGGTCCAATAAACAGGCCGAGGATGTAGTTCGTGAATAGAAAGCACAAGATGGCCGAAACTGTTGATGCTGAGGATCACTACCACTCCAAGGCTTATGTTTGAAAAACTGTGGCAATTCTTCTTCGGAGGACCCAAGGCAACGTCTCCGGTAAATCCGGCTGAGTCTCAGCCAGACGAATGGCACTTTACGATTGAAACTCGGACAACCTTTACAGCCGATGACGAACAAATCGAGCGATGGAAACTCGAACGGCCGACATGGAAACAAAAGCTTTTTATCGATCGGCTCGGAGGAAATATGAGTCTGAATGCATCGAAGTATGACGCCTCCATCTTAATCGATCGATTGAAACGTGATGAATGGCGGTGTGAGAAGGCCACGCGCTTGTACGAGAAGGAAGGTTATCCACCGAGCCCCCGTCAGCAGATGGTGGCGAGGTTTTGGGATGTTCCTCCAAAGCGTAGAAAGGAAGAAGCGAGTGAATGGCAAGATGAGTTTTACGCGCAAGATCCAGATCGTTTAAAAGCGTGGGAATTGTGGAAGAAGGAACATAGGACGGAGGAAATAACAGATGAGCCCGGAGTGGTACCGCTAGGTATTGGTCCAGAATATTTAAAACGAGTTAAGGAAAGACAAAAGGAGATCGCTTTCAAGAAGCAACTCTGCGTGGAACGCAAGTTGGCCCGTGCGAACAGACCACCGAAACTACCGAAACCCACTAAAGCAAATCCGATTTTACGAGTCGATAATAGAACTGGATTTCGTGGGGTATATTGCGTTCGCAAAAAATTCCGGGCGCAGATAGGCTTCAACGGTAAAAAACAAAAACTCGGCTACTATGATACTGCAGAAGAAGCGGCCAAAGCGTACGACGCTGCTGCGCGGCGGCACTTAGGACCGTCAGCGCAAGTTAACTTCCCAACGAACCCAGCTCAAAGCGATCCGTCTATTCCTGGATCATTGGACGCTGGCGGCTCGTATAAAAGGGTTGATCCGTGAGGCCACACCGCCCGCCAAACGCGCCAATCGTGCGCGCCAATTGTCGAGTTCCAACAGCCTGAGGTTGCGTGAGCCTAAAAACCGCCGTTAACAATTTACAAAAGTCTGCCCGGGCAGACTTTCAGGCATTGCCGAAAACTGGTGGGCGTTTCAGCGTACACCGGGCAACTGGCGGAATGCGTAGTATTCCGGGTTGAAAAAATCAGAGATAACCCAATAGAAATTGCTGCTGGCGATTACCAGCAGCGCTACCAAAACCATACCGAGAAAGAACAGGTCGAGCGGCGGCGGCGGATAGGTCCAGAGTTCTTTTTTCTCGGCTGCTTCGTATTTGCGCCGTAGACAAAAGAACGCGTAGATGACGCCTGCGGCCAGGGCAGCGCAGATCAGCATTGTGCAGAGCGAACTGAGTCCGTCGATGTAAGCCTGTCGGACCAGGACGCTCCAGAGATGTTCGACTGAGACACCAAGTTTGGTAGCAAGCTCCGTTAGCTGATTGGAAAGTTCTGCCGTCATACAAATTTATTTCAATGGTTTCCCGAGGTGGACCAGCCGGTAATCGTGGTAAAACCCGCCGTGTTTCCGGCATGAAGCGATTGCCTGAGAGTCGAGTGATACCTTTCGCAGCTCATAGATCTCGCCATCCAGATCAGCGATGAGGTGCCCGTCACCCAAGCGTGTTTTGAACGCCTTTACCCGACTGATGAATTCGTCCAGTTTAGCGTCGAGCTCTTGTTGCAGTTCGAGGATTGCCCTAAACTCGGTTTCGTCACTCATTGGATACCTTCTTGTTTAAAACGGGCTCGCAATGTCTGCTCGACGTAGATGCTCTGGCTCATTCCTTCTGCTTTCGACGCTTTTTTGAGGCGGCGAACCACATCCGATGATAGCCAAATTGTCTTAGCTTCCTTGGTTGATTGGGCTTTCTCCTCTTTTTTAGCCATGCGCTCAATTATCAAAAGAGCACCCTCGAAGTAAAGTGTGCAAAAATTGCGAAACAACGTTGTTTTAACAATGGCGTAACGCCGTTACAGTTCAATAAGAATCTGCCGATAAAGAGAAGGCATGAAACTCCGCGAACTCGACCAACTTACCGAAATACAATTTAATCTGCCTGATGCCGAGATCGATGCAGCAATCGCCGAGCTGCCCCCTGAGGCGCTCATGGAATTGCGCTGGCAATGCCTGGTCATGGCAGCCAAACAAACCGATATCGCAAAGCGGGCTAAGAGCGCCCTGCGAACACGCGGAATTGCGCTGTAAGCCATGCCCACAAACGGTCATCGTTCGCACGAAACGCAAGTTGCTCTGGAGGTCGCCTGTGATGCATTGGCTTATCTAGTAATCGTCGCCACGACGGTCCACGTTGGGGCGCCTGGCGCTGAATACGCGCCGGCCTGGCAGGCCCTAAACGAGTTCATTGCCCGCGCTGAACGTCAGCTGGCAACGGTCGATCCGTCTGTCCCGCTGGAGCTGCGCAACAAGATCCGCGAAAACGCTGCGCGTTTGCACGCGGTTATCGAAGAGCATAAATTATGAGACACACACCACCAACGGACACATCGCCACGGACGGCCCGACAGCATCCAGGCGTAAGCCGTCTGGATGGATTTGATTGCCAGTTGCCTGACGACGCTAGGGAAGAGCTTCTCGCGCCACGGCGCGCCAGGATGCTCGGCCGGCCTGATCGGCCTGTACAACGCTCGCCAGCGCGGCCGCCGTGGCGCGAATACCTCTGGGCTATCGTGTTGCTCGCGGCCCTGGTGGTCTTCATTTCGCTCTGTTCCACTGGCACCTACCAGACTTCGACGCCTAAGGCTACACCAGCCGCTACGTCGGCCGCGCCAGTTCTGCCGACGCCAGCTGCGACAGCTGCTACACCAGCCGCGCCAAGCGCGCCGGCCAGGCCGACGACGCCGGTTGTTAGTCGGGCCGAGCTCGTTCGGTTACCGTCGCCTCCGCCTCGAGCCCGGTTGGTGAGACTACCGGCGCCGCGCATGGAGTTGTCTCCAGAGCATCTCGACGAATCGCATCGAATCACGATGCCTTATGGCACAGAAGTCCTTGCTACGTTGCGCGGCTTTCTGGGTACTGAGGATCAGCTGCCGAGGGTCGGCCATATCGGCGACATGTACGTCGTCGGCACGACGCCTTGGATTTGGCTGGTTGCACCGGGGGCGGCCAGAGCCGCTTGGATTGATCCTTGATATGCTAATCGACACTCTCAAAATCGCGAAACGACTCGAAGCGGCCAACTTGTCCACCGAGCAGGCCGAGGCGATCGCCACATCAATTGCCGAAGTTGCTACGAGCGAACTGGTAACCAAGGCAGATTTGCAAGAGGTCGAAACGCGAGTAAGCGACAAGATTATTGGTGTGCGCATCGATCTGATTGACCGGATTGAGTCGCTAACGGAGCGGATCAACACAGTGCGCGATCGCATCAGTTGGACGGTCATCGGTGTGGGCGGGCTGACTTGGTTGCTCCAGCTATTCGGAACAGCGTTAAAACAGTTTTTCGGGCTATGAGCCATCATTTGCACGCGGGCCCGCCTCAATTGATCTGGCCGTCGAGAGCGCACACTATAGCGGAACTGCGCGCCGAGATCGAAGGACTTAAAGCCCGAGATTGGGCAACTCAAAAAGGAGGCGACCGAATGAAACGTAAACTGCCACCTAAAGTCAGTGGACGGCGGCCAAAGCACGAACGCAGCACCCAAAAGGAAGAGCGCGAAAAGATTACCGCGGCCCTCAAACGCCGAGGGGATGATGGACCCCATGGCGGATTCAGGAAAAAGAAGGGTAAATGACAACGGCGCTAAGATCCGTGTTAGTAGCGATAATCTTGCTATTGGCCGGCTCTGCGCTTTGCCAAGACTTGGTAATCCGCGGGCGTTGCGTGGGCGTCCATGACGGTGATTCGATTACATTACTTTCGCCGGCCCATACGCAGATCAAAATCCGAATTGCTTTTTTGGATGCTCCGGAGCTCGGCCAACCGTTCGGCTATCGCGCCAAGCAAGCCATGAGCGAGCTGGTCTTTGGCAAAGACATTGCAGTCTATCCGCACACGATCGACCGATATGGTCGCACGGTCGCGATCGTCTACGTTGACGGGCTGGACGCCGGCGTAGAACTGATTCGCCAAGGGCTCGCTTGGACCTATACCCGATATTTGCCTGAGGCGAGTGCCGACATCCAAACCAGCTACCGACAAGCCGAGACTGAAGCATGGGAGCGGCAACGCGGACTTTGGAGTGAGCGGGATCCCATTCCGCCGTGGGAATATCGGCACGCTGGCAAGAACGCAAACTGACAATGGAGCTCGCCTTGGCGCGCTATCTGCCAGGCTTGTTTTTGCTGTTCGGGCTTGAGCTTGGCCAGCGGCCGCACTTGGCGTTCATGCGTCGGCGTGACACCCGTGGGTGTCAAATTACTGACAACTTTTGTTGCTCGGGTTCGAGCTTGGCGAGTGGGCGAACTTGCCGCTCGCTTGACGGTTGCGTGTCTACCGTGGGAGACAAATTACTGACAACCTGAGCCGCATCTATTAGGCGATGTCAACGACCGCCAGCTAAAGCAGGCGGCTTGTAAGCGAACCTAGACCGACCTATGTGCATCGATTTCAAACGGTTCCTAAACGTACGGCGAATTGACTGTCGCCCTACGAGAGATTTCTCTCGCAGCGTTGGAGTCCGCATTGCTAGTGTACCCACAAGCCACGCATCGAAACTCCGCTTGGCTTTTACGGTTTCGTTTATCGACCTTTCCACACTCGCCGCATGTGCGGGATGTGTTGCGCGGATCAACGAGCCGAACCGGGACGCCGGCGCGTTTTGCCTTGTAGAGTATAAACTCTTTCAATTGGTCAAACGACCAGCTGTGCAGACTGCGGCGCTGCTTTTTGTTAGCCCTTACCCGAACTCGGATGTTCTTGAGGTCTTCAAGAGCGATTCCGCTTTCGGTGCGTTGAGCAGCACCAACTATCTTCTTGGAAATTACGTGGTTCACGTCCGTTGCGAACCTTTGCTCCTTGCGACGGCGACGGCGCATAAGGCGCTTTGCGGCCTTTGTACCTTTCTTTTGGAGCTTGCGGCGCAGACGGACATTGCGTGCACGTTTGTTGTTCACGGTCGAACCGCTGAATCGTGTTCCGTCCGAGGTTTGGGCGATCGCCACAAGCCCAAGATCCACGCCTATCCAATCGAGAACCTTTTTCTCATTCACGTCGGGAACATCGACGGTTGTAAAAAGGAACCATTCCTTGTCGCGGTAAACCAGATCGGTTTCGCCACGCTGGAAAGCCAGAAGCTCTCGATGGTGGGCTCCGCAAACGAACTGGATCTTCTCCCGTCCGTCCAGCGTCCACACGCTGGCGAAGTTCTTGTCCAGGTTCCAAGAGAGGATGCGGGGGTCATAGCAGATCGAGCCATGCTTTCGGAACTCACGCTGAGTTTTATGGTCAAGCTTGTAAGCGTCGGCAACCTTGGCGTTCAAACGCACGACGACTTGAGCCGACAATTGAAACTCGCCTCGGATCTGCCTATAGAACCGTTCGTGCAGCGGATACTGACCAAACTCTTGCGCTTTCCACGCGAGTTCGCTCAAGCGATTGCACGCAATATTAACCGTCTCAAGCGTGCGCAACAAAGCGTCCGATTGCTCGGGCGTAGGTTGCAGTTTGACTGGAGCAGTCAGTTTGATGCGTCCCTTAATACTTCAAGACTTGAAACTACGCAACTAAGAAAGAACGGCATTCCTCTGTCGCCTAAAGGCGACAGTCTCCTGCCTAAGAACCTATGATTGCGCTCGGAGGTTGGAGCGGGTAAATCTGAACCTTGGTTCAGATCTACGACGAGGTGATCCGCATGCCAAAATTAGGCAGCCGGTCACAAGGTTTTCCCTATTCGTCGTAGGCACCAAGCTTTGAATTCTGCGACGTTGTGCGGAGTTTCCACCCATCGGGCGAGTTCCCATATATCGCCATCGACATTAAATAGCAGCTTGTCCTGATTGCCGGCAGCTTTCTCGCGCTCGCAGATTATGTTAAGCCGGGTACTGACCTGAGCCTTCTTCAAGGCGATTTCGCGCTGTAGCTCGAGGATCGCTCGAATTTCTGCGTCATCGCTCATTCGATGCCGTCCTTTTTGAACTGGGTTTTGAGCGCAAGCTCAACATACACAGTCTCGCTGACGCCGTTTTTGATCGTAGCTCTTTTGAGTTTGCCGATGGTTTCGGGCGTAAATCGAAATGTCTTGGGCTTTTTACCCTGGCCGTAAGAACGAGCTGGTGCCTTGTTCGATTTTTCTTGCCTTGGCATGCATATCAGTATCGGAAATCGGCGTAACAATGTACATCAAAAATTATTGCATTGTTCTTGTGCTGCTTTGTATTGTACATTAAAGTGTCGTACAATCTGGCCGATAATATAGACATGCCAATACCAACCGACACACCTTCCTACGAGCATCTAGCGGAGATGTTACGCCAACTTGAGGCCGATCTCGCCGTGCTTGGCGAGCGCATTACGCGATTGGAGGCGTTCGCACGTGGACGTTAATTCTCCAGCCGATTGGAAACTGGTGCGGCGCACTATTCTCAGGCTGGCTGCGACCGAGCCCCGTTTGCGCGAGGTCCGCGGTGCTGCATGGTTCGGCTCGTTTGAGTCGATCGAGGGATTTATTGACGACCACCGGCTGCATGACGCAGACCCTGAGGCAATCGCGCTCGAGTACGTGGAGGACGAATGACTGATATCCTCTCCTCAATCTCACGCGGCAAACGACCCAGGCACATCTTCGCTTTGATTTACGGCACGGACGGCGTCGGGAAATCGACATTTTGTTCACACGCGCCTAATCCAATCTTTGTCGGCGCCGAGAAAGGCACTGAACAGCTCGATGTCGCCAGGTTCCCGCAGACCGAAACGATCGGCGAACTCTTCGAGCAACTCCGGGCCCTGCAAACCGAGAAGCACGAATTTCAAACGGTTGTACTCGACAGCCTCGACTGGATCGAGCCGCTGATCTGGAAGTCAGTCTGCGACGAGGCCAAGGTCGAGCATATCGAACAGGCGTTCGGCGGCTATGGCAAAGGCTATGTCCGCGCTCTGGACCTCTGGCGCACGCTGCTTAAAGAACTGGCGATTCTCAATCACAAGATGCACGTCCTCATGATCGGGCACTGCATGATCAAAAGCTTTGTGGATCCCGATCTGGCCAGTGCGTACGACAGGTACCAGCTCAAGATCAACGACAAGGCTGCGGCCTTGGTTCGTGAGGCGGCGGATGCGGTTCTCTTTGCTCGGTTCGAAACCGAGGTGATTCGCGACGGCGGCAACGGCCGCTCAAAAGCCAAGGTCCGCGGTGAAGGCGTGCGTGTTATGTATACCGAGAGCCGGCCGGCGTTCGACGCAAAGAACAGGTTTAACCTGCCCTTTGCGATGGCGCTTGAGTGGAAAACGTTTGGCGCCGCTATCAGAGCTTTCTACGGGCTCAAGGAGGGCGGCAATGGCAAGCAGGCTGCGGCTGTTCCAGTCATGGCAAACGGCCAGACCAGGACCGAGTCTGAGGCGTTGGTCAGGGTCCGGCAGCTGATGGAGTTAGGCAAGATATCGGAGCCTGAGTTGATTGCGGTCTTACGCGCAGCGCAGATCCAAGAGTCGCTCTGTGCTTCGTCACTCGCAGAGATTCCTGATAAACCGTTGCGGCTGGCAACCGAGAATTGGGCCAGTGTGATCGCGCTCGTGGACGAAATCCGGGCGCAGAAAGAGGCGGCTTAGATGCACATGCAACTTCTGCCAGCGGACACGAGCGACGAACGGGGCGGTTACCCGAGCGCATCGGAGTACGGCCGGCTTCTCAAATGCCGCGCCAGCTTCTTAATGGCCAAGAAAGCTAGGGCGCTCGGCCAGGTCGCCCACGAGCGTAGTCCTGCGTCGGATCTCGGCGTTAAGCTGCATCTAGCCAATATCGAAGGACCGGAAACCTTGTCGGCAGAGGAGCGCGAAGACTGGGAGATTTGTCAGCGCAAACGTGAGGAGTTTCTGGCCGGTTGGCTTGAGGCTAGTCATCCGGTGGAATCGATTAAGGAGCGCCGGCTTTGGCTACGCAAAGGCTTGCGGCCGCTTCTGACCGGTAAGCCAGACGAAATCCTGCGTCAGGGCGCCAGAGTATCTGTGCTCGACCACAAATACGGCAACTACCGCGTGGACGATCTGCGTGAGAACGTTCAGCTAACCCTGTACGCGCTTCTAGCCGCCCGGGAAGACGATCGGATTGAAGAGGTAACCTGCCAGATCTTCTCGCCTTTTTTCGACTTTGAACCTGTGATTTTCGCCCGCGAAGAGCTGGACGAGCTGTATCGATCGGTCGTGGTGGTCGTTGATAGCTTGGAAGATCCAGGCGCGCCCGTAGCCGGCGACCATTGCCATTTCTGTCCCGCTCGATTGATTTGTAGTGAGGCAAAAACCCAAGCTGTCAACGCGACATTGGCCAACGTGACTGAGCTTCCGTCGGGCGAACAAGCTGCTAAACTGTTGGACGCTATCAAACAGGCCCAGGCGCTTTTCAAAGAGATTGAAGGTCACTACAAGCGGTTGCTTGAAGAAACGCCAGGAGCGGTTCCGGGCTGGATGCTAGCGCCAGGTGACGTGCGACGCTCAATCGAAAGTCCGTACGAGCTTCGTGAACGTTTGGCTGACTTGTTCTCCATTGAAGAGTTTTTGAGCTTTTGCTCACCCTCGGTTCGTCTTGTGGAAAGGGCCTGGGCGAGAAAGACAGGAATACCTGTGACGCGAGCGAGAGAGCCATTCAAGAGAATGCTGGGCGCACTTTTGACCGAAAAACGCTGTGAATCTAGTCTGCAGCGAGTCGAACAGGCAGCAAGCGGCAGAGACGCACGCACCTCTTTTTAAGTACAAATAATTTATTACTCAACCATTGGGCACAATTTCCGATTATTGGGCTCCGTCACATTCTCTCAGAGTGATTGCATCGATTCTACTTGTCACGGCTTTGTTGCCATTTTTGGGCTAGGCTATGGAATAGGGGCCTCACTAGCTACCTGCAAGCTCGAACAGGAGTTGTCCCGTTTGCGTGCCGACCTAGATAGGGAAAGGTGCGATCACCACAAAGCAACTGAGCAACACAGGAAAGACATCGAAAACACGATCACAGTAACGAAATTCTTCTATGCGAAGAAGCGGACAGCTGCGGAGCATATGCACGGGCGCAATTGATTTGCCAGATTCCTTGGTAAATAAAGGCGTTGAACGCCCGGTCTGGCATTGTAAGTTCCCGGGGCTCTGGATCTTTTCTATCGCCTCTGGCAAGGCAGAAGGGGAGTCATCAGCCATGCAGTGCGGGGAGTTCGCGGGACTTCAACAAATTACCACTTTACAAAGTTATACCCGCTGATGTCAGCAAAGCGTTATAAAGCAGCCTTCTTAGTTACAGTCTCCGGACCGCGCACAGTCCATGTTGGCGATGATATTCGGCCGCAGATAAAACTGGAGCGCATGCGGCGACCAAACTCTTTAAACCTGGAGAGTACATTCCAGCCGGGACGCCCGCAGATGAAATTGCGGACCTGTTGCGCCGCGGCTTGATCATCGATACACAGCCGAACAATCCTTTAGTTTAGGCGCCTGCGAACTCTACAAGTCGCGTTATGCGCTTTATAATTTTTGTATTTCAAGATATTCTCCATTCGAACCATCTCTTTGAGAAGGTATTGCATGGACGAAAACTCAATTTACAAAATCATGGAAACCATGTCGGCGGATCCGAGGGATCTTGCATATCTGATCGAGAACGATCAGGAAATCCGGAATATCCGAGTGTGTGAGGCACCGAAGCCGTGGCTCGTCGCCATTGCATCGAAACTTTAGAGCCGGCGACGAAAAAGAGTACGGGATTCGGGGGGGGTCTTGAATCGCTCGCCAATTCTTGGGGCGAACCATCATGCGGTTTCGGACGCGCTTGTGCGGACTCCGTTAAATCTCGTCGGAGTCCGGAATTGGAAGCCGTTTACTTAATTCCCTGTCGATAACGTCCATAAGGATTCCGATTCGCGTCTCACCGGCTGCGACAAGTCGCGCTATGCTCTCGCTCTCGGCTTTAACCCAAGCCATCCTATCTTCGAGGGGCAGCCAACCCAAGGTCTGCGGATCCATCCTCGCCGCCTCTTGCCTCCTTCGGCCCTCGTCGATTTCGACCTTCTCGGCCAAGGCATAACGCGTCCTCTCGTCAGGGGTCATGTAAGATAACAGTCGACTTACCTTGCTTTGGAAAAGAAGGTTATCGATCATATCCAAGATTTTATATGCCATAATAAATGGAATCAATAAGAACGAGTAAGATCTGCGTTACTCGTTCGGTTGGAGGATGACAGAAGCAACTTGGTTTCGGCATTCGACGTTAACTGAAAGAATCTTTTCGAGAGGACGTGAAAATAATTGTCGGAAATCTGAACACATGTTCAGTTTTCGTGCGGCACAACCCGCACGCATTGAGCGGCTTGGCGAAAGTAGCGCAGTTTTAACACACTCCATCAGTTCATCAGTTACGGTCGCGAGGAAAGTTCGGCATGGGCCGGCCGTTTGTCCGACCGTTTGAGTGTTTGAGTAACCACTTTCCTTCAAATCAAATTTCATGGATGTCGATAGCGTGGATTTGGGTGAGGACTTTGTTAAGACGATCGAAACAACCGTAGGATCCTGTGATTTCTGATCGCGGCAATCGGCTTCTGTGAGTGGCCCTTCGCCCAATGCAGGCCAATGTTCCAGGTCGGCACTTTCAATTACTTACTTTGTTGATTGGTGCTCTTTGTCGCCTTCACCAGCGCATTTGCAAAATTGTCCACGTTCCTCTCCACGACGAACGTGGCCACCGCGTCGTTCAACGCCTGTGCGAAGGCTGCGGGAGCAGCTTCGCCATGGACACAACTCGCCACCAAGTCATCGGTCGCGAAAGAATCCATCGACCACTGCTGGTAGGCGTTAAACTTTGAACGATCGACGTCGATTCGCGCTGGGATTGACCCCTTGATGGAGTTGAAGGCTTCCTGAGCCTCCTTACTGCCAATACTTCTTAACCAGGCTAATGCCGCCTGTTTGTGTGGAGCACCTTTGGCCAGTGTGAAGCCGTCAGCGATGATAACAAAATAATCATCAGTATAGGGATGACATACCCAACCGAAGTCTTCCTTCTCTTTCATATGGGCCTTGACGAATTCCCCATAAGCCCAATCACCCATGGAACTAAATGCAACTTTGCCCTCCATCAACGCTTTAATGGCCTGATCCCAACTCAGAGCCGAATGATCCGAATTGACATAATCTTGCATTTTGGCGAACAGCTTCATGGCTTCCTTAACCCGCGGATTGTCCCAATGCATTTTGCCGCCAAACAAATCTGTCCAGCCTTTTGGTCCGATTACTCCAAGCAGCGTGTTTTCAAAGAGCTGCGCTGAAGCCCAAATCCCTGAATCGCCCACTCCCAGAGCAGGAATGCCGGCCGCCTTGAGCTTATCACAGGCCGCGAAGAACTGGTCGAAGCTCAACTGATCGCCAACCTTGATTCCGTTCTTTTCGAGCAGTTTGGTGTTGTACCAAAGGATATTGCCACGATGGATGCCCACAAGTACGCCATAGATCTTTAGATCCTTGGTCAGCAAATCCACCACCAACTCCTTCGGAAAGACCCTGTCCCATCCTTCACTCTTGTAGAGCTCGGTGATTGCCTCGCAGTATCCGGGTCCTACGTACTGATCAAGCAATTCCTGACCGGGATGGGTTTGCCAGGTGTCGGGCGGCTTACCGCCGGCCAGACGAGTTTGCAAAATCGGCCGAGCAGCGAAGCCTGCGCCACCCGCCACGGTCGCATTGATAATCTCAACTCCGGGGTTTTGCTTTTCGTAAACTTTGAATAATACATCGAGTGCGGCAGCCTCGCCGCCGGAAGTCCACCAGGAGAAGACTTCCAGCTTTTTTTCGCCAGCCGCTAGCGGCGCTACCACCGTGGTGAAGAGTGCAACGAGCGCCATGAATCGGACAAAATTGCGCACCTTAATTCGAGGGGAATTCCTTGGGAAATTCCTGAAAGTAGCGGAGCACTATGCGGAGCTTGTACGCGATGCTACCGATGCCCGCCAGGTTGAGATTCGTGGAAACCATTTTAGCAGCGAAGTTGCTCTCAGCCATGACTAAAAAAGGGGTCGGTGAGTGGGTCGGTGAGGATAACTTTTTGATCCAACATGAACATTAGGACCATCGAACGTACGTCGCTGTGCCGCAGCTTGTCTGCGGTCGTTTTAGCCGTAACTATCCATTTGTCGTCATAGCCCGGGCGCTTCCCGTCCAGGATGATTGATATTCGAGATTGCCGACGTGGCTTTCAAGGTCTCCTGACCTGGGTTTCTCGAACAAGGCAAACCATGTTGTCGGTGAAGTATTGGTTCAGGAATTCGGTCGGGGTATGCCCAGCGAATGCAGCGTATTTCGCGACGGCGAACGGCATGGAAACTTTGACTCTATTTCGATCATCACCTTTTAGTCAAGTAGCCGACGACGTGGACGTACCGTCCAACTTCCTCCGTCGTGTACTGCGCGTGGAAAGTGCCCGGCGTCGAACCGTAGGTTTTGAGCCGAAAGTTCCTCCTACAACGCCGGAAGTGGTTCCGCTGTAAGATTGCCCTGGCTCGTAGGTGAGATGAGGAACAGACTGCAACCGAGTGCCCGCTGGTTCCATGATATAGATCACCAGATCGGCTCCGAGTTTTCGGCCCATTTGAGCGGCAGCTTCTCGGTGCGGAGTCGCCCAGTTGGAAGTGAACATCGATACACCAATCCTATGGTAGCCCTGTTGGGCCAGCATGGCGTTAACACTTTTGGCTTGCTCGATCGTTACCGGCTGAAAGAAATACACCTGAGGATCGACATTCGCCGGATTCAGCGGTGGGCCCGTGTATTGCGGGATTCGCGACGTTCTCGCCAACTCGTAGCCTGGGTTGTAGAAGGTTTCGAATGGATCGTTCAGGTCTGCGCAACCGGCGCAAAGTAGCGACACCACGGCAACAACTTTGATGTTCATCGAAGTTCGATTTTCATCGTTCGGGGTGGATCATGCCGATTGTAAGCACTCCGGGCTCGGGGATGTCGAGTCGGAACCGTGTCGCCAAAGCCGGGGGGGTTTGAAAAGCGCGGTCCCAAGCTTTGGCAACGTTGAATCCCACCCTTCAACTCGCCAGGCAAACTACAACGTTCTTTTCAAGGCGCCCTCCGACGTACAATCGGAGGCACAAATTGAAACTTTTGAAGATACCTGCCATTGGACGTTTCCAGTGTTTCCTGCGAGCCATTGCTAAAAGCGATCGCAGCTATAGGGAAAATCTATTGGACAAGCTTATCCCTGTTGCGGAGATTGGACTTTGATGGAGGATGCAATGGACCGGGAGCGAAGCAGGTATCCAAAAATCACAAATCATCCCACAACTGATGTAACTTGCTGGTTTGATGGCACACAGAAGGGGAATAAGAGCCTCTTCAGCCTTTTGCTTGAGATTGAGAGCCGACTGCCTGCAGAGACTCGAAACGAAAAGATTGACCAGCTTTTCAAGCGATCCAAAGAAAGAGATCGCCAGTGTTCGAGAGTGAACAATCTCTCTCGTTATCGCGAGTAGTCGACTGGCTTGAATGCCCATTAGAAGTATTGGAGTTGCGCAGCGTCATTGATTCACTCGAGGCGTGATCTTTGCGATAGGCCGGGCAACCTCCGCCGGGGCCTTGATTTTACTCGTAGATTCGCCGGTGCCTGAACGATTATTGCGGTTTGATTGTCTAATATGCTGAAATCCCGCATTCAAGCATGGCTGGATTCCTCGCATGGTCTGGCTAAAGCAGACCAGTGGCTGGTCCCGGTTCTACAAGGGTTGGGGTGTCTCGATCGCGACCTTTTTAACGAGGCGCCGACTATCACGGCGAATTTGAATGCACAACGAACAGCTCCGCACACTGTCTCGGATCATCAGAACGATCAATTCGATCGATATATATATCAGTCTTTCCTCTGGGTACTGGCAGCTTATGAATTGGTCAGGACCCTTGATGAGATTTGCAGGGCTGACCATAAGATCTACGGGCATTCATTGACCCAAGACATTAATCAATTCAAGCATCAGATCGAGCGCCTCCGCATACCATTACCCAAGCCCCATGCTTTCCGACGTTATCCGGACGACTATCATATCGCCTATCCTCGTTGGGTGCCTGGGAAGGGTGTAGCATGGCAGCTCGATCCATCAATCATCATTACTCGAGCCGATCTTTCCGAGGGACTGCTGTCGCTCGTGGAGAAGCTCAGGGCGAGCATCCCGCCGACCTAGCCAACCGCACGGGCTGCCCGATGAACTCTGGTCGTTCGGCCCCACAGTCCTCTGCGGGCGGTGGGCCTTTGTATTCATCCGGGCGGTGGCCAATTCCGCCTTTTATTCCGCTTTAGCTCCGATCTTTAGCCATGTTTGATGTAAGCATCTTAGGATAAGGCAGTTAAGGCGGGGACGGGAATCGAACCCGTGAATCGATCGCCGGGCTCGTGCCGCTAGTCGGTTGCGTTCCGGTCCCCAATGATAGCGGGACAAATCGCCAAAGGCGCCGAAATCGGGGCGAATTCGCGGCTGCGAGGCGGGTTGATCCCGGGTCACGTCGAATGATTTGGACTTAAAAACGGGATAAACCCGTCCATTGACCTTGGCGGTTGCGCCCCAGCCCGCCGGCGGCGCCGTAGCCGCGGCAAGCGGTCGATTACGGGTCGGTCGACGGATTGCCGATCATTATTCCGATGCCGTAAACCGAGGCGGTGACGTTTGCACCGCCGAGCTTGGCGCCGCGGCTTTGCCGGCGACCCCGGCAAGGCGCCGGGCACCTTGCGATTGAGCCGAGCTTGCCGGCACTGGGCGCCGGTAGCTTGGCGATTAGACAATCAAGGGTCGGTGCACGTCACAAGGTCGGCTTACGTGACAAGGCGCCGACTCAAGGCGTTTTTCCGCGGCGGGCTCTAACTAACACGCAAACCAAGGGAACCCGGGCACCTTGGGCGATTGAGCCCGAGCCCGCCGGCACGGGCCGTAGGGCGTAGCGGTCGGTCAATCAACGGACACAGTGTGTCATAATGCCGGACGCTTCGCCGGACGCTGCTCAGAATCGAGTCCGAGTGGGCCCGGACATGATCGGAGAAAACGGCGGGTCGCCGGGTGATAATTCCGATGCTGCCTTGGAAGAGCCAATCGCCTTCTTTACTAACGCGAAGATTGTTTCCCGCGAGAAAGGCTTCTGGAGGAAATCAGATATACCAAGCTTCTCCGCTCTCAGCGCGACGGAACTTGTGTCATAACCCGAGATGAGAATGATTGGAGCTTCATTTCCTTGCGACCGAATCCGTTCCGCGACATCGAGCCCGCTACCGTCCGGCAATTTGTAGTCGATCACAAAGACATCAAAAGACTTTTGTTCGATTGCTACGAGAGCATCGGCGACGGATTGGCTTGTCTCGAACTTGTATTGCTCTTCGGAAAGCATCCGATGAAGGATTCTAATCGCGATGTCGTCGTCAACTACTAAGATGTTTGCAATGCTCACTTGGATTATAGTGGGTCGGATATGGCTCTATGACACTCTTTCCCGTAATTCCCAAAATTAAGATGAAGCGATTCGAGTTCCCGGGGTCGGTGCCATGATGCCAGACGTAGCGTTTTGGCGCTAAGTTATGTTGCGAAAGGTAACGATTTATCGTGTCAACCAGTTCGGCGACCGAATCGAAGTGCTACAAACATTTGCAATTTACATAGTGCGGATCTGATTTGGTGAATTATCTTGGATATGACCTCGCGATACATTCCTTGTCACGATAGCTATCCCTTAGTCGGGTGATCGACAAGCCTACCACAGACCGGTTGCTCAAAACGGATGAGATCAATCGATAAGGGTGGTTCGAAGAATATCGCCAGCGCAGCGGTGAGTGAACACTCGCAGTTGAATGTAAGGAACTAACGATCTATGCCAAAATCAAAACCGAACCCCTTGTCATGAGCTTTGGGCTCATTCCATCCTGACAGACCCCGGCATTAGGTAGTTAGGCAAACCGTTTTCATCCTCAACCCCTGATGATTGAAAATGTGGTGATTGAGCGGGTCTTCGACTTGCGACAGATAGAGACGCAGCGTTGGTCCCCTAAGCTGCCAGTCGCTTTTAACCGAAAATCCAACACTCACCCAGTGGCAACGCTTGAGGTCGGCGGACGTCAGCGCGCTCAACACTAGGTCATTTCGCAGGCGCTCGTGTGCTCGAGAGAATATCGTAAGAGAACAGCGGCAGAAGTGGGCGCAGCAGGCAAACCCGCCGCGCCTGAAAAGTTGCCGGCTAAGCCGAGCAGTGAACCACCAGTCGGTCCGAATATGCGTTCAGGGATTGAGCGTCTGAATCCGAGAACTAGGATGCGCCGGCGTTCTGCCGAGATCATTGTCCAGAACCAGTGAGATCCTTTGCGATTCGGTCGAGCAACACATTTTCTAGAACGCCCTTCGTGGGCCACTCCATCCATGAGTGGGTTACGTTATTCTCAAATCCCGAAAAGTGCGCCGTTATCCGCACCGTCGTGGAAGAGCCTTGCGAATTGGCAAAAAACGCCAGAAGAGCTCGACCTGCGTCCCACGTCCCCACAATATTCGGAGGCCTGTGCGCATATTCTTTCAGAACCATCTCCGACAGGAGCCCTGTGCCCGCATTTAGAGGCCCGGTTGTGATCAATCCACTCGTCTTATCAATCGTCTCAATTACTGCGAATGACGAAATCTCTGAAACTAAGACGCCCCACACCCTATCAAACCCTGCATGAAACGTGCGCGACGTGGGGAGGGATGTATAGCCACCCTGTGGAACTGTTACGCACCCAGTGAAAAGGAATAGCGTTACTGCAGAAAGGAGGATTTTCTTCATGTGCGCCACCAATGGGTTGATGGCTGAAGTTATCTTCGGTTAATGGCTGTCTTGATAGAAACAAAATTTGATTTGGGGCCTTCTTTGATTTGGACTTCCCCGGGTACGCCTGGCCTTTGGTCTTGCCCGAGTCTGGATCTTAAATTTCAACATGTTTACCCGATGGCTCAACCTCTCCACTCCTTCGAGCCGGACGCGCAAGTCGGTCTTCTTGTTGATTTCGGCGATTGCCGTATCCAGGGCCCTTTGGCGGAAGTTCGCCCAGATCGACAACGGTGCTTCCCGGATCACTTTGCCGGCCGCATCCGTTACCGATTCAAGCCCCATCAATCACCGTCAGGTCCAAATGCGCAACCGATCCTGGTGCCAATGCTCAATTTGCCGCAGCACAGCCGGGCAAATCTTCCGCCAGCGTCTTCTTGCCTTGGCCGGCGTCTTCGATCACCAACGTTGTCGGCGTAATCGAGTATGTAAAATCGGCTCGGCTTGGCTAGCGGTCGGATTTATCGTCGAGACGGGATCAGATGGCATGTTTTTGGTTGCGCTTTGTCACGGCCACCACACGCCGGTGCCCTCGAGAAACTCGCGCTCTTCCCGTTCCTCCACCGACTCCAAGCGCCACGCAGGGATCACCGGTTCCTCGTGGAACCAAAACACTTTGACTCGCGGCGGCAAGGGTTCCGCGGAAGCTTTCGCGAGCAGCTTCCTTAGCCGCTACCAAAGCGCACAATTTCGCCATATCTTCAGGATCGATGATCAGCTTGCTCATCCTTGCCCAGCCTTTCGCAAGAGTAGTTGCCAGCCGCTCGGGCCAGTCGCCCGTTCGAGCACACTCAATACCTCGCTCACCGTGACTTGCTCGCGGTCAAACTCAACCTTGATTGTCCGGCCAGCTCCCAAAGCTTCTCTGCCTAAGGTCTCGCACGCCCACACCGCCGCCGCTCGCTCAACCAGCCGCCCGCCGTCCCCGTGGGTAAACTGCGCCCACCAGCCAGCCGCCGCTATACCGGTCGGCATCGTGATCAGGCCGGGCACCAGAGCCCCGTTGCCTGGCGTGGGCGCGAGCTCAGCCGGCTCCGCTAATCCACCACTCTGGGCGGCGTGTTTGGTGGCCAGCAACGCTTCAATCCTCTCAGCAGCTCGCTTGCTCCGACGCCGGTTTTCCTCAGCCTGGCTCTCGCTGATAATCACGCCGCCCGGATGATCGGCGCGAACAAGTGTCCCGCTCAGATCTTGAGGGACTACCTCAGTTTCGACCTCGCGCACCGGTCGCTCACTCCGACGATGCTGGTAGCTCTCGTGTTCGCGCAACCGCGCAAACTCCAAATCAGTCGTGACAATCGACTCAAAACTTTGCCCATTCGTGCCGCCCATTCCCAAATTTTGCTGGACCGCGACCAGTACCTCCGGCTTAGCCCATTGCCGCGGCAGCAGACGTTCCAAAATCCAGCCGCAACCCTGCCAGCCGTTTTCACCATCCTCGATCCGTTTAAGACGCACCAGCAGCCGCTCTGTGACTGCTCCTTGTATCTCTTTGACGAATGCCGGATTACGTTTCCACAAGGTCAACGTAAAATCGTTCACCCCCACCAGTGCAGCAGCCTGGTCGTCATTCAACCCATAGGCGAAAGCTTCTTTCAGCTTGGCCATTACAGCCGGGGTCAACTTGGTCGGACGCCCCTGGCCGCGAGTAGCTGTTTTTTTGGGCTTAGAAAAAGCAGCCGGCATAAAAACCTTTCTCAGTTTACGCAAGCGCCAACCGGATCCGTTGGTTAAGCTCGATCAGATCGACACGCCGGCCGTTTAAATCGCCCAGGTATGTACGAATCGCCTCGGCAACCAAACGGTGTTTGCGTTCGCGCTCCGCAGTCTCAACGAGCCGGCGTGCAAGCTCCGCGGCCTGTTTGGTCGGCGACAAATAAAGCAGCGTGTCGGCCATCCGCGCCGAGATGTCGCCGTTCTCGTAAGCCTGGCGCACAGCCGGGATGGCGCGCCGACGGATTCGGCTCAAGCGTTTAAGGTGACCGGGCGAGGGCATCTTTGAAATCTTTCGTCTAACTTCGCTTGGATCTGAGTGCATCGATCAGCCACGATCGAGCAAGCGTGCGAGATTCGTTCAGCCTGGGCTGAATCCTTGACATGCAAACAACAAATGTCGGCGTCGAAATTGTCGATCTTGGCCAGCCTGCTTATTGGCCGGGTGAACATTAGTTCGCGGGCCGGTGACGCACGCTTGGCCTCACCTTGGGTGCAATCGCGAATCATCCGAGACACCTTGGCCGTCACGGTATGACTAGGCGCCTTACCTTCCGGAGCAACCTTTGCCGAGAGCCGCCAGACCTGACTTTGCAGATCGGCGCTTGGCAATTGGCTGATCGGGCGAAGCGTGAGTTCGGGGACGTTCTTAGGCAACGGAGTATCGCTATCGGCAGAGCCGGTTGTCGAAAGGAGCAACTCTGCGCAGCTTGTGCTGCGAATCAGTTCATCGGTGCGTGAACGACTTAATCCCCATCTTTCGCGCAGATAACTTTCGAAAGTCGGAAAATGCTGGCGGTAAAGACGCGAGCTACGCACTTCGGCGAGCGCACGACCTACGGCTAGGAAGCTATCAAGATGTTTTTCAACGACGCGCTCAAGCTGATGAAGCCGGATTTTCTCCTGCGCCGAGAGCGGGCAGGGATCCTGGATCGGAGTGGTTGCCAGTAGGCCGACCATAAGCGCGCTTTATGCCTGCACCCCTATCGGTGGGCGCGACCTCATTTTGCCCTCTCTTATCATCGCTGCGATACGTTCCCTCTTTTTATCGCGCTGTTCTTGGGCTCTCCGCGCTTCGGCCGCGTATTTGGGCAGGGCGAGAATCTGTTCGAATTTCTTTAGCGCCGGTTCCTTCTCTACGAAGCGCCAGTGATAATTGCCCAAGTGCGTTATTCCGAGAGCTGATTTTAAGGTTTGTTCGTCGTCTTTTTGGGGGTTAACGAGCCGGACAAACCACGTATTGGGCGGACCATCAAAGAAGGCTTCCAGAAGTTCGAGGCGCCCTTCGCATCGATGCCGTCGGGCGGTGCACTTCAAATCATCGCTCTTCGGGTGGTAATAGCCGTCTTTTTGATGCAACTCGACTGTTTTCTTCATCGATTTGGCACGCCCGATGCCCGAGCGACAATTGTCCAGGGCCAGCCAGTCATTTGCCATAATCGCGGTTTGAGGTCAATGTTGATCGCTGAAGTGGCACTCCCCGCGATCGACGATCTCTTGTGCGCCTTGGCGATCGATAACGCTCTGTTGGTTTCCGAAGTCGCGAGCGGCCAGCCGGGTACAGCTACCGAAACGCTGGCGCTCGTTTCCCAAGCCAAAGCGGTGTTCAGCGTGGCGACCCTCGTGTGCCGATCCTACGGCTTGGCTGCGGATTGCGCCGCACTGTGGAGCGGCCTGGCGCGGACCTTTGGCGAGATGATTAATCTCTGGCAAGACGTTGCACCGGACGAGGAAACTGTGTGCTGGCTCAGGCGCGAGCTCTGCCGGCTGCACGAGCTGGCCAGCGACCGGGCAGAGCTGTACACAATCACCGAAACCGAGCGCCTGGAATTTGCTCGAGCCCGCGAGACCGGCCAGCAACCGCCACTCCCAGAGCCGGCAGCGCAACCGTTCTCTGCCTTGGAGATGGCCGCAATCGATCGGCGCCTTAAAGCGCCCGCGTAGGCGCTTTGCGAGAGCGCGGATCGCATGGCTCTCACCCGAAACGTACGAGTAAATCCGCCCGATTAAAAAGCGTAGACCGTATCTAGTAGCTACGATCAACCGACTCTATCGTGACCTTCGGAGCGGAGTCAGGATCTTCGAACACAAACGGATCCGACCCGTAATAATCCGAGGGAATAGAAGAACCCACGGAAGTGATCTGAGGATATCCCGAACCGCTATATGAAATATTCTTTATCGGGCTAGTGGTGGGCATACTCCCTCCGAAGTCTAAAGCAATCTTGGCTGTTATTTGTGGAAAGCCCTTGGCAAATATTTCGTAGGTTAGAATATGTTTCCCCCGCGTGGAAATAATTGCTGATCGTGGTGTGACGTCAGATTCACTTAAGAGATAAGTATCTGGGTATGAGAATGCATCTATTCCGAAGAGATCAAAAGTGCGGAAGGAATTTGGCCAGATATTTTGCGCATACGCACGCTCGGTGCCCATGACTTTCAGTGCGTTTTGATCCGGACTCGGTCTTTCTCTTTGACCAGGACTTTCAATTTTTACAAGGCGAATTGCACAATCAGCAGCAGGTATATCCGGTCGCGAATTCCTCACGTCGATATGAGCGATGTACAAGAAACGCTCCCGGTCATGGTCGTAGTACCTAGCCAGGGGAGCTATTCGTGAGTTTTCAACGCTCAGATGTCGAGAGGACAACTTGTCCCAGCCAGCTGAGAGAACACTCTTTTCAATGATTGGAACAATCTGGTCGAAGGTATCAAATTCATCCGTGTTGGAGACCATGATCTTAAAGATCCCCTCCCTTTTCGCGCATCGCTGATTGACTAGAATCATCCGATCCTTAAAGCCCAACGAAACGGCTACGGCTAGCTCTTGGTTCGCATAGACAGAACCTCGTCTAAACGGCTCAAACGAACCTGTACGCGATGAAATTTCTTCCCGAGCGAAATTGATGAATACAAAGTAGTCCGAAGATTTAAGTTCCTCGATAACCCATCTATTCAGGTCAGGGATCCCCGTGGTAACTTCGTCAGCGACATACGGATGAAACCCCTCAGTTTTGAACCAAGTCTCTACATCCCTTGCTGCTTGTTTTTCTTCACTGGTGGATTGTCCGCAACTAATGAATACCTTTGCCGACATAATCTCGATTTCACCAAAACAAGGCTAAGGTACAATCTGAGGCGATGACCGTCACTTTTTTTGGCGTATCACGGCTCAAGATTGGCCAAGCCAGTTTGCGGTTCGCTGCTAGTTTTTAGACCCTCCGATCTCGCCTGATCCCTTTGCCAACTTATCGACCGCTCCCTGGATCCGCACCGCTCATCCAAAGCTGGATCATCGGTCAAGATCAACCGGCAGTTGCGCTATTCGTTGCCTGGCCGGCCTAGCTGTTGGGCGTTCGAAGCGGAATTGTCGGACTTCTATCTGCGGGTTTAATCGTCGTTCCGGATTGCACAGACCCGCGTAGCAGGTTATTCGCATTCTCTACCGCCTCGCGACTGTACCACCAAACCCATCTTTCCACCTCCCGTGCAGCCGCTTCAGGCGTTTCAGCGAACACTATTGGCAAGTCGTAGCGCACTTCAAAAGCGCCCAGTGTCGCCAGGACGGCTTTGGGCGCAATCCTTGAGTGGTAGCGCCCAATTGCAATATCCTCGCGGGTACCGATAACCAGGAGGCGTTTAAACCGGTAGCCCCTCAGCCGGTGAAGCTCGCGCTCGAACCGCTCCCGGTTGGCGCCCATGCAACAGTTGGCCAGGTCATCGATGCTTTTGCGTTCGACTGCGAAGCTGGCCTCGAGCCCGGCGGTCGAGTAGTCGCCGGCGTAGAGCGTGCCCGGAATGGCTTGGAGGCGCGTAAAGACAAGCGGCGTTTGTTCCCTGGAATCGATAACAATCACCGGCCGCAAGTCGGCCAGGTCGCGCAGCCCGCGCAAGCCGGGCAGCGTCACATCGGCCGGCGCGCCGGTATCAGGCTGCGGGAGAACGCCAGGCATCCGGTAAGCCGCCACTTAATTCTTTCCACCGGCCGCGGCTCGGAGCCGGCCCTCGGTATCGGCCAACATCGCGAGCCCCATCACGCTGCCCAAGACGCCCTCAGTGATGCCGCTAATCTCGAACTCGCGCCGGAAGAGCGCCTCGAGGCCGGCGGCGTCGTAGCCCAGGAGCAAACCGGCCCGGAGGGCGGTCGCGATAAGCACGGCGTCGCCGGCGTACTCTGCCCGCGGATCGAACGAGCCGTCGCCGCTGGTCGCATCGGCCCGGGTGATGAAATCCAGGAGCGCGGTGCGCTGCAGGGCGGAGAGCTCGAATTCGTCGGCCATAACTTCTCCAGAAGCTTTAGTCGGCCTCAAATCCAGTTTCACGGACTCGTTGAGTTAGGATATTTCGAACCTCAGCGAAAAGTTTGCGGCCAGGGTAAAGTTGAATCAACCAATCCAGCGACACGAACCAGATTTCCACGCCTGCGCCCCGGCTCCGTAGTACTGGGACCGGACCCTTGTCTTTCCACAAATCGATGACCGGTTTGGCCTCTATCCAGGTATCGCCCAAGGGGTCGATAGCGATAAAGCCGTACGCCGTCTGGCTGTCGATGACCATCAACGGCGCATTAGTTGGCTCGAGATCGAGATTCATGAAGTGTTACCGTGACGACCGCCAACTATTTCCGTGGTAGTTCTACCGCGGCCTCCCTCTTCTTCATTTGGACTTCTCTAATTTCCTCAGGAGTACACCAGTTGGTTTGGATCTCGACCCAGCATCCGCGAGCTTCCATGCTGAAAATCTGGCCGGTTTCCGTCAGAGCGAAAAGACCTTCTTCGTCTGAGGTTATCTGAACAACTTTGGGCATTGGTTTCATAAAATTAATCGCGCTCGTCCTCGGGTTAGCTTCAATTCAATGAGACTAAAGACAGCGGAAACAGACGGATTGAGCGGTCCACAAGATCCAGCGATCCTTCGCAATCCTTGAAGTTTTCCCGCGCCCACCTGATCGGGACCAGAGGAATGTAGCCGGTCGGAACCTGGATGAAGATGTTGACCCGGGCGTCTGTAGAAGCTCGGACACAGTCGCGCCCGATGATTTCCGGATGACAATAAGTGTCGCCTTCCGCGTCAATCGCGCACAGTTTCCAGTGCGGATGAACATTCTCCAGAGGCAGCACCAATACCTTGATACGATCCCCTGGCGCCGCCGGGTTATCCAGTGTGAGAATCCCATCTGAATCCTCCGGCATTTATTTCTCCCCCCAGTTCTGGCAAATCCGGGTATCTACTTCTGCCGGTACGATATCACCGAAAACCTCTCTGAAGGCTTCCTTCATGACTTGCGCGGTCAGATCAGCCACCATCAATGCATCATTGGCCGCACATTCGAGCACCAGTTCATCGTGAACCGTAAGCAAGAGCCGTGCGCTGGAGGGTAAGACCGGCAACAACATTACCATCGCGAGTTTGAGCACATCAGCGCAGCTTCCCTGAATCACATAGTTTGTACCCATTTGAAACCGGCTCCAGTGCCGTTGTTCGTCCTTTTCGTTGGGGTTAGGCAAGATTCGGCGGCCAAGAAGGGTTCGGCCTTCAGTCAGAGTGTCGGCTTGCTGATGCGCCTTCTGATGCCAGGTGGCGAGTCCTGTGTAGGTGGCGAAGAACTGCTCGCGAATATCGATCGCCTCAGAAAAGGACAGCTCGATGCCGTAGACCGTCTTCGCGTAACCGCAGAAGCCTTTGGCCTGTTGACCGTACAAAAAGCCAAAGTTGACCGCTTTTGCTAGTTGCCGGTCGCTCTTGCTCACCGCACTGGGATCTTTGTGCAGCGCGGCCGCAGCGGTCTGAACATGGAGATCGAGCCCGGCCCGGAAAGCGCGAATCATCGCCTGGTCGCCGGCAATCACTGCGGCGGCGCGCAGCTCCATCTGGCTATAATCGGCGATCACCAGCCGATGCTCCGGGCTGGAGGCAATGAAACATTCGCGCAAAGGGCCTCGAGGGATATTCTGCAGGTTGGGTCCGGACGAGCTGAAGCGCCCGCTCACGGCTCCGAGCGGGTTAAACCTGCCCATGATCCGACTCGTAGCGCTGGCAGCTTCCAGGAGCGAGAAGATGGTGGCGCCGAACTTCACCTGGCCGCGGTATTGCAGGATAAGCCTAGCCAGAGGGTGTGCTGTTTCGGCGAGCGTACTTTCAGCGGTGTCAGACAGAGCAACACCGGCTTTCGCGAACGCCGCCAGCAGTTGGTTAGGAGAATCCAGATTGAGATTCTGGAGACCAAACCCGGTGTGAAGCTCAGCAGAACTATCCATAACCCCGCGGGCAGTTGATTCGAGCAAGGCAGATAAACGAGCCGAATCGACCGCAATGCCGGTGTGCTCCATCTGGGCGACAACCGGAATAAGCGCGCTTTCTAGCTCGAATATTTTGGTCAGTTCAGCGGCTTTGAGCTCGGTTTCGAGCGCGGTTTTGAGCGGGAGCAGGTAACGCACATCGTTGCGGGCATACTCCAATTGCGAGTCGGTCAGGAACAGAGCCCCCCAATCGGATGCTCCATGGTCCTTGGAAAGGTCCAACCCCAGATAAAGTTTAAGGACACTGCCTAGATCATTCTCGGCGTTGGTGCCGTTACTCAAGAGGCGGGCGGCGGTCAACGTGCAGAAAATCTCCGAGCTGACCGCTATATGATTGGCCGACAGAAACCGGAGATCGAACAAGGCGTTATGAATGACCAACGGAGATGCACCCGTAATCAATTCTTTGAGTCCATCCGGGATCGCGCCTTTGGAAAGATCGAAGACTTGGGGGACGGAAAACGAAACCGGCGAATCGGTGGTTAAGGAAAGGAGTCGGATTTTACCTTTACGCGGG
This sequence comes from uncultured Verrucomicrobiae bacterium, assembly GCA_963742335.1. GTDB lineage: Bacteria > Verrucomicrobiota > Verrucomicrobiia > Chthoniobacterales > JAFAMB01 > JAFAMB01. The sequence continues at coordinate 353,980 of CAVULL010000004.1, forward strand.
TCGAGTGCGTCCTTTGAAGGCTTGATTTTCGGGCTCCTGCCGCCCGAAATCTGGGGCTCGCCGTAAGTTTCGAGATCCAGAGCGACAGCAAGGGGGGGTGTAGGACATGTAGGACTTGTAGGACTTTTCCCAGTCACCTCTACCCGCGTACACACTATATTTTCTTTACGTCCCATTTCTGGGATCGTGTGTTCCCCGCGGGTAGAGGTGACTGGGAAAAGTCCTACAAGTCCTACATGTCCTACACCCTTTTTCTCCGAAGGCCCTTCGTTTTCATGTTGTGCTGCCTTGAACGACTCGTTTGAAGTCCTACAAGTCCTACAATCCTCGTTTTGGGGTGTAGGGATCGGGTTTTTTTGGTCGAGCGGTAGTTCTGGCTCCGTCGCAGTCGAAGGAGATGCGGTGTAACGCGTTTTTGCCTCGGGATCGCCTTTGATCACGAAGCGGTAAGTGTAGCGGTTGGGGACTCCTGAACTTTTGTCGGTTACCAGTTGGATTCCGTCCAAAAAGCGGCCGTCGAATTCTTTCAACAGATAGCCTAAATGTTTCTGGTTTTTGTTGACCAGAGTGCGGTCAATAGTCGCCCGATCGTCCGGATCACTCGGCAGATGCAGAGGGCAGAGCGATTTGAGTTGGTCATTGTCAGGTTCAGATTCCCGCTGGATCACTTCGTAAATCTGCGCCTTGCGCACCTTCTCAGCACCGAACTCTGCTCGGCAGACCCGGAACACTTCTCGCATCAAATTTGATTTCGGATCTTCGCCGACGCCATATTTCCCTTTGAACACAACACATGGGTCGCCTAGACCGGCTGCGACCATGACGCCTCCAATCACGTCTCCCCATCGCGGGTAAGATGTGTGCGTGGTTGGTCCGATGGGAAAACCTTTCTCAGCCCAATTTTGGTAAATTGTCGCGATTGCGGAGAGAATTTCGGCCCGGCTTTCTTTAATCGTCTGGTGCAGGTATTTGTCAGGGAAAACCCGTGAATTGGCTTCTTCGTCGAAAAATTCCAGTTCGATGCGCAGAATGCGTGGCTCGAAATCTGGACGTGCGGTCATCCCGACATTAGCCGAGAGGCTGAACTCCATTTCATTTGGAAGCTCTAGGTCTGCGGACGCCGCGTTAGAGCCAAGTTGCCGACCACGAATAACAAGAGCGGTTGATGCCTGGAACAAAGCCGAGTCCTTAAGGTATCCTTCGCAGTTTGAGAAGTGTAGGAAACGTCGGCCGCTCTGGTTCGCAGCGATGATACGTTTCGCTGTTTCCGTCGAGTCTCCGGGGGCGATCGGCTGATCTTCGTAAGCGTGTCCTTCATACAAAACCAAGGTGGTCCCGGATAGGTAATCTTTGCCTGCGCGTGGCCGGTTGGCACAGTAAAACCAGATCGGTACTCGTTCGGTCCAACCAAGTATGCCGCGGGCGAATGGGGTCAATAACCGAGCAATGGCGTTTATCCTGCTTTGCGGTGCGGTGAACCCGAATCCAGCTAGCATCTTTTCATTAATGACCTTAATCGCCTGCTCCAGCGTCATCGGGTAAAGGACAGGGCCGTCCGGCATCAGAAAAGTACCGAATTGCTGGTCATAACCAGACTTTGGATAGACCAATCGATCCTTGATCCGGAAAGGGAGCGGCACCGTCAGGATGCGCACAATCAAGGGTAGCGTGGCCCGGAACTGGGGCGACTCGAGCATGCCGGTGCAAAATTCGCGACTGAAACTTTTGCGTACCTCGATATAATCACCTCCTTTTTCTTCAAGACAGATCGGCTCGCAATAATCTTCCAGGTCGCTCTTCGCCTGACCTGGACTCAAGGACAGAAATCCAGGGGAAAACGCCTTTACTGTCAGCTGTTCGTCTGGGTTTTCCGAGTAGATGAATCCAGAAGGAATCTGGGCGATCACCTGTACATCGTGGCCACGCCGGAACCATACGTAATGGGGCGAAACCACCTGTCCGATCTCTTGGTAGATCTCGCTGTCCAACCTGTCTTGCGGGTGACGAATTTGCGGAATGCCAGCACTGTTGGTCTGGCCGCTAATCCAGACTGGGGCCTGAGCTCCACCTCGTTTCAGGGCGCTGCCTTTGATCTTAAGCGGGCCGGACAATCGTTTGCAGAGTTGAGAAAACTGGGCAGCCGAAAGAGCTACTTTCTTCAACTCCCCTTCCACCAGCGAGAGCATTTGCGGCCTGAGTGTGTCGATGAACGGCTTCGCGTTCGTTGTCAGTTCCATGAGAACGCCTTTTTGCTTCTCGGGATCGAGTCCTGCTTTGCTAGTCAGATAGTCATCGATCCCTTTCCCTTCAGCCAGCGGCCAGTTCGTCAGTTGCAGGATCTCAGCGCCTTGAGCGAAAAGCAGGAACGCAGCGCGAATCAACGCTTGCAGCACTCTGGGGTTATTGCTCTGGTCCGCGTCGAAGGCGAAATAGATTTTTCGATTCGTCCACTGGAAAATCTGTAATTCAGGAATCAGGTCATACATCCCTTTGGCATTTTTCTGCGCGGCCAGCCAAACCCCTTGCAGGCCGATCGACAGAGCCCCGGCCTGGCTCAATACCATGCCTTTAATCGGTCCCTCCGTCAGGATGAGCGGCGAGGCGACCTGATTAGCGATATTCCAGACAGGCGGCTCAATGAAAGGGGCTGCATGGTGTCCGATCGTGGTGATGAATTTCGGGATACCATTGTTAGGTACGATCGGAAATACGGCGGACTGTCCACAAAGTGGTCGCTCCCTTTGCATCATGGATCGGGCACCAAAGGAGTTCGGCGGCGGATTGCGAAAGAGAGTTTCCACGGATCGTGTCCGTGCCCAGCCGGTCAACGATTCGCGCTTGTTCCGGCGTCTCATCAATTTCAAGACCGTGGGCCAGCGCAGTGTGTTCTAGCACTCCGCGTTCTGACAGGTAATCACTGCTTAAACTGCTCATAAGTTAAATTTTTTTTTCGATAGAATTGGGGGAAAGACGTTCTCCGGCTCATTGGCTGGCAGACGAACCGCGGCAAGGCCCGGATTCTTATCAAGAGCCTCTTCGCGGGTGAGTAGACGCGCCACTTCAGGGTCGGGGCGAGCGATGATTTCTGGATAAAGTATGCGACGCAGGCAATAGGACGGCTGCACCGAAACACAGGTGCCGTCGGGCAGATTGACGCCGATAGATGCGAAGAACTGGCCCACGGTCCAATCGCCTTCCGGACTGAAAACCAGATACTGTGTTAGCTGGCTGGGCTCGTAGCGCATCAACGGCAGCACAGCGAGGCGAAGCTTGACCATTTCCGCGCCTGCGTGTGACGTCGCCGGAGCGGCGTGGACAACCTGGGCTGTATAGACGCCGTTCTCCAGAGGTATTGTCGGTCGTCGCCAACGAGGGGTCCATTTCATAGCCCGGCTCCTTCCGCGGTTTGCAGCGATTCTTGAAAATATTCCGGCAACAGATGTCCGGAACGTCGGAAGAAGTTCTCGAATGCGTGATCCAGGATGTAGGTCGTAGCGAAATCGGATTCGCTGCGGACTGATCGGCCGCAAGATTGAATCAGTTTTTGCGCCGTGTGCAGGCCGTACCATCCGGCGTCAGTGTCCATCCGCCGTTTGACTCGTTTATCGCCGAGACTGGCAAACGGCATCTTGGCGACCACCTGGAATCGCGAAAGGTCGTCGTACAGGTCGAGCCCTTCGTGACTCGAAGGAGAGACCAGGACGGCGCCCGGCGTTGCGCGGAAACGCGCCATCACCGCCGCCTTGTCCTGGGTGCTCTCGTGTGCGACCAGGCGCGGGGTACGCAGCCGGGCAACGATCGAATGCGCCTGCGGGTAGCTGGACACGTGGACCAGGCCACGGTCGGCCGGGTGTCGCCGTAGAATTTTGGCCAGGATTTCGCACGTCTGTTCGATGGCTGGCCAGGTGTCGCGCCAGTTCCATTTAACGAGGGGCAGCACATAGATGAGCCGGTTCTGAACCGGGAACGGTGACGGAAGACTCAAGAATGCGGCTTTGCCCGGATCGATGCCGAGGTAGCGCGCCTGCAATTCTGCGCCGGCCAGGGTCGCGGAAAGGTAAACCCGTTTGTGCCCGATTCGCGGTAGGAGTTCTTGTGCTAATCGTTTGCCCCAAAGTGGTAGGATATTGAGTCGGTCGGGTTGATGATCAAAGACCCATTCGCATGGATCGTCCGACAGAAGCTTTAAGAGGTTTTGCAGCCGGCGCCCCGCCGCTTCAAATTTCCTGACGATGCGCTCCAACTCCGGATCGTCTTCCTCGGTAGCGTGAATCTCTTCTTCGAGCTCACAGATTTGAACGCTTAGATGGTGGACATAATGCTCTCGGAGCCACCCCATTTCGCCGCCTTCGCTCGGCATGTGCGGGACGCTGTAGCGCATAATCTGGATTGAGTAGGTATTGGCGATCGTTTCATGCAAAGCGTGCGCCTCATCAAAAATGGCGAGTTGGCGCGCAGGCCACCCCTTGATAAATCGGGCGCAGGTTAACAGGTAGGCGATGTTGCTGATGGATATGCGTGATGCTGTGAAAGCGTCTTTAGCGAGTTGATACGGGCAGGCTTCTGCTCGGCATCGTCTGTGTGGTTTACCGAACGGAGTTTCGATCGCCGTTGAACCGAGATCACAACTCTGAAATTCCTCGCATGGATATTTGGTTTTTGAATGAAGCTGGCGCAGCCCGAGTCTGCCAAAATCTTTTGCGTACTGATTTTCGAGCTCGACTGTGGTCGTCGAGATGTAGGTCTTTTTATCGAGCGACGCGAACCAGCGGGCCAGAGCGATCGCGATAGCTGATTTACCGATTCCGGTAGGCGCTTCGACGAAAACGTCATCGTAGTTTAGGAACGCTTTAACGATGAAATCGAGCGCTGCCGCTTGCGATTCGCGCCATGCCGGGAAGGGGAAATATGGATGCCAGCCCAACTAATTTCTCCTTTCTACGTAGTGGCGGTCAAAGGCTCGAAACCAAAGTGAACGCCAGGCGCTGACTGGGAGTGCGGGTTCGAGCGCAAATCGGCCAGGCCGACGCCAAACTTTGAGCCGCGCTTGATTTTCCGGGCGTCGTCGGGTATTTGTTGAGGCGTTCTTTCTTTTCATTTTTCGGAAGAAACGCTGGCCGGCCCGATTGACACTCGATGTGCCGGCTTCGCGTTTTAGGGGTTAGGTGTTTTGCAGTTCTTCGGCCTGGGCGACGAGTTTACAGAGGGAGATCACGAGGCGATCCTTTCTTCTGCTTCGAGGACGTCGCTTAGACGCACAGAAAAGGCTCGCTGGTTAAATTTTAGAATCGGAATACCTAGCTCGACTGCGCGCTTTTGGGCTATCTGCGGATGGCACTCCCACCGACGCCCCAGAGTGGCGAACGTCAAGAGGATGTCCTCTTCTGGCCGCAGGCAGGTTTTAACCATGCTCTAATGTAGGCAAGGTAAAAAAACCCTGAAATGGCCATCGTAAAAATCTGGTTGGCCCCTACCGAATACCGTTAAGTCGGGTGAGTAGGTGCGGATGGGAGGCATGTGAGGCCTAACTTTTTGTAGATCCCTTTCCAGTGAATCTGGGAAGCGTTGCCGATAGGACTTTGGGTCGTTTCAGACCAGTCTTTGAGGGCTCCTATCTGGATATCCTGTTTGTACGGTAAAAGATTCTGTCTGAGATAACACGCAGCGACCCGGGCGGCAAAATAAGGGAGGGGCAACTTTCCTTCCAGGCGTCGGGTTAACTGCTGCCGATAAAGGTTTTGCAGGAGGTCTATTCGGCGTTTCAGCGGACCTATGGGGTCGGTGGCGCTTAGAACTTTCAGTATGTCTACCCAGCGGTTTATCTGCTTATCGAAAGTTTTTGGAGATAAGGAGAGGAGGGTCTTACGGTGCTTTGTGGGAAGCGTGCTTAGGAACAAAGTGGAAGTAGCTATCCATTGTTCGCGCTCGCGTAAATACGCAATCAGTGCGTACAGCGGGTCCGAAGCGATATCCCACGGAAACCACTTCTGGTTCTCGTCTTTATATCGATTAGCGCGAATGGCGTGGTTTTTGGCTTCGCGCTCGAGCCAGGAGATGAAGGAGGGCTCGAAGAGCTTGGCTTGTTCGGGGGTCGGTATTACAGTCTCCCCGTTGACCCTTCTAATCCCCTCGTGTTGTGGAGGGTCTGGGGCTGGATCTAAATAAGATTTCCGTGCGAGCTCTTTTACTTCGTGTCTTTCGCCTTTCCGTTTCTTGGGAAATGGAACTCTACGAGGCATGAGGGGTTTAAGTGACCTCCTCCATGAACGGCAGCAGTGGCTGTTGATCGGGCTCGGGGTCTACGGGAGCGTTGGAGTTGGGCTCGGGCTCTACAGGGATGTTGAAATCGAGTCCGGCTTTAGCCAGCCGAATTTGTAAGGTGAGGATTACTTCGCGTTGTTTCAAGAGTTCGTTCCGTAACCGAGCGTTTTCTTCGCGCTCTCCCAACCAGAATCGCCACCGGAAAAACAATTCCAAACGTTGTTGTTGAACGACCGACTCGAGCTGACTCTCGTTCACGACCTTGACCCTCCGCTTGCCCGTTCCCGCCGCAGATCGGCAACGACCGCAGCGCGGGATGCCGCTAAGTACTCGGCGAACGCCTGGGCATCAGTGGGTGGAACAACGGCCAAGAACCAACCGCCGCGCCAGGCGCGCTTGGTTGTTAAAATTGAGGTTAAAAGATGGATCGGATGGCTGTTCTCGGACTGTCCGACTAACAAGCAATCCTGGACAAAAAGCTCTGGATCGCGGTTGTTGCTCTGCGCCTCGCGCAACGCAGCCTGGCGAACGCTCGCCAGTCGCAATGGCACGTTGAGTTCGGCGCTGAGTCGGCTGGCCGCCTCCTTGTCCGGGATTAGCAACCGAATGCCCGTGCTACCAACGGTAATTGAACGACAACCGCGAAGATCTAAACGGTGGCCAGAGCCTGGAGTTTTTTTATGCGCCTTTTGCAATTCGGGATCGGCGTGCCCAACCATCGGTCTGGGCTTGCGTAATCGAAATCCCAAAGTTCGAAAGAGGCGCTGGCACTGTCGGGTACCCAGATTCACACCCCACTGCTGTCTAATCCAATAGCTGAGAGTCTTCCCATCCCAAAGATTGGCGCTGACGCCCTGCTCTCGAGGCGAAGCCCTCAAGATAACCTCAAGCTCTTGAAGTTGCTCAATACTCAGCTTGCTAGGTCGACCCGGGCGTTCGCCTTCGGCCAAGCCCGCCAGCCCATCATTGTTAAAGCGCTCTACCCAATACTCCACTGTCCGAACACCGTCGCCCAGCAACCGCGCGACCTTTGGAGCGCTCATACCTTGAGCGACCAAGAGGACTCCGTGCAGCCGATGGTCGTACCGGGCTTGCTCCGATCGTCGAATTTCATCCTGTAATGCCAATACCATTTCCCGGGCATCTTCTACTGTTAATGGACGCATCCCATCAGATTATTCAATCCGAAGATATGCGCAATTATTTATGACGCTGTGTTTAGCGGTGCTTGATTTCCGGCTCTCTTTGAGGGATTATTACTGCGCATATTAGTGTCTCCGGCTCTGTTGTTGGCTAGCAGTGGGGCCGGAGACGTTTGTTTGGTTAGTTTGCTTTTTGAATGCGGGCTTGCCCTGGGTCAGGAACCCCGCCCTTTTCGCAAAACGCTAGTCTTGCTCGATTGCTTTATCCCAAAGCGCGTTCCATTTCTCCAAAAGGGAGATCTGTTGTGCTAACGAAAGGCGGCGACGGGCACGCGCCTCTGATACCCAGAAGGCCAGTTCTCGTTCAAGCGGGTCGGTGGTATTGAGATCGGGTATAAATGCTGGCGGGTTATTATTCATTTTGAATGTTTTTGCGTTATGGAGGGTTACGGTTTTATTGGAATTTTACGACGGCCGCCTCGAGTTCCTCTAACCTTTTGCAATTAGGGTGCTCCTCCCAGGCGTCGATGCGGTTCCCTAAGAAACAAGGAAACCTTGTAAAGAGTGGGGAAAGGCCCAACTTGCCGCAAAAGCGAATCGTAGGTCATTTGGTCGGCGCCCCTTTCCCTTTTGGTAGTAGCGAGCGGAAATTTAACTGTGCAAATTCAGGTCCGTAATATTTAAGCGCCGCCGCGTCATAGGCGACGGCTGCTTCTTCCGGAGAATCAAAAGTTCCGAGATAAATATTGCGGTAATTTACTGTAATTTGTGCGTACCATGCCCGTCCACGCCTACGGGGAGTTACTCCTCTGAATCCAGATGTATTACTCGCCATTAAAAGACGTCTATTAAGTGTGCTTTGGTGTTGACTCACCCTGCGCAAATTTGCCCTTCGATTATCGAGTGAATTACGGTTTATATGATCTATGATTTCGCCGCGTTGAGCATCGGTGATAACACGATGCATATATATCCTTTGTGCGCTTTTTTTGCCATGTATCCGAATGCTGCGCACCGCATAAAAAGTGGATCTGGGAGGATTAATCCACGCGTACCATTTAAACGACAAGAGTCGCTCGTAGTCTTCTTCATCCACTAATGCGACTTGGCCTTGTGTCAGACGAATTACGCTCATTTTAGGCTGACTTTCCTTTTTGGAAGCAGCGACCTAAAATAGCGATCAAGACTCTCCTGTGAAACCAGTCTCACGCCTCGTTTACTACCCGGTGAGGCGACAACGATTGAATCAAGAAAGCCTTCCTCGATGAGTCGCCTGGTCAAAGTAGAGCCGATCGGCAATTGCGACATCCGGAGCCATCCAGAAGAAAGGCGGCGATCTATATTGCTGTCAGCGTTCCGTAAGAACGATAACGTTTTTTTGCTCATGCCTAACGTTTAGCAAAACGTTAAGGCTGCGGGCCCCGGCCAGTCGGTCCCGAATCCCGGCCGCTGGCTAAGGTTTTCCGGCCCGGGGCTAAGGTTTTCCGGCCACCGGCTAAGGTTTTCTGGCCGCCGGCTCGGATTTCTTGGTCAACCCCCCAGGCAAGAACTTTTTGCGAGAATTTTTAGCTTTCCGCCTTTGCCGCTCGGAAATCTCCAGTTTTTGCCACTCACCGAACTTCTTTTGGAGTGCTTCGCAGAACCATTCAGGAAAGCCATCAGCCTTAGGAGAGGCATTGTGCAGATAGTGTAAAATTATGTACCCCTCATTTTTGGCAAAGAATTGGCCCGGGAAGGTGTGCATGAGAAACTCGAGGTAACGATCAAATTGGCTCATCGCCCGGCCAGCCCGCGGATTGCCGGTGACCAGCTTGGCGGCTTTGATCCGAGCAAACCAACATTCTTCGTCCTCTTCATCATCCCTACTGGGATCGTTGGCCGCTTGTTCGCAGGCTAAGAGGAATCTACAGGCGGGTTTGATTAGACGATGGAGCGCAGTTTCCTTGTGTTGCTCGAGCCCCTTGAGCGCAATGGCGATGCGGGCGACCTCTTCTCTTCCCAACGGTTGGCCGCTCATTTGTCTCGACCTTCCGACGCTGGCAGCCTACCAAGCGCTCCCAGCGCCTCGCGGACGACCTCAAACTCGTGATGGGTGTAGGTGGCGTGGCTCTTCGCGTCAGCGTGACCAGTGAGCTTCTGGCGGAGCTCCGCTGGCACCCCGGCATTGGCCAACGCTGAGGTGAAGGAATGGCGCAGACTGTGGAACGAGAGCGAACTCACTGAGCGGCCCGCCGCTCCGCTCTTCTCCCGGGCGATGCCGGCGGCGATTCCGGCCCGGTCCATCAGACGGCGAAAGGAGGAGGAAAGCCCGGTCTTGCCACTGCCGCGCAAGTGATACAACTTTGGGAAGAGTGGCTTGCGTCCATCGTCTGGCACGGACCCAGAGAGCAAATAGTCCTCGAGCTCCGGATGGATTGGAACCTTGATCTTAGCGCCGGTCTTCTTTTGCGTGAACGCTATCGAACGTTCCTCGAGATCAACTTGACCCCACGTCAGGCGCGCCAAGTCTCCGAGGCGGGCTCCGCTATAATAACCAGCCAGGACGAGCCCTTTCCAGTCGCCTGTCGCGGTATCGACCAGTAGGCGGATCTGTTCAGGCGTAAAGACTCCTTTTTCGACTGATACATCTTGCAGGTGCCGGATCGCGGCCACCGGATTGCGTGATAGATAGCCTTCATTGACTGCCGCCTGAAACGGGCGCTTGAGAATCTTGCGGACCGTGATGTTGACCGTCCGTGGCGCTCGGCCCTCCTCCAGCAACTGGTCACGGTAGCGCAGGAGATCGTCGGTCGTGATGGCCTCGATCGAGACGTGAGCACGCGTACCCAGGAAACGCAGGAAGTCCCCTAAGATGCTCGTGTACTTCTCCAGGGTCGTCGGAGCGACCGCGCCCGCTTCGCCTTTTAGCCAGCGTTCAAGCCATTCCTTGACGGTCGCGGCTTGCGGCCGATCGCCCGTCATCCGGTAGTAGCTCTGTTCCAGGACGATCCGCAGTTGCTCCCGGCTATTGAGCACTCCCGCTTTGCCGTAGGACTCGAGCTGTTCCCACGCCTCGACAATGATCCGCGCTTTGCGTTTGTCAGCCTCCTTGGTTGAACGTTTGAGTTGCCGACCATCCGCGGCGGTGTAGCACCCGACCCAATATTGGGAGTCCGATCTTTTAAAGAGACTGGCCATACTCACCCGAGAATAACGGCGAGAATAGCTCGTAATAAAGCGTTATCCTTTGTAATCGTATTATCCCTGCTAAAACGAGGGTCTCTCCCTAGGGGCGGTCAGATATGCGAGTTCGATTCTCGTTGCCCGCTCTCAATCAAGTCTCAGAGCCAATCCGCACGGTTCGGAGCCGATCGGGAATGGCGCGGACTGATCCTCGCGGGGTACTTCACCGGAGCCCGCCTGGGCAATCTCGCGCGGCTCAAATATTGCAAAAAAGGAGTTCTTCTCAGTGTTCTTGTCGGCCGGCCTGGATCAGAACGCGGTGTGCGGCTTGTTAGCTTGGAATCGCTGAATGCTTATCTGATGGGACTGGCAAACGAACAGCGTCCGCAGAATTCGGCCTCCTCACAAGCTGTTGAGAATCAATCATAGGTCGATGCATCAAGAGATTCGATGTGGCCGCAGTCCGCAAAGCTCTTGCAATCTCCAAGGAGCAGGGACAATGAATTGGACAGGTCCACCCAGAAACGGAGAACCCCAGACCGGCCAAAGTCTGGGGCAAAAGATAACTCCGAATGCTAGCGGTATATCCTACACTTTGCGCGCCGAGTCAACTCTGCAGCGTTATGGGCGTTTAGGTTTCGGCATTTCGTTGGCTTCTTGGCGTTATTTCACTGCTCACGCCGCGACCGGGCCGCTCTCTATCCACTCGGATACGACTCCAAACACCGATGGGTCGCATTTGGCAACAAAACGACGAGCCAGGCCAAAAATGGGCCGCGCAGATTCCCGAGTTTATACCGAAAACCTGCCGTCATACTATCGCTGCGGTCCCAGAAAAATTCGGGGATGTCAACGATTGGACCAGAGCCGGCGCCTCGGCAAATGATTTGCTGCGCGCGATCGAAGGCAAAAAACGAAAGCCGAAAATCATCGTCCGATCTCCCTCCGAAATCTTAGCCTATGAACCGCCGCCTGGTATTGTCTTAGTCGGAGACAATCACATTACGCGCGGAAGCGTTTTCGTCATTGGAGGCGCGCCAGGCGTAGGTAAAAGCCGCGCATCAGTTGCGCTTGCTGAAGCCGCTGCAATTAAATGCAATTGGTTCGGTCTTCCGGTCCATGTTCATTTCAAAACATTGATTGTTCAAAATGAAAATGGACGGTTCCGCCTAAAGAAGGAATTTTCCGAGCTAGATTCAAGACTGCTTGATCGCTTCGTGAGAGTCAGTGAGCCGCCGCCGTTTGGATTAACTTTTGACGACTCGGAATTCCGGGAGGATCTCTCAGCAATCATCGCTCAATTCCGGCCCGACCTTGTAATTATCGATCCCTGGAATGCCGCGGCACGCGACGAGAAGGCTCGAAATTACCAGGATACTTTCAATTTGATTCGACAAGTCGTGCCTGCCGGCGATGGGCCGGCAATCGGTATTGTCGCGCATACGCGTAAGCCTCAATCGGACGAGCGAGTTAACGGCCGCGCATTGCTGAATAACTTAACCTCCCGCAAAAATTGGTTCGGATTGACCTAGCCGATATTTCTCGAGAGCGCGGTTTAGGACATCTATGCCACGATGCGAAACAACCCGCGACCAATACGGCACAGGAAGCTCTTTCATTGACTTCGATCGGGAACAAGGGTCCAATGTTTTTTGTCGCCCAGCGACCCCTGACCAAAGGTGCTGTTCTTTCCGCCATCGCCGACACGGATGTTACTGGTGACTCTCAGAAACCCCGTAGCAGGTCGTTAGGCGACAAACCCGTCGTAGACCCGGAAGAATCAATGGAAACACGCATACTAGGTGCCCTTGTAGGATTGGCAATCAGCTTTGCTTTGCCGACTTACGCCCAACAAAAAGACCTGGCCGATCCACAGACAACCCAGAAGCTCCTCGCAGTGGCTAAGGCGGATGAGGAGGCACACAACAACCACGATGCCGCCGCCGCTGCCGCGCTATTCACGCGCGATGCGGTTTTTCTTACGCCGGAGGGGCCAGTCATCGGTCGGCAAGCCATTCAGGAATGGTATACAGAGGCGTGGCGGTCGTGGCACGGAGTCGAAACAGGAATACCCCGCTTCACAAACTACATCACCAAGTTCGACGGGAATGTCGTTCACTTGATAGGTACGACTGGCAACGAAGTGTGGGCAACCGGAGAATCAAGTGAGACTGGGCAAGGCAACAACGGCGAACCTATCCCAGTCAAGAACCATTGGTTATGCATTTTTGTTCGTGAGGGCGACGATTGGAAGATGCGGGCGTGCGCCTGGAACATGACCCCGGAAAGCGTCATACTCATCTACAAGAGTTTTGGACCGGTCCCCGACCGCCAGCCCTAGCACCCAATAAACTCGCAACGGACGCCGGGGGGAGATAATGTGAAAAGACGCTTAGTAGTTCCCCTCGTAGGATTGGGATGTTACTGGCGACTCTGAGGAACCCGAAGCAGGTCGTTCCGGCGACAAGCGACGTACCGGCTAACACTTCGCGTTAGGAGCCTTATCCGCACGACAGCGCCGTTACACCACCACCCCGAGTCCACCAGGCGGCTCGGAACTGGGCACTGCTCCGGGGACGCTGCGAGCCCACTTCACCGGAAGGCTTTACGTTGGCGCAGATAGGGCCGGCGGGGACGATGGATGCACGGGTTCTCCAGATTCTGGATCCATGGCTTCAGCGTTCGGGCATCGCATCCAGGACTTCTAGTCGAAGACGTTGAGCAGGTTGGTCCGTTGAGTCTGCGAGGAGCGCGTCATCGACGGCGGTCAGCGCGAGCCGGGGCTGGTGCTGCGCCAGGAGCATCTCGCCGGCGCGCCTGCAGACTGCGCTGCTTTTCGGGAGCCTGGCCAATCCGAATGAGCGAAGAAAGTCGGCGCGCTTGGAGTCGGCTTCAAACCCCGCGAGCGCGATATGGAGCAATGGGTGATTGGGAAGGAAAATTAAAGCGTTTCGAATCCATTCTTCGGTTAGGTTTGAATTCGTCAAAAGTGCATTTTCCACCCGCTCGGCAATCGTTACGTCGCTCGCCGGGAAGATCGTTCGATCACTACCCGTACTGAAAAACCATCGTATGAAGCGCGCGCCAGGACCAAGGCCTTGCGCCAAGTCCTTCAATTGCTTTGTCAACTTTGATCTGTGCTCTTGATTGACTTCCACAAGCGAGCCTTCGTCTGAAAATTCGAGTCCACTTGCGATAGCTGAGAGCGATTCGACTTGCTGCGAAGGTGAGTTGGCGATCGAAACGGAGGCGCCTATTTTCGATTTTTCGCCACCCGCTTCTTTTACCTGCCGAGCCAACTCGGCGGGAGTAGCCGCATCCCAGAGGTTAGCGGTCTTGTCCCGGCTTACCGTCAGAATTCGAGTACCGTCTGGACTAAACCCTGCCCAGGGGACCGTATCTTGATGCTCAAAAGATGCGACCAGCTTGCCCGACACCGCATTCCAGAGTTTGGCCGTGTCCCCGCTTGCGGTCAGGATTCGAGCACCGTCAGGACCGAACGCCGCATGATAGAGACCATCTGGATGGTCAAAGGAACTGATCAGCTTGCCCGAAGCCGTATCCCAGAGCTTTGCGGTTTTGTCTTTGCTTGCCGTCAGGATCCGAGCACCATCGCGACTGAACTCCGCTTGAAACACTTCATCCTGATGGGCAAAGGAAGCGATGAGCTTGCCTGTGGCCGCATCCCAGAGCTTGGCAGAGTGGCCCGCGCTCGCCGCCAGGATACGAGCACTGTCCGGACTAAAGTGAATCGCTGGCCGGTCCGCTTCCAGAAAGTCCATCCCTGACCAAGCCGGACCGAGGTCAAAGGAGGCGATGAGTTTGCCCGAGGCCTCATCCCGGAGCCTAGCGGTGGTGTGGATGCTCGCCGTGAGAATCCGAGTGCCGTCCGGACTAAACGTGCCATACAGGACATCAAAAAACAGGGGATCGGCCAAGGAGGCAATAAGCTTGCCCGAGGCTGCATCCCAGAGCCTTACAGGTGCATTCATCATCGGGCGTGAATGTGTCCAGCAGGCTGTGAGGATCCGAGCACCATCCGGACTGAACGCCGCGTGCTTGACATAGTACTGATGGGCAAAGGAAAAGATGAGCTTGCCCGAGGCCGCGTCCCAGAGCTTGGCGGTTTTATCCGAGCTCGCCGTGAGAATCCGAGTGGCGTCCGGACTGAACGTAGCGTGATTGACCTCATCCTGATGGTCAAAGGAGGCCATAAGCTTGCCCGAGGCCGCATCCCAGAGCTTGGCACGGTGATCCGCGCTCGCCGTCAAGATCCGAGTACCGTCCGGGCTGAACGCCGCGTGAAAGAACGGACCGAGATGTTCAAAGGAAGCGATGAGCTTGCCCGAAGCCGTATCCCAGAGGTTGGCGCTATGATCCGTACTTGCCGTTAGAATCCGGGTGCCGTTCGCACTAAAGGCGGCGTTCTCGACGGTAGCCTGATGGACAAGCGAGGATATGGGTTTGCCCGAGGCCGCATCCCAAAGCTCGGCGGTCCTGTCTTTGCCTGCCGTCAGGATCCGGGTACCATCCGCGCTAAAAGCCGCTCGTAAGACCTCATCCTGATGGGCAAAGGAAACGATGAGCTTGCCCGACGCCGCGTCCCAGAGCTTGGCGGTTTGATCCGAGCTCGCGGTGAGAATCCGAGTGCCGTCCGGACTGAACGTAGCGTGGTTGACCTCATCCTGATGGGCAAAGGACGTGAGGAGCTTGCCCGAGGCCCCATCCCAAAGCTTAGCGCTGTGATCCGCGCTCGCCGTCAAAATCTGAGTACCGTCCGGACTGAACGCCGCGTTCTTGACGCTACCCTGATGGTCAAAGGACGCGATGAGCTTGCCCGAAGCCGCATCCCAGAGCTTAGCGGTTTTGTCCCTGCTTGCGGTGAGAATCCTAGTACCGTCCGGGCTAAAGGCCCCGTGCGAGATCTCATCCTGATGAACAAAAGAGGCGATGAGCTTGCCCGAGGCCCCATCCCAGAGTTTGGCGGTCTTGTCTTTACTTGCCGTGAGAATTCGAGCGCCGTCCGGACTGAACACCGCGTCGTCGACCTCATCGCCGTGGTCAAAGGAGGCGATAAGCTTGCCCGAGGCCGCGTCCCAGAGCTTGGCGGAGTTGTCCGCGCTCGCCGTCAGGATCCGAGTGCCGTCCTGACTGAACGTAGCGTGGTTGACCTCATCCTGATGATCAAAGGAGGTGATGAGCTTGCCTGACGTCGCATCCCAGAGCTTGGCGGTCCCGTCCCCGCTTGCTGTCAGGATCCGAGTGCCGTCCGGACTAAACACCCCCTGCAAGACGCGACCCTGATGGGCAAAGGAGGCGAGGAGCTTGCCCGAAGCCGCATCCCAGAGCTTGGCAGCTTTGTCTCTGCTTGCCGTCAAGATGCGAGCACCGTCGGGACTAAGCGCCACATTCTCAACGGTGTCCTGATGGGCAAAGGAAGCGATAGGCAGCGGCAGCGCCTTATCACGATGTACGATTAACTCTTGGAAGAATCGTTCTGAAGCAACTGGATTTTCCGGGTCGAATTTGATCGCGCGCGCCAGTAGAGCGATGCCTTCTCGCCACTCTCCCAACTGGAACTGTCGCTCCGCTTGGTTGAAGCTTGTCCAGCTCGCTTGCCGCAACTGGTCGCGGAGTTTTCCAGCGACTTCTGCTTCAGATGCTAGGGCTTGCTTCGTGCGTGCTTCTTCCGCTCGGGCCAGCGCTGCGTTCTTCTCGGCGCTCTGGCGATGGCGCTCGGCCTGCAGCCACTGAAAGCCGGCGAGGATTGCCAAAACGCTAATCGCGGCCATCACCGCGTAACGAATCCGCGCTTGGGCCTGCCTTCGCCGCTTTTGCTCATTGATGCTCGCGTTGACATAATTGGTCTGTTCCTGGTTGAGCGACGGCCCAAAGTCTTTGAGCAGCTTCTCACCTTCGGCAAGGGGGAGTCCTGGTCCGAGCAGGTCATCCTTTTGTTTGCCGCGGCTAACCCAGAGTTTAACGCTCGAATCCAGGCGGTCGCGCATCCGCAGGAACTCGCGGTTTTCGGTCAGCCACTCTTTGACACGCTGCCACTCCCGCAACAGCGCTTCGTGCGCGACGCTCACCGCAATCTCTCCCTGGGGGTCGGTGTCCGCAACCAAGAGCCGTTTCTCAATAAAGAGATCAACAAAGCCTTTCGCCCCGGCTTGCTGATCCTGGTCGATCCCCTCTGAACCGAGGAAATCACGGTAAGGCACCGTTCGGCGGTTGGGCACTTCCTCTTCGCCTTGACCTAATGTGACCAGATGCCGCATCACCAAGGGAAAGGCCCTTTGTTCATCCGATCGCAACGTGCTGAATTCCGCTTCAGCGTGCCTGGCGAGCGCGCCTGTTAATTCCCCCAGGTCGCGGTAATCCGACCACCGCATCAAGTCATCACCGCGGTCACTCTGTTTGTCGTAGAGTAAGGACAGAACATGCTCGAGCAACGGCAACGATTCCGGTGTGGCCGAGGCAGCGTCGCGCAGCGCCTCGTCAAGACGTTGACCCGTCTCCTGGTCCTGCTCGAAGTGCAGACCAGCTGCTTCGGCTGGTAACCGGATCATGTTCCCGATCTCGGAAGACGTGGGTGGCCGCAGATCGAATTTTCCGCTCGGCTTGGTGAGCTCGATCAGATCCGGAAACTCCTGGTACGAAGCGTAAAAGTCATTGCGTAACGTCGCCAGGGCAAAGACTCGGCCGCTCCGAACCAAACCAGCAAGCGCGGAGACATACTTTTGCCGAACCTCCTGCGAAAAACCGCTCGTGAACAATTCTTCCAACTGGTCAACCACCAACGCCAAACGGGCTTTCGGTAGTTCGAACCTCTCCCTCTGCTGTCGAGTCACATCCGCGTCGTCCGATCTTCCCGAGCTCCGAAGTTGGCGCTCTCTTTCCTCCAGGGAATGGCAACGCTGGATTTTCCACTCCCGCGCGGCGTGATCAAGCGCGTCCCGGACCCGGAGAGCGACGCTGTCAGAGTGTTCCCTCAGTTCGCTCGCCAGATCACGGATCGCGTCCAGAGATTCCGGGTCCGCCAAGGCCGGCAGAGCATGCGACTCGAGCAACGCGGCCGCCAGGGCATCGAAGCAATCACCACCGCCTCCACCGGCTCCGGGTCTGGTTACCGACCACCGCCAGAGTCCGACCCCCTCAATCGTTTCGGGTTGCGCTAAGAGTGGAAGCACGCCGGCGCGCGTCAGAGAGCTTTTTCCTGAGCCGCTCGCACCTACGACCAGCACAAAAGGGCTTTGCGCTCTGACTTGCGCTTCCAACGCTTCCAACACTCCCCCAATAGCTCTTGTTCTACCGTGGAAGATGGGCGCGTGTTCGAAATCGAAGAAATTCAGCCCGCGGAACGGGCTGGATTTCCACCGGCGTGCTTTCGTGCGCGGGAGTTTCCGGTCAGTCTTCTGGTCTGCCTGACCCCTCAGAAAGTCGCGGAAATGTTCCCGGAAGAGATCTTCAAACTGCTGCAGGTCGCGGTAGTTGTTGCAGCTCCCAGAGAAGGTCTCCTTGCTGCTCTTCTCCCAATGCCCAAAGAACTCCTGGACGGAGTCCCATTGCCTGAGAAAGACTTCGCGCTCCTCTTTGGGTTTCAACGGCGGGGTCGGCTTCGAACAGTTGCGATAAACGCGCAACTGCGGCACACCCCTGTTCTTGCCCGCGTGGTCCAGCGTCCAACCAATTTCATACTCCGTTCCCGAGGCCGGCGTGCTCCCATCCGGCATCCTTAAGGTCGGGGCCAACAGGGTGCCAAGGCGCGACCAAAGGATACTAATCACCAGATCAAATTCCGCAGTATTCGGAATCTGTCTCTGGTAGTCCATCTCCGGTCGAAAGCTCTGATATTCCCAGAAAAAGGGGCATAGCATCAATGCTCCTTGATCCTGCGGCTCAGATCCTCGTGCGTCGTCTTCCTCGGCCAAGCGTTGGAAGTTCGAACGCGAGCTGCTCACCAGCAGGTTGAACTCAGCAGCGATCGAGCGCATCACTCGATCCGCCAAGTGCCGCTCTTTTTGGACGTCGTCGGCCGAGGAGACGAAAACGCGGACCGTCTTCATGAGGCGACGCCCCGCGTCGATAGCATCCCTTACCAGTGGCATCACCTCCAGGAGTTCGGCCGGGCTCTGGAAACGCCGTGCCGGATCCTTCTCAAGGAGTTTCTCAAGGAGAACTGCCACCGGCTGGGGGACACCTTTGAGTTGCTCAAGCGGTAAGGGCGCGTGGTGATGCTGATACATCGCCTCAGCAGAAGGACCTCGGAATGGTGTTTGGCCACTCACCATTACCCAGAGCGTCACGCCAAGCGAGTACAGGTCTGAACGGATGTCCACGCCAACACCCACAAATTGCTCCGGACTCGCAAACTCGGGTGTACCAACAAATGCCCCAGGCGATGAAATCCCCGCTTCAGAAGCCGATTCGTCCAGTGTCTTTGCCAAGCCGAGGTCGATAATTTTGGCGGTTACACCCCCTTCCTCCTTCAATCTCACCATGATGTTTGTTGGCTTGATATCTCGGTGGACAAGGTTCTGTTCGTGAACTGCGGCCAATCCGGCAGCGACCTGCGTTACAATTTCCCGTGCCAGTTCTACGTCCAGTCGGCCTGAGCGTTTGATGAGATCTTGGAGCGTTTCCCCCTCTACAAACTCCATTGCGTAGAAGTAATTGTCGCCGGTCCTTCCGAGGTGGAACACCGAGGCAACATTTGGGTGGCGAACGCTGGCAGCCACACGTGCCTCGCGCAAAAAACGAAGCCGCGTTGATTCGTTACCGAGGTATCGCTCACTGATGACTTTCAGTGTGACTGGGCAGCGCAAATTGACATCAACCGCCTTGTATGTGACGCCCATCGCGCCCCGACCCAATTCGACCGGTTTTCCGTCTTCACCCGTCACCAGCTCGTAGTGCTCATATCGTTGCGCTGACTGCTCCGGGGTCGGCTTTATCGCTCCCTCGAAAGAAGACGCGCCGGACTCCGCCGCGCCAGGGAGAGCCGCACGAAGCATGCAGACCGGGCAGAATTCCATTGCGCCAGAAAACTCGTTGCCGCAGCTCGGGCAGGTGCGTTGGGGTTCCGTGCTCATGGCCCTAATCTCCCCTTCAGCCGCGTTCTGAGCCGAAAGCAACTCCACGCTTCACAGAGTGGTGCGCAAGCGGCCAGCACAGCGCCTGGCAAACTGGTGTCCCGTTTCACGAGCAATTTGCGTGTTGTTTTACACTAGCGCGTCAAATAACGTTTCGGAATAAATTTCTACCGGCCGCCCCTGTGCTCCCACAAAAGCGCTACCTGTGTTTTGCATTCAATCGCTTTTCGCTCACATCGATTAAATGCAAACCTTCCCCGATCCTAATAGGCCCTAATCTGACGAGAACAGGCTAACGTTCCATTCCCACCTCACGAACTATTTCCGCTTGGCGCCTCGCCCAAAGATCGGGCATCATCCGATCTCTGGATAGCAGCTTCGATCTTCGCAAAGCTTGGACAAGATCCCACACTGACTTGCGCTGGCCGGGATACATCACCGACTGACGTAAAGCCGCCTTGTCGCGCGTGTAAACGTGCATCGCGCTCCGAGCCCGGGATAAGCTGACGTACCAGCCTTTCGCGTCAGCGCCGTCCTGCGCGGATTTGGGTCGCCGCCCAATGAGCTGCAATTTTTCAAACTCCTCTTGGCTTAGATGGATTTTGCTTACCGGACGTCCTTTTGACATCCCTTCTTTCTATTTAATTTTCGGCGACACTGCAATATTTATGAAATGAACTTATCATTCAGTACACTAGTGCACCGTCTCCTAAATCCCTTGGGTTCAAAATGGGTCGTCTGCAAGGCGGGAGGAAGGAAAGCGTCAGTTGCCCAAAAGCATCCGCTGGTTTCAAAGGACGAAAATACTGGCTGAGGTCATTTTTGTCCTAAAAATAGATAAAAGCCTTCTATTCAAGATCCAATAATAAAGCATAAGATCCGAGAATTTCCCCCCAATGAAACACTTACGGGTCGCGGTGGTCGGTTGTGGTTTTTGGTCCCGTTTTCAGGTTCCGGCCTGGCTGGAACTTTCAGAAGTCGACTGCGTCGCGGTTTGCGACGTAGATGAAGCCAAGGCGCGGCAAACGGCTAAGAATTTCGGCATTAGAGAATTTTACTCGGACGCCGCTCGAATGATCCGGGAGGAGCGCCCCGACGTGCTCGACGTGATTACAAGTCCGTCCACTCATCACGAGATGGTAAGGTTGGCAGCAGCGACCAAGACCCCAGTGATCTGTCAAAAGCCGATGGCTAATGACTTCTCTGAGGCAAAGGCCATGGTCAGCCTTTGCCAGGAAGCTCAAATTCCCTTTTTTGTTCACGAGAATTGGCGTTGGCAACTACCGATTCGGGAACTGAAAAAAACCCTCGATTCGGACAAGATTGGAACACCCTTCCGAGCTCGCCTTGACTTCAACACGAGCTTTCCGGTGTTTGCTAACCAGCCTTTTCTGCGTGACCTCAAGCAGTTCATCCTCGCGGATGTCGGGAGTCACCTTCTTGACGTGGTCCGATTCTTGTTCGGGGAAGCAAAGCGACTTACTTGTCAGATTCAAACAGTCAATCCGAGCATTGCCGGCGAAGACGTGGCAACGGTTCTTCTGGCCATGCAAAATGGAATGACAGTCGTCTGCAACTTGAGCTGTTCCAGTCGCACAGAAATTGAACGGTTCCCTGAGACCTTTATCTTCGTCGAGGCATCAAGGGGATCGGCCGAATTGGCTCCGGATTTCAATATCCGTCTGACCGACGCCGAAGAGACGGTGGCGAGACGATGTCTTTCTCCGAAATATCAGTGGGCCGACCCCGACTATGCCCTGGTCCATGCCAGCATCGTCGAGTGTCATCGAAATCTCCGGAATGGATTGATGGGAACTGAGGCCGTCGAGACAACCGGCGTTGATAATCTTCGCACCTTGGAACTCGTTTTTGGGGCCTACGAGAGTGCGCAAAAAGGCTCGAGTGTGGTCATGACCGAGCGTTAGCAGTTGGAACCAGCGAGATGAACACCAAATTCGGCAAAATATCAGATGGAAACTGCGGTGCGCCATCTTCGGTGACCCACGTCTTGTCCTTGCGCTGCTTGCGGTCGGGCGCCGGCGCTTCTTGTGACTTCCATTCTCATCCGTTTCCTGAATTCACTTTGGTGACCGACGATTCGACGGTCAACGGTTGGGCTCTCGGAAAAATTGGCTCCGCTCCGAACACGCTCTACTTATTTCTGCCGGGAGAGCCGCACGGCCATTGGAATTCCTCAACCCAGCGCCCGCGTTTTTGGGTCATTCATTTCTCGGCAGCGCTGCTGGCCTCTTTGCCTCATCTGTCAGACACCAATCCAGCCCGGCGGGTCTGGAAACTTACCGACGAACAGGCGACAACATTCCGCTGGTTATTTATTAAGCTGTTTAACGAACACACTCATTCGCTGGCGTTCAACCAAATCGCTGAAATCTCCTGGTTGCAATTATTGCTGGTCAGTGTGGAGCGATGGGTGGCCGGGACGGATTCCCAAGAGTTGCTGCCAGAACAACCGGACAGCGATGTACTCCAACTCTGGCATATGGTGAACGAATGCGTCGGCCGATCCTCCCAATTCGTCAAGCAAATCAGCCGGATGTCCAACTACGATTCAGTCCGACACCGCTTTAAGAGTTTGTTCGGGCTCTCTCCAACGCAACTTCTCGTCCGCTTGCGAATGCAAAAAGCGCAAAATCTCCTGCTCGATACGGCGCTAAGCGTAAAGCAGATTTCGAGTTGCCTCGGCTACGATCGTCAGCATGAATTTGCGCGCGCCTTTCGGAAACAGATTGGCCAGAGTCCCTCCTCCTGGCGCCACAATCCATTACCGAGAGAAACCTCATTTGATCCGCGAACGCACGATGATTTTCCAATCAGGCTAAATCCAAAAGGAGATTAATCCCTATGCTGGTCTGCGGAGCTTGGTGACTCCTCAGGTATGAAAACTGTTATTCTTGGAGCCGGTGCGATGGGCAGTGTGATTGGAGGAACGCTCGCCCAAGCCGGGAACGATGTCGTCTTGGTTGATGTGTCGAAAGAGATCGTCGATAAGATCGAGCAGAGCGGTCTGAGGATTGAAGATAAGGCAGGTCAAACGGCAACCATTAAATTGCAGGCCACCAGCGATCCGGGCCAAGTCGGAGTGGCAGATCTGGTCATTGTTTTTGTGAAGTGTTACCACACTGAAACAGCAGTCCGCCAGGCTGCTCCGATGCTAGGACCAAACACGATTGTTCTATCCTTGCAGAATGGATGGGGCAATGCCGGGGTAATCAGCAAACTGACCGGACCCGAAAAGCTTTTGGTAGGCGTCAGTTATCATAGCGCCGTGCTTCTGGCACCCGGACATGTTCTCCACGCCGGCCAGGGCCCGACTTACCTGGGGGAAATCGACGGCACGGTTTCATCGCGGGTAAATGCCATCGCTCAATTGTTTGGTTCTGCCGGCTTGAGCATCATACCGTCGGCCAACGTCCTCAGAGAGATCTGGTCCAAGCTGGCCCTGAACGCCGTCACCCTGCCAACCTCAGCCTCGATCCGGGTAACGGCGGACAAGCTACTGCGAACACCTGAAATGGACCGTCTGATGCAAGAACTTCTGACCGAAGTCGTCGCCGTGGCCTGCGCGCAAAAGATTTCGCTCGATTTTGAAGAACGCTGGAACGCGATACGCAACCTGTTAAACAAACTGGCTCCGAACACTAAGGGGTCGATGTTGCAAGATGTTGAACGCCGTCGTCGGACCGAGATCGACGTGATAAACGGCGCCATCGTCGAAGCCGGCAGTCGGCTAGGATTAGCAACTCCCTATAATCAATCGATGCTCTGCCTGATTAAAGCTCTCGAGCAATCTTTTGTTACCTAGATTATTCCGATGTCGACTAAAATCCGATTTTTCGGCGTCGCTGCCTACGAGCTAATTACTGGAGGTGGCCAGCACATATTAATCGATCCTTTTCTCGACGAAAATCCTGGCAGCCCGATTAAATCAACAGAACTACACAGAGTCGACCTTGTCATCGTCAGCCATGCGGCAGTAGATCATCTTGGCGACACGGAGGCGATCGCGCGACGCACCGGTGCACCTATTGTTTGTGGAGGAGAAGTAAGAGCCTATCTGATGGCGAAAGGAATCCCAGGTGAACAGATTCGTGCGACCACCTGGGGCATTGCGGTAGAGGTGGCAGGGATAAAGGTCCAACCCCTGGAATGTCATCACTGGTCTCAGATAAAAATGCCCGACGGCACGTTTGCCAGCGGTGTTCCCATGGCTTTCATCGTCTACACGGATCCGGACGTCCGTTTCTATCACTACGGCGACACGGCTATCTTTTCGGATCTAAAGCTCCAGGGAGAGCTTTACCAACCAACCATCGGGTGCATCGGCATCGCCAATCCTCAGGAAATCCTTCATCGAAATCCAATGCCTGGACGAATGCTAACTGCGGAGATGAACCCGAGGGAAGGTGCATTGGCAGCCCAGTGGCTGGGGTTGAAAACAGTCCTGCCATGTCATTACATCAATCCTGATTGTGTTGAAGTGCGCGAATTCGAGCGCCATCTCGCCTTGGCAGAAAAGGCGGGGGCGACAATCCCGAGTTCGATTGTACTGAAACCGGGACAGACCATTGAGTCGGAATGAAAGCTGCCATTTTTGATGCCCCTTTTCGGATGCACGTCGGATTCTGGGAGGAGCCGGTGCCCGGCCCGGAGGAAGTCGTCGTTGCGGTGAAAGCGGCAGGGATCTGCGCGGGCGACATGCATATTTACGCGGGTAAAAGTCCATACGCCGTGTTCCCAATCATCGGCGGTCACGAGATTTGCGGTGCCGTCGCCAGCATCGGCGAAAAGGTCCGCAAGTTTGCATTTGGACAACTAGTCGTGGTCGAACCGTTTCTAAGCTGCGGCGTCTGCTACCCCTGCCGGATAGGTAAACCAAATTGTTGCGCGCGACTGCAAATCATCGGCGTCCATCGCCCGGGCGGCTACGCGGAATATGTCCTTGTCCCGGCCACCCACCTCCATGCGGTGCCGTCCAATCTTTCGCCTTTGTGGGCTGCTTTTGCCGAGCCGGTCACTATTGGAATCCAGGCCTGTCGACGGGCCGGCATCCTGCCGTCTGAATACGTTCTGGTTCTCGGTTGTGGGCCGATTGGTCTAGCGATTGTCGAGGTGGCCCTGGCCAGGAAGGCTCGGGTCGTCGCGGTCGATCTTAACGAACAGAGACTGGAGACCGCACGCGGGCTCGGAGCAGAAGTGCTGCCTGGGGGCGACAACCTGGTCGTGAAGGTGATGGAACAAACCAATCAGGAAGGTTCACCGGTGGTGATTGAAGCCACCGGCAACCCGACGGCAATTGAATCGACGATCGATCTGGTTGCCCCGGGCGGTCGCGTCGTGATCGTGGGGCTAACCGCTCGCGGAGTGAGTGTCAAGTTTCCGGGTCTGGATTTTACGCGGAAAGAGCTGACGATTCTGGGTTCGCGAACCGAGGTTGATTGTTTCCCTGCGGCCCTCGAGCTTTTGGCTTTCGGGACAAATAAACTTTCCGCGCGCGGCCAGCGAATTCTCGCTCTGGTCGGCGCCGGAAATCTTCGAGAACCTGTCCCAATCGCCCGGCAAGATCCAAAAGGGGATTTTCGTTCAAGAATAGAAAGATGCGTCTCTACACTTTTATCGCGGACGGCCAACCCCACCTGGGCGCGGAAAAAGCTCAATCCGGTGAGTTGGTCCACTTGCACGCCGTCGAACCGACTATTCCGGACAATCTACTGGAGTTTATTCGACTGGACAACGAGGGGTATGGATTCGCCCGCGAAGTGTTGCAGGCTGAGGAATCCGGCAGCTACAGACTTGCAGATGTCATGTTACAAGCACCTTTGCCTCGACCTGGAAAGATCCTTTGCTCTGGAATAAATTACCGGTCGCACAAAGAGGAAAATCCGGCCGCCATCATGCCGGACGACCCCTTCTTTTTTGCAAAAATGCCTTCCACGGTAATCGGACCAGGAACCGCGATTTTGCATCCGCGGTCATTCGGACAAGTAGATTACGAGATCGAATTTGCCGTGGTGGTCGGTCGTCCGATGACCTCGACGGCAGAAAATGAGGTGATGTCACATCTGTTTGGCTACACGATCCTCCACGATGTTTCTTGTCGCGAAGTCCAATTCAAGGCTCAGCAAATCACCCTTGGCAAGAACTTCGACACTTTCTGCCCAATTGGTCCCTGCGTGGTAACGACAGACGAGCTGACTGCACCGGATAAAGTGCGGCTCCGCACTTATCTGAACGGCGAACTGATGCAAGACGGTTCGACGGCAGACTGGATTTTCAATCTGCCAAAGCTCTTGAGCTTTTTATCCCAGGTGATGACGCTGGAACCCGGCGATATCGTCAGCACCGGAACACCCGCCGGGGTCGGATTATTCAGGCAACCGCCGCGCTTTTTACAGCCAGGCGACATTGTCCGCCTGGAAGCAGATGGGATAGGCGCTCTTGAGAACCCCGTCGGCCAACGCGAAATCAACGGAGAAGCAATTTTTCCTCATCATCAACAATAAACTAACAAGGCGTCTTTTGACGCAAACGCACTCCGCTTTTGCGGAAGTTTTGTCTCCCCACTATGAACATCCATACTAACAAAGGCGTCTCCAGACGCGATGCTCTGCGTTCCGCAGGAGCTTTGGCCGGTGCAACGTTTTTTGCAGGGATAGCCGGTACTGAGAAGTCTTCAGCGCAAACAACCAAAGGAGCCAATTCCGATGAAGAGTACGTTTGGCTTTCCGCAAATGCTAACCTGCCCCTGTTTGTAGCGCATGATCATCCCGCCTTGCGATTGGTCGGCGAAGAATTAGGAGTAAAGGTAACGATCGCGGGGCCGAATAGTGTTGATATCCGCGGACTTGTTGAAGCGGTCGAACAAACAACCGCCCGAAAACCTTCCGGGATGATGGTCGTTGGTTGGGATCCGAGCGCGTTAGTACCGGCGATCAACGCGGCGATTGCCGCAGGAATACCGGTCGTTTGTGTGGACGCCGATGTACCAAACAGCAAGCGGTATGCGTTTATCGGCACTGATTGGTTCGATCTAGGCGTCCGTCAGGCCGAGGCCATGCTGAAAGCTCTCAATGGAAAACAGGGTAAAGTAGCTCTCCTTGGCCTGATCGAGCAGACGATTGACCAACAAGCATTTGCCGGCTTTAAATCCGTCGCTCAAAAGGCCGGGTTGACCTGCCTCGATCCGCAAGAAGATAAAGGGAATCAAGCAGAAGCCGCCCGGGTTGCTGCAGCGGTCATCCAGGCGAATCCCGACCTGGTTGGAATGGCTGGATTCGATTCCGAGAGTGGCCCCGGTTTCGGGCAGGCGATTAAGGAAGCCGGGTTATCCGGTAAGCTGGTGGCTACTTGCGTGGACGCGGAATCTCAACATCTCCGCCTGGTTAAAGAGGGGGTCTTGACCGCTGCTGTCGGTCAGAAACGCGAGCTGTTCACCTACCAAGGTGTCAAAGCGTTGTATGAGTTGCGCCACTCCACTTTGAAATTTACCAAAGACGACAAAGCCGCCGGCGTAGTCGCCATCCCGATCAATTACAACACCGGCACTTACACGGTGACTAAAGAAAATGTCGATCTGTTTATAAAACCGTCATGATTTACTGGCAACTGGGACAACCCTCCCGCTTTGACCGAATAAAGAGCAGCGCATCAATTCGGCTGTTTCGCCGAATTGTTTCGCTGCCGCACCGATAAACTTTTGAAATCGCTCAGATGAACGACAGGCCGGTTGCAGCGGATGTTCCTCTTTTATCCATGCAAGCCGTCAAAAAGAGCTTTAACGGGATCGAGGTATTAAAGGGAGTGGACTTTACCGTTCGCACCGGCGAAGTCCACGCTCTGGTCGGAGAGAACGGTGCGGGTAAAAGCACATTGATGAATCTTCTGGCCGGGGTTCATCAACCTACATCCGGCACGATAAGCTTCGCCGGACGGGACAATCTGCAAATTGCCGATGAAAAAACCGCACAGGAATTGGGTATTAGCACCGTCTTCCAAGAAAGAAGTCTTTTTGCTCAGCTGAATTTAGCGGACAATATTTTCGCCGCCCGACAGCCAGTACGGTTCGGGCATGTTAACCAGAAAAAGTTGTCTGCCGATACGCGCGCCTTATTGCAACGCGTCGACCTGAATTTGGAGCCTAACCAGTTAGTCGGAGAATTATCGCCCGCCCAACAGCAATTGGCTGAGATTGCCAAGGCGCTATCGTTCAACGCCAAATTGATGATTTTTGATGAACCGACCTCGTCGCTCACGGATACGGAAACGCGGGCGCTCTTTCGAGTAATCCGCCAATTGCGAGAGCAGGGCGTCGGCATCGTTTATATTACTCATCGGCTTGAAGAGATTTTTCTAATCGCCGATCGAGTCAGCGTTCTGAAAGATGGCGAGGGTCAAGGCACGTTTAACGCCACTGAGACAAATACCAATGAATTGGTCCGGCGGATGGTGGGGCGGAGTCTGGAATTGCGGCACAAAGATGCCGTGGCCGCCGGCAACCCAATTACCTTTGAGGTACGCGATATTTCCGATCCAAAGAATTCTTTCCGTCCGCTCCTGAGGAATGTCTCATTGAATGTCAGACAAGGAGAGATCGTCGGCTTAGCCGGACTAGCGGGTGCGGGTCGGACGGAGTTGGCATTGTCCATATTCGGTGTCAGACCGCGCGGGGCCGGGGAAATTTTTCTGAACAAGGAAAGAGTTTCCATTGATTCTCCCCGCGATGCAATCCGGGCAGGAATTGGATACGTCGCCGAAGACCGGAAAGAAGGTGGCCTATTTTTAGAAATGAGTATCGCCGCGAATGTCGCGGCGGCTAAACTCGATGCCTTTGGCTCCTGGTGGATGAGCAGTGGGCAAGAGCGCAAGACGGCCGAAGGCTTTCGGCAATCCCTCCGGATCGTCTCTGCCGATGTCTCCCAGCCCGTGCAACGTTTGAGCGGTGGTAATCAGCAGAAGGTGGTTCTGGCAAAATGGCTTCTCCTCAATCCCAAAGTGTTGATCGTCGACGAACCAACTCGTGGGATAGACATAGGAGCTAAGGCAGAGGTTCATCATCTATTATATCAACACTCAAGAAAAGGTTCCTCCGTGATCGTTATCTCATCCGATCTTCCAGAAATCCTGGATGTCAGCGACCGAATTTACGTGATGCGCGAAGGACAGATCACCGGAGAGTTAAGTCGAATAGAGGCCACGGAAGAAAAGGTAATGCGTTTGGCATCGTTAGCTCCGCAAAGGATAGTATGATTGAGACACCGCAAACTACCTTCGCACCCGAATCGGCCAAGAATAAGCGGCTATCCGTTTTTACGAGAGAGCTTGGTCTTGCTGGTGTCACGCTCTTCACCATTTTGCTGTTTGCTTTTCTTTATCCATCTTCATTCGCCAGCTTTGCTAACTTCTCCGCAATCGTCCGAAATTTGGCGTTCGAAGGGATTCTGGCGATCGGCATGATGCTGATGCTGGTTGGAGGCAATTTCGACCTCTCGGTAGGCGCCATGGCTTCGATGAGCGGGGTGATAACTGGCGCTCTGATGAAGTTCCAGAATTGGCCGGTTCCCATGGCCGTGGCGGCGGGATTGTTCCTCGCAGCCGGAGGAGGTTTCCTGAATGGATTTATCGTGGCAAAAGTTGGCGTCAACGCATTGATTACCACTCTTGGAACGATGGGTATCTTCCAGGGAGTTGCCTTGCTAATCGGCGGTCCAGGGATTACCTATCTGCCGGAATCCTTTTCTCAGTTTGGTCAGACCGTTATCCTCGGCTTCCAGGCGCCGGTCTGGGTGATGCTCGGGTTGGGGATCGTCGCTCACTATGCGATGGCGCATACGCGATTCTTTCGGCAGTTTTACTATATCGGCAGTAATCCCAAGGCCGCTCTTCTCTCTGGGATCAATGTTAGCGGACTGCAGATTCTTTCATTCACGATGATGGGTTTTCTGGCTGGAGTAGCGGGTATCCTCTACGCCTCGAGAATAGCCACGGCGACTTCAACCGTCGGCGTCGGCGCAGAACTTCAAGCCATCACCGCTGTCATCCTCGGTGGTGCTAGCCTCTCGGGCGGTCGCGGCACTATCTGGGGGGCCTTGATCGGTGTTTTTTTTATGGGGCTGATGAAGAACGTCCTGATCATTTCGCGCTTTTCGTCGGAATGGCAGGGGATTGTGCTAGGAGCCGTGCTAGTCGCCGCCGTCGCGGTCGATTCGTTAATGAATCGGAGGCGAGCGAATTAACCTGCAGCCGGCATTGCTGACAAATCGCAAACCTTTTGCCAGCGATACAGGCCTCAAGCGATTCTATTTCGTCGGAGCTACGACCAGATGTTTCACGTCGCCATTCCTGGAAACCAAGGCGGTAAAGTTGAAGTCGTCCCCTTCATCATCATTAATAATCACCGAAGATTCGCCTTTAATTTCCACTTCCTCCTCAGAGGTCCAACTGGCGCTGGTGAAAGTGGGAAGGACAATTTTGCCAATTTTGTTCAGTGAGGCGTTAAAAGCTTCCGCGATCTTCGGCTTAAAAATCGAGTCAAGATCCTCATAAAAGAGACGGTGTACTCTTTTGCCGGATCTCAGCTCGATAATGTCTCGCCTGCCGGATTTGTCTACCACCAGCGTACTCGACTTATCAGGCGAAACGAATTTCATCGCATCGCCGGCAAAAGTGGACGCGGCAAATAGGAGCAAAGTGAGAAAGAGAAAAATTTTCATCGGGGTTACGGAACTTCAGTGCTTTTGATCAGGAATCTTCGATTGTGGCAAGCGGTTTCTGACTCAGCTCGGAAGAATATTCGGCCTTCCCTCAGGACGAAAATGCAATGACAGAGGTCAAAGTCCGGCCGGCGCGTAGCCGCTGGCTTTGAACGCGCCGACCAGTTTATTAGCCTCGTATACCTTTACGCGGTCACGCTGCAGGTAGATGCCTGAACGGCAAATCAACGCCTTTAAATTCGGTTCAGCGGAGCTTGGGGATCCGGCCCTGCTTTTTGGCAGGCGATCATCGTGGTTTTCTTCGACGGCGTCTTGAATCCAGACTAACATCCCAGGGCGAACTCCTGCAGACGTTTGGGAGCAGGCTTAAGCAATTGAAAACCCCGGATACATATGAAACGAATCGAAGCAAAAATTGTGGAAAACAGGAAGGAAAATCCAGCATCGGAACCTGATCAGGATACCAACACTTGGCTCATCGAAGCCAAGCTCGACGAAGACATTCTTGACTGGGAGAATGCTCGAATCGATTTGCGATTTTCCGAGATCGGAACGGAGATTGTCGAAATCAGCATGACGGAACCGGAACGTTTCACGGTCCGGACCCGGGGGAAATCGGGCCTGAAAGCCGGCGACGTCATTCACGTGGACGTTCGGAAACAGGGAGACAGTTGATGAGCCACTGATCTATAGCTTAAATCTGTCGACATTCTCCTGCGGCAGTCAGACTTGAGCGTCCAGCTGGAATTTCTGCTATCGTTGGTTCATGAAACCGACCGAAGAGCAACTTACCGCGCTGGGAAATTATAGGGACATCATCATTCAACAAACCTCCAAAGTCGCCGAGGCCATAGGAGTTCCGCACCAGACTCTGACCGGCTGGATGGAAGGCAAAGGGGAACCGACCACCGAACAAGCAGCGAAGATTTTGGCATTCTTAAACCGAGCGCCCAGATAACCCGTGCTCGGCGGGCGTGGTAGGCGAAGCGCCCCGCTTCGCTTCTTTTGAACGGGTCAGACTGGGACAGTTCGCTGACACAACCTGCGGTTCGGCGTTCGATGTTCGACTCAAGGGGCCTCGCTTTGCTTCTTAGTCCCTCCAGCAAACCGAGACGGTTCGCCTGCCTTGACGTCGCGCAACTCAAGAAGTGCGGAAGCGAAGCTTCACGCTTTTGGCCTCCTCGTGACCAAAAAACCGGCACCTCGAGCAGGAAAGGTTGCCGCAGGTGACACGACTGTTGGGAGAACCCGTTTCGCCCGCGGACCAGATCAATCCGCGCTTAAGATCCTTCCTCCTCAAGTTCGTCTGATAATAACTCCAAGGATCGTTCCAGGTACCATTTGTGAAAGGTGGTGTTGATTGAAAGAAGTCTTGGATAAAGGTCTCGAACTTGCTCTGCGGTGGGACGCTTTTCTGGTTCCAGTTGAGTTACGATGTCGTAATAGCTCTTTAGAAGTGTCTCGATCTCTTTTCTGCGCTCTGCCGGAAATGCGCTGCTAAGTTCGTCTTTTACTAGTCCGCGATTTTGGAATTCGATCCGGATGTTCACTAAGGCATCGAGGAACTCAGCCTGTTTTGAAATCATCTGTTTCTCGGGTAATCCGGCGCGGAAAAACTCCTTAAACCGCCCATCTTTCAGTACTCCCCAACGCATCATCCGGGTAAAGTCGAGATAGTGAGAGATTAATCCGAGGTTACCAGAAGGCCTGGCAGTTAGTTCTGGAGGAAGGTGGGTAAAGCTGATGGTAAACGAGGTCAGCCCGCCCGCTCTGATCTGCTTCGTGATGGAAGGGCGGTAACTGATTCCCCCTCCGTTGGCATTTGGCTGCCAAAAATAAAGGGGTAGGCCCTCCGGATTCGCTGAAGTCAACTGACGCCTCAAAGCCTTCCTTAATATTCTCCCCAACAGTTTAGTCCAGGCGAGCGCGCTTCCCGGCCATAAACGTTCAGCATCGTCTTCGGTCAAACGTACAATCAAATCTGCCCAGGTAATCTCTTCAACAGTTTCGTTATAACCAAAGATATCCAATGATCCAAAGACGGCCCGGACGGTCGCCAGGTCCGGAATTACACCGGTTTGCTGGAGCTTTTCCCGCTGGTCATTCGTAAGCTCCAATCGAATACGTTTTTCATATTGGATGTGCTCGGACTGAAAGAGGTGAGAGTTTTTTCGCAAAACGTCATCGTATTCGAGAAAAGCCGCCTCGAAGTCTTCCTCATGGTACAGGTCCCTCGCGTCCGCCGCGATCCCCCGAACGATCTTGTGGACGTCGGATTTAGTGACTCCCTCGTATTGCGGCTCCGAGTCGAGGGGATTTCTCAGTTGTCCCGGTTTTACGCCGTACACCACCACAAACATTCCTTTTTGCAGTGCTCGAGCCATGCCGGCTTCCCACACTAACCAGGGCCGAAACGCGCTATTGGGCGTTTGAATCGTTAGAATGTAGCGGCTTTGGCGAATCCAATCGAGAATCTCCTCCGCAAAAGCGCCGTATCCACTGAATGCAGGGTCTCTGGGATCGGAGGAATACCTTAGTTTAGCTTCTGGAAAAACTCGTCGTAGCAGACGCTGCCAAGCAGTCGCTATCGTCGCGTCCATTGACGCATGACTTATCATGACGCTGAGATCCATATGATACTCCTCAGAAGGCATTGATACTCCTCAGAAAGGACTGCAATTAGCCTGCGTTGGGTTTTGTCTAGTAATCCTCTAAATGACGGGCGGTTACAAGATTTGTCGTTGCATATCACCCGATCGGGTAGTGAGAAGTTACCCCCTGTTTCAGCTCCTTCCCTCTTCCCCGGTCCAACTCTCGGCATCAGCCGCCGGGTACGAGATTTCCTTTAGCGTTAGTAAGGGTGTAATAATGGACTCAACGGTTTGTTGCTTGGAGTGGACCGAAGTACCGAGCGTCAAAGGATTCCGGCTGTAATCCGAATCGTGTTGAGACCGATCGTCATGGACACATCCTCATGAGCCCGCCTCCAGCTTTCCGCCATTCGCGCCGGCAGGGTCCCTTATCCATCTTTTGAATGAGCTTCTGCCTGATGGTCGAACCTTGCCGGAATGCCCGCTGTCTACGGCTGATGGCGGGGGTGTCTAGGTCTAAGTAATCAAACTCGCCAAAAGAACGCCCGCCAAACCAAGGATCGACAGCAACGTTTCCATTGTGGTCCAATATTTGAAAGTCTCTCCCACGCTTAAGCCAAAGTATTCCTTCACCAGCCAGAAACCGGCATCGTTCACATGGGAAAGGATCAGCGAACCCGAGCCCGTCGCAAGGACCAGCAGTTCACGGTTTACTGTTGTGTTGTTCTGGATCAGCGGAGCAACGATCCCGGCACCGGTGATGGTGGCCACGGTGGCCGATCCGGTAGCGATGCGGACCACCGCCGCAGCAGTCCAAGCCAATAGCAACGGTGAAAGGTGTGCGTCCGTCGCCCATTGACCAATAGCGTCGGCTATCTTGGTCTCCAGTAATACTTCCTTGAATCCTCCACCAGCACCCACAATCAGGATTACCGCCGCGATTGGCTCCAGGCTCCTATTCAGCGTGCGCTGAATCTCATCGAGACTTTCGCCCAGGCGGACGCCCAATACGAACACTGCAACGACGACCGTTATAAACAGCGCGACGATCGGGTTGCCGATCACGTCAAGAGCAGCCTTCGCAAGTCCTTGCGCAAGCAAAAGGTCCGCTACTGAGCGTCCCATCATCAGGACGGGCGGCAGAAGGATCACCAAGAGAACCCCACCCAGACTCGGAGTCCGATGCGCAGTTTCTGCAGTGACTGCTGCGATCTCGTCTACTGGACTGATATGCGGGCCGCTTTGCCCCGTGGATTTTCGACGGAGACCAAAAAATTTAGCGGCTACCGAGGCAAATACGGGCCCCGAGATCAGCCCGACCGGCAAGCCGATGACTAATGCATACAGGATCGTTTTGCCGGCGTCAGCGTGGAAGGTAGCGACTGCCAAGGTTGGAGCCGGGTGCGGCGGAGTCATCCCATGCGCGATGGAAAGACCGGCAAGCATAGGTAAGCCGAGGCTCAGAATCGGCACCTCCAACTTCTTGGCCATCACGAACGCTAATGGTACCAAGAGAACAAACCCGACTTCGAAAAACAAAGGCAAGCCAATCAGAAAGGCCGCAAAAAAGAGCGTCCAAGGGACGTATTTCCGGCCGCCGATTGAGATCATGGCGTTCGCAAACGCGTCAGCACCCCCGGAAGAGACTAACAATCCGCCTATCATCGTTCCGAGACCGATGACGATACCGACAAAGCTCAGTATGTCGCCGAATCCTTTGGAAAACCCCGCGATCGCTTGAACCGGATCGATCCCACAGGTGACGGCCAGCCCCCAAGAGATGAACATGAGAGCGAGAAACGGATGCCATTTGAACCGTGCTACGAGCAGGACCAACAGAAGGATCCCGGCTAAAGCCGCCGATAAACGAAACGCTTCGGGGTTCATTCCTGCTCCTTCCTTGACGCGTGATTAGTGCTAACCGCTTTGTTTTCGTACTGCAGTTGCCAGGCGGTGAAAATTATTGAGCCTCGTCAGCCATTTTTGCAACAATTTTGCCAGACACTTTTTAGATCAAGGTATTTTGCAAAACCGAATCGGCTGCGGATGCTTTACTGATGCCGAAAAGGGGAACGTCGGAAAAGTACGAGAGGTGGGATTCATGTCGAAAGAGTAGACCCAGGAAATCCGGCCAGGCGGATTCCATTCACCTCGACGCCGGCAGAGTCGATCATTTGCCCTATCCTGTTCTTCATTTTTTCCCATTCCTGGCGTATTTTCCCCGGTGCCTATCACGATCGAGTTGCCGGACCTCCGTTCTCAGACCGAGTTTAATCTTGCACGTTGGGAGCAAGTATTGGCTGATTCCACCTTGGCTACGCTCGCCTATCGAATTGAAACCGATCAGCATGGCCACATCCGTATGAGTCCGCCTCCTGCTCCAATCCATGGCCGGCGCCAAGCTCATATCGCCGGTCTATTGCGTCAGTTTCTTCCGGACGGGATCGCATTCTCCGAGTGTCCTCTTTCCACTGCGGGCGGAGTAAAAGCCATCGACGTTGCCTGGCTTGCCCCTGATCGCTCCGAGGACATTAGCCGGCTCACCCTGTTCGAGCGTGCTCCCGAGATTTGTATCGATATTGTTTCACCTTCCAATTCGCCCTCCGAAATAAACGAAAAACGCACCTTGTACTTTGACGCTGACGCCGCCGAAGTCTGGATTTGCGCTCTTGACGGTTCCATTTCCTTTTTTGTTTCTCCTGACTATCACATACCTGCTTCTTCCATTTTCCCGGCCTTCCCCGGTCACGTCTCGTGATCCCAGGCGGCCGGCAACAAGGCCGTTCGGATCGCGTCCGGCAGACGCAACCTTGTGATGCGTCACTTGCGAGCCTTCTCAACCCGGAATCCAACGGAGACTCTGTGAATTCTTCCTCCCTTTTGGTTGTACAACGGGTCCGCAATGGCACCATATCCCGCTGGCGCATTTCCCAAGTCAAATTCAACCCGAAATATCGGAGTGTTTATCTGGAGCGCGCCGAATAGCTACCCGTTGCTGGTAACCGGATTGACACTCTCACGATAGCGTGACCTACGATCTTTCAAAATTGCCTTTGCTCGTCACGAGGCAAGAAGCCGCGAGGCTACTCGGCTTGTCTGACGGGCGCCGACTTAATCCTAACCGCAAGCCTGTCGCCGCGATGATGATCGGCGGAAAGATTGCGCCATTGTTCGCACTTAACGACACGCTATACCCTACCCTGTGCGTGAATTCTCCTAATCGTCCGAAAGCTGAAAAGGCCTTCCATCAGGCGGTCACTGTGAGCCTACAGGCGCATATCGGGAACGTTACGGCAGCATTTATCCGAACTGAAGACATTCAGCTGCTTATTGGGCGTCGCCGCGCGTCATGAAACGGTTCGTCAGATCCACGCGTGGACCGCTCCTCATTTCCAAAAGAACTGGTCACGCGGCTACGAAGACGACATTCGCAACGCCAGAGTATTGGATTTGATTTGGACGCAACTGTCCGGAGTTTCCGACAGCATCCCCGACGATTTGCAGGTTTCGATCCCGCATACGTGGCTGCATTAAGGCTCTAACTAACTTCTGCCGCTTCAGAAGGGCGGATCCGACGGTCCAGAGCGCATCCTAAACACGGCCAAGAAGCTCGGCGAGAGGCTGTACTGTCTGGGCCGAAGGAGAAGTCCTTGATCGGCTTCTGCTCGCCCACTTTTGCCGCCGCAAATGATTGGTGGCATTCTCCTGGGGATTACTGTAGGGCTTTCCATTACAAGTGCGAGGAGTTAAGAAATCCATGAGCCTGCCCCACCTTGTCTTGACGATGTGGATCGTCCTCGTGGCCGCGCTAGTGCTGATAGGACTGGCGTGTTGGCTGATCAAGATAACCAAAGCCCCAAGGCGGTTCCGCAGTGTGCGCATCGGGGGACGTTTCGACCTGAGCAACGAAAGGAATCCCGTCGTTTGCCGAAAAGTGGACCGGAGCCACTGTATTCCCTTGAGTGGTCCGGAGAGAGGCATTCGCGTTCGCGTTTCGAGCAATTTGCTCGTTTTCAACGTGGAAGACCCTCCTTAAACGATGAAGCCCCCAGATCGAGCAATCGACCGGCGGCATTCTGGTTTAAAGGCCCACGCGCGGACGAAGACGAATTACAGTGAGCGTTCGGTAATTGCCGGGCGCTACAAAAGATTGCCGAAAAAAATGGTTGTGATATGTTTCCGGCACGACAATGGCGGCCCGTGTTCGAGTTGCAACAGCGCGAGCGGGATTTACTCCGCTGGCATTAGGAGCGGAACGCCACCGAACTCGCGAAGAAGGCGGCCGAATAAGGAACCGATACGCTGAGGATCGTTCTCAAAACGTCGTTGCACTTGTCGTTATCGGCCTACTGATCGAAGCGGCGACCTTGGCGTGGCTGATCTACTCTATCGTCTTCTAAACGCCAAACCCTTTCACTTACTACAGAAGCGCCGCCCCCAGGGAGCATCTCGGCGGCGCTTTCGGTTTTTAGTGGCAGTATTTTGGCAGTGGCATTCTGGCGAGGAAAGACATTTAGGAGCTATCTAAATGAAAGCGCCTCATTTTCAGCGATTTACCGAGGAGGGGACTCGAACCCCTAAGGATTGCTCCACCAGATCCTAAGTCTGGCGCGTCTGCCAATTTCGCCACCTCGGCTTGAGAGGTGCTAGTTTGCCACAAAATAACAAAATGCCAATCGTGCGTCGTTGATGCATGCGACTCCAGCAGGTAAGTTGAGGCCAATGCCGACCGACTCCTTCGTTCACCTGCATCTCCATACTGAATATTCCCTGCTGGATGGCGCTATCAGGATCCCGGATCTCATGAAAAAAGCGGTCGATTACGGGATGCCCGCCGTGGCGATGACCGACCATGGCAATATGTACGGCGCCATCGAATTTTATCAGGCCGCGGAAAAGGCCGGCCTAAAACCAATTATCGGGTGCGAGGTTTACATGGCGCCGAGCTCGATGATCGATAAGAGCGCTTCGTCCGCTCGGGATGCGGCCTTCCACTTCACTCTGCTGGCAAAGGATTTTCTGGGGTACCGTAATCTGGTCAAACTTGTATCGGCTGGTCACCTGGAAGGCTTCCATTATAAGCCGCGCATCGACAAAGAGCTGCTGGCGAAGCACAGCGCCGGTCTGATCGGGATGAGCGCCTGCCTGAAAGGTGAAATCAATGTGGCAATCCAGGCGGGCGACCTGAACAAAGCCCAGAAATCCGCCGGAGAATTTGTAGACATCTTTGGTCCCGAAAATTTTTACCTTGAACTCCACGATCACGGAATTGAGGCACAGCATCTCTGTAACCGCGGCCTTCTGGAAATTTCCAAAAAGCTTCAGATCCCCCTCGTGGCGGCCAATGACGCCCACTTTCTGGAACGATCCCATCATGAGGCCCATGACGTCATGATCTGTATCGGCACCGGATCAATGGTCCATGACGAACGACGGATGCATTATCCGACCGAAGTCTATTTCAAATCTGCGGACGAGATGCGGGCCATTTTCGCGGAAGTTCCAGAGGCTTTGACAAACACGCTTCGCATCGCCGAGGCCTGCGATCTGAAGCTTGATTTTGGCGTTTCGAAATACCCGGCTTACACGCCGCCTGAAGGGAAAACGCGGGAAGCATTGCTTCGCGAGCTTTGCGACAGCGGATTAAAAGAACGCTACGGGGAACGGGCCGAAACCGACCAAGGGCTTCGGCAGCGTTTGGATTATGAGCTCTCGGTCCTGGAGAAAGCGGGTTTTGTCAGTTATTTCCTGATTGTTTGGGATTTCATCCATTACGCGAAGCAGGAAGGTATTCCGGTGGGTCCTGGACGTGGCTCGGCGGCAGGTTCACTGGCCGCTTATGTCCTGGGCATAACGGACTTGGATCCGTTGCGATTCGAGCTGATATTTGAACGCTTTCTGAATCCGGAACGCGTGAGCCCTCCGGATATCGACGTTGATTTTTGCCAGAATCGCCGTGGTGAAGTCATCGAATATGTCCGACGAAAATACGGTTCGCGCGCGGTCTCACAGATTATTACTTTCGGTACCCTCGGCGCCAAAAGCGTGGTTCGAGATGTCGGCCGGGTGATGGGACTCAGTTATTCCGACGCCGACCGCATCGCGAAGATGATCCCGAACGAACTCGGGATCACGCTGAAAAGCGCAGTAGACAAGAACCCCGAATTAAAGCAGGCGATCGGAACTGAAGAGAGCACTCAGCAGCTTTGGAGTTATGCCACCGTTCTCGAAGGTCTGACTCGCAACACCGGCATCCACGCGGCAGGCGTGGTTATCGGCGACCGACCACTCGACGACTACATCCCGCTCTGCCGAGGGAATGACGACGAAATCGTCACCCAATATGCCATGGGCCCGCTGACCGATCTCGGCATGTTGAAAATGGATTTCCTGGGGCTTAAAACACTCACGGTTCTCCAGGATGCGACGGCCCTGATTCGAGATCGGCAGCCGGATTTTTCATTGGAAACTCTGCCGTTCGATGATCGAGCCACCTTTGATTTGCTGAATCGCGGCGAGACGATCGGCGTTTTTCAGTTGGAATCGGGAGGCATGGTCAATCTTTGCAAGCAGTTCGATGTGAATAGTATCGACGATATCATCGCTTTGATCGCGCTGTATCGTCCTGGCCCGATGGAGCTGATTCCCGATTACATCAAGCGGAAGAAGGGCCAGACGAAAATCAAATATGAACATCCGCTGCTGAAAGAGGTCTGCGCCAATACGTACGGGATCATGATCTACCAGGAACAGGTGCAGCGTGCAGCCAACGTTCTGGCCGGATACACCCTTGGCCAGGCTGATCTTCTCCGGCGGGCCATGGGAAAAAAAGATAAGGTCAAGATGGCGAAAGAACGCGTCAACTTTATCGAGGGCTGCCAACGCGTGAATGGGATCGACGAAAAAAAGGCGAACGCCATCTTCGATCTCCTTGAAAAATTCGCCGGATACGGCTTCAACAAAAGTCACAGTGCTGCTTACGGTCTGATCAGTTATCGAACCGCTTATCTGAAAGCCAACTATCCGGTTGAATTCATGGCCGGATTGCTCAGTAATGAAGTCAACAATACTGGGAAAATCGCTGTTTTTGTTGCGGAGTGCCAAAGGCTCGGCGTTTCGATTTTGCCACCGGACATCAACCGGAGCCATCTCAAGTTTGTCCCTGAAATTCACGCTGAGCAACGGGGTATCCGATATGGCCTGGCGGCCATCAAGAACATAGGCGAAGCCGCCATGGAATCTGCAATCATCGAACGGGAGAAGAACGGTCCCTTCAAGTCGGTGGAAGACTATTGCGGTCGACTGGATTCAAAGTCGGTCAATCGCAAAATCCTGGAAAATCTGATCCGGGCTGGAGCATTCGATTTTACCGGGAGAGATCGCGCGGAGCTATTTGTGGGCATCGATCAGGCCCTATCGTCGGGAGCTTCTACGCACCGAGACCGGCGCAGCGGCCAGGTCTCATTGTTTGGTGACTTCGAGATGGCAGCTCCAAAAACGAATGGTGAGAGCGCGCCTTTTACGCCTTGGTCGACCGCCGAAAAGCTCGGGCATGAAAAGGACCTCCTCGGCTTTTACGTGACAGGCCATCCGTTGGACGCCCACCGGGAAATTATCGAGAGAGGCGCTTATCTGAGACTCAGCGATCTAGGCGACCAGGACGACAAAGAGATGGTAAAAATCGCGGGATCGATCTCCGCCTTCGAGAAGAAGTTTACCCGCAAGGAAGGAAAACCATTTGCGATACTGACGCTGGAAGACTTTACCGGGGCCGTCGAGGTCATGGTGTGGGGAGAGGTTTATGCGAAAACGGCCAAGGAGATTGATAAAGGCAAAATCGTTGCTATCACGGGCAAACTGGATAAGCGGGAGGACAGCGTCCGAATCGTGGCAAACGAGATCGGGCCATTGAGCGGACGCAAACCGGTAAAGGCTCTAACGATCGAGATTCCGATGGAAAAGGCCGATGAAGACCGTTTGATCGCGATTCGTGACCTGGTCCGTCAATTTCCGGGAATACAACCGCTCTATCTGCGGTTCCGGTCGAGCGACGGTCATGAGATCCGCTTGAAGGCTGACGCAGACTACTCCGTTCGAGACGAGGAGGATTTCAGGGCAAAGCTTGCGGAGTTGCTCGTCTGAGCGAGAGCGTGGAGGGGGTGAGAAACACCCGCGCCGCCGGGTTATGGAGAGAATCGCGCTAAAGTGCTGCGAATCGCCTGGTGCTCGCTTCGATATGAGCCAAATGAGTCTTCATTGCTTCTCCTGCGCGCGTCTGATCCCGAGCCGAGATCGCCTCCACGATACGGGTGTGATCTTGGGTGCTCTGCGCGATAATGCCCGGCTCCGCCGTGGCGCGCCGACGGATATCAAGCCCAAGATTGTAGAGACCATAGGCAATTCGCTGCAGAATCGCATTCCCGGCGATCACCGAGAGCTTTTCGTGGAACCGGCTGTCCAAAATCCGAAAGCCGATTGGATCATTCCACACGGTCACGTGCGCCGCAATCATTGCGCTGAGGTCGCTCAGATCTTTAGGATCGGCGTTCATCGCGGCCTTTCGAGCGATCTCAACCTCGATAACGCGGCGGCTTTCGAAGGCGTCGTCGAGATTGGATTGTGAGAGCGAGAGAAAGAAATCGAGAGGGGCGAGGAGCGTTTGCGCCTTCAGATCGGTAACGAAAGCGCCTCCGCCATGACGTGATTCAATGACGCCAAGGATAGAGAGCGCCCGAAGCGCTTCACGCAGGCTCGGGCGGCTGATTCTGAATATTTCAATCAACTCACGCTCCGGCGGTAACCGGTCCCCAGGACGAAGATTGCCGGTACGCACGAGTTCAAGGACCCGGCTGACCACCTGTTGCCCAAGGCTCTGCTTTTTCATCGGGTCCGTCGCCGCAACAGTCAATAACATTGCCTTAGCTCTTTTGGCCATGTTCCGGATTCGATTTGAGGAGCGTTGCGCTTGCCTGAGAGCGGTCAATACCAGGGTGGAGGGTGGCGGCGACACGTTTGATAGCCATGACCGCCAGAAGCGTAACACCCCAGAGGGCCAGTGTCAGATGCTCGCTGAAACCAAGCAGGTTGAAGCCGCTTGAGATCATCTGCAGAATGGCCAGTGAGACCACCAGACCATCGATGCGACCGAAACCACCATAAGGATCGATCCCGCCGAGGATAGCAGCAAGGATAGTGATCAGAAGATAGGATTGTGCGATATTCGCGCCCGCTGAATTGAAGCGAGCCATCATGATGATCGCTGCGAGCCAGCAGAGGAGACTCGATAAGATGTAGACCCACAACCGCACGCGCCGAGTATCCACACCCGAGTAGCGGGTGGCCTCCAGATTGGAGCCGATGAGGTGGATGCGGATGCCGAGCGGCGTGCGAGTCAATAGGATATGCACCGCCGCCGCCATGATCATGAACACGATGAAAGAGATTGGGATCCAGAGAAAAGTCTCATTCGAGATCAGGAGAAGCGGCTGGGGAAAGCCAGACAGCGTTCGCCCATGCGTGAGCCAGATATTGATACCGGTGATCAGGGTCTGAGTTCCAAGCGTCACTAAGATCGGATGAACGCCAATCACGGCGACGATCATGCCGGTCAGGAGGCCGATGGCCAGACAGAGCAGGAAACCGGCGGCAAGGGCGGCAGCGATCCACACCGCCAGCATTCCCCCGCTCGCAGCGGGCGGCATCTCTTTTGTTAATATCCAGGCCATCAGCAAGGCTGCCTGGTTCGCTGTGGCAATGATCGCCAAATTTAATCCACCTGAAACAAGCGGGATCGACATCGCCAACGACAAAAGGCCAAGCTCTGGCAACTGGAACATCATTGCCTGCAGCGTCGTCACGTGGAGAAAAGTACCTGGCAGCAGCAATGCGAACAGCGCTAACAAGCCCCCCCAGAGGAGTAAAAGCCCGATCAGATTACTGCCGCTTGCGCGAAGCCCGGCCACAAGCCTATTGAGTGCGGTGTGGAGACCGTGCCGGGAATGGATCGTAGCTCGAGGTGTTTGGCCCATCACGACTCCTCGGTGCGACGACGCAGTCGCATCCGTTGTTCAGTGTAACCAGTGACACTGATTGAGATGAGAATGGTCAATCCAATCACCACGCCGAAGAAGTACGACACGCCGAGCAGATTCAGCCCGTTCTGTAAGATCGCCAGTAGCAACACGCCCAGGACCACCCCGCCCATCGAACCGATGCCGCCGACGAGACTAGCGCCACCGAGAATGGCTACCGCAAGCACATTCAATTCCGTGCCAAACATGGCAGTCGGCACCGCTTGATGAACGCGATGTGCCTGGACAAAGCCGGCCAGGCCCGAGAGCAACCCGAGATAGCCGTAGACGCGCATCTGAAGGGGAAGGATCTTGATGCCGACACGGCTTGCCGCTTCCGGATTGCCCCCGAAAGCGTAAATCTGACGCCCGGCGCGTGTGCGCGTCATGAGCAAATGCGTCGCTATCACGACCGCTACCATGATCACCATGGGCAGCGTAACACGCGCAATATCGCCAGAAGCCGTTTTCAGGTGGAAGAAGATGAGCCTGTTCGTCCACCACTCGGGTAGATTGTAGATCTCGGTACCGCCGGTGATATAGATCAGCGTCGCGTAATAAATGCTGGAGGTCGCGATGGTGATGATGATCGACACGACGCGCAGGTAGTAGGTAAGTAGCGCGTTAATGCATCCAAGCAGGCCGCCGAGAGCGCAGGCCAGGCCGACCGTAGGCAAGACTGGCAAGCCGTACTGAGTTGCCATAACGGCCGCGACATATTGGGTAACGGAGGCAACCGCAGCAAATGATACATCGATCCCGCCCGAGACAAGGACCACGAAGACGCCCGCGGCGAAGATGGTCGTAACAGAATTCGCTTCGATCAAATCCGTGGCGTTGGAGAGCGTGAAAAAGTAAGGGGAGGCGAAGGAAAAAATCACCGAAATGACGATAATGACGAGAGCCAGTGCCGTCTCGGTGCGCTGAAAGATGAAACCAATGGCACTACGCAAAGACCGCCTCCGTCAACGCTTCCTCGCTCACTTCGCCGGGGACAAACTCGCCCGCCAAGCAGCCTTCCCTCATATGCAGGACTCGGTCAGTGTTAAAATACACCTCCGGGATTTCGTCAGAAATCAGCAGTATTGCTACCCCTTCCTTGGCTAGTTTGCGGATCATATCATAGATCCCTTGTTTGTTGCGGATGTCGACGCCCACGGTCGGGCTGTCGAGGATAAGCACTTTGGGTTTGGTGGCCAGCCATTTGGCCAGGACAACGCGCTGCTGATTACCACCAGAAAGTGTACGGACTGCTGCGCCAACGTTGCCGGCGATAATTCCCAGTCGATCGACCCATTCCCGCGCCAGGCCACTCCTGCGTCCGGGTGGTAGAAGACCGACTCGATCAATCAACTGGTCGAGTACCCCGACCGCCACGTTGTCAGCAATGGATTGTTTCAGATTAAGGCCCAGTCCCAAGCGATCTTCCGACAGATAAGCAATTCCGGCGGCTATGGCGTCCCGATTTGACCGGAGGTGAAGGCGGATTCCGTCGATCAATACGGCGCCTCGTTCTAACACCGTCATGCCGAAGAGAGCCAGAGCGAGCTCGGTTCTGCCTGCACCCAGCAGCCCGGTGAGACCCAGT
Organism: uncultured Verrucomicrobiae bacterium; assembly: GCA_963742335.1. Taxonomy (GTDB): domain Bacteria; phylum Verrucomicrobiota; class Verrucomicrobiia; order Chthoniobacterales; family JAFAMB01; genus JAFAMB01. Next base: position 398,613 of record CAVULL010000004.1, read on the forward strand.
ACCTCTCCGGCATGCAGGGTGAAAGAAATGTCGATAAACTCGCCGGACCGAGTGGCGCCACGCGCCTCCAGGACCGGCTCTCGGTCCTCCAGTCGACGCGCATTGACTTTGTGTTCGAACCGGCTGCCAGTCATCAACTCCGAGAGACGGTGATCGTCGACCTCCGAAACCGGGAGGGTTGCGACCTTGCGCCCGTCTCGGAGGACCGTTATGCGTTCAGCAAGCTCGACGACTTCCTCCAGCCGATGGCTTACGAAAACGACGGCGACCCCAAACTCCTTGAGACGCCGGACCATCGCGAGCAACAATCTGACTTCATGGCGGGTCAATGACGAGGTTAGCTCATCCATGAATAACAGACGCGCGTTGCTAGCCAGACCACGGCAGATCGCCACGATCTGCCGCTGCGCGACGGATAATTGGCCAACGGGAACCTTCAGTGGAAGATGGGCGTCCAGACTGGCGAGCACTCTCTCTGCGGAGGCGCGCATTGATTTCTTATCAATAAGCGCCATCGAGGCACCAAGTTCATGCTCGATAGCAATATTCTCCAGAACCGACAGATTCGGGAACAACGACAGATCCTGATAGATTACCTGGATGCCAAGATTCTTCGCTTGGGGAGGCTTCAAATGATCGTGCGCCACCCCTTCGACGATAACACTCCCGCCCTTTTCCGGAAAAAGAACGCCGGCGACAATCTTAATCAGCGTGGACTTGCCGGACCCATTTTCGCCGACCAGACAGTGGACTTCGCCGGCTTGCACCGACCAGTCCACGCCGTCGAGGGCGATAGTTCCGCCAAACCTCTTGCTGATATTTTCCAGGCCGAGGAAAGGCAAACCCGGAGCGAGTGGCACAGTTGGTGTGAAACCTGGACGCGATCCACGCATCGAGTGCAGTCGCCTAGATCAGTTTCGCCAGTTCGTCGATGGTGCTCGGATTGATATCAAGCATTTTATTTGCCCGCACGACAGGCGGATTGGCTTCCACCTTCACCGCTCCAATGCCTGCTATCTCCATTCCATCGCTCGGGGCTTGGCCCTTGGCCAGGAGATCGCCGATCTGAACCATCGCATACCCGGCGTCCACGGGGTTCCACAGGAAACCACGGGTGATGGCGCCGGACTTCATCAATTTCTGACCTTGGCTCGGAATGAAGGGTCCCACCACGATCACCTTGCCAATTTGCTCGCGATCAGCTACTGCCTGGCCGGCCCCAATCGGCCCATTGGCGCCAAAGATCAGGAAACCTTTCAGGTCCGGGTTCGATCGCATCTGGTCGACTGCAGTCTTGTAGCTGTCTTCGACGCTATTGGAGACGCCAAACCGGTCGCCGACTTGCTGCATCTTCGGGTATTTCTTCTTCTGCAAAGCGATCGCGTAATCAGCCCAGAGGTTGTGCAACGCCACCGTAAGGCCGCCAACGTAAACGACGAATTTGCCCTCCCCGCCGATGGCCTCGGCAAACGCTTCCAGATGCGCCTCGCCAAATTGCTGGTTCTGGATGAGTTCAAAGTCCCAATCGGCATTCTTCTGCCCGGGCTGTTCATGGACGATCACATGGATGCCAGCGTCGTGTGCCCGCTTGAGAACAGGTTCTAAGGCTGCGCCGTCGTTCGGTATGACACCGATCACGTCCACCTTTTTGGCGATCAAGTCTTCGATCGCACGTACCTGCTGAGCGGCATCATCCGAGGTAGGGGCAATCATCCAGGCATTCACCTTCAGATCAGAAGCGGCCTTCTTGATGCCCTTCTCGACATTGTCGAACCAAGGTATACGGATTTTGGCGACAATGCCGATCTGGACCGGGTTGTTAGCAGCCAGCGCATCAATCGAAGCGAGCTTGCTCAGCGCCCAGAGGGCCGCGGCTCGCTTGATCAGGGTCCGACGAGAAATATCAGGCATTTTTTTCTCCTTTTGAGATTGGCTAGGAATGGGGGTTACCGACGAGATTGCGAAGCGTTAAAGTGGACAGACCACTTCCGCCAGTAGTACGTAATTTTCTAAAGGTCTGTCAAATCTCTTTGCCAAGATTGTGCCGTATTGGCGAAAAGCGCAGACCGATCGAGAGGGGCTCGGCGCGCAGGCCACTAACACTACCCGGTGGGTCCGCAGGTCCGCCCCGGCCAGCCTCTCACCTCTTGCAAAAGTGGATTTCAGCATTAGTGTCTCGATTCCTTTTCGCCAGGCTATGACCCCGTTCAATCGAGAAATGAAGATTTTTTCAGGATCAGCGCATCGCGATCTGGCGCTGAGAATTTGTGGCGCGGTGGGTGTCCCTCTGGGCGACGCCGTGGTCAGCTCTTTCCCGGACGGTGAGACGCGGGTCAAAATTAATGAAAATATTCGGGGACGTGACACCTTTATCGTCCAACCGACCTGTCCGCCCACGAACCAGAATCTAATGGAACTCTTGATTCTGATTGATGCGGCCAGACGAGCGAGCGCTTATCGGATCACCGCAGTCATCCCCTATTTTGGATATGCACGCCAAGACCGGAAGGATCAGCCGCGGGTCCCGATCACGGCCAAGCTGGTCGCCAATTTGCTGGTTGCTGCGGGAGCGAACCGGGTGCTGACGCTCGATTTGCATGCTCAGCAGATCCAAGGTTTTTTCGACATTCCGGTCGATCACCTCTATGCGGCCCCGGTACTGATTCGCTACATTCGTCAGAAGAAAATAGAAAACCTCGCGGTGGTCTCGCCGGACGTGGGGGGCCTGAAGTTGGCCTCCGCTTACGCTGAAGCATTGAATGCGACATTGGCCATCGTGGCAAAACGGCGAATCAGTCCGACTGAAACCGAAGCGCTGACAGTGATCGGCGAGGTGGATGGCAAGAATGTGATCATGGTGGATGACCTGACAGAAACTGCCGGGACCCTGACCAATGCCGCGACCCTCTTAAAAAAATACGGGGCTGAAGATATTTACACGGGCGTTTCTCACGCTGTTTTTACCGAAGTGGCCCATGAAAGGCTGAAGAAATCGGAGATCCTGGAACTGATTACCACCGACAGTACGCCGGTACGTCTCCACCCGGACTGTAAAATCACCGTCCTTTCCATCGCAGAAATCCTCGCCGAGGGCATCCACCGAATTTACACCAACGAATCGGTAAGTTCGCTTTTCGAGATCAACGCAATACAATCGTAAGAACCATGGCTCAACAAGTTAAACTGAAGGCGCAAAAGCGGACCGTGATCGGCCGGAATGCTATAAAAAAGATCAAAAAGGAAGGACTGGTTCCCGGGGTCGTTTACGGCTCACAGGAACAGCCAATGGCCCTCCAAGTGGACGGCCGCGCGTTAAAAAGCGTATTGGCGCACGCGTCAAGCGAACACGTTCTGGTAGAGCTGGAGATCGCTGACGGGGACCAGAGCACGAATCGATTGGCCCTGATCCAGGAGGTTCAGCACCATCCTTTGAAGCGCGAATTGTTGCATGTCGATTTTCACGCCGTTTCCGCCACCGAGAAGATCACGTCCGAAGTTCCGATCGAAGCAATCGGTGAAGCTTTGGGAGTGAGAACATTCGGCGGGCTGCTCGAACACTCTTTACGCACGCTGGAGGTCGAGTGCCTTCCACAGGATCTGCCTGACATCGTTCGGGTTGATGTGACAAACCTGAACATTGGCGAGGCGCTCCATGTCCGCGATTTACCGCTTCCTTCCGGGGTTGAATCTCTGACGGACGCCGATCTGACCGTGGTGAGCGTGGTGGCGTCGCGGGTGGGCGAAGAAGTTGCCGAGACCGTGGAAGCGCCGGCGAGTCCCGAAGTTATTACCGAAAAGAAGGGAGAAGCCAAGCCCGAGACCCCTCAGCCCTAATCCTCCATGGCTGATCTGCGCCTCGTGGCCGGTCTGGGAAATCCCGGGCTTCAGTATAGTGGTACGCGGCATAACGTGGGTTTCATGGTGATTGATTACCTGGCTGGCAAAAAAAGCGTGCCATTTTCAAAATCAGCTGCCTGGGGTTCTGACTTGGGGAAATGGGGCGACATCCTCTTCATTAAACCGCTTACCTACATGAATCGAACTGGAGAGGTCATTGGCCGATTTGCGCATTACTTTAAAATCCAGTCGGATGAGATCCTGGTTGTGGTGGATGATGTTGCTCTTCCGCTTGGACGGCTCCGGCTCCGGCTGGCAGGCAGTGACGGCGGCCACAACGGGTTGAAATCAATCATCTTACATTTGGGCGAGGACTTTATGCGCCTGAGGGTTGGAATTGGGAGTTCAGGTGACGCCGGACAATTGAGCGACTATGTTCTGGGCGAATTCGATCGGTCGGAGAAACAAACGATGGAGAAAGCGATCGAGCGCGCGGCAGAAGCGGTTGAACATGTGGCGGACAAAGGGATAGCCTCGGCGATGAACAATTACAACAGAGCAGAACAGGATTGACACATTATGAAACATCGTTATGAATGCTTGCTGGCCGTTGATACGCGTGGTCAGGAAGACAGCGTGAAAGAGATCATCGAACGTCTGGAATCGGATTTTGCAAAAGAGGGTGCGGCAGTTGAACAAGTTCAGAAGATGGACAAACGTCCACTCGCGTACAGCCCGCGTCACTTGGATTCCGCCTACTACGTCAATTTCATTTTCGAAGCGGATCCGTCACTGATCACTAAACTGCGTGGAAAATTTAAGCTCGACCCGATGGTGTTTCTGCAGCATTACCAGAAATTGCCGCTTAGGGTACCCGTTCGAACATCCAAAGCCTAGACTCGCTTATGGCAAATCTTAATCGTGTCCTGTTAATCGGAAATCTGACTCGCGATCCTGAGGTGCGATACACCCCCAAGGGCACGGCGGTGACGGAAATTGGTCTCGCCGTTAACCGCGTCTACTCGGGGGAAGATGGCGAAAAAAAAGAAGAGACCACATTTGTCGATGTGACACTTTGGGCGCGACAGGCCGAAATTGCCGGCCAATACTTGAAAAAAGGGCGGCCGGTCTTTATCGAAGGTCGTCTCCAACTGGATACCTGGGACGACAAACAGACCGGGCAGAAACGGTCCCGAATGCGCGTGGTGGCCGAGAATCTCCAACTGCTGGGCAGCCGCCAAGAGAGTGAAGGTTCATCTTCTTCACACCCTCCCCCAGCTCGCCGCGCTTCCGGTACGTCTGCTCCCGCTCCCCGGCCCGAGCCGCGCGATCCTGACCTCGATGCCGAGCCGGACGATATCCCGTTTTGATTTCGTTCGGGGGCTTGAGGCAGGCTTTGAAAACCAGTTCGGTTAGTCAGTTGGTCTTTTGCAAAACCATGGCTCTACGAGACGATCCGGCAGCAATTTCTTCCTCGGTTCTGCAGTGGATTTAATCCTCGCCGCGCATACTGACAGGCGGACAATAGAGCCCTTCCTCTTCCCGCTTCCACCATGCCTGGGTCTGCTTTTTCTCCAATGCATTTGTAAAATGGTAATTAAAAAGTTGGGCCCGGACGTAGCGCGGAGGGGATTCCGGGAATGGATTGTTGTCGATCAATCGTAGAACGGACGGGGAACCCTGAAGCAATCGACCCAGAAAATTCATGAACCAGGGTTCTCCCTGAATGTCATCCAGCGCGGCAAACCACATTTGCCAATCCAGTCTCGGTTGATGTGGGGCAACAATCGGCGGAGCACGTTGCGGGTCGCCCACTTTGTATTTGAATTCATACGGGCGCCAAGTCACACCATCCTGGCTTCCTTCGACGATGATTTCTGGGCGAGTCTTGGTCATGACTCTAAACAGGCCATACCCGTTGAGCGACCGGAATGGTTCCAGATATTGGTAGGAAACGGTGAACAACGGAGGCCACTCTTTTTCCGGGAATAGCGCATTCCAGAGCAGCGGCCCACTCAACGACAAGATAACAAAAGTCAACGGAACCAAAATCCAGGAAGGCCAGGCGACGCCTCGGACATCTGGAAATTGCCGCCTCTTTCGGCCGAACTGCGGCCAAACAGCGTCATCCACCGCGAGCAGGCAAAGGGCCGCGGTCAAAAGATTGAAAAAGCAATAGTTACCCGTCAATGCGATCAAGGTTTGCAGGAGCAGGAGTGCGAGAACTCCGATTAGCCTGATTCGCCGAGGACCAAAGAGCAGAAATGGTGCTCCTAACTCTACGCTGAACATGACGACGACCGAGAATGCTTGGAACCAGGGAGGGAACTGATTTGCCCACCATGAGAGCGGAGTGGGCAGCGGTTGAGTTTCATAATGGTAATCGAGTGCGGTCAGATTCCACCAGGAATTGTCTCCGCTGGTCAGTTTCACAATTCCCGACATGACCATTAGTCGGAAGAGAAGCCAGCGGAGTAGAAAATGCGCCCACCGAGAGACTGGACTTTGATAACGCAGAGATGGAAGAAGTCGGAACGGTGCCAGAAAAACACTCAGAAAGCCAACTTCCAGGAGCAGGTAGTCCCACTGGAAGTTCATAAAGACCTGCCCCGCGATACTGAGCGAAAGATAGAAGCACCACAATAGAATCAAACAAAAAAGCGGGGCGATCTGCAGAATGAGCAAAAGGCTCAGGACCACTCCGCCGGCACACAAAAAATGGAGGAACGAATCGTTGGAGTTGAACCAACAGAGGGTCGGTAACAACCGATAAACTTCGGTTCCGAACCGATTCCGCAGTTCTGCCAACCAAGGGGCCACCGGCAGAATTCCGTCGTGACCGATCAATCCGTCGACCTGGCTCCAGAAGGACCAAAATGCAATGAGATAAATCAATCCCAGCAACCGCAGAAAGAAGTTGCGACCGTGGTAATAGGTGGGACCGCAAAGGGCGAATTCACCTTTTCCCCAGAGCGCCTTTATCAGAACCGAAGCGAGTGTGCGGTGACCAGCAACAAACCGATAGGCAAGCCGAGCGGCGGGTGCCAGACCAGGCAGGTGGCGGTAAAACCAGAGCGGAAGACCGCTCCCGATTCGGGAACCGTAATTAAGCATTCGAAATACCGCCTCGGCACCACGAGAAATACCTCCGTCTGTTTCGATCAGATGCACACCGGAACGAAAACTTTCGATAGGGATGTCTTGAGCGAACTGCTCTCCGACGGACTGGAACGGGCTGAAATCCACCTTTTCGCGGGTTGTCTCTTGCCAACGCCTGACCCAACGGATACAGAACTCACAGTCCGCATCGTAAATGAAAAGCGGCTTCCCGGTCGGAGCGGCGCTATGAGTCAGGCTTTCGGGCAAAGAACTTCTTTCAGCTTCGGATTTTGTCGGTCGAGCACAGTAGTCACGATTCGCTTTGAATCGAGCGTCGTAGTATAATTCGCGGCAAAATTCCGCTCAAAAACAACATCCGTTCACTACATCCTATTCATATGCAACCGACTTCCGCACAGGACGAGGCCAAAAGGGCCGCCGCCGCCGAGGCGATCGAGAGATTCCTTAAAGATGGAATGACAATCGGGCTTGGATCGGGAACAACGTCTCGATGGTTTGTTCGCATTCTCGGTGAGCGGGTAGCCAAGGGTCTCCGTGTCACCGGCGTGCCGAGCTCGAAATCGACTGGGCAGCTCGCTCAAGAGGTCGGAGTATCACTGGCGGATCTGAACGACGTGGGGCAATTGGATCTGACCATTGACGGCGCTGACGAAATCGACGGCAAAGGTCGAATGATTAAAGGAGGCGGCGCGAATCTTCTCTGGGAGAAAATTGTTGCCTGCGCTTCAAACCGAATGGTCTGCATCGTGGACGAATCCAAGCTGGTTGAATCCCTCGGTAAATTTCCCCTTTCGGTCGAAGTGATCCCGTTTGCCTGGCGAAGCACCGAGCGGCATCTGCGTAAGCTGTTCACTGATTCCGGCTTAGGCGACCCCGAAATTGGCATGCGCGGCGGATTCGAAAAGCCGCTGATCACAGACAGCGGTCATTATCTTCTTGATTGCCATCTGCAGAAGATCTCTGACCCTGAAAGTTTGGGTGAAAAATTGAACCAAATTCCCGGAGTCGTGGAACATGGGCTTTTTATCGGGATAGCAACCGACGCTGTGGTTGGGCATGCCAACGGAAAGACTGAAGTGCTCACTTTCCGAAGCTAGCGCACCGGCTCTGAACACCTATAGTCCAGGGGACGGGACTCTGAGCTCCACGAAGCGCTGGGTCTACTCCACAATTCGTGAGACGGAAGCCACAAGCTGGACAGACGGCACGAGGAAAGTCAATGGGGGGCTGAAAGCCTTTTTGGCCTCGTTTTCGATGTTCCCGAAACCGCACTTCTCGGACAACTCAACGATTTCCGCAAACCTTAACGAGCGTTCAAAAAGCCGCTCAGAAAGAGCCTGAAAGGAGCATTCCCCCCGGCCTGAATTCAATTCACTATTCATTGGAGCCCTCTTGGTGTTCATAGATAGATACTTTTTAGCTGACCAGTCAGTTTAGTTGGGATATAAAAAAAATCGGCCCGACCGCTTTCAGGCCGCGGATCCTACAGGGTTCGCTCCCACCAGCCGGAAAACGCCTCTTTTCAAACATTTCAAGACGTCCGGATTGTTTTCGATTTTTGCCTGCATGATCAATCCCCCCGCATAACAAAAAACCTGGCGTGCCAGTTCCACGGGATCCTTGATATCGAGAACACCTTCTGCCGCAGCATCTCTCAATGTGCAGGCCAAATACTTCATCGTCCTCTCCGAAAGTTCGTGAGCCTTTTTGCGAATTTGCTCGTCCTGAGTGCTCAACTCGGAACCTATCGAGGCAAACGGGCAGCCGCAGAGTTTCCCAAATTTATCATACTTGTCGATTTGATCCTGGACGACACTGTCGCAATATTTTTCGATGCGTTCGAGAGGAGCCACCTGGGAGGAGAAAATTTCATCCATCAGTCCCCGTTTTTTGTTCCAGTGATCCTCGAAAGCCGCTGCGGCAAGATCTGACTTTGATTTGAAGGCGTAATAGAAGCTTCCCTTGTTCACACCGGCGCGGTGGCAGATATCGTCAACGCTGATCGACCCATAGCTATTCTCCCAGATGAGGGAAAGCGCGGTATTGAGGAGCTTCTGTTTGGTATCACTCTCTCGTTTCACAGACGGAGCTTAGTTGACTAGTTAGTATAGTGCAAGGACAATTTTTAGAAAAATCCGAATTGCTCCGGGCCGCTTCATTCCTTGAGGCTAAGGTTTCCCATTCCGGGCTTCCCGCACGGCTAAATCTTTCTCTTGTCGAAGATCCTCTCACCAGGCCAAATCATAGACGCGCAAGGAGAACCTGTTATTCTTTGGGGCTTCATGAAGATTAATCGCGCTCTCATTTCGGTTTCGGATAAGACGGGCATCGCGCCGTTTGCTCGTCGTCTCAATGAGATGGGTATCGAGATCGTTTCGACTGGCGGCACCGCAACCCTTCTCAAGAAAGAGTCAATCCCTCACGTCGAAATCGAAAAATTTACTGGATTCCCCGAAATCCTGAACGGACGAGTTAAGACGCTTCATCCTAAGGTGCATGGAGGTTTACTTTTTTTGCGAGATAATCCGGATCACCAGCGTCAGGCGGCAGAGCATCAGATCGGACCGATCGATCTAGTCGTAGTTAACCTTTATCCGTTCGAAAGCACGATTGCGCGACCCGATGTGAAGATGGAAGAGGCAATTGAGCAAATTGACATCGGCGGGCCTTCGATGCTGCGCAGCGCAGCGAAAAATTTTCGCTCAGTCACCGTAGTCATTGATCCGTCTGACTACACGATGGTTTTAGAGGAACTCGAACAACATCGCGGGGAAACCACCCTGCCTGTTCGGGAGCGATTCGCAATTAAAGCTTTTTTGACAACCGCGGCGTACGACCAGGCAATTGCCGACTATCTGCGCCGGGAACAGAGCAGCGGCGGATCCTTTACCCTCTCTCTACCTCAGGAAATGCGCCTTCGTTACGGTGAGAATCCGCATCAATCGGCGAGCTTGTACGGCCACTTTCAAGATTATTTTCAAAAATTGCACGGCAAAGAGCTCTCTTATAACAATATTCTGGACATTGACGCCGCGGCAGGGCTCATCCGGGAATTCTCGGAACCGACCCTGGCCATTCTGAAACATACAAACCCCTGTGGAGTTGGCTGCGATCCGGACCTTCGCGAAGCGTGGCTCAAAGCATTCGCAACCGATAAGCAGGCGCCGTTTGGCGGCATCATCATCTGTAACCGTCCTCTCACAGAGTCGCTGGCTCGTGCCATCTCAGAGATATTCAGTGAAGTCATTATCGCGCCAGAATTCGAGCCGGAGGCCAGAGCCGTTCTGCAAAAGAAGAAAAATCTTCGTTTGATGAAGATGCTAGCCGGGCCGGAGAGGAAGGATGAAGACCCGGACGTGCGATCGGTCATCGGCGGCCTCCTCGTTCAAGAAAGAGATGGCGCTGAATTGAAAGAGCCGGAACGCCACGTGGTCTCAGACCGACCGCCTACTGCGGAAGAAATGAAGGCAATGCTATTCGGGTGGCGGGTTGTCAAGCATGTAAAATCAAATGCGATCGTTTTCGCGGCGCGGGATCGAACGCTCGGGATTGGGGCGGGTCAAATGGCACGCGTTGATTCTTCCCGAGTCGCCATCTGGAAAGCGCATGAAGCTGGGCTTTCGCTGAAAGGAAGCGCCGTTTGCAGCGATGCATATTTCCCTTTTGCGGATGGGTTAATTGCGGCATCGGAAGTAGGGGCGACGGCGGCGATCCAGCCGGGAGGTTCGATCCGTGACCAAGAAGTGATTGCCGCGGCGAATGATCATCAAATGGCGATGGTTTTCACCGGAGTGCGCCATTTCAGGCACTGAAAACAACGGTGGGAGGGTCCCAAGCGGATACTTTTGAGCAATTTCTTCCGGCAGACTTTTTTTTGCGCGATCGGCGGTGTTCGGGAGTCTAACAGTCCATGATTAAATTAGGAGTCAACATCGATCATATCGCGACGCTGCGGCAAGCGCGTTACGCCGACATGATCGATTCGCCCAACTGTGAGCCCGATATACTGGCAGCCGCATCTGCTTGCGAACGAGCGGGGGCGAGTGGCATCACTGTGCACCTCCGAGCCGACCGGCGGCATATCCAGGATCGAGATGTCTTCCGTTTAAGGAACAGCATCATGACAAAGCTGAACCTCGAGATGGGAAACACTCCGGAAATTGTGGAGACTGCTCTCAGGGTTTTGCCGGACGAAGTCTGTCTAGTTCCGGAGAACCGCCAGGAAATAACGACCGAAGGAGGGCTGAATGTCACCAGGCATTTCAAAGCGCTTAAACAAACCGTTCAACGTCTTCATACCGTCGGAATTCGTGTCAGCATGTTCATCGAACCGGATGCGGCCCAGATTCAAGCGTCGAGCGAGATGGGAGCAGACACCGTCGAATTGCATACGGGAGCGTTTGCCAACCTGCCCGCTCAATTACAACAGGACGAAGTGAATCGGCTGGAAGCGGCAGCTCGCCTGGCAAAGGAAAAAGGCCTTCTGGCGAACGCGGGCCACGGCATAAATTACTCTAACGTTCACCTGCTGATCGCAAACCCGCACTGGAACGAATTCAACATTGGTCACTCGATTGTTTCGCGTGCAGTTTCGATTGGTCTTGAAAATGCCGTTCGTCAGATGCTGGAACGCTTGAAGAGCTGAAGCGTTCGGCGTTCGGCGTTCGGCGTTCGGCGTTCGGCGTTTGGCGTTTGGCGGCGCAATAGGTTGCCTTTCCCTGCCCTCTAAAAGCCTCAACTCGCTAATAGTTGCTTTAGGACGGAGCAAACCGGGACGGTTCGCCTACCACGCCGCTGCGTCGCGGAACGGCGAACGGTGAACGTGTGAACGCCGAACACCTTACGTTGAACGTTGACCATCGACCATCGAACGTCGAACGTCGAACGTCGAACGTCGAACGTCGAACGTCGAACGTCGAACGTCGAACGTCGAACGTCGAACGTCGAACGTCGAACGTCGAACGTCGAACGTCGAACGTCGAACGCCGAACGTCGAACGCCGAACGCCGAACGTCGAACGTCGAACGCCAAAAGCGCCAATGCAGGATGATTACAAAGTGAAGCTGGAGGTCTTCGAGGGGCCGCTTGATTTGTTGCTTTATCTGATCAGGAAGGATGAGGTCGATATTTACGATGTTTCGATCGAAAGAATCACCAGTCAGTATCTGGAGTATCTGGAAACCTTTCGGATGCTGGATCTTGAGATCGCGGGAGAGTTTGTCGTGATGGCAGCGAACCTGATTTACATCAAGAGCCGCAATCTCCTGCCGGTTCATCAACAGCCTCCGGATGAAGAGACGGAGGAAGAAGACCCGCGCTGGGATCTGATCCGCCAACTGATCGAATATAAGAAATTCAAGGATGCGGCATTTCAGCTTCACCACAGGGAACTGCTGCAGGAGGGTTTGATCGTCCGTAACCCTGAGAAACCCGCATTCGAGGACGCCGGCACACTGCTCAAATCCGAAGTCGGCATCTTCGACTTGATCAACGCATTCCAGAAGGTGCTCAAAAAAATTGAGCTGAAGAGGGAAGATCTTCGTGAGATATTTGAAGAAAGCTTCACGGTCTCGGACAAAATTGACTTCATCATGCGCTCCGTTCCGGGCAGAAATTCGGTCTCTTTTTTCGATCTTTTTCAAACGGCTGCCAGCCGCACCGAAATTGCGGTGACATTTCTGGCGTTGTTGGAACTGATCCGGATGCGCCAGATCCGAGTCTTCCAGAACGGGCCCTTCGCCGAAATCGAAATCCGCGGCGCGTTGAATTGAAAAGAGAGCGTCAACCAGTCTCGCCATGGTTACCTTAAAAGCAGTTGTTGAAGCCCTGCTTTTCGCATCACAAAAGCCGCTTTCGCTTAAGGAAATCGCGGCAGCCTTGAGGTCAGCCGCGGAATTCTACGAAGAAGAGCAGGAAGCTCCGCTGGCGAAGGTCCGAGAGGCCGAGATACTCGAATCTTTGTCCGCGTTGCAGAACGAATATTCGGAACTAGGTCGCGCCTTCCATTTGGTGGAGCAGGTTTCCGGATGGGTGCTGGTAAGCCGCATTGAATACCAGGTTTGGGTGCGACAGTTATTCCCGGAAATGCGTCCCACACGGCTAAGCGCACCGGCTCTTGAGACATTGGCAATTATTGCCTATCGCCAGCCGATTACCAAGGCCGATGTGGAGGCCATACGTGGCGTAACGGTCGACGGGGTGATGCAGAAGTTGCTTGATGCCGGGTTGGTAAAAATCAGTGGGCGGGCGGATATTCCTGGTCGGCCGCTATTGTACGTGACAACCCAACATTTTATGGAGCATTTCGGACTCAAGAATCTGGATGAACTGCCGAACGCGTCCGAACTTAGAGAGGTTGAGTTGCCCAAAGCCGTAGCACCGATGGAGCGCAACCCTGCGACAAGCACCGAAACAAACGATCCGTCGGCCTCCAAACTGGAGAACATTGAGAATGGAGAAGTCGAAATTGTCCCTGGAACTGATTCGAAATCGAATTGACGAAGTCGACACCAAATTGCTGGAGCTACTGAATCAGCGTGCGGACCTCGTCCATGAGGTTGGCGTCCTGAAGAAGGAAGCCGGCCTTACCATCTACGCTCCTGAACGTGAAGAGGCTCTTCTTCAAGGACTCGAAAGAAAGAACTCAGGACGGCTACCGGCAACCGCGATTCGGGCGATTTATCGGGAGATCATGTCAGCGGCGCTGGCTCTCGAGAAAGGGCTGACGATCGCCTATCTTGGCCCCCCAGCGACGTGGTCACATCAGGCTGCACGTGCCAAATTCGGAGCATCGGTTGATTACTCTGCCCAGCCTAACATTGGTGATGTGTTCGATCAGGTCTCGCGACGCCGTGCCGATTATGGGGTGGTGCCGATCGAAAATTCGGTGGAAGGAGCGGTAAACCATACCTTGGATCTGTTCATCGACTCTGAGTTGAAAATCTGTGCGCAGGTCCTGCTTCGGATTGAAAACAATCTTCTTTCTAACCAGCCGAAAGAAAAGATCACCAAGATCTATTCGCACCCCCAGGTGTTTGGCCAATGCCGGAATTGGCTCAAAGCGAACGCGCCACAAACAGAATGGATTGAAGTCTCGAGCACGACAAAGGCGGCAGAGCAAGCTGCCAAAGAGCCGGGTGCTGCGGCGCTGGCCGGTGCGATGGCCGCCGAGGTGTATGGGTTGGAGATCCTGGAACGATCGATCCAAGACAGCCCTAACAATACCACCCGGTTCCTGGTGATCTCACACGCTACCTGTCCTCCGACCGGCGCAGACAAAACGTCTCTGATGTTCTGTGTTCAGGACCGGGTCGGTGCTCTTTACTCAGCCATCGAGCCATTCAATCGGCTTAAGCTGAGCATGAGCAAGATCGAGAGCCGGCCATCCAAACGTAAGAACTGGGAGTATTTTTTCTTTGTCGATATCGAAGGGCACTGTGACGACCAACAAGTCAAAAGCGCGATCAACGAACTCGAGAAACACTGCACTTTCGTAAAGGTACTCGGAAGCTATCCACGGACGGAGACGGCTGGAGTTTAAGTTTTTTCAGCGTCCGACATAAATTGCCTCATCAGGCCAGTCGGCTTTCATCAAGCCATTCTTCATGTTGACTAACGGCAAATAATTTCGCATTACCCGTACAGGCGACAGAATGCGTACGGTGGAGATTTCTTCGATCAATTCTTTGCCGTGATTCTCCAGAAGCGTCGGGATCAGCTCTTCATGCATGCGCTGGACAATATCGACGTCACTGTCTCCGTCGATGTAAAGCAAAAGGGCAACTTTGCCATCGATCTCCGCGATGTGACTCTCAAAAACTCTTTCCGTGAACACGGTGTTGCTCGGCTCCATCTTGATATCGTCCACCAGCTGTTTGTACGTAATGCCGACGCCAAACTTAATGATATAAAGATGGCGGGCCGTAAACTGATGAGCGCCGTTGGCGGAAAGATCGACGTTCGCGTAATACGAAAGAATCCCCTCCTGCTCCAGACGCTGCCGTTTCCGACTTACGGTGCGCACGTTGACCCCTGTTAGTTCTCCGACTCCGTTATCCGATTCGCGCGGGTCGCGAATCAGGTGACGGATGATCGCCTTTTCTTGCTCATCTAGAATTCTCATGGCAGTATCCCTAACCTGGCTCGAAAGGGAAGCATGGGCAATCCTCGCGAACCGGCTCTTTGCAATTGTTCTGCATTACAGAGGGCTTAAATTATTCGAGAAACTTGTTTTGGGCGACAAAAATTCGTCAGTACTCTATGGAATTTCGTCTTGAATCACTCATTTGAAGTCTTAAGGTCAGCAAGTTTTCCGTCATGAATCACGCAATTTTGCAAGCGCTCAATGGACTTCCGCAGTCGCTCTATCGACCGGAAGAAGAACACGATTCGTGTGGAGTTGGATTTGTTGCCGCTATCAACGGTGAACGATCCAACCGCGTCCTGCGATACGGGCTCACTTCGAAGTGTAATATGGCACACCGCGGGGCAATGGATGCTGACGCGAAAACGGGAGATGGCTCAGGGGTGATGACGCAGATTCCGTACAAACTCTTTCGCAAAGAGGTGACCAAACTGGGACACACCCTCTACAATGATTCCGACTTGGGGGTTGGATTTGTTTTCCTGCCGCATGACAACGCTTATGCGCAAGCGCGAGCAAAAGCGGTCATCGAAGAAGTTTTAGAGCATCGCGAACTGTTCCAGTTTGGCTGGCGCGAGGTGCCGCTCAATGTTCTTGTCCTAGGCGAAAAAGCACAACTGACCATGCCGCGGATCGAACAGGTGCTGATCGGCCGGCCGGCCGGGATGAGCGATGACGAGTACGAACGTAGGCTCTTTCTGGCCAGAAATGAGATCGAGGCGCGCGCAAATCTCGATCACATAAAAAACTTTTATATCACCTCTTTTTCGCACCGGGTAATTGTCTACAAAGGTTTATTAACCGCGGTATCACTCGAGAAATTCTATCGGGACCTCGCCAATCCTGAGTACGAGACGGCGATCTGCCTTTACCACGAGCGATACAGCACAAATACGTTTCCTACCTGGCCGCTCAGCCAGCCGTTTCGAGTTCTCGCGCACAACGGCGAGATCAATACGATTCGCGGCAATCGCAATTGGATGCACGCTCGGGAATCGGAGCTGGCCGCGGAGAACTGGGGCCAAGATGTCGACCTGCTGAAACCGATTATCCAACCTGGAGGATCGGATTCGGCTAGTCTGGATAATGCAATGGAAGTGCTGATGTTGTCCGGACGAGATATTTTGCATGCGATGACCATGCTCGTGCCGCCGGCATGGCGAGCCGACGAGAAAATGGCTCCGGAACTGAAGGCTTACTACGAGTATCACCGCTGTTTCACCGAACCGTGGGACGGTCCGGCCGGACTGGTATTCAGCAACGGAATCGTTGTGGCGGCCTGTCTCGATCGGAACGGTCTGCGCCCGGCCCGCTACAAGATTACCGAAGATGGGCTTGTCAGTCTCGGCTCCGAGGTCGGTTGCAACGAAATCGATGATGCAAAGGTCATCGAGAAAGGCCGCCTGGCGCCGGGTGAAATGATCGCGGTCGATACCGGCGCGGGGAAACTCTTGCGTGATGCAGAAATCAAGAAGAGGCTTTCGGCCGCAAAACCTTATCTGGAGTGGATCAAGACCCATTTGCTCCGGCTACAGCAGATGGCCGGCAAATCGATCCCTGAGCCGCATGGCGAGCTGGATATCCTGGAATTGACCCAGCTCCAGGTAGCGTTCGGTTACACCAGTGAAGAACTTGAAATGGTTCTGAAGCCAATGGTCAAGGATGGCCAGGAAGCGCTCGGCTCGATGGGTGATGATACGCCGTTGGCAGTCCTCTCCTTGCAGCCAAGGTTACTCTACACCTATTTCAAGCAACTCTTCGCACAGGTAACCAATCCGCCAATCGACCCGATCCGCGAAAAACTTGTCATGTCTCTGGCCACACTCATGGGGTGGCACCGCAATTTGCTAGGGGCAACACCAGAGCATGCAAAGATGGTGCACTCCGATTCACCGCTGTTATTGCAGCATGAGCTCGATGCTTTGAGATCGATCCCGGATCCAGAGCACAAAGCGGTGACCATCTCCGTCCTCTGGGATGTCGCTAAAGGCGAGGATGGCATCGAAGAAGCGGTAAATCGCATTTCCGCTGAAGCCGAACGTGCCATTGATGATTCGGCGCGCCTGATCATTCTTTCGGATCGAGGAGTCGATCATGATCAAATTGCCATCCCAATGCTGCTGGCCACTGGAGCGGTCCATCATCATCTGACCCGAATCGGGAAACGAATGAAGTGCAGCATCATTTGCGATACTGGAGAGGCTCGCGATGTCCATCAGATTGCGTGCCTGATCGGTTTTGGCGCAAGCGCGGTGTGTCCTTACGTCGCGTACGGCACGATCCGGGAATTTCTTGAGAAAGGCCAACTCGGGGAAACTGCCACCTACGAAAAGATGGTCCGCAATTACAAGGTGGCGATCGAGAAGGGACTGCTGAAGATCATGTCAAAAATGGGCATCTCGGTCGTCGGCAGTTATCGAGGCGCTCAGATCTTCGAAGCGATCGGGATCTGCACTGAGCTTACCGATAAATGTTTCACCGGTACACCCTCTAAAATTGAAGGGATAGGATTCAGGGAGATTGCCACAGAGACACTGACCAGGCACAGACTGGCATACTCCAAGGCGGTACCTGAAGAGAGCAAAGCGCTCGAATTGGGTGACCCGGGCTACTACCGGTTTCGTCGGCAGGGTGAACTGCATGCTGTAACACCACCGGTAATCAAGAGCTTCCACGCCTTCGTTAAATCCAACAAGGAAAGCGATTACAAAGCATACGTCGATGCGGTCAAGGCGGTGCGACCAAACACGCTGCGCGACTTACTGGAACGGATTCCGACTGGGAAACAGCCGATTCCGCTTGAAGAAGTGGAACCGATCGAAGAGATCAGGCGGCGATTTACGACAGCCGGCATGTCTCTTGGCGCCCTGAGCCCGGAAGCCCACGAATGCCTGGCGATTGCGATGAATCAGATCGGCGGAAAGTCCAACTCAGGTGAAGGCGGAGAAGATCCGCAACGATTCCACCGTCGCAAAAATGGCGATTGGCCGAACAGCGCGATCAAACAAATCGCCGCCGGGCGTTTTGGCGTAACAGCCGCCTATCTGGCAAGCGCAAAAGAGATCGAGATCAAGATGGCTCAAGGCGCGAAACCAGGCGAAGGAGGACAATTACCTGGCCACAAGGTTACTGAATTAATTGCTCGCCTTCGAAAAAGCACGCCTGGAGTGGCATTGATTTCCCCGCCCCCGCATCATGATATCTATTCAATCGAGGACCTTGCCCAGTTAATTTACGATCTGAAGCAGGTCAATCCGAGAGCCAAAATCTGCGTCAAACTAGTCGCGGAGGCAGGCGTCGGAACGATCGCCGCCGGCGTAGCGAAGGCACATGCCGACATCATCCTCATCAGCGGCCACGAAGGAGGCACGGGTGCCTCGCCGCTTAGCTCGATCAAAAACGCAGGGAGTGCCTGGGAACTCGGAATCGCCGAAGCGCATCAAGTCTTGATGCTGAATGGCTTGCGCAACCGGATTATCCTGCGCACTGACGGCGGTCTCCGGACTGGGGAAGACATCGTCTTTGCGGCGCTGCTTGGAGCCGAAGAATTTAATTTCGGAACGACCGCTCTGATTGCTTCCGGCTGTGTGTACGTCCGGCAATGCCACTTGAATACGTGCCCAGTCGGTGTGGCAACCCAAGATGAGCGCCTCCGCGCGAAATTTAAGGGTAAGCCTGAATACGTCGTCAATTACTTCAATGGAGTCGCGGAAGAGGTGCGACGGATCATGGCGGAGATGGGTCTCCCGAGCTTTACTGATCTGGTCGGGCGCGTCGAATATCTGCGGCAGCGATATATTCAGGATCACTGGAAAGCAAACAAAGTGAATCTGAGCCGATTGCTCGTGAACGTCGCAAAAGATGACGATTCACAGCCACGCCACAATACCTGGGAACGAAATGATCCCCAGCCTGGAAGACGCCTGGACGACTCGATCCTCCAGGATGCACGCGAAGCGGTGAACGACCAGTTGCCGATTGTCCTCTCTTACCGCGTCAAGAATACCAACCGTGCGGTCGGAACCAAGCTTTCAGGAGAGATAGGTTACCTCTGGGGAGAACAAGGTCTGCCGGAAGGAACAATCGAGCTCGAATTACGCGGCAGCGCCGGGCAAAGCCTCGGGGCATTTCTAAGTCCCGGCGTGAAGATCACATTGACTGGAGAAGCGAACGACTACGTTGGCAAGGGTATGGGAGGCGGAGAAATTGTTGTCAAACCACCGACTGACCGGAAATATGTCGCGCACGAGAATTCGATTGTCGGCAACACTTGCTTGTACGGAGCAACGGGCGGTGAGTTTTTTGCGGCGGGTCGCGCGGGAGAGCGCTTTTGCGTACGGAATTCAGGAGTAACTGCCGTGATCGAGGGAGTCGGAGATCACGGCAGCGAGTACATGACGGGCGGCGTTCTGCTGGTTCTCGGAAGTACCGGGAAAAACTTCGGAGCCGGCATGACCGGAGGAGTTGCCTACGTGCTGGATCTGGACGATTCGTTCCCGCTCAATTTGAATCCGGAACTGGTCACCCTTGAACGGCTCGAGTCCGAATCGGACATCGTCACGGTCAAGGAGCTTGTCTACAAGCATCTTGAGCGGACAGAAAGCGACCGAGCGAAAGAGATTCTGGGAGAATGGCATCGGTACGAGCCAAAATTCTGGAAAATTCGACCGATCCATATCCCAATGGTTGCGAAACCGATCCTGGTCGCTACCCCTGCTGCAGAAGAGACGCCGGCAACGAAGACTTAGAGCCTATGGAAATCACGACTCAGCTTTCGCTGTTCCTGGCCAACAAGCCGGGGACACTGGCCGCCGTCTGCGATGCATTGGCAGCAGAAAAGATCAATATCTTTGGGTTAACGATCTCGGATACGGTGGACCACGCGGTGGTGCGCATGGTGGTCAGCGACCACAAAAAAGCTCTGTCCATTTTTGAAGAACACGGCACGCTGGTCCTGGAAAATGAAGTCCTGATGTTAGAGCACGATAACAAGCCAGGGACTCTCTCCGTGATCGCCAAAAAACTCGCGGCAGAGAAGATTAACATTGAGTACGCTTACCTTGCGACAGCACCCAATGCGGAAAAAGGCGTCTTGATATTCAGGCCGAATAACCTGCAGAAAGCGTTTACAGTTCTCAGCTAAGAGCTCTGTTACTTTTTCTCGCTCGGGGCCTTCTCCGGCTTCGACTTGGACTCGGATTTTGACTTAGGCTCGGGCTCCGCGCCCGCCTGGTCCACGAATTCGATGTACGCCATCAACGCGGAGTCGCTTTGTCGCGGCCCGAGCTTTACGATCCGGCAATAGCCCCCTTGGCGACTCGCAGAGCGAGGCGCCAGCTCGGCAAACAATCGTTGCACCGCATCCTTTTGCCGCAGAAAGGAAAAAGCCACGCGACGGGCATGAAGATCGCCCCGCTTACCCAGAGTGATCATCCGCTCGGCAAAAGGCCGAACCGCCTTTGCTTTCGCCAAAGTGGTCTTGATGCGATTATGCGTGATCAGGCTGCAAACCTGGTTCGCCAGCAACAAATTTCGGTGCTCGGATTTGCGGCCTAACTTAATCGTCTTCTTTGCGTGACGCATAGATTGTTACAGAGATACCAATTTTCCTTCATCACTCCGTTCGGCGCCCATCGGAGGCTCCACCAAACCGGATTCAAACTTCATCCCGAGACTAAGACCAAGCTGCTGCAATTTTTCTTTAATTTCGTTCAGCGACTTTTTGCCGAAGTTGCGATACTTCAACATTTCGGCCTCGGTCTTCATCGCTAATTGACCTACGGTCGTGATGTTGGCGTTGTTCAAGCAGTTTGCCGCACGCACCGAGAGCTCTATTTCGTTGACGCTCATGTTCAGGAGTTTCTTAAGCCTGGTATTCTCCTGGCTGACTTCCTCGGGCGTTTCATCAAACTCAACCTGGCTATCGTCGTAATTTACGAAGACATCCAGGTGATGACGCAGAATGGCGGAGGCCTGAAGCAGGGCGTCGTCAGGTGTGATCCGTCCATCGGTCCAGACTTCCAAAACCAACTTATCGTAATCGGTACGCTGGCCGACACGGGTGTTCTCGACACTGTACTTCACCCGAATCACGGGCGAAAAAATTGAATCGATCGGAATGACGCCTATTGGCATGTCCGCTCGTTTGTTCTCGTCTCCCGTAAAGAAACCGCGACCCACCCGAACGTCGAACTCGGCCTCAAACTTCTGCCGCTTGTCGATGGTGCAGATAATCTGGTCCGTATTCAGTACGTCGATACCTTGGATGGTTTGGATATCTCCGGCCGTCACCGCCCCTTCCTTGTTCACATTAATCGTAACCGTCCGCGGCTCGTGGTCGACCGCCTTGAACTTGATCTTTTTCAGATTGAGGATCATGTCGGTCACGTCCTCGACGATCCCCGGGAGAGAAGCGAATTCGTGTTGCGCTCCGGTAATCCTCACGGAAGTGATTGCAGCACCTTCCAGAGAGGAGAGAAGAACGCGACGGAGAGAGTTGCCGACGGTGTGACCGTACCCGGCTTCAAACGGTTCAGCGATGAATTTGGTGTAAGTTTCAGTTGCGGTGGCCTCTTCCTTGGTGAGGCTCTTGGGCATCTCGAAACGACCTAAACGAACGGGCATATGCATCTTAATTTCTTCTAGCCGGGTTTCCCCTGGCGCGTGCGATTGCAGGCCAAGCGGCTGCAACCCAGGGACCAACGGCAGTTCTGGCTCGCGCGGAGCGGGCAATCAGCCACAGGGCATGAGGCGTGTCAAGGCGAATCGATCCTGGATGCCATTCCTGCGTCCCAAAAAAGAAGAAGGAAATCGTCGCGCGGAGGGCACGGAGGAAATATTCTTCCTCTGTGCCCTCCGTGTCCTCGGTGCGACATCTTCCCGGTTTGGTATTCGAGCTGACGGTTGCCCGCTAGCTATTCGGCGAAAAAGGGTAATGTGTAAGAATCTATTCGGCTTATGCAGTCTCTTGCTGAAGTCTTTGTTTTAGACGCCGTTCGGACACCGTTCGGGCGCGGAAAATCGACCGGGAAGCTTCATACACAGACCCCGTTGCGTCTGGTCGTCACCCTTCTCCGGGAACTGAGCCGGAGATATGCCCAGATCGAAGAGGTCACAGACGAGGTTATCCTCGGATGTTGTGAACAGTATCACGACCAAGGTGGCAATCTTGCCAGATCGAGCGCACTGCAAGCCGGCTACCGCGTGACAACTCCCGGCTTCATGGTCTCACGTTTTTGCGGATCAGGATTGGACGCGGTGAATACCGCCGCGGCGAAGGTGATGTCGGGGCAGGCCGACTTGGTCATCGCGGGCGGAGTAGAGATGCTTTCGCTTTTTTCAATCTTCGGTTCGGGAGGTCCCATGATTTCAGACGTGTCGTTCAAAGATGCAAATGTTCAGATCCCGCAAGGACTTTCCGCTGATCTAATCGCGACTTTACGAGGATACCTTCGCGATGACGTCGACGCCATTGGCGCAACATCCCAGCAGCGCGCCGGTGCGGCGTGGAGCGAAGGCTTTTTTGACGCATCGATAGTTCCGATCACCAACGATCACGGCGCCCCAGTCTTGACGCGGGATGAATTGTTACGCGACAACGTGACGGCGGATAGTCTGGCCAAGCTGGCGCCCGCCTTCGAAAAAATCGGGGAAGATTATCGCGAGTATGTCCGGTTGCGCTATCCGGAAATTTCCAGGATTCGTCACGTGCATCACGCCGGAAACTCATCCGGAATCGCCGATGGCGCGGCAGTAGTGCTGATCGGAAACGGGCGGATTGCGGAGCAACTCGGCTTGAACCCGAGGGCAAAAATTCTGTCGACCGCGAGCGCTGCGGACGATCCCTGCATCATGCTGACCGCCCCGCCGGTTGCCACCGTCAAAGCACTTGCCCGGACGGGCCTTGCTACCTCAGACATTGGCCTTTTCGAAATCAACGAAGCCTTTGCCTCGGTCGTTTTGTATTTCATGGAGAAGACGAAAGTGGCCTTGGATCGAATTAACGTGACTGGAGGCGCCATCGCCATGGGGCACCCCGTGGGAGCGACCGGCGCGGCGTTAGTTGGCACGCTGGTAAATGGAATGGAAAAGCGGAACGTTGAACATGGCATCGTCTCCATGTGCACCGGATTAGGAATGGGGGTTGCGACACTCCTCCAGCGCGTATGAATTCCGTCCACTATGCTCAAATTCTGTGCGAGCGACCTCTCGGCACGGAGTTCGCCGATCGGGTTGACGCGGCTTTGTCCGATCCGGCAATAGGCGCTTTGTTCATCGAATTTGCAGGCCGACCGGAAACGGAAGAGATCGAGGTCGATCAGATCCTGGCCGAAGACCCGCTCATTGATCGTCTTCGAATCTTGATCCGGCAAATGGAGCTCAGTCCAAAAATAGTTGCTGCACTGGTACGTGAATCGATAGGTGGCCTCCAGCTGGAGATTGCTTTGGCGTGTGATGTCCGATTTGCCGCCATGGGAACAATCAGCTTGGATTTCCCGTGGCTCAAATATGGCCTGATGCCCATCCTGGGAGGAACGCAACGACTTCCCCGACTCAGCGGCTTCGAATTGGCGGCCCGAATATTATTGCAGGCCGAAAAAGTGAGCGTCCTGGAGACGGTTGCGTCGGGTCTATTTCAACTAGCGGACAAAAACTTGCTCGAAGCCGCCATAGAGTGGACTGAGACTCACCCGCGGCCAGGACAACCGTGGGACCTGATTCCCCAAGAGCTATCATTGAGCTATTCTCAAAGGTCAGCGAATCGGCAGCTTCTGGAAAAGATTTATCTGAATCTGCGCCAACGTCTCCCTCCTGAGGAAGCTGCTCCGACAGCCATCCTCCGCTGTTTTCAGGAGGGACTCGAACGATCGATTGATGCTGGAATTCGATTGGAAGCGGAGCAGTGGTCCGTGGTTCGGCATTCGCGCTCGACTTGGAACCGAGTAAATACTCTGCACATCACCAGGCAAAAGGTACTTCACAACAAGGTCAATCTGGATTCTCCTTTCCGACAGCTTGGAGTGCTTGGAGCTGGGTTGATGGGAACTGGAATAGCCTACACAGCCGCTCGGGCCGGTTGCGAAGTAGTGGTGGTGGATCTCTCGCCCGAAGCTTCCGAGCGTTCTCTTCAACGCATGAAGAAGATTGCGCAACAGGACGCCGGCTCTGGTTTGTTGCCGCGGGAGGGACCGATTGATCTATTAAATCGGGTGCACTGGTCCACCGAGATTGGCGTCCTGGGACGATGTGACTTTATTGTGGAGGCAATCTTTGAGCGCGAAGACCTAAAGAAAGAAAAACTCGCCGAAACCGCGGCCCTGGCCGATCCAGGGGCGATCATGGCATCCAACACCACCACTCTTCCGATCTCAGACTTGGCGCTGGCATGCAACCATCCAGAACGATTCCTGGGTACACATTTTTTTGCTCCGGTGCATCGAATGGAGCTACTGGAGATTGTCGTGGGAGCGAAAACGGCTCCTCAAACGGTTGCTCGAGCGCTGCAGTTGGCAAAAACGCTCGGGAAAACTCCGATCATCGTTCGGGACGGTCCGGGCTTTTTTACCAGCAGGGTTGTTGCAGCCTATCTCCAGGAGGCCCTTTTCCTGGTCCGAGAAGGGGTTTCCCCTTGGATGATCGATCACGTCGCCCAAAACGCCGGGATGATCCTGGGTCCTCTGGCAATGGCCGATCTGATGTCGCTGGACCTTTTAACCGATATTCTGGAAAGCTTGGCCAAACACCAACGTGGGGCGGCGAGAGACGCTACAGATGCGATTAGCGTCCTAAAGAAATTCACCAGCAAATCGCGTTTGGGAAAAAAGAGCGGCGCCGGTATTTACACCTACAGCGCTCACCAGGAGCGAGTCGAATCGGCCGAAGTCCTCAATTGGTTTCCTCCTGCCTCCTACCAATCCGGTCCCCTCGAGATCGAACAACGCTTGTTTGCTATCCAGACAATTGAGGCGCTCTACGCTATGCGTGAAGGTATCATAGAAGATCCGGCAATGGCCGATCTGGCCTCAGTACTGGGATGGAGTTACCCGGCCGCCCGCGGCGGCGTCATGGGATATCTCGACTTCATTGGCCGAGAAGAATTTGAACAGCTTCGGGCCAGGCTGCAGAAGCAGTTCGGCGATCGGTTTCGGTTGCCGGAGTAGCTCCTGGATGTGGCCGAAAAGTTCTCATCGGCACAAGCGACGCTGGCAGCAAAGATTTTTCTTCGAGAAAGCCACGGCGCCTCTCTATAATGGCGGCTCAAGCATGATTCAACGTGACTACCTGATCGTGGGCGGCGGTGTCGCCGGAGCCAGCGTCTGCGATTCACTGCGCCAGTATGACGCCAAAGGCTCGGTAACTCTGGTCAGCAATGAACCTTACCTTCCTTACCAACGCCCCCCGCTGTCGAAGTCGTTTCTGAAAGACTCCGACTTTTCTTTCGACAAGCTGATCGAGAAACCGGACGATTGGTATAGAAAGAAGGGCATCGAAGTGCGGCTCGGGACCTACGTGCGCGAGTTCAATATTGAACGTCGCCTCGCCGTCCTCGAGAATGGGCAAACGATCGAGTTCCGCAAGGCGTGTCTGGCCACCGGCAGTCGAGCGCGCCGTCCGCAGGTAGCAGGGGCAAACTTGGGTAATGTGGTTTATCTCCGAAGTTTCCGGGATGCCTTGGCGATCCGTGAAATCCTTTTAAGCGAAAAACATGTGGTGATCGTGGGCTCCGGGTACCTTGGAGCGGAGGTCTCTTCTTTTTTAACGAATTCCGGCGCAAAGCTTAGTCTGCTGAGTCGAGACAAGGTCATCTGGCAGGACCTTCTGGATCCCGAGACCGCCCAATGGTTAACCGATTCCTACACCGAAACTGGAATTCAATTGCTTCTTAACGAGAATCTGAACGGCTTCGAAGGAAAAACGGTAATCAAGAACATTCAAACCAAAAGCGGAATGCGATTCCCTGCAGGACTCGCGGTGGTCGCGATTGGAACTGAACCTAATCTGCAACTGGTGGCTAACACCCCGCTCAGCAGCCCCAGCGGCTGTCCGGTCAACGAATACCTGGAAACAGACGAAAAAGGGATCTACGCAGTGGGAGACATCGCGCTTTATCCAGACCGCATCTACGGAGGAGCAAAACGTATTACGAATGTTGACATGGCGCGGCTGCAAGGTCTTACCGCCGGAGCGAATCTGAGTGGACGGAAACGGCAAAAATTTGAAGTCGTCGCGACCTGTTCCAGCGAGGTCCTCGGCATGCACTTCGACTTTGTCGGCGATTTTAATACACCGCATTTGCTGGCAGATATCGAAGGAAGCAGAGAGAAGAGAAGTTTTATTGCACGTTATCGGCGAGGAGAAACTCTCATCGCCGCAGTACTCTGTAATCGACTTCCCGCGGATGTCGCACAGGTTCAGGAAGAAGTAAAAACAAGCGTGCTATCGCGCAGCAAAAGATAGGCCCGCGGATACAAAAAGGATCGGGCTGACAGAAGATCGCGCAGTTCCTGCCAAGCTATTAGCAAACCGTCTCGCGTTGCCTGTGCTGACAGCTATCAGCTATGCTTCTATGTTAGGCTGAATGCTAAGTTGCTGCGTTAAGCCAGGATATTTGTGGCTGCTCCCAGTTATTAGATTTAGCCGACCGAAAGAGGGCCTCAATGACCGCCATGTTCCGCACAGAACCCTCCAACGGTACGGCCAACTCGGCCTCACCCCGTATGCTTTTGGAAAATAAATCGCCTTGAATCGTGTACTGGTCGCAGATTTCAAACTCGATGATTTCTGCGCTCCGACCCGAAATATCGATCCCATTATCAATAAAAATTCGGCAGGGCCGGTCGGGCGGCGCGTTGAAGGGTATTTCAATCTCGATCCGACCAGTGGTGCCCAATATTTGTACCCGCTGATAAGGGCAAACCTGGGTACTGCAGGTGAAAACACTCTGGCCTGAAGGGAAATGGAGAATCCCTGAGGTCAAGACGTCAGTACGCAACTCCGGATCGGTCTCGATCAACCCGAGCACTCTCGAAGGTTCTTCTCCAAAAATAAGCCGCGACGTATAGACAAGGTAACAACCAATATCCATCAGTCCGCCCCCTCCATAATCGAGGATGTTACGGACGTTCTTGGGATCACGCAGAAAATAGCTGAAATATCCCAGGATCGACTTGAGCTTACCAATCCTTCCTTCTCTGATCAGGTTGAGAGCCCCGCACCATTGAGGATGGGTGCGAACCATAAAGGCTTCCTCGATTTTAACGCCCGTCCGATCACGTACTTTTAACAGCGGAACAGCTTCTGCAGCCGTGAGGCTCAGCGGTTTTTCGCAGAGGACATGTTTTCCGGCTTCTGCCGCCTTAATGGTCCATGGGACATGGAGATGATTAGGGAGGGGGTTATAGACGGCCTCAATCTCTGGATCAGCCAGGAGTTCTTCATAGGAACCATAATACTTCGGGATTTCCAGTTCTTCCGCAGCTTGTTGCGCCCTTTTGTAGTCTCTTGAAGCGATCCCAACTATTTGCGACCATTCGCCGCGCTGCATGGCCGGAATAACTTTTTTCATCGCTATATTAGCGACGCCCAAGATGCCCCAGTTAACTTTCTTATCCATTTTCGTGATTATCATTTTTCCCCGTCCAGTTGCATCACAAACTCCGCGGAAGGTGAAAGTTTCCGAAGGCCCGGACCCCGAACTGTTGGTCGGGGATTGACGCCTCGAAACTCAACATGAGGCTTAGGCGACCAAAGAAACTTTCACCGCCTTACGCCGGTCAGACGCCAATTCGAAAGCTTTGATGGCGTCTGGAAAGGTAAATTGGGCGCTTAAAATCGGATCCACATCGATCTTGCCAGTGGTCAACGCCTGGACGGCCCAACGAAATTCTTCATGGAAACGAAAAGTGCCAAAAAATTCCAACTCTTTTGCCAGTAGCTTGTTGAGAGGGGTTCCTGGATTACCTGGCGGAAAAATACCCACTTGGACGATCCGCCCACCCGCCTGAGTTGCGTCGATACAATTTTCCAATCCGCGGATGTTCCCGGACGCTTCAATCGACACAGCGAAATACCCGCCATCCTGAACGAAGGTTTCCAGATGCGCTGCAGCAGTTTTCACGTTCACCACGCGACTGGCACCCATGCGCTCCGCCACCGCTAATGGTTCGTCAAACAAGTCCGTGATCACGATTTCCGACGCACCAGCCAGGCGCGCTGCCGCAACGCTGAGGATGCCGATGGGACCCGCTCCGGTGATCAGAACCCGCCGGCCTAATAAGGATCCGGCCCGAGCCACTGCGTGTAAAGTCACGGCCAGTGGCTCCGCACAAGCGGCAGCGGAATAAGAGAGGGAGTCCGGAATCGGCACGCATTGTTCTTCCGAAGCGATGAACAGGTCAGCGAACCCCCCTTGCACGTGGGGAAACCGGGAGGCACTGCCAAAGAAGCGGACGTTCTGACATAGATTAGAGCGACCGGATAGACAGTAAAAACAGTGCAGACAAGGTCTTGTCGGATTCACGGCGACCCGTTGTCCGCCTCGAACCTTGGTTACCCCTTGGCCAATCTCGACTACCTCTCCAGCTAGTTCATGTCCCAGTATCATCGGCTCCCGCAATTCGAAGTTACCGACCCGGCCCTCATGAAAATAGTGCAGATCCGATCCGCAGATTCCTCCCGCGCCGAATCGGATAATAACTTCACCGATGCCTGGTTGCGGCTCCGGACGGTTTTCGATCTGCAGATCTTTAGCTCGATGAATGACACAAGCGATCATGAACAATGAATAATTATAAGTGACTGAAGTGGCGCCAGTGGACGATCACACGAAAACGGTTAGAAAACGCCAGGGACGCCTTCCTCCATTACGACGACCCTTTCTTCGATCCGGTGTCTTTTGATGGCCGCGCGCAACCGGCTGAGCGGTTCCTCTGGAGGCTCAAAACTCAATCGAAATGAGCCATAGTGCATGGGGACCATGATCCGGGCGTTTAATTCCGTAAAGGCTTGGATGGCTTGTTCGGGATTCATGTGGACCTCCCGAAGGGTCGGCGGATCGTATGCTCCGATCGGCAACAAGGCGATCTCCGTCGGTAACCGCTGCCCAATTTCGGCAAACCCCGAAAAATAAGCGCTATCTCCGCAATGAAAGATTGTTCTGGTTCCAAGCTTTAAATGAAATCCGCCAAATCCTCGATGCCGATCATGGAGAACGCGGGCTCCCCAATGATGGCAGGGAGTCAGGGTGACTCCAATTTCTCCGATTTTCAGGGTCTCCCACCGGTCCAATTCGTGAACTCGATTGAATCCCAAATCCTGCACCAAATTCCCCACTCCATTCGGCACAATAATAGGCTGAAATGCAGAGATCCGTCGCAATGTTCGCCGATCCAAATGATCGAAATGAGCGTGCGTCACGAGCACCAGATCGATATCGGGCAGATCGCGTAACGGAAATCCTGGACGCCGAAGCCGCTTGACGACTTTCAGCCAAAGCGACCAGATTGGATCGACTAAGATATTCAACCCCCGCCAACTTATTAAAAACGAGGCATGCCCGATCCAGGTCAAACAGATCTGTTCGGGGCCGAACTCGGGAAATTCTACCCGATGCGCTGTCCCTTTGCGACGGGTAAAGAGAGAGGGTAGATAGACTTCGGTAAAAAAATTTCTCCGCAGCCAGCCCTTGCCAGGTTTTAAGCTGACTCTGTGGCCTTGATTCCTGGAGGTATTCGGCACTAGAAACAAGTCATCCTTGAATTGTGTGACGATGGCAAACACCAGATCGCAATTTTCCAATAAATCTCGCTGGCGTGCCACGATGCGAGAACGTTTAAAGCAACAATCTCCAGAAGATCGACACTCACGATCCGTGCGGATCTGCGAAAAGCTGGTCCCCTTTTTTGCCGGCAAAAAAAACCTCGGCCTGTTCGCGCCGACCCTGACCGAACCGGACCTGGACCTTTTGTGGGACCTCGGCCCGCTTAGATCTCATCTGGTCAGCTATCCACGATGTGAAGGCGAGGCTCTATCGTTTTGTCCTGTCTTTGCGCTTTCGGAGCTGATTTCCGGCCGTTTTGGGATCCGCCAGTCGGGGCCGGGCCCGCGTCTGGAGCAGTTAGACCTCATCGTTGTGCCCGGGCTGGCTTTCACATCGGACGGAGACAGGCTGGGTCGAGGCGCTGGATTTTACGACAGATTTCTCTCCACGATCCCTTTGACGACGATCAAGATCGGCGTCTGTTTCGAATTTCAACTCTTCTCTGAGATCCCCCATGAATCGCACGACGTGAGGATGGACGCGGTTGTCTACGCGTAGATGGGCATTTTTCAGGAGTTTAAGGAGTCAGGAGTCGGGAGTCGGGAGCACCCCACGGGAAGAACGCGTGAAGGATTTGAGAAGAAACTCTTGCTCGGCGGCACAAGCTCTAGTTTCAGAGAAGCACCGCACGGGAAGAACGCGTGAAGATTTGAGAAGAAACTCGCGCTCGGCGGCACTAGCTCAAGTTTCAGAGTAGTCAGGAGTCGGGAATCCGAAGTCGGGGCAATTTAACCGGTGCGACTCTCGGCAATTCTGCAACTCCTGACTCCTGCAACTCCTGGCTCCCGCTCCTTGAATTTCTTAAATCTCTTTTGGCACATCCATCTTGAATTGAGGGATGCGGACAACAAACGGCGTCCCGGCATTCGTGAGACCGATGAAAGCACCTTCTGCCAGGCTATTCGAACCGATAACGTGATAACTGTTGTAAGAGAATCGTTCTCCCGGCCGCAGGCAAGGGTGCTCGCCCACTACGCCATCTCCCTCGACGACAATTTTCTGACCGGACTCATCACTGATCACCCATTTCCGGCCGCGGATGGTGACCGTTTCGACCGATTGATTGTCGATCGTGATAAAGTAAACAAACGGGTAGGGCCTATCGGGCGGCGCTTCGAGTGTCGGCATGTAAACAACCTTGTCGATGATCACGCGAAGATCCGCCAGTTCCCGAAACGCTGAGCTCACGCGGCTACAATGCGCCATATTGAACAAAAAGTCTCTTCCTATGGAAATACCAGTCGCGGTCAGTATTGCAGGATCGGACAACTCTGGCGGCGCCGGAATTCAGGCCGACCTGAAAACTTTTACCCACTTCAAAGTCTACGCTCAGACAGTTGTCACCTGCGTGGTCGCCGAAGTGCCTGGGGAGGTGCGCTCGATACAGGCAATCAGGAGCCAGATCGTCCGTGACCAACTCAACTTGAGTCTGAGCCACTTCCCGGTTGTCGCGATCAAGACCGGAATGCTGCACACCCGCCAAATTATCGATCTGGTTTGTCAAGCGTACGAGGCTATTCC
Source organism: uncultured Verrucomicrobiae bacterium (assembly GCA_963742335.1). Lineage (GTDB taxonomy): Bacteria > Verrucomicrobiota > Verrucomicrobiia > Chthoniobacterales > JAFAMB01 > JAFAMB01. Next base: position 430,052 of record CAVULL010000004.1, read on the forward strand.
CCGGAACGAACGGCCTTACCTGGTAGTCGATCCTGTCATGATAGCCACATCAGGTGAAGCGCTCGTGCGGCCTGATGCTGTTCAATGGTACAAGTCTCGACTATTTCCACTCGCGGATCTGATCACGCCGAACTTGGATGAGGCGGCAACGATTCTCGAGACCAGGCTGGATTCACTTGAAGGAATGCGTGAAGCAGCGGTTCGCCTTTACCAGGAATATCGTGTTCCCTTTCTGATGAAAGGCGGTCATCTGAAATTGAATCAGGCCGTCGACCTGTTGATCGATCACGAAGGTACGCATGAATTCTCGGAGCCCTATCGGCATGGAGTTTCAACCCACGGAACCGGTTGCACTTATTCCTCTGCCATCACAGCGAACTTAGCGCTTGGTCTCCCGCTTGGGGAAGCCGTGGGTGTTGCCAAGAAATATATCACTCTGGCGATCAACAACTCTTTCCACTGGAAAAGTAAAGCGGGAGAAACGTCGGCCTTGCGCCATTTCTGAGACTAACGCACTCATGCTAACCAGCTGGCGCGAAAATCGCCCAGGTAAACAGACTGCGATTTTCGCGCTATACGCATCCTTGAACGTTGGGTCGCGATGTGTCACTCTGGCGTCTTACCGCGGTTATTCCTACCCTCAAGCATGTATCGAAGCATTTCCCTCCTCTTTGCAGTCCTGCTCTTGGTTGGCTGCTGGTCCCGCCACAAGCGTAACGAAGCGGCTGAAATAGGCCCACGCGATGTAACGGTCGAGTGGCTGGGACATGGCTGTTTTCGAGTTACTTCTTCGATTGGCTTGACCATTATCACCGATCCATTTAACCCTCGAGGAGCTAATAACCCTGGGAAGGTCGCCACTGTTCCCGCGGATATTATCCTGATCACCCATGAAAGCGACACCTCGAACTTTACCGATCTGGTGAGCGGCTCGCCGATTATCTTCCGCAGCTCGATGGCAAGCGGCGTGAACCGAGCGAGCGGTGTCCTGGTTCGCGGAATTCAGACCAGCTCAGAGAACCTGGTGGCCCCTTCCCAACTGAACGTCGCATACACTTGGGCGATGGATGGCATCCGATTCTGTCATCTGGGGGCTATCGAGGATGCCGTGACCCCGTCGGAAGCGCTCAATATCGGACGCGTTGACGTGCTCTTTTTGCCGGCGAGCGGTTCGCCGAAATTCACCGACGAAGAACGCCGAGTGACGATCGACCGCATTCGACCCCGTATCATTGTCCCGATAAACGGCGAGTGGCCCTACCGTCAGTCAAACGTAGTTCACATCAGGGGCAATCGGTTTACGCTTACGGTGTCCCAGCTGCCAACGACAACGACCGTTTACCTGCCGTCCTTTCGGTGAGGGGTTGATCATGAATGTCTTGGTGATCGGCGGTGGCGGCCGCGAACATGCGCTTGCCTGGAAGCTTCGGCAGTCTCCCCGAGTCAGGCAGATTTTCATCGCGCCCGGAAACGCAGGAACCGCCCAGGTCGGTCGGAACGTCGAGGTCAAATCTTCCGAACTCGATCAACTGCTGAATTTCGCGCAACGAGAGTCGATCGATCTGACCGTGGTCGGCCCGGATGACGTTTTGGCGGCCGGAATCGTCGATCTCTTTGAGAAGGCCGGCTTGCGCATTTTTGGACCCTGCAGAGAAGCCGCCCAACTAGAATCGTCGAAGAGTTTTGCAAAACGGTTCATGGTTCGCCACGGAATTCCAACAGCGCGATTCGGGGAATTCGAATCGTCGTCAGATGCGAAAGACGCTCTGACTGATTTTGGATTTCCTCTTGCAGTAAAAGCGGATGGACTAGCCCTTGGAAAAGGAGTCGTTATTGCGCATGACCGCAGCGAAGCCGAGACAGCCATCGATGATATGATTGAGCGACGCCGCTTCGGGGAGGCCGGTCGGAAAATCGTCATCGAAGAATTTCTCTCGGGCGCAGAGTGTTCAATACACGCTCTGGTGGATGGTCGATCCTACCTCCTCTTTCCCACTGCGCAGGATCACAAGCAACTTTATGACGGCAATCGAGGGCCAAACACCGGGGGTATGGGAACCTTTAGCCCTTCGCAACTGGATCCGGCACTTTTGCAGGAGATTCGGGAAAGCGTTCTCGATCCGTTTGTTCGTGGTATCCAGAAAGATCGGCTCCGGTTTCGCGGATTGCTATTCCCAGGACTGATGCTGACCAGGGATGGTCCGCGGGTGTTGGAGTTTAACTGCCGGTTTGGAGATCCGGAGACTCAGGTCATCCTGAGAAGACTCGAGAGTGACCTCGTCGATCTGCTGGAAGCCACGATCACCGAACGGCTCGATACAGTCACGGCCGAATGGGACAAGCGTTCCGCCGTTTGCATCGTAATGGCTTCCGGCGGTTACCCGGACAATTATGAAACCGGAAAAACAATCGCCGGACTGGGGGATGTCGAGCAGATGGAAGATGTACAAGTTTTCCACGCCGGGACTCAGTTCACTAAAAACCGAGTGGTCACTTCGGGCGGTCGCGTTCTGGGGGTCACGGCGATCGGCGACACCTTGATAGCCGCCAAAGCGCGAGCCTACGACGCTGTCGATAAGATCAAATTCGACGGAAGCTACTTCCGCCACGACATTGGGGCCATTTAACCTCAAACGATCTTCTGGATGTCCAAGCGTACTATCATTTGCATTCTTCTCCTTCTCGCGCGATTCGGCCCCGCCCAGCAAACGCCTGCAGCTTCCCCGAAACCGACTCCAAACGCCTCAGTGACTCCAGCAACGGCAACGGCAACTCCAGCAACGGCAAAGCCCCTGCGAGAACTGATAGACGAATTGGACCAGACGGGCCTGCAGCGAGTGATCGAGCAACTTCGATCCAGCTATGTCGACGCGAACGCGCTAACCACCCAGGAAATTAATCAGGCGGCCGTGGAAGGCCTGCTTTCGCGACTTGGTCCAGGCGCAAGCCTGCAAACGAAAGCTCAGACCGGCCAACCATTGGAAAACAGACCTTTCAAATCCGATTCCATTCAAACGCAGTTCGCCTATCTGCGCCTTGGGAGTTTTACCCGGAATGCTCTTCCCCAGCTTGACGAGACTCTCAACAATTTCCGAAATCGGGGAATAACTGGCCTGATCCTTGATCTGCGGACCATGCAACCCACAAGCGATTTTCAGCTGGCTGCGGATATCCTGAGCCGGTTTGTGCCCAAAGGGAAAGTATTGTTCAACCTGGTGGAACCTAAAGGAGGAGCGACGCAAGCTTTTGCTTCGTCTGCGGACCCGCTTTTCACCGGGCCGCTTGCCGTGCTCGTCGGCCAAGAAAACGCAGGAACAGCTGAGGCGATTGCCGGGACCCTCAGGCAACAGTTGCATGCGTTAATCATTGGTCAGAAAACCTCCGGGCGTGCCGTGGAGTATGAACGGTTCCCAATCGGCGATAACCTCCTCTTGACGGTGGCCACCAAGGAATTGGTGATTGCCGGCGCACCTCTCATTTTTCCAGACGGACTTATACCTGATATCGCGGTGCCATTCCAAAAACAGCAGCAAGACGCCGTCCTTACCCTCGAAGACCAGAACGGAGTTTCGGAATACATTTTTGACGAAGAGCGGCCGCACACCAATGAGGCGGCTCTAGTGGCGGGCAAAAACCCTGATCTGGACGCGTACGAAGCGGACCACGCCAACGGAAAATCGAAACAACAACATCCCAAAGACCTGGTCCTCCAGCGGGCGATCGATTTTTTGACGACCATCAGCGTCTTCAGGGCCAAGTGAGAAGCAGCTTCCGGTTTCGGGTCGGCGTGATAGGGGTAGGGACGACGGATTAGGTCGCCCCTCCCTCCGAACTGGGCAGGCGGATTTCCCGCACCCAGCTCTCCAGTTGGTGGTTCGTTCGCGCCGAAGATCGGCCGACGCAGCCATTGATCTCTCAGGTTGGTTCGTACTGGTTGACTCCCGTTTCCAGGGTTGCCAACATGCGCTCGGTCCAGACCTCGAAGCTTCTGCCCACCGGGCGGATCTTCTCCGTCTTGTGGAGCCCTCTGGGGCACTGCCGCGGTGTTGTGTTCCTGTGGTGCTGTCTTTCGCTTCCACCTTCCTGCCTCCCTTGGCTCCACGGGCATTACCCCGCTTCTGCGCTACTATGGAGGCTCTGTCACCTTTCGGGTACGGTTCTTCGGACCTTCTGCAGACCATGAACGCCGTTCCTTTCCCGAATCGTGATCCCTGATTCATGTCGCTCCAACTTCCGACCATTCTGTCTCCACCCACCCCATGCACTCCTGGCCCTACGCTCACTGTCTCGCCGCAGGTCAGGTCGCGAAGTTGCCGTTCTCCCTTTCCGGATCGGCTTCCGTTCTGGGCTTCGCCTTCACTTAGCAGGCTCGCCAATGCATCAGGCCGTATCGAGTTCATCATTTTCTTAATTATGGACTGGTCGTTCGCTTCCGGTTGCTCCCCACCCCGCCTCTCGGCGACGCAGTTTCCTTCAGCTACGGACAGCCAGTGTTCTGTCCGATGGGGACTTCCACCCCACTGTTGGTGCGCACTTTCAGGCGCACTAAGCGAAGCGTCCCGCTTTGCCTCTTCAGGACGGAGCGAACCGTCTCGCGTTGCTCTTTTAAATAGTCTTCCACAAACATCGCTCTCACCGCCAGGAGGCAGGCCGGAAGCTTGTGCTGGAAGCCTATGCCTCTACGTCGCCGGGACCCCAAGACGCCGAAAGAGTGTCCGATAAGCAACCGGCTCTAAAGAGCGAAACAAAGCGATGCCGACTGCCCAGAGCATCAGGCAGCGGACTTCGTTCCGAGACACTTTGATTCCCAAACGATTTTCCGACGAATCGCCTAACAGCATCAGGGTGCGCACCCCGATGAAAACAGGCACTGCACAGGCAAACCGAACTCGCCAGGGCCGGACAGCGATTACGTATTTCCAAGCCTCCTCGAGATAATCTGACGCTCGCCGCCGCCATCGTTCCCACTCTGGGCGGCCCAGAGCCGGGTTCGAAGCGATTTCCGCCGGGTTAGGAATGGGCAGATAGGATCTTCCGGCTTTCAGATCGGCAGGATAGTCCCTCAGGATGTTGATCATCTGCAGGCCCTTTCCAAAATCCTTTCCGAGACGAAGCATTTCTTGCGCAGATAGCCGAGCGTATGCCGACCACTCCAACAGACAAATCTTGGTCCAGAACTCGCCGACGGAACCGGCAACCAGATAGGTATATTCTTCAAGCGCCGAATCATCAGCCAACGCAAAGACCCCCGGCTTGGACTCAAACCTCTCGATATCGAGAGTCTGCCCATAGATGATTTTCGCCAAAACTTCTTTTACGAGGTCACGGTGAGCCGGCGGGATTTTCGAGAGGCCGTCCAACACGCGGTTAATGTCGGCCAGCAAAACTTTTTCCGGCCCGTCTGCCTGGGCCGCTAAAAGGTTAGCCAGATCCAGCGCATCTTTAGCTTCGGGGTTTGAAATACAACCGAGAAACCGCTTTAGAAGTTCAATTCGGTCCGACGAAGGGAGCCGGTTGGTGTCGGCAATAGTATCTGATGCGCGGGCTAAGAGATAGCCAAGCGCAATAGCCATGCGAATCCGGCGCGGAAGGAAGCGCACACTGAGATAGAAAGAACGAGAGACCCCTTCAAGAAGAGCAAACAACTCGGCTTCACCGGACATCGACCACCTCGATCTTGCTAAGATCGGCGTTACCTAAGGAGTAGCTAAACGCGGTCTGGAGATATTTTGCCGTTTTTGAGGCAGGATCCATTTGAGCCCCGAGACGCCATTCATCGATTCTCCTTAGCGCGACCGCATCCATGGCCACAGGATCCTTGCTCGCGTACAAAGTTCCGTAATGAACGGCATAATTGGCATCTCCAATCGGTGCGCCGGCATACAGAGCGATTAAACCGTCCATGATTTGAAAGACTACTTTGTCGCCAATCCGGGGATCTGCGTACGCTTCAGGGATAGAAGGATCGCCGTTGATCGGGTCTTGAATCAACCTCCGCCAGTTATCGAGGTTCTGGATGGTCATGTTGAACAGAGCGCCGGAAAGGCCGCAATAAAGGTTATCGGACAAAACCGGCACATTGATTACTTTGGTGACCACCCGAGTCAAGATACTGCTCAGGTGACTCTCATCGCTCAGGTTGTCGATGCTTCGCGGTCGTTTTTTTTCTTTTTCAACTGGTGCCTCCCGCAATTCTCCCCCTCGCAACAGGTCAGGAGCCTTGGCCATAAAAAGGAGATCACCGTAAATCAGTTTTCCACTGATTGGTGAGGTAATAACGGCTTTTGGATCATAATTACCTTCACTCCACATCAGGCGGTATCCCGCGTTCCTCGAGTGGAAACCAGCCACCTTTAGCAGACGCTCTTCGCGATCCCAGACGACGATATTCTGAGGTGGCACACCGGCGTCCGCCAAGCCGGCAACGATCGCGTTGACGACAGCCGGATGAGAACTAAAAAGAGGCGCCCCATTCGTGCAGACCTTGATGCCAACGACGTCGGAGGGTTTGACGAGAGATCCCCACGCGGCTGAGACCGTAGGCTCCCCTGTCGCGACCATTACCAGATCATCTACCATGCGGCGAACGACTCCTGAGTTTGTTTCGTAGTCGGCAATCGCATCCGGATTTTCGATTCGATAAACGTACGACCGAGCCGGGACCGGTGTCGGCTGCGGTGCGGCCGGTTCTTCAGCCGCTACCGGCGAAGGCTCTGGGGCCTCCGAGGGCTGTGGCGCCTCTCCGGAGCACCAGATCGGACTGGAAAGAAGGCCACAAATCAATAACGTCACGACAGCTCGGAACACGAGGCTGGAGTATAGTCATGTTTATGCAAATCCAAAACGGAATTGAAGAGATCGCGGAATTGCATCATCTCTATGTCCACATTCCGTTTTGTCCGAAGGTTTGTCCGTACTGCAGCTTTTATAAAGAGGCTTCGGACCGCAATAAGACGCAGGCTTTCCTCGATTCAGTCCTCCTGGACCTCGATCGACGGCTCAGGGAAGTGGCGAGTTGCCGGATTGAAACAATCTTTTTTGGCGGTGGCACCCCTTCCGCCCTGGCGGTGAAGCAACTCGAGTTCCTGCTCTCCGGACTGCACCAACGCCTCGATCTTACCGGTTTACGCGAATGGACTCTCGAGATGAACCCTGCCACGGTATCTCTTGAAAAGGCACAGATGCTGCGCGACTTCGGAGTGAATCGCATCAGCATGGGAGTCCAATCCTGGGATCCGGAGATGCTGAGTCGGCTGGGTCGCGTTCACTCGGCGCGACAAGCCGAGCGGTCGTTTCATGTTCTGAGAAAGGCTGGATTTACGAATCTGAATCTCGACCTGATTTTCGGAATTCCGGGTCAATCCGTTGAAACATGGGAACAAAGTCTGCAAAAGACTATCGACTTGGCTCCCGAGCATATTTCCGCCTACTGCCTGACGTATGAGGAGGATACCGAATTTTTCCGGCATCTTCAACGGGGGGTATTGTCTCAGGATCTGGAGCAGGACGCAAAATTTTTCGAAGTGACAATGGCGCTTCTCGAGACCGGCGGCTATCACCAGTACGAGATCTCCAACTACGCGACTCCAGGCTATGAATGCCGACATAACCTCGCCTATTGGCTCGGCAGAGACTACCTCGGTTTAGGGCCGAGCGCTTTTTCCACGATCGGCACCCGACGCTGGCAGAATACGCCGGATACTATTCGCTACATCGAGCAGCTTCAGGAGGGGGCTGAACCGATCAATTTTGAGGAAAAAATTACCGAAAAAATCCGAAACGCCGAGAGGGCTGCGTTCGGGTTGCGGACATCGGTCGGAGTACCGGAATCAGCAATGGAAGGCATGATCGGCGAACTTGAGGCGCTCCGAAAGGAAGGTTATCTCGAGGATGTAAATGCGCACGTTCGCCTAACTGCCAAGGGCCGGATGGTCGCTGACTCGATCGCCGAGCTCTTCCTATGATTCGTTACGACGTTCTGGTCGTGGGTGCGGGTCCTGCAGGATCCACTGTGGCTGCTCTGACGGCGCGCGCGGGATTGTCGACCCTGGTTATCGAACGAGCCCAATTTCCGAGAGAGAAGGTTTGCGGAGATTGCCTCAACCCAGGTGCCTGGAAAATCCTGGATCACCTGGGAGTCAGTGAACTGATTGATCGTCTTCCTGGTGCGAAATTGCTCTGGGTCGAATTTCTTGATTTGGCAGGCCGCGCGATCCGATTTCAGCTCCCAAACGATCCCAGAGGAGAACGCGGGATCCGGAGAAGGTTTTTTGATGACGCCCTTATCAAAAATGCTATCTCGACGGGAGCGCAGGTCAAATTCGGTCAACCGGTGCTCAAAGTTCAGAACGGTGCAGGGTGGGAGGTCACCACCAATGACGAAACAGTCCGTGCCCGGTTCCTCGTGGCGGCGGATGGACGAAATTCGTCCGTGGCCCGCCAGTTGGCGGAATATCCCAAGACGCGCACAGACCGCGTCGCCTTGCAGACTCATTTTTCGGTTGACGCTGAACCTCATGTCACACTGCAATTGTGCCAATACGGATATCTCGGACTGGCCACGATCGGAGAAGGTTTGACAAACCTCTGCCTGGTTTGCCGACCGGCACATGCGGAGCGCTTTCGAAAAGAAACGGCAGAGAAGTTCCAACTTGATCCCGATCACCGTTGGCAATCGATCACTCCTCTGACCAGGCCGGTGATTCAAACACGTCACGCGAACCTCCTGTATATTGGCGATGCCGCTCGCGTAGTAGAGCCGTTGACCGGAGAAGGGATCCTCTACGCATTGCAGAGCGGAATGCTCGCCGCAACGGCCATTTCGAGGGCAATCACAGATTCCTCGAACCCCGCACTCATCTTTGCCCGACAGCATCGAAAGGTGTATCGCCACCGGCTATGGGTAAATCAATTGGCTCGGCTTGCCGTCCTCCATCCCAGGATTTCAAACAGATTTCTTGGGCTTCTCAGATTCAATCCAGCCCCTCTGAAATATTTGACGAGCAAGGTGGTCAGGGACGGAAGTTAGGTTGCAGGAGTTGCAGGAGTTCAGGAGTTCCAGAATGGGATCCCTGCTGACTAGAACTTGCACCCCGAACGTTAAACATCACCGTTCCATCGGGGGATAGGACGCAAGTCATTTCGATAAGGCCGAACGTGAGGCGCATTTCCAGCTCGCCCCCCCTTTGTAGGCGAGTAACGCGGTCAGGCGTAAGTTCTCAGGACCTCGTGTACGCCTTCGACGGCCATGGCGCCCTCACCCACCGCGGCGGCGCACCGTTTCACCGAGCCAGAGCGCACGTCGCCGGCAGCAAAGATACCCGGCCGGCTTGTCTCCAGCGGCCCCGGAAAACGGTTCAGGCCTTTCCACGCCGGCGCATCGGCGACCGCTTGGCCGGTTTTGACAAAACCCTTTTCATCGCGCTCGATCTCCAAGGGCAGCCAAGCGGTGCACGGTTTTGCGCCGACCATGGAAAAGACGGCGGGCGTCTGTACAGTACGACGTTCGTGCGTCTTGGTGTTCTCTAGCTCTACCGCTTCGAGAACTCTCTCGCCGGTCATCTTCCGGATCTCGGTGGATGCTAGTATCTCGATGTTCTCCTTCGCCTCAACACGCCGTGAGAGATAAGTCGACATGCTTTTGGCGAGACCTTCGCCGCGGATAACCAACAGCACTTTCTCCGCGCCTTCAGAGAGAAACATCGCGGCCTGACCCGCTGAGTTGCCGCCGCCAGCAACAATCACGGTTGAGCCGCGGCAGAGTTGCCCTTCCCGCGCCGTGGCGGCGTAGTAAACGCCAGAACCTTCGAAGGTCTCGCGTCCCTCGGCTTCCAGACGGAGGTAATCTGCGCCCGTTGCAAGAATGACGCACTTCGCCCGCAGGGTGGCGTTGCAGCCCTCGATTTGCAGGCTCGCGCGATGCTCGCCGTCAGTAAATGCGAGCGAGAGCGCCTGAGCGGGAGTGGAAAACTTCGCGCCGAATCGATAGGCCTGAAGCTGCGCGCGATAAGTCAGCTCGCCGCCACTGATGCCGTTGGTAAAGCCGAAAAAATTCTCGATCAACGAAGAGGATCCGGCTTGTCCACCCGGCGCGTAGCTTTCCAACACCACGGTCTTCAGGCCCTCGGACGCGGCATAAACCGCGGCAGCGAGACCTGCCGGACCCGCGCCGATTATGGCCAGATCGCAGTTAATTTCGCTCTCCTCCTCGCTCGCCAGCGGTCGAAGCAGCCCGGCGACACGGGCGACTTCGCGGAGCGACGGGCGCCGCAGCGGCATCCCACCAGCCGTGATCAGCGCGGGCAAATCTCGACTTGTCAGATGTAAGCGTTCGCCTAAGGCGCGCCCATATTCGCTTTCAAAGTCGATCAATCGGTGCGGGACATGGTTTTTGTCGAGAAAATCGTCGAGTTGGTGGCCGTCCTGTGAGCCCCCCTGCGCCAGGATACGTAGCCCGGCGAACTCGCGGTCGCGCTTGAGCCGTTGCCGACGCATGATGAACGCGCGAACGATCGGCTCGCTAACGCCTGGCAGCTCCGCAAGGGCTCGGCGAAGCCTATCTCCGGATACTTCCAGAATTTCGCTCTCATCGGCTTTGCCTCTCGCGCTGGCAAATGCTGCGGTGCCCATGAGCATCGCTACGTCCCCTAGGAAACCGCGCGGGCCAAAAGTCGCGAGGATTTGCTCTTGCCCGTCGCGCGACTCGAAAACTTCCAGCTCGCCGCGCAGGACCGCCGTCAACCCGAGATCACGCTGGCCCGCTTTGAACACCAGTTCGCCGCGCCGCACAAGGCGATGGGTGCCGAGCGGCTCTAGCATGGCGAGCTGCCGATCGTCGAGATTCGGAAAGGCAATACTCTCTGTATCGCGGTAAAATTGCTCATCATTGTCGAGTGTGGTCATAAGCGGATTCGTCAACGGGCAATGCTCGGTCTTGGTCGCGTTCTGTTCCTGCAATACACCTTGGCCAATGACGAAGCGCAACCCTCCAGTGTCCTTCGACCACCTCGTATTTACATCAAATGTTAGCAAGCCGTTTTCCGCAGCATGTTGGCATATCTTGTCCATGAACGCTTAGATAGGCGGATTGATCGGAGACGCCGGTCGCTTCGCGCTTGGGGTCCAACGATTACGTGGCGTAGAGGTCCTGGCGTGTTTACGATCGCGGCTCCGCCCGGGTTGTCTTGATCCTGGTCAAAGGCTGAAAGTCCCGGTTCCGATCTTCCTGGTCTTGTACCAAAGCCAGTGGATAAGTTCCGCTCGGCTTCAGACCTGTAACGGCTGCCTGCAGCAATCGATCAAGCCCCTGTCCTTAAAAGTAGGAAGGACAAGATGTTCTCGGTTTTATCTGGGCGGTATCCAACGATTAGCAGGAATCGCTTGAAGCTCATCGCGTGCTTCTGCCAGTTTGGCGATTTGTTCCCGCGCTGACGACGGTTGGTTAACCCACCCTGCTGAGAACGTTGCGATGACCCAGACAGCTAGGGCGGTGATCCCGCATCCGACAACGAACACGGCTCCTCCGGTAACAGCGCCGCCATCCGACGGCTTGCGTGAAAAGGTCCGTTTCGCGAACGCATCGTTCGGGTAGATGCGATATTGTTCCCAGTGATCACAGGCCGCGCGCCTGCTCGGCTCAGGAGTTAGCGGGACTTGGGGCACAGCCGGGTAGCGAGGAGTCATCAAATCTCTCATGTTGATGCGATGCTTGTACATTAATTCGAATGCCTTTACTCGTGCCGTCTTAGCCTCAGCCTGGGTACAACCCCGTGCTTCCGTCATCTCCGACATAGCCCGAATAGCGGACAACAAGCCTTCTCTTGAACGTGGCATCTTCGCTCCAGTCTAATTGGTTAGAAAAATCGCATTGCTTTGCAGGTAGAAATACCTAGGGCCTGATACAAACTCAATGCAAATACCACCAACAAATTTATGATAATTATGGATTGGCCGGAATAGTCAGGCCGTTCTACTCAAGGATCGAGTTGCGTCGGCTGAACACTTTGTACCTGTAACCTGCTCCCGTTTATCAGACCAAATAACTTGCACAGATTCCCTTTTCTTAAAAGAAATCGAGCACGATTGCAGACGAGCAGCGACTAACGTAGAGGGGATCATACCGAAAGCTGTCAGCAAAGGCAGTCACTTGAAGGTCAGCGACTGATCACCTCCCCGGAACCGGCTCGGGCTCTGGGGCTAACCTTCCCGCTGCAGAAGTCGCACCCTCCCGCGGAACTGACATGATTTTGATTATATTTTGCGAAAAGATTTCTAGGAGTCTTCAAGATCAAGTCGCTTGTGTAGTTCGTTCAGCCGCTTTCTCAAATCAACTCGCAGCTCATCCGCGGATGGGCCCATTTTGTCCCTGCCGAGTAATCCGTAGAGGGTGCGACAAAGAATGACGGCGTCTTCCAGGCACCGTCTCAACAGCTTGTTTTGCGTTTCAAGCTCGTCTATGCGTTCCGCGAGCTTCTCTAAGTCATCCTCATGCCGCTTCACGTCATGTCTCAAAACTGTCAAATCACTTTCGGCCATGACTGAAGAATGGACAGTCTCCTCGTAACAGGCAATTTAGAAGGCTACTGCACCAGTTGTTTCGTGGACGTCCTTCTGGCCATCGCATATTTCACTTAATCTCACAAGCGGCCATAGTCTTTGGTGTCCTGAATTTGGTTGCTGGTTCGTCGTGTTAATGAACAAAGAAACCGGAATATGGACGCCACTTACGATTTCAGCTTCGGATTCGCTCAAAGGACAAAGTCGGAAGCCAAAAGCGCTGACCGGTCGCTCAAGCGACAGGCCCTCCAAAAGATCTTGACCGGAATCAGCTTAATCAACCTCTGTCTCGGCTTTTTATCTAGGGGCTAACTCGGTTTCTCCGGTGGATTTGGTGGTGTTCGTCGCGATTAAGCGTGAATTGTCAGCGATCTCTTTTGATGCTCGATCAATTCCGCTGTCGACGATCGCAACCTGCGTGCCAACGGCGATCCAGTTGAAGAGCTCGATAACGTCGCGGGAACGCATACGAATGCAGCCGTAGCTGACTTTTGCGCCCAATGAATCTTCCCGAGGTGTCCCGTGGATGTAAATGCATCGGTGAAAAGAGTTCTTGTTCGTGTACTCGAGGCCGCGCAACCAGATAATGCGACTCACGATCGGATCTCTACCAGGGGCGTTAACAGGAAGAACCTCTCCGGTATAGCGTCGCCGATGAAAGACGCCGCCAGAGGGTACAGACGCGCCTATCTTCGTGGCGACTATCAGATGCCCCGTGGGGGTGCGCCGACTTCCAATAGCATCCCCTTCACCATATCGTGAGGTTGAGATTTTGTAGGTTCTGTACACTTTACCGTTCTTAACGATGGCCAGTTTCTGCTCGGGAATGCTGACGAGGAGCACTATACGGAATACCGGTGCCGATTCCCGTGCGGAGAGAGAGGCCGAAACGGGCGACACGAGAGTTGTCGGCCTAACAAAGGCGTGGATGAAGGGAGCGTAAAGTCCCGATCTCTCGTTCGAACTGCCGTCTAAGTCAGAGATATAGAAGTTTTGCAGCGCAAATTGGTAAGTGCTCGTTTCCGTGGAAAGCGGCTCGTTCAAGGACCCGTTGTTGGGTAGTCGGTCGCTATTCAGAGTCCTGTAGCCGGCGTCCAGAAACAAACGATTCTCGCCAGCATTATCGAGGACGCCGGTGCTATTTCCATCGGCATAAAGGGGGTAATAACGCAGCGCGCTACTGGGGAAAAGATCGGCTAAATGGGCTCCGGAAGCTTTACCTAGTTCCGCTATTTTCGCCCAGTCCCTAAGTCTGGCATACGATGCGATAATGCCTTCTGCGGCAAATTTGTCCGGTTTCTCGCTATATAAAGCTTCAAATTCTCGGCCCGCCGTTTTGTATTCAGCAATTTGGAAATGATCCCAGCCTTTCAAGATCCTTTCGTCGCGGCTTAAGGGCCGACACGCTTCGACTTGATCCAAAAGCTGCAAACCGCCTTGGTAATCCTTTCGCTGGTATGCTCGAACAGCCTTTGCGGTCAGGATGTCGCCTAACGCCGTTCGCATGTTCGCATACTTGTTCAGTTGTCCCCGCGCGACTTCTTCCGCTTTGTCAATTTGGCCCTCCCGTGTGAAACTCAGAGCCAAACCGTAAGCGGCTTCATAATCCGCGCCATTCCAGTCCAGAGCTTGCCTAAACCATTTCTCCGCCTGAGGATAAGATTGGTCATTGTAATAGGCCCAGCTTAATTCTCTGGCCAGAGCAGCGTTGCGCTCAGCCAATGCAATCGGCTCAAGCTCGCTATAGCGCCGTTCCTTCAGCAGAGTTTCAGGATCTAATGGCTGTATTGGTGATTCTTGGGGTAAGGAAGCAAGAGCGGAATTCCCGGGTCGGGATTCGGATCTGCTTTGTTCCTCGTCCCCAAAAGATTTGACGGGTTGATTGATCGCTTCCGGCGCTTTGCCGGATCCTTTCGTTGAGAGGACCAGCAGAATAAAAGCCGTGAAGTAAATGACCTTGGAAATAGCCCTTTTTCTCATCGATGCCGTGGCGCTGCGTTCATCGCCGACGAACGAACATTTCCTGTGAGAATGGATCGCCGAAAAACAGATCGTTTTGCGCATCTCTATAGTGGCTCGAATAATAATTACAGTGGCTCTGAAAATGCAATCCCTAAAGTTTCCTTATTGTGTTTCTAGAAATTTATCATCTAACCTCTGCGGGTTACAAGAAGTCTGCGAAGCGCAAGCAGCTTAGAATGAGGAGGTTATCCCTGAAGAGGCTCCAGATGCGCTACAAGATCTCTTCTCAAAGCAACCGATTGTTGTTGTGGGACTTATCTCCATGATGCCCGGTAGTGCGTTGCAAGGTCATCCGCGCGCTACCTCGACTTTGTCGGACACTGCGGCTTCGAGCCGCGGGCTTGTAACGTGCGAAGGCCAAACGAAAAAGGCCGCGAGGGGGCGATGTCCTAAATCAAACCCGCGTCCGAAAACTCGTTCTTGATGTACGCGTAGTAGAGCGGCGCCGCAATGAGCCCGGCTGTACCGAATGCTGCTTCCAGGAAAATCATGGCGAGCAAGAGTTCCCATGCGTGAGACCGAATTTGTCCGCCGACTATTTTTGCGTTGAGAAAATATTCCAGCTTGTGAATCACTATCAAAAAAATCAGGGCCGCGATCGCAACGTAAATGGAAATCGATAGGCCCACGATGCAGATGAGTGTGTTCGAGATCAGATTACCTACAATCGGCAGTAAGCCCGCCAGGAAAGAAGTCGCAATCAGTGTCTTTGTCAGAGGCAAGCGAACCCCGAAAGCGGGCAGAATTCCGACAAGAAAGATGCCAGTGAAAATCGTGTTAATGGCGGATATTTTCACCTGAGCAAAAATAACTAGTCGGAATGCATTGGCAAACCGGGAGACGCGCAAGGCAAGAGCGGCGGCCAACGGAAGCATTTGTCTGATTGCCGGCCCTTCATGCAAAGAAATCAATGCGCCGATCACCATGCCTACCAGACCACGGACAAAAAAGTGAACGACATCTTTTCCAGCCTCCTGAATCTCTTTGGAATGTTCGCTAACCCATTCGCTGGCATAGGACTTCATCGCATCTACGTTGCTGGGTAAATTGTCAACAATCCAGAGCGGCAGCTTGGTACGCGCGTCAGTGAGAATATGATTTGTTTTCTCAAGCAGCGCCTGTCGATTTCCTGTATCACTCTTGAGGAAAGCAAATATTCCGATGATCAGCAAAATCAGCAGAGTGATTGTGAGAACCGACAGCGTGGCCAAAGCAGCCAGACGAGCGCTTTTGCCTGGCAGCCGTTTTTCAACCAGAGGAGTTGGCAGACGAACGAGCTGGTACGTCAGAAGGCCGGCCATCAAGGCAGAGAGCAAATGCAACTTAAGCACCAGAAACAGGGCAATACCTGTCAGGACCCAGGATGAAATCGCAAATCGGGGAGAAGCTCTGAAAGATAACTCGCTAGGAGTCGCGGCTTCGGGGTTCATCGTTCGATAAGGTGTTTGGAGTAGAAAGGAACAGCGAAACCGATGAAGCTGGCTTTAACAAACAGAATGTGGAGGAAAGAATAAAATGCAAAGGCCGAGAAATCCGTTGCTGGCATTTTTGTTGATCGTGGCGCTGCTGCTGCCCTGGTTGATGTTTCTTTTTCGGCCTGGTGGAACCAGTACCGGGCACGCCTTATTTTGGTTGGCGCTGCTTTTTTGCCTGTTGGTCTTGTGGATGCTGAGCGCTACGCAAAGGCGTCTGGCGGCGACGATCGGTCCCGACCTTGGTCCGCGAATGTTGAATGAGGCTGAGCAACCAGAAGTCGTCCGTCAAGTGATGGACGTTAAAATTGCCATAAGGGAAAGTGGAGTGCAACTGTTTCGAGGCCCGCTGCGCGATTCCGCTTCGGCGAGCTTCGAAAAATTGAATCGAGCGCTCGGCAAAAGCTTTGTCCCTTCGATTCAGGAAGATGAACAGCTGGGCGCAAAAATAGTTCTGATTCCGAAGCGGGCGGAAGGAGATGTTGCACGGAGACCTGTCCGACCTTGGTTGCATTGGCTTCTTTTCGGTCTGACTGCAATTACGACGACCTGGGCGGGAGCCAGTCATCAGGGTGTAGATTTAGCTCGGGAGCCGGAGCGATTCACCGTTGGTTTATCTTACTCCATTGGATTGCTTTTGATTCTCGGAGTGCATGAATTGGGACATTTTTTCATGGCGCGTCGACATGCGATGGATGTCACTCCGCCCTACTTCGTTCCAGTGCCCTTCGGGCTTGGGACGTTTGGAGCCTTTATTCAAATGCGATCACCTCCTGCGAACAGAAAGATCCTCTTTGATGTTGCAGTTGCCGGACCGCTCGCCGGGTTTGTGATCGCAGTCCCGGCGCTTCTTCTCGGGCTTCGGTCTTCAAGTCTTACTGCAGGCGGCGCCGGCACGTTATCGCATGGGTTTCTGCATGGAGCGACGGTCGGTTCATCGATACTGTTTACAGTCCTTGCCAAAATTTCGCTCGGAGACGCTGCTCAGTACGGAGCGCTTGTGCAGCTTAGTCCGTTAGCGTTCGCGGGTTGGTTGGGATTATTTATCACGGCACTGAACTTATTGCCGGTGGGCCAACTGGATGGCGGTCACATCACGCGCGCGATGTTCGGGAGCAGGGTCGGCAACACTATCAGTAGCCTGGCGATGTGGTCCCTGTTTTTGCTGGCTTTGTTCGTCTGGCCCGGGTTGATGATGTGGGCGCTAATTGTGTTCTTCATCGCCGGCCGAGGTGCGCCCCCTTTGAACGATGTAACAACTCTCGATGCCGGCCGCATGGTGGTGGGTTATATCGCCATACTAATTTTGATACTTATCCTCGCACCCATGCCCCACTCGCTCTGGGATATAGCAAATGATGTTTGCCCCTACCTGTAGGTTGGGCTGGCATCCGACAAAACTGCTGACCGGAAATGCAGAAAAAATCGGCCGTTGACGAAGAAGTTTTTCCAGGCTGCGCATGATCACTTTCGATTTGATCTCGATGTTGTTGGTGCCTTCGGTCACTCCTTTAAGCTTTTTTACCGCTGATTTTTCTAGATTCTTTTGAAGGGCCCAGTCAACCGTGCTTCCAGCATTACCCAGCGTTCGTTCCTCAGGAAGAGGTAAAGCGGGACGCTTTACTTACACCGTGCTCCACTCCGTCTTGCAAATAGTGGTCATGTCACCCGCAAGCCGCTGGCGGTTTCCCAGAGGCGCGAACGAACCCGGTTCGGCACGGTGTTATCGTTCTGCGAATCGACCTCTACTTGGCCGCACTTCCCTGCATGACCTTTAGGTAGCTTGGAGCTTTCTCCTTTTCGTAAAGAGTACCAACGGTGATATCGAAGCCGGGGGGAATCCCACTTGCCGACATCGACGCCATCGATAACGCCATATAGCTCGTGGCCTGTGGGTCCTGCCACATGGCCGCATTCACGTACCCATCTATGACTTCCTGAGCAGTGTCAATCGAATTGCCCCAACCGACGACCGGTATCTCGCCAGGCTTGATCCCAACCTGATCAAACACCCGCTTGATGCTCCCGCTGACTAAGTCGCCGATACAGTAGATCGCCTTGATCTTACTGCGATTGGCTGTCAGGTAATCAGACATCCGATTAATGACCTCAGCCTGGTCCAGCTTGGCCTCGGTGATCTCGGTGGTTATCCCAAGCGGCTTGAACACAGTATCGTAGCCCTGAGTTTGCAATGTCTGATAGGTCGCTCCGGGTACCTCGACGGGCGTCCAGACAAAATCCCCCTTTTTGACAAAGCCATGGTCGACCAGATATTGCGCTAAACGCCGGCCAGCGGCGACGTTGTCTCCACCGACGTAGGCATCACGACCGCTGCCCTTATCGTCAGTGTTCATGATGATTACAGAGATACCGGCGGCATGTGCCTCCGCGATGACCTTCGTCAAACTGCCTGGGTCAGGTGTGCTGGTGACGATCCCTTTAGCACGAGCGGTGATAGCGGCGCGGAAGGCTTCCTGGTGTGAGGGAACATCCCCACTGTGGAACGAGGTGCGAACATCGTTGCCAGTGTCTTTTGCCCACTGCTCCGCCCCTTGGAGGAATAGTGTCCAGACGGGATCGGCCGGTGATCCGTGTGAAATCCAGTAGTAGGTCGACTTCGCACTCTGGGCTGTACTGATCAATGGGAACAAGCACGTCACGGCAGTTGTCGCAGAAATGAGGGTTGCTAGGCACAATCGTTTGAGCACGGGGGGGTCCTTTGTTGGGATTTACTTGAAGACTAAACTGTTATCTCGTCGCAAAAGCTCAAGGCATACCGCCAAAATCATTACCACGCTCAGGATTGAATGAAAAGATTTTATAGCTGTTGAGCTCGTTCACTTTCGGGGCTCCTCTTCTCGACCAAGGCAGCTAATGTCATTAGCGCTGTCGATTCGGGCTGCGCACAATTCCTGGTGAGCGCTGCCAGCGTCGCCTCCAGCACTCTAATTCTGCCGATTTCTGAAACTCGGGCTTTCTGATGCCTTTGTAAATTGACGAAGCCCGACTGGTGCCAAGGCCCTTCTGGCCTTCCGCAAGTCGTTCAGCACAAATAAATTAGGTTTCAAACTATCGAAGATAGGCTAAAGTGGTTCGGATAAAAACGATCTCTTAGAATAGCTATGGTTGTCGCGGTGATTTATAACAGAACGGTCTCCTAAGCTGTGAGCGAAACTCCAATACACAATCTACTTACCGTAAAAGAGACGGCCGAATACCTGCGGATTCCTCTCCCGACGGTCTACTATCTCGTACAACGCGGGAAGATTCCGGCCATTCAAATCGGCGGCCGCTGGCGGATCAAGAAATCCGCGCTGGACCGTGACATTCTGCGTCAAGACCAGCAAGGCCAACCAACCGTGCTAGTGGTCGACGATGATCCAGGCCTGCAGGATCTCTTTCGAACATTTTTGAAGCAAATCGGCTTTAGTCGAGTGGTGGTCGGTACGGCTAAAGAGGCCATCAAAACCCTCCGGAAGCAGAAATTCGACATTATGTTTCTGGATTTGCAACTGCCTGACGCCCCTGGTGATCAGGTCTATAAGACAGCTAAACAGATTGATCCGGATCTCAACGTGATCGTGATCACAGGTTACCCGGATAGCGAGATCCTCGATCGGATTCTTCAAATTAGCCCGGTCACGGTTCTGAGGAAGCCACTGAAGATTCAGCAGCTCAATCAGACGGTCAAAATTCTCGGGCACAACATGGGCACGCTGGAGAACTGACGCATCTAAAGTTGGGCACATAATGGTTAGCTAGCCATGACTACTTCACCATCTATGCGTGCCCTTGTCCTCGAACGCTATAATGCTCCGTTCACTCTCACAGAAGTAAAGCATCCCGTGGCCAACGCAGGTCAAGTGCTTGTTCGGGTCAAGGCCAGCGGGGTGAATCCACTGGATGTCAAAATCCGGACCGGGAATGCAGCTCACGCGAGAGTGACACTTCCAGCGATCCTCGGGATGGATTTGTCGGGGATCGTTGAGGCCGTCGGGCCTGGTGTAACAGCTTTCAAGCCTGGCGATGAAGTGTACGGAATGACGGGAGGGATCGGGGGGTTGCAAGGTTCCCTTGCTGCGTTTGTTGCTGTTGACTCAGATCTATTGGCCATCAAGCCAGCAAATCTTTCGATGCGTGAAGCCGCGGCACTTCCGCTTGTCTTCATCACAGCGTGGGAGGGTCTCGTAGACCGCGCGAATGTCCACGCCGGACAAAAGGTGTTGGTGCACGGAGGAGCAGGCGGGGTTGGTCACATCGCTGTGCAGATCGCCCGCGCCTTTGGGGCTCATGTCTTCGCGACAGTTTCCAAGGACAAAGTGACGATCGCCGAGCGTTTCGGCGCAAGAGCGATTCTCTACAAGACCGACACCGTCGATGGTTACGTGGCCCGACACACCAATTCCGAAGGCTTCGATATCGTCTACGACACGGTGGGCGGAACGACTCTCGACGACTCTTTCCAGGCTGTACGAACGTACACAGGACACGTTGTGAGTTGTCTGGGCTGGGGAGTTCATAAGCTGGCTCCGCTCTCTTTTCGAGGGGCTACCTACTCGGGCGTTTTCACACTTCTGCCAATGCTGACGGGCATAGGAAGAGCTCACCACGGGGACATCTTGCGTGAGGCTACCAAACTTGCTGAGGCTGGCAAGTTAACGGCCCTGTTGAATCCAGGGAGATTTACGTTCGAGACGGCTCTGGACGCTCACTTGGCGGTTGAGTCGGGAACTGCAGTCGGCAAAGTTGTCATCGACATTGATGAATAGCTAAGATCAACAAACTGAGCCATCCAAAAAACGCAGGCAGGAACGAACGCGATCGAAGGCACCCTCAGCGAACTGGCCTCGCTCATCGCTCCCGGTTTAGTTTAGAATGGGGAATCCGGGAAATAGTATTGAGACGCATTCTCCGGCGTGACTAATAACGGAGCGTCGAGAGACGACGTTGGAATTACCATGGTTGAAACGAGGTGCTCTCGGAGGGCCAAGATCCTACCGTTTTTTCCTTTCGATTTTTGAGTGAGCTTTGTGCGACCGCTTCCTGGGATTACTCCGGGGTGGTTTTCGCTCAGCAGCAGAACCGGACCACGCTGCGCGAGCGCCCATAAGGTCGCTCATGAATTCCGCCACTTCGGCTCTGGTTTTCTCCCCCATCTTCTCGCGGTCACGTCGAAAACCGACGATCATTTCCGAAACCGTGTTCTCGAGATTGGCCCTTGCGAGGGTCAAGCGGCATCTTAGGTCCCTCATGAATTCCGTCACTTCGGCTCTGGTTTTCTCCCGCATCTTCTCCCGGTCCCGTCGAAAACCGACGATCATTTCCGAAACCGTGTTCCCTAGAATGGCTCTTCCAAGCACCAGGTCGCGTGTCAACGCAGCACGATTATGCCGGAGATCGGAAATCTCGCCTGATAGTCGCCTCATGCCGTTGGTTAAATTATTTCTCATCATAACCTACCCTTTTTCTAGAGATTTAGTCTGAATTCGTTTTCCTGGAGTGGAGCATCTCTCTGTCCAAGTTCTCCGTCGAGCGGCGAGCGGTCTCATCGCCCCAGTCGGACTAAGCTGGTGGTGCCGCCGCGGTGGAGGTATTCTACAACTTCGGCCAAACTCGATGAATCTGTTGACTTACTAACTTTTGTCACACTTTTTTGTTGTCCTATTTAATTTCACTACCACAGCGTACGTGCTGCCCTTTCGGACGAGCAGGAGGTGTGCCACCCCCACAAAAAATGCGAATACTATACGAGCGCCGGGCGGAGGAGGGTTGTCCGAGCCTTTTTCTCGGCGACTACGCAAGAAGGAAACTAGTGCTAGGGAATTGGCTCCCAAATAGGGTCACCGCTCCCTACTGGTCCTGTCACGAATGGCGGATAGCATTGCGGCGCCTCGCGGCGATCGGTCATGCCGTAGTCGCGGATGATGCGAACGCAGCGATGGCGAGTTCTCCGGCAGCCACCGCCTTCAGCTCCTACATTCGGCTCGACCTGATCTTTCCAGGAGACGAGGAGCAGCAGCTTGCCGGGATTGTGGATGCTCTCGAAGACCTCCTGATCGACTATCCCGTCGCAGCCGGTCTTCGGCTATAGGCTGGACTAAAATTGAGCTTCTCCTTGACGTCATGCCGCTGGTCCCGGGTCTGGCACTGGTCCTAACCCACACGGCGGTAGAGAAACGTCCGAGACTGATCCTAACAAGCCCGCGTTGCCGAAGTTATCATCCTAAATTTTAGCGATATTATAGTATTGACTGCGAATTGGCAAGTCCCTATCGATGAAAGATCTCGAAGTAGTTTTTCTACGCCGAAGGTCATAAAATTATCTATCTCGACATGCAATTTATGCTCGTGTACGCTTTGACGGGAGGACAATAGTGCCGCATCTCGCCGTCGTGGCCTTCACATTTATTGCGATAGTTCTGATTCTGATCTTTGTCAGATTCAGATTTGGCGATCACTTTGCCAAGATAGCGTATCTCGCTCTGGACGCGCTAATAATTGTGTTTCTGGTTGCGTTGATAATTATCTGTTTTCGTTTTTTGACGCTCTAAAATCACTACTTCAATCCCAAGTCGCAACAGATAGATAAGGATTCCCCACCGTTTCAGGCAGATTACGATTTTCTCGCCAATTGAACTTTGGGATCTTCTACCCCGCGATCTGACTGACGATTGGCCCCGGCTCCACCCTCCCCTTCCCCCCCGGCTTTTGCAGAGGGGCATTTAATGGTTTGCCGATTGGGCGGCGCATGCTATGCGGGCATCCTCGCCAAGTCAGTGGGCGCGGTTTTCGGCCGGCAACTGAACCACCTTCTCAGCGGATAATCCCGGATTGAGCGCGCGGAGAGCCCTTAGGCTTGCGGTTTAGTTTAGAACGGTGAATCGGGGAAATAGTATTGAGACGCATTCTCCGGCGTAACTAGCGGAGAGTCGAGAATGTAGGTCCCGTTGACTGGTATCTTTGCCGTGTAGTGAAGCGCCGTGAGTTCTATTGCGTTGGCGATCATGCTTGGCGAATAGACAATGTCAATTGGAACTAAGGCGTCTCTGTTCTGAACTCTTTTTATCATCTCTTTCATTCCGCCACCGCCAACGACAAAGATCTCTTTTTCTCGCTTTGTCTTCCGCAGAGCGTCCAGCACACCCAGAGCGATGTCGTCGTCCTGGGCCCAAACCGCGTCAATTTTAGGAAACCGTGTCAGGAAGTCCTGCATGACTTTGAAGCCGTCGCTCCGTTTCCAATTCGCGTACTGCGAGTCTAAAACCTTGATCTGGGTGTTCCTGACTAGCTCCATGAAAGCATCAAAACGCTGGTCATCTATCACCGTCGGAAGACCGCGCAGCACAACGATATCGCCTTTACCCCCCAGTCTATCAATCATGTACTGTCCGGCAATCTTACCCATGCCGGCATTATTACCGGCCACATAGAGATCTTGAATGGAATTGTCAGATAACGCTCGATCCACGACCGTTACAAATACCCCTCTCTCTTTAACCTTACGAACGGGATCGGTCAGCGGCCCCGATTCGTATGGAAGGATCACTAATGCATCTATCTTTTGAGTAGTGACGAACTCTTCTAAACTGTTCTTCTGGTCGACGGAACCATTCGCAGTTTTCACGCTAATCCGGAGGTTTTTATAAAGCGACTCGAGGCGCTTCTTCGTCTCTTGGGCAAAGAAATCTATGCCTCCTGTCCAGCCATGATCAGCGGAGGGAACGGAGACAAGGATTTTGATGATTTCTTGAGCCCTTGCATTACAGCAGACAAGGATTGCCGCATAAATGGATGCAAAGATAATATTTTTAGTTAGCATTTTCATGCTTTTTTGAGAGGGCGTTGTCACCAGGATCGGTCGAAGCAGTAGCAACGGGATCCCATCTTTCCATCCCAAGATAATGAGATTCAGATCCGCCGATTTCTGCCCGGACGAAAACAACGAATTCATGCAGACGCCAGGCGAAAAGGTCCTTGATCCATCGCCTTTGTTTTCCAAGAACCGCCAAATCGCGCGAGGGCAGACGAAAATCGAGCCTGACAGTCCTTTTCTCCATCGAATACCGCGTGTTCCGTCGGAACTACATGAGAGGTTATTCGATCTGGAAAAGCGATGAAATTATTGCGAATTTGTTTGGAAATTGCAGCCTGCGCTCCTCTTGCAGCAGTCAGGAACGGTCTCAACTTAACCAAAATAAACTGTACAGGAAGTAAATTCATGAACGAGCAGTTCAACATTGCGCCTAATTTCATCGTCCAGGACGTGGTAAAGTCTTCTGTGTTCTATCGCGACAAGCTAGGATTCGTCTTTGACAGTTATTGGGGCGATCCTCCCGATTTTGTAATCGTCCAGGGTCTCGGTTCCAGCATCTTCTTGAAAAGCCTGGTTGGCGTCGATTCATCTTTTCCCAACCACAAAGTTCATGAAGATCTGGGGTGGGATGCCTACATCTGTGTTCCTGATGTTGAAGCCGTCTACCAGGATTTCAAACGACGTGGTGCCAGGATATATCGTGAAGTTGAGGATGCGCCTTACGGCCTTCGCGATTTTGAGGTCCAAGATCTGGATGGATACATCCTTTGCATTGGTCAATACATGCAAAATGGTTAGTCACCTGGAAATTGAAAATACAAGAGGCCGCGACAGCAACTTCGTTCGGCCCGAATAGAACCCTCGGGAACAGTTACTGACAGTCGCGGGAAAGATTCTTGAAATTCATCGGTATCTGATGGGCATATTGAATTTCCTCATGCGCTTCTTTCGTTTCCTGCTGCTTGCTTTGATATTGATCATCGGAGGCATGGTCGTCGCCTGGACGGCTGGCGCCCTTTACTTTGATTTACCCGCGTCTGCGCCCCTCCGAGCTGTTGCCGCCATCACGTGGTCGCTGGCGGCCGTGTTCGGACTTTTTCGAGGTTGGCAAGGACGTCTTGCCGTCTTGCTCGGCTTTCTTCTTATTGCCGGATGGTGGTCCACCTTACGCCCAAAGCAAAATCGCGACTGGCAACCGCAAGTCGCCGTACTGGCCTACGCCACCCGGGAAGGAGACCAAATCACAGTTCACAATATTCGAAATTTTGAATATCGCACCGCTACCGACTTTACGCCTCGTTACGAGACACGAACCTATAGCCTCGCCAATCTTCGCGAGCTGGATCTGTTCATAAACTATTGGGGCTCAAAGTTGATCGCGCATCCAATTCTTTCCTTCGATTTTGGCCCCCAAGGCCGCCTTTGCTTCTCGATCGAAACGCGCTTCGCGCGCGGCCAGGGTTATTCTCCTATTGCCGGACTCTACCGGCAGTATGAGATCATCTACATCGCTGCCGATGAGCGCGACGTCGTTCGCTTGCGTACGAACTTTAAGCATGAAGACCTCTACCTGTACCGGATATTGATGCCACCCAAAGACGTAGTGAGCCGATTCATGGAGTACATCGACCGCCTGAACGAATTACACGCCCACCCGGCCTGGTACAATGAGATCACGGATAACTGCACGACCAGCATTCGTGCTCAGCGCCCCGCAGCCCTGCGGGAACCCTTCGATTGGCGACTGCTACTCAACGGCTTTGGCGACCAAATGCTTTATGAACATCACGCCTTGGCAGGTAATCTGCCTTTTGCGGAACTTAAAGCCAAATCCCTTATTGACGAACGCGCCCGCGCAGCGGACGATGCGCCGGATTTTTCGAATCGCATCCGCACCGGATTGCCCGGTTTTTAGCTGCTTCCCTTCCACCCGGGCGACTCTCCTGAGGTCGGCAGGCTGACGCCGTCGCAGTACGACTGGAGAAGTCTTCCTTGCTCCGCAACCCTTCATTGGTCATTTTTGGACACTGAAAATCTGAACTTGAGGAGCCTGTGATATGGTTGAACTCTCAGTTGCTGACGGGGTGAAAATGCCACTCAGCCGCTTTCGGCTCGATGACCAAGTGGCTATTGTTACAGGTGGAGGCAATGGAATCGGACGAGCAACCGCAGAACTTCTGGTCGAAGCAGGTGCCGCCGTTGCGCTCATTGATCGTGACGCGCCGGCCGTTGAAAAGACCAAAGTTGCCCTCCTTGCCGCCGGTGCGCAGGCCGAGGCCTACATCGTGGACGTGACAGATGAAGCAGCAATCGAAGCAAGCTTCGCCTCCGTCGATCGGCAATGGGGACGCTTGGATATTCTCGTAAACAATGCCGGGATTTCGATCCGTCATCCCACCATGGAATTGTCGCTCGCAGACTGGAATAATGTTGTTGCGGTCAATATGACGGGAGTTTTTCTTGGCTGTCGCGCAGCGGCACGTCACATGCTTCGGCGCGGCAGGGGAAGCATTGTTAATACTGCCTCAATCATGGGACTTTCCGGCGGCGGCCTCTATCCCAACCTTTCCTACCAAGCGACAAAAGGAGCCGTCGTAAATATGACCCGTGCGCTGGCAATCGAATGGGCACGGCAGGGTATCCGAGTGAACGCCGTCGCACCGACTTGGGTTAAAACCCAGTTCATTGCCAGCCTAACAACTCGCCCGGAACTCATGGCTGAGATCGCACGGGTAACGCCCCTCGGTCGACTCGCCGAACCAGATGAAATAGCAGCTGCCGTCCTATTTCTTGCCAGCCCGGCAGCCTCCATGATTACTGGGCACATACTGGCAGTCGATGGTGGTTTTCTCGCCCAATAAGTTGGATTTGTCTTGCTCGGCTCGCCGGAAGGTTGGACGGCCGCTTCGAAGATGATTGCCGACCGGATCAGGAAATGCGGAAAGGGGTCGTCTTGTTAGCTTGGAGGGTCTACGATTTGGGCCATGCCCAAACCCGCAATGACGCCAGAAGATGTGCAGGCCATCACGCAGGCACTCCACGAAATGCAGGCCGCCGAGATTGATGTCCAGAAGGCATTCCTTGAAGAAATACCCTGGGAGAAGAGAGATAAAGCGATCAAAAAAGCCCACCAAACGCGATATGCGTGGAATGCATTGGGCGCCAAGTTCTTTAAAAATTGGCCTGTCTGACGAAGCAAGCGTCCCAGAATAGCGATTGACGGGGGCCTCTTCGCATCACCGTCGCTACGGCCCGACCCATCCTCCCTACGGACTGGTGGAACCGATTCCAACCAGCTCAGGGAATCTCTCTTCGACCTTTTGCGCGCGATCGAACTCCGCCCGCCGACAGGTTACTTGGAGATTTTGCTGGCGTGGATCAGGGAGCGGATCTGACCAGATGGAGCTTGATCTCTATCTGCACGAGTCCTCGCTATCCCTCTCCTCCACCCTCGCTCTACCACGGTCACCTCGATTCGCCGAACATCCACAACAGGCGCGACAGGCTCCCTTGCCTCAAAAACGGCGGATCTGCCCATCAACCCCGCCGCAAACCATCCGACCATTGCACAAACCGCCAATGTTGAAAGGATTACAGTGAGGTCCAGCCAGTCCAAGGCAACGCCATTCATACGTCAGATATTCGACATTCCACTCTCGTTGCTTTACAGGAGAGGGTGCTCTATGACCCTAACGGGTAGGTCTTAGACTTCGCGAGGGCGTTATCTGGCACAGAAATACGACCGATCACCGATGCCCGCGGGCCCAGATAGGCTGACCCCGATATCCCGCTTCCAGTCACCAGCGTCGCGCGCGCGTTTTGCACTGCGTCGTCTTTTTTTGAACGCCCGCAACCGAATGTGATCTAAAATAACTTCAGATCAGCCTGGGTCTTTCGTTCCATTTCCGATCATCACTGGATGTTTTACGGATAAGCCCATGCAGATAAATCGACCGAAATTCGTTAGAAAACCGATCTGCTCGTTCGTCAGCGTTTTGTTGGCATTAAGCATCTTTCGTTTTCTTCATCCGCATCACACGAACTCTGTGAACGCGCGGTACCTATGTGAATCCGGTCAGATCGAACTGCCGCACGGGAGCGCATCACCTACTTCCAACGCTCGTCAAGATCGCACAGGGTCTCGAATCCAAGACGACTCTGTCCAATACTCTGTCCACTTATCGTGGCCGTTGAGCGCCATTCTTGACTGACGTGGCTGATCAGTTGTCTGCTTTTTAGGGAGGAAAAAAAACATCAATGCGGCTGCAATCAGGCTGATGACTAATCCGAGGAGGTTTAAATAGCGAGAGGGTGACATTTTATTGATGCAATCTGGGGTTATTTTCGATGGTGAATAAAATGGTTGTCAGAGGTGAATTTAGCCGCGACGATTGACACCACAAGCACGTCCCTATCACGTGTAGTGCATCTCGATTGAGTCTTTTGGAACAGAGACAACTGGTCGACCGCAGAATTTTCGTCGCCTCAGATAGTCAAATGAAATATGGGAGAATTCGCCTGTCGAAATCTCTTTGCTCGCAAATCGTTCTTTAATCGTCTCGGTCTTTGATTGCGGTACTTATGTACTTACCACCTAAGGATGCAGGGGGCGGAAGGCGCAGACCGAAAGCTGTCGGCAAAGGATCGGGTCGGGTCACGGTGATTGCGCGCCGTGACCCTCCCACACCACCGGACATGCGGTTTTCCGCATCCGGCGGTTGAACCCGGCAATGGGTGTAGCCCACTGCGTCCTGCCATGGTATGACGAAGCCGATAGCACTTCGGCCATGGTCATTTCATTCAGCACCTCTGCACTTTAGTTCGTCTGGTGCGGGCTTGCTTCCCCTCGCTCGGTTCCTTCAAGCAGATCCACTGCTTTACTCTCCCCGCGCTGAGCTGTCTCGGAAGTGTGCTCGTGGCTCGCTCCTAGACTGTTTCGGGAAACTTCTCGCTCCGCTTTTCCAGAGTTCTTTCAGCTGGTCTGTCTCTTGGTTCTTTGGCCCTTCGCTCCTTCCGGCTTTCACCGGCTTTCTTCACTACTACGGCCTCTGCTGACTTCTGCGCGGACTCTCGCCCGGCAGATCTCCCCGAGTAAGGTGTTCAATGTTTCGACCCGTGTCGTCGGGCTCTACCTCTCGCGTCTTTCGGTGACGGTTGGATTTCGTGTCTCCTAGCACACTCTTCGCCCGCAAGCGGCCTCTCTGCCCGTTCGTGTTCCTACGATCGTGTCTTTGCTTATCGCTTCTTTCAGCTCAGGGCCTCGCGGCCCTGCGCCTTGCTTTTCGCTACGGTTGCTGTCACGGCTTCCGGTCACTTCCTTTCATTTGACTACATTGAACCCATGTCGGGCACACTAGGCGAACCGTCCCGGTTTGCTCTGTTATAGAAGAGGCAGAGCGAGCCGCTTCAAGGTACCGTTAGTCGCCGCTCGTGCTCGGCCTTTTGCAGGATTGCAGGCTGCTGGTTGTCAGCATCGCGATCTGGCTATCTGGCAAAGGCAAGCGCAGCGTCTCGCTTTGCCTCTCCGAGTGGAGCAAACCGAGACGGTTCGCCTACCTCGCCTGCAGCTTTCGGTATGAT
Source organism: uncultured Verrucomicrobiae bacterium (assembly GCA_963742335.1). Classification (GTDB taxonomy): domain Bacteria; phylum Verrucomicrobiota; class Verrucomicrobiia; order Chthoniobacterales; family JAFAMB01; genus JAFAMB01. The sequence goes on from CAVULL010000004.1 coordinate 459,494, forward strand.
CGTTCCGTTTGTCGCCGCTTCTCGGTCTTTGACCGTTACCGGTTAAAGGGTTTGGAAGAGAAAAAACACTGGAACGAAGAAAAGCAGGCGGATGCGTTTGCTTACAGCCAAAGGAGTCGAGGACGAAGGACGAGGAGGATTGGGGAAGAAATCAAGCTTTGCGTATGAGAGGATCTTCCGTACCGAAGCGCTTGAGCTGGACGAACCGCTGCCTTCGAGCTCTCCGCAATCGTCCTCGTCGTCGTTCTTCGTTCTCAGTTTAGCCCTTCCTCGGTGATCGTCTTGTGCTCAACGCCGCAATGAGGCAGCGTAACCCGGACCCACGCCTGAGCGTTCACCAGGACGGCACGGGCCTCGGCGGGAGACAACGTTTCAAGGCTTTCCACCGCTGGAGTTGAGGGCTTTCAGGAACTGCGAATATGATGTTCAACTTTCGGATTCTGGGCTGGTTCGATGGCGGTGCTCATTTCGGTAGTAGCTTGGGGTTCTTAAAACCTAACACCTTTGTTACACTATAGCTTTACCTTGCTATGACACAGTCACTCATCTGGACCGGTATCGCCCTGTGCATCACTCAATCTGCCATTTTTTCCGGGCTTAACCTGGCCATTTTCAGCGTCAGCAAACTCCGTCTGGAAGTCGAGGCGGCCAGCGGAAATCTGGACGCTATCAGCGTACTCGACCTGCGTAAGAACTCCAATTTCACGTTATCCACGATCGTCTGGGGCAATGTTGTAACCAATGTACTTCTTACGTTGCTATCGGATTCCGTCCTGGCCGGTCTGGGGGCATTTGTGTTCTCGACCTTCGCCATCACCGTCTTTGGCGATATCGTCCCACAAGCCTATTTTTCGCGCAACGCCTTGCGAATGACAGCGAGGCTCAGGCCTCTGCTAAGCATCTATAAGATCCTGCTTTTTCCTGTCGCGAAGCCGACGGCCGCACTTCTTAACTGGTGGCTCGGCCCCGAAGGGATCACCATTCTTCGAGAGCGAGACTTTCGCACACTTCTCACCAGGCATGGTGGAATGGAAGGGGCTGACGTGGGCCAACTGGAGGCCATCGGCGCGCTAAACTTTCTCGACCTCGACGACATTTCGGTGCTGGACGAGGGGGAATTGATTGATCCTCTCAGCATCCTTACTCTCCCTAACCTGAACCAACGACCGGCACTGCCGAGGTTTGAACGCTCACCGACTGACCCTTTCTTGCGAAAGCTGGACGCCTCTCGAAAGAAATGGGTCATCATTGTCGATGATTCCGGCCAGCCAGGTTGGGTCTTGGACGCCGATCAATTTCTGCGCGACGCGTTGTTCAATAAAGCAGCGCTTGATCTGGAGGTCTATTGGCATCGCCCTCTGATCGTCTCTGATATGAATGCGCGGTTGGGCGACGTAATGGGACGCATGAAGGTCAAACCACAGCATCCTGAAGATGATGTCATCGATAACGATTTGATTCTGGTTTGGGGCAAGCAGAAACGCATTATTACCGGGTCTGATCTTTTAGGGCGCCTCTTGCGCGGAATCTCCATGAAAGAGGTTAAGTCGAATTAACCGCTGGCTACCAATATCGCTACGACGCTCGCAAGCCCCGCGGGCATGGCGAGGAGGTGTGCCATACTTTAAACGTACGGTAACTGTTCGAGAGGCGTATTGGAAACCATCACCGATCTGAATGAAAATGAGTATTGGGAAAGCAAAGAACACGTCATCCGAATACGCGAGAGGGAGTTGGCAATGATTTCGAACCTTGAGAAAGCGCCCCATCAAAGGAGCACTGCGAAACCAAAGGCCTACTCGATCGTTGTCTCGCCGATTTTGACGGAGCTGGCCTACGTTGAGAACACCGACGTATTCACGAAGCTCAAAACTTCGCCAGACGGCTTGTCTCGGGCCGTGGCTGAAGCGCGTCTGCTTGAGTACGGACCCAACGCCGTTGCGATGGAGAAGCAGCGTGGCTGGTTATGGCGGCTCTTCCAGGCGACGCGCAATCTCCTGGTCATTTTGCTGGCCGTCCTGGCCACCGTCTCCTTCGCAACGGGCGATTTTAGCGGTGGTACCGTGATGACGCTGATGTTGATCCTCGGAGTCGCTTTGCGGTTTGTCCAGGAGTCGCGAGCGGATGCCGCGGCGGCAAAACTAAAAGCGATGATCAGTGTAACCGCGGCGGTTGTCCGCGAGGGTCAGGAAGAAGAAATCCCTCTCCAGCAGTTGGTCCCCGGAGATATTGTGAAGTTGTGCGCCGGCGACATGGTGCCCGCCGATGTGCGATTGATTGCGTCGAGGGACCTTTTCGTCGCTCAAGCGACACTGACCGGCGAGTCCTTGCCAGTGGAGAAACTCGACGCTCGAGAGTCGCGGGAGGGCATCTCCGCGTTGGAACTGGCGAATGTCTGCCTCCTCGGGACAAGCGTCGAGAGCGGAAGCGCGACAGCGGTGGTTGCCGCGACTGGCGGGCAGACCTATTTCGGACGAATGGCTAACAGTATTGTCGGGCCCGAGGTGAAGACGAGTTTCGACAGAGGCATGCAAGGATTCACCGTGCTGATGATTCAGTTTATCCTGGTCATGGTACCGCTCGTTTTCCTGATCAACGGGTTCACCAAACATAATTGGAGAGAGGCTTTCTTTTTCTCAATTGCTGTTGCGGTCGGATTAACACCGGAAATGCTGCCGATGATCGTCTCCGTCTGTCTGTCGAAGGGCGCAATCGCGATGGCGAAGAAAAAGGTAATCGTGAAGCGTCTTAACTCCATCCAGAACCTCGGTGCCATGGACATTCTTTGCACCGACAAAACCGGCACGCTTACGCTCGACCGCGTAATCCTCGAACGCTTCTGCGACGTATTGCAGAAGGAAAACGCGAACGTGCTGCTCGACGCTTATCTCATTGCCCATTTTCAGACAGGCTTAAGAAACGTGCTCGATCGCGCCGTGCTGAAGTACCACGAAATTCATGAAAAGTTTTCGATCGAAAACTACCAGAAGATCGATGAGATCCCGTTTGATTTTTCTCGCCGAATGATGTCGGTAATCGTCGAAACACCAGACAAAGATCATCGCCTGCTGACGAAGGGAGCACCTGAATCGATTTTTCCTCGCTGTGGGTTTTTCGAATTGGAAGGCGAGATTTGCCCGATGGAGCCGATCCTGGTCGGTGATTTAATGAACCAGTATCAGGAACTCAGCATGGATGGTTTTCGCGTCCTGGCCGTCGCTTACAAGCATCTCCAGACGCGTGCCGCCTACTCTAAGGACGATGAATCGGAATTGATTCTCAAAGGCTACGTTGCGTTTCTCGATCCGCCGAAGGAAACCGCCGAAAAAGCGATCGCGGCGCTTAAAAAAATCGGAATCACCGTCAAAGTGCTCACTGGTGATAACGATCTTGTGACGCGAAAGGTCTGTACAGAAGTCGGCCTGGGAGTGGAGGAACTCATCCTGGGCAGCCAGGTTGAAACGATGACCGATGATCAACTCGCCGCAAGCGTAGAGCGCGTCCACGTATTTGCGCGGGTCTCACCCGCTCACAAGCAGCGAATCATTCGCGCCTTGCAGAACAAAAAGCATGTTGTGGGATTTATGGGCGATGGCATTAACGATGCTCCCGCCCTCCGTGTGGCGGATGTCGGTATTTCTGTGGATAGCGGTGTCGATATCGCAAAAGAATTGGCCACCGTGATCCTGTTGGAAAAGAGCCTGATGGTGCTGGAAGAAGGCGTGATCGAAGGGCGCAAAGTTTTCGTGAACATCCTCAAATACATTCGCATGGGAGCAAGTTCCAACTTTGGCAACATGTTCAGCGTGCTAGGTGCGAGCGCCTTCCTCCCCTTTGTGCCGATGGCTCCATTGCAGGTCCTCACAAACAATCTTCTGTACGACTTTTCACAGGTCCCTATTCCGACCGATAACGTCGGGCCTGAGGAGACCGCAAAACCACGTGCCTGGGAAATCGGAGCTATTTCCAGGTTCATCCTGTTTATTGGCCCGATCAGTTCTATTTTCGACTACACGACTTTCTTTGTCATGCTGTACCTGTTTCACTGCTGGGATCCAGTTCGTGCCCCGCTTTTCCAGACTGGCTGGTTCGTCGAATCGCTCATGACGCAAACGCTGATCATTCACGTGATCCGCACAAAGAAAATCCCTTTCATTGAGGGGCGTGCCAGTTGGCCGCTTACGATCACCACAGTTTTAATCATGTGTATCGGGATGTGGCTGCCCTATTCGCCGTTGGCGCTGACATTAGGCTTTACTCATCTGCCATGGCTATATTGGCCAATCCTTTTTCTCACCCTGCTCTGTTACGTGGTCCTCACCCAGCTCGTGAAAATGTGGTTGCTGCGCCGATCGTGGCTTTAAAAAATCGCTCAAATTGCTAAAGCATGACAAAAGAATTGCTGTCCTGTCGCCGATCGCCTGGCGAACGCCTCCTCGTCAATACGGCGCCTGGGAAACGGTGGCTAGCAACATCACCGAAGGGCTTGTCGCCCGCGGCTGGAACGTGACGTTGTTCGCCAGCAGGGATTCCGTGACCCGGGCTCACCTGCATGCCGTGGTGGACAAGGGGTACGAAGAGGATTCCTCCGTCGATCCCAAAGTAGCCGAATACCTTCACATCTCTGAAGCCTTCGAGCGCGCGGCTGAGTTTGACCTCATCCATAGCCACTACGACTTCATGGCTTTGACCTACACCCGGCTGGTCAAAACACCGGTCCTGACTACCATCCACGGATTCTCCTCAGCCAAAATCATGCCCGTTTATCAGAAGTATCGTGACGGATACTTCGTTTCCATCAGCGACTCCGATCGAGCCGCAGGGCTGAATTACCTTGCCACCGTCTACAACGGCATCGATCTCTCGTTGTACCCTCTTGAGGAACCCGGCGGCGATGACCTGATTTTCCTTGGTCGGATCCACCCGGATAAAGGTGTTCATCTGGCTATCGAGGTTGCTCACCTGAGCGGAATGCGTTTAATCATCGCTGGTATTATCCAGGATGAGGCTTATTTCCGAGAGCAGGTCAAACCCCATCTCGACAATCAAAACATCCTTTACGTCGGACCGGTAGGCGTAGGGGGCAAGAACGAACTGTTTGCCCGAGCCCGAGCCCTACTGCACCTGAACACTATCCCGGAGCGATTCGGACTCGTCCTCGTCGAAGCCAATGCCGCTGGCGTGCCCGTCATCGCGATGGATCTCGGCTCTTGCCTTGAGGTGATCAAGGACGGGCAGACCGGTTTTCTGGTCAACAGCGTCACGGAAGCAGTTCAGGCCCTTGGACGAATCTCTGAAATCGATCGCCATGCCTGCCGCAGCCGGGTCCAGAGACACTTTTCGATCGATACCATGGTGGAGGGATACGAACGAGTTTACTCGACGATTTTTGAGCTGCAAGCAAAGAGACGAAAGTTGTCGAGCCCATAAACATCGCTAGATTTATTAAGCTCAGAATGGCTTGGTGTTTCGTCATTCAGGTACATGAAAAGGTAGTCTACTAGCAAATTGCGAGTCTCAGGCACCCGGAATGGACTTAAGGGTTCAGCCCGGCATTTCAACGCCGGGGGACAGTCATCGCCGGGCGGCGCGCCCTGACAAGGAACATGGTGGCCAATAGAACTTCACACCGGCGTTTCAAAGCCAGGAGGTAAAGCGGGACGCTTTATTGCGCTACTCGTAATTACCTCTTTGAGAATTGGCGCCGCGTTACGCAAGAGACGAATCAGAGCTATTACCAACCCAATAGCGGAAAGGTTTAGGTCGCAGACCGTTCGCAAATATTCGATTCAGCAACCAGTCCGGATCGCGAACTTTCACTGAGTTTTCGGCCAGCAACCGGCGGTACAGTTTGGCCAAAGGCGGAAGGGCCCGATCCTATCATCCGTGGTTTATTTACAGAAGGAATGAGGAAGCGCTTATGAAAGTTTCGCATCTAGACATCTTCGGCTGCCGCTTGACTCATGGAACCCATTCCTCTAAATCAATGCTCTTTTGATCAGCGTATAGAAATCGCGATGGGCGTTTTTAACAAGGCGCCGCCGGGATCTGTACTCCGGTTGCTCTGCAAGGAGCAACATGCCGCCGGACCGTCGGTCGAAAAGGCCTATCTCGCAAGGACTGCGACAGAGGTACGGGAAATCGTTTGGGCAAGTAGCGTCTTAGGGATTGATCCTCTCGAGGTCACGGTTGAGCCAGAAGAGGGCTTCTTTTATGTCCGGATTAGCGATGCGAACGAGGATTCCGTTTATCTCCAGACCCCGAAGGCCCGGGTCGTTGCCATGTTTCAGGAAAACCTGGACGCTTCCGAATGCGCGAGGGCTATTGTCTGGCTCCAGTCCGACTTATCGTTCCCCTTCCAATCTGAAGATGGCCGGATGTTTGTGAGCTAAGCGTCAATTTTCCATTTTACGCTGGACCAAGACGCATCCACGTTAGCGGGGGTTATTGAACCTTGCGTCATGAACCCGATTGCTTTAAGCGACTATTGCGTTGAAGGGTGCCCTAACCCTGAGACTTGGGATTCTGATGAGGCGCCGGAAGATTCCGTTTTGCGGAAGCCGATTAGCTTAACCGAATCTTCCGTTGAGGGGCGCATCGAAACTGTAGCCCGCGTTTTTACCCGGGTATCGGATAGATCCGTGCTCCGCTTGTTTTACACAGAACAACACGTCGCCAGAGTTTTGGTTGAAAGAGGACATCTCGCGCGGACCTCATCACAGGCACGGGAAATCGTGGAGGCATGCGCTATCTTAGGCTTCAGCCCTCTCCAAGCCACAATTGAACCAGACGAGGGATTTTTTTATGTCCGGCTTAGCAGTCAGAATGCGAACTCTGTTTATATCCAGACCCCTAAAGCCCGGCTGCTCGCCATCTTTCGGGAAAACCTGGACGCATCTGAATGCGCAAGAGCTTTGGCCTGGCTTCAAACCGATTTATCGGAACCCTTCGAATCCGAAGATGGCCGGATGTATGTAAGCTAAAGGAATTTGGTCTGGCCGCGGAGATCGTCAACCGACCATGAACGCAATGCCATTGACAGTGCATGCGGCAAAGTCGACTCAGCTCCCCCCAACCTGCTTCATCATCGAAGGCAACCGTTCGCGAGCGTCGAAAGCTTGCCAATAAACCGACATTGCCTGGATCCGAGCACGCTCGGGCGGCGTAGGTCTTAATTAAGGTCATCGCTCGTTTGTTGCGATGACCGAGTTACGGGAGATGACCCATGTCCGACGGATCAAAAACAGGCTCGACATCACAGGACGGCGCAGAGACCGTCAAAGCGCTCCTTACACTCATTGAGGAGCATGCGAGTCATGCGAGACAGCAATTGGAAGAGGGTGATCGAGATTCCCAAGCCCTGCGGAATTCATTCAGGGTAATTAGAGAGGGCGCGACCATTCTCATTACACACTTATTTGAACGCATGCCCGATGCACTCGGTCCCGTCGAACCTCCCGAGGAAGATGAATAGCTACGCAGCCACGGCGGCCCGGCTGGGCGAAGAACTGCGGCTTAATAATTCTGGCGTTAAAGAAACGCAGTATCATAAGGCGAAGGGGATTGAGGCGACGCCTGGGGCACCGTCACGCAACGGGGATGTGTTGGTGCCAGGCTACGATGTGGACGGGAAACTGTGGACGATCCAATACATCAAAGAGGATGGAACGAAACGGTTCGCGAAAGACTCGCGCAAACACGGGTGTTTTCATGTGGTCGGTGCGCCGAACGGAGCGGCGGCGCTGCAAAAAATAGCGATGTCTCCGGTGCTGGTCATTGCGGAAGGCTACGCCACCGCGACGACGCTCGCGGAGCATGGGAAAGTGCCGACGTTAGCGGCGTACGATTCTGGCACCTCCTTTCGGTCGCCGCTGCGGTGCACCAGCGCTACCCGGACAAAACGATCATCATTGCCGGCGATGACGATTACCGGCTCGAAAACAATCCCGGCCGGGAAAAAGCGTTGGCGGCGGCTGAGGCAGTGGCTGGCGCTGCAATCTTCCCGAACTTCAGCGCAGAACAGCGTGCGCAGGGATTAACCGATTTCAACGACTCGGGAATCCAAAATCCGGAACTTGTATCACGCCAATTGGAGGAGATTCTTCAAGGAGTCAGGGAACAACGCCTAGTGGGGATGCAGTCAATTGAGTTGGCGCGTGCTGTGTGACGAGATTATGACACTGCTTTGAACTTAAGCGATATGACACCCGCGCGATAATCGCAGATCTCAAACGCTTAATGGATTCGAACCCCAAGATGGGCTTTGCGTTCAGAATGGCTGTGGAAATGTGGAAAGGTAAAGAACGGCGAACTGACTGCCGAAGATATAATCGCTAAATTGATAAAGAGAAAGTCTCGAGGGGGCGATTAACGCTCGGCGTGCATAAAATTCCATTTTTTGAGTTCGGCGTTTAGCGCTAGCGTTAAGTCTTGAGGCGCACGGATAATGTGTTCATATTCCGACGTGTACTTGCTGGGAGGAACAACCGATGAAGGTCTTCGGCTTCAAGGAAATGGTAATCGAGCGGGAGCAGAGCCTAGGTGATGGCGCTTTCCGCGCCGGCATTTCACAAATGGTCGCGTTCGTAATGGAACCGCTGACGCATAAGAATTGGAAGTTCTGGTACGATTACGCTGGATTCATGAAAATATGTGCCAAGGGAAGCGTGCATCAGACTCAAATTGACATCGCGATCAAAGGTTTCACCAACGCGCTTGATCTGATTGATTCGCCGACCGCAGCTGTCTTCGTGGTCTATTCGACGCTTGATTTGAGCACGGCCGAAGCCGACAACGTCATGAAGATGATCAACATCCAGATGTGCATGACCGTTACGACCAGCGCGTCAATCCAGTATTTTCCGGTCGTCACACACATGGGAATTTTTCGGTCACCGCTCCTGTCCCAGGACCTGGGCAAGCTTAACGGGGCCTTGAGCGAGATCAAGAGCGTGCTGTCAAAGCAGCCGGATTTCTACAAGGACAAGCCGGCCAAAGCCATCTCGTTGGTGCTTCACTCCTTCGCTGCCCGGGCGATGATGACAATCATGAACGGACACCAGGCGAAGCTCATGATCACGGCGCCGGTGGAGCACATGGGCAGCTTGCTAAGTGAAGTCGGCAAGATCTTCGTCGAAAAGATCGTTCCCAAGTCCAACATCAACGCGCCGTTGCTCACTATGTCCCGGCCGTCACTCGGCTCGCCCCGAATACTCCCGAGGAGGTCCGTTACGTCGTCGAGCAAGGATCCGACACCGAAGATAGGGGTGACGCCAATACCGAAGATAGAGGTGACGCCAATACCGAAGATAGAGGTGACGTCGACACCAAAGATAGAGGCGACGTCGACACCAAAGATAAAAGAGACGCCAACACAACTGGAGGTCATGCCGATTCAGGAAGGGGAAACTCGGGATATCTAAAATACCGCTGAATCGATCGCCGATGTACTCATCCTTGAAAATCTGGTACGATAAGGAAGAATACGAATGGACGAACTTGGAATGCGCATGGCTGTTCGCACTCGCCTTCAATCCTTCCCACAAATACGCGGCGACGTTTACGAATCTTCGGGTGCTTCGCGAATTGCACCAGGACATCACCATGTCTTCGGGGCCGCACCAGGCAAAAGTGGTAAACTTGAAATAAAACCCAGGCGCGGGCTCACTGAGGCCAGGGGCTCACGAGCTCGTCAGGGCGGTAGGGCGAACAATAGCTTTCCCACAGAGTAGTCGGATTCTAATTTCCAAAACACCCGAAGTTTTCCGCTTTAGACGTGCCCTTCGTTTGCAGCTGGAGTGAATGTCAATTCCGGTCTTCTCGAACACGAACTCCCCGAATGCGGAGTCAGAAAAGTTGAGCACATAGCCTGAAGACATTCCAAAGAAGGCTTCCAAGCTCTGCCTGTCTGCCATTTGCAGAGAACTCATAGTTAGCCCTTTATGCGAAGCATAACGGGCTAACTTACTACCGTAAATCCCCGGGAGATGCAACGACTTCGTTTCGCCGTTGACTTGCTCGTATACCTTCTCTTTCCAGCGGGGTGTCACCACGCCTTCGATTGGCACTTGTTCTGAAAAATGCTCCTGGTGTGTCGTAAGATTGCGCTGAATGGCAGCGAGCGCCTCGATTACCGGCTGAAACCGATTGTCGCTGCGGAAACGCACGCGACAGAATCTGCATCTTCCCGTCGACGCGTTTGAGATCGGCGAGAAACTCCCGGTGGATCTGCTTTTCCGAGCGCGTGTCCAAGCGATGAATGAGATCAATCGCCATGCGCGTGATGTCGTCCGTCACCTCCATAGCCCGCACATAGAGATAGGACGCCATCAGTGCGTAGCGAATGACATTGGAATGGTCCCGCCTCTCGCTCGCGGTCTCCTTCGACGCACGCCGTTTCAGCATTTGAAGCACTTTCCAAGGCACGTTCGCGAAAGGCTCGGTACCGACTCCAATCGCACGAATCCTTCTTAACTTTTCGATTTCAGCTTGAAGATTGTCGACGCCGGCTTTGCCTGGATCTGCCTTCAATCCCTCAAAGCCTGAAACGGCGGCCGACTCGGGCACAACGAGTAAGGCATCGATACTAGCGCGGACATCGGGTGCGAGTGCGTCGGAGATCCATCGGTGAATGTCTTGAAAGAAGCCGTTCAACGCGGCGTTGACGACACGCTCCAGTTCGCCTTCCGCCGGCAATTCCACCCGCAGGCTCCGCAACCGTTCGCACGCGGAATCAAACAGGGTGTCCGCCGTGTGTGCCTCTTTCGCACCCTGGATGCGAAGCCAGTTTTCCAGATCCTCCTTGTCTTGCGCCGTCGGAAAACGCCAGCCGCTGTGCTGACGGATTTGCGCAGCGACGATCATGGCTGCGGGAGGGCAATGCGCTCAGACGGCGATGAAGATCGATCAACGCCTCCGCAACAAGCTGCTTTCTAGGCATGTCCATTCCAAGGTTTTGCCGCCGCTTGTTTCCGCCATTTTCGGCCTCTTAGATTTCGCTAGCTGGCGTGGTCCTGTATCGCATCCGTCTTGAGCAACTTAAGGCGACTCTGGACGCGCCCCATTTCGATAAAGCGTTGATCGCGAAACGCCGAATCTGTCGGCAATATCCTGTACTGGCAACTCGCCGGCGATCATTAGTGCCTTGATGGCCCGGATATCCTTGGTTCGGAGTTTCCTGGGCCGACCTCCATTCCGGCCGCGGGCGCGAGCAACTCTCAGGCCGGCCATCGTGCGTTCACGTATAAGATTGCGTTCAAATTCAGCTAACGAAGCGAACACATGAAAGATGAGCTTTCCTGCCGACGAACCGGTTTCAATTCTTTCGGTCAACGACTCGAAATCAACACCACGAGAACGGAGTTCGGTCGTGAGATGTATGAGGTCACCTAGACTGCGACCAAGTCGGTCCAGTCGCCAAACGATCAGAGTGTCACCTTTACGCAACGATTTAAGACAAGCATCAAGTTCCGGGCGAATACTCGTTTTGCCGCTAGCGTGTTCCTCGTAGATCTGACGGCACTTCGCACGTTCAAGTGCATCCCGTTGTAGATCGAGTGTCTGATCATCGGTCGAGACGCGGGCGTAGCCAATGCGCATGTCGCAAATCCAAAAAATAAGGGTGGTTTACGGATCGTACATTTTGAGATGGCTTCCGCAACACAATCTGTCATGAATAGCGCATGTTTTCGCGGCCATGGTGGGATGTAGCGAAAACCAAGGTTTGTGCGACACCCTTTGGCGACGGCAATATGCCTGCCTATCGGGAGCATATGCCACAGCGGTACAGACGTTGCGACAAATAATACAAACCAGCCGAAGCATCCTCCTCCTGATGGCGACGATTTAAACCTTAGAAAAAGATCGGAGCAATCCGAATCCGCATTCTGCCTGCGGCGACAGCACAGCACCCCGGAAGTGGAGCGTCCTCTTCTGACTGGCTCCTGCGAAATTTTAGAATGGCAGGCTGGATTTGAAGTAAAAAATGGGCGGACTTATCAGCGCGGTTCTGTTAGTTAGGCATGTTCGGAATGCTTATGAAATATACGTCTCTGATTACGATTATGTTCGCTGGGTCGATGATGCTGTTCCCGCACAGTACAAAGGCTGCTTCGACGGACACGGCTTTCGATGGAACATGGTCAGTAACGCTGAATACCCACGATTACAAAGATCCCAATACGGGTCAGGTGGCTTTGGCTTACGTCGACCATTTCCCGGCGGAGATAAAAAATGGGATTCTGCACGGTGAGTACGCCACCCGTGGTCTGCCGGGTTGGTTAGAAATCGATGGGAAAATCGGAGCCGATGGCACGGCCCTCTTACATGTAAACGCTCTCACTGGACCGTCGAAGTACAATTTCCAATATAACGGCCAGGGAACGCCTCATTCGCCACCGGGTAAGCCCTATGCGTATGACGTAAACGCCCACTTCAAAGGTCGCCACGGCAGCGGCAGGCGCATCGGGGGCCGTATTGGTATCTTTGACTTTGTCAAAAATTGAATTGCGGAGAATCAGGGGCCTCTTACGCAATCGCCATCGTTAAGAGTTCCTCTCGCTCGCGACATTGCGCATGTAGGTTTAATTGATTCTCGTTCGCCTGAGCGGCCGAAAGGCAAGCGCGTTGCGTGCCTCACCCTTGTTAAGAATGGCGTTTGCGCGTCGCCTGAGATCGACGTTTTTAAGCCAGTCCAAGGTGAAAAGCGTCCGCTTCGATGCGCCCATTTCGCGTAGCGCCACCGCCAAGCCGTTCTGCCGGGAAAAGGGGGAGAGCTTTTGCAGGATGGCCGATACAGTGACGGTGCCGGAGCGAATGGAGGTGGCGAGCAGTAAAATATCGTTCCAATGCGCTGTAAAGGGGCGCGCATCCACGAATCCTCCGACAAGGGGATCGAGAACCGCACCCGGCAACCGAACACATGGTCAGTTGCACCGGTCTGATGATAGAGCAGTCCGTCGAGAACGTGACGACTGATGCCTCCGGCAATTCGGATGACAGCAATACAGAGAGAGGGAGATTCCAGGGGGGTCTGGAAGCTGCGGCTGACACCAGGTGGAGGAACCAGCTACGGTCAGCTGTTCTCGTTAATGTGGTCCGAGTTTAAAGGTCGATTATTTAAACCACTTGAACATGTAGTCTACCACTCTTACGACATTCGGATTCGCGACAACGTCTATCAAGCTCGCCATCCAGTGATTGCAGAGATTGTTTTCGATCGTCTTTTGCAGGATCCAGATGAGCGCTTCGAGGAGTACCACCGATGCGTAACCGCGCTGAATATAGATTATTCGACAGACGAGAAGGCATTCCGGCAACTCATCCGAGGACGCAATCTTCTAGAGTTATTTCCGAACCCTGACCACTGCCAAGCGATCTTCGAAGCAGCGTCGTCAATGGTCGGGGACGAACCACACCTGTTGCAGCAAAAAGCCATTTACGAAATGCATCGGTCCGACAGGCCGCCATTCACATAAATCGAGCTATCGACGCACAGCCCTCTAACAGAATGTTTAAGCATACAAAGGCTGAGCGCACTCTAAAGAAAGTGGATTTGGCGCGGAGCGAGCTTGAGCGAGATAAGCTGCTTCGAGAGGTCGCGACTCTCGCAATTGAAACAAAGGATCGGGAGGTCGGTGAAACGCATAGTCACCACACCCTCGTAAAGGTTCATCTCAAACGTTTCGAGAGTGAGCTGAAAAACGGAGAGATGGATTTTACCGATTCGAACATTCAGCAGATAGTGAGAAACATCGAGGCCGTTCTTTCCGAAGGTTTACAGATAAATCCTCGAGACCCTTATCTTCTCGCCGAGCAGGCGCACTTAGCGACTCTACTCAAAGATTCGCCACGAATGATCGCATCCTTGGAGAAGGCGGTAACCCACGATCCAAAACTCGTGTTTCTGGCCCTCCAGCTTAGTGACTATTATCTTAGCAATGGCAACACCGAGAAAGCGAAACTGGTACTCGAACAAGCGCTCAATACGAACCGGAATGACCGAAAATTGAATTACCGCTTCGCGGTCTTCCTATCGGAGCATGGTGGCTCAAAGTGAAGGAGTTAAGCTCCCAACAACTAATTTTTATCCAGAGGACGAGCGTTCTAAATGAAGACTGGAACAAATTGACGGAAGGCGCGAGAATCGGCTTTAAGCTTGCGTTCAACTTCCGCGGACCGATCGGCTTTGCGTGTCGCCTCCCCTGATTGATAAAACAATGGCAGATGGGTCGTTCGGCCTTCCTGAATCTCAATGGCTTTGTTGAATGTTTCTGACGAGTACGAACAGGCGATGCGAACGTTTCCGCTCCGGTGAGGCTTATTGGGTCTTATCGCAGCTTGCCTTGTGTAGGCCCCAGAAGCCTACAATGCCGGCTCGTCAAGGGTCTTGGAAGGCGGCGGCCGCGATAAATGGCGGCGGATCTGATCGGCGTCAGGCAATACCGCGTTTTCTCGGCTTCTTTTGCGCAAGGCTCTCCTGCAGGGCCGCGACGATGTCGATCACGTTGCTGCGGGCAGGTTGCGGCGGCGGCGCCTGGCGCTTCTGACCCTTGGCCTTGGCGTCGATCAGCTTTTTAACGTCTTCGCTGTAAGTGTCGTGATATTTGGCGGGATCGAATTCTACCGTCATGCCTTCGATCAGCTTCATGGCGAGATTGACTTCGTTCGGGGCCAGCTTTTCGTTGACCGGCAGGCGAAGCTCGTCCACAGGCCGAATTTCTGAGGCGAAGCGGAGCGTATTGAGGGTCAGGGCGTTCCCCTGGGCTTTCAGCACGCACAGGCTTTCGCGGTTGCGTAGCACGAATTGCGCGACGCCGACCTTCCCGGATTTGGCGAGCGCTTCGCGCAGCAAGGCGTAGGCTTTGTCGGCGCCCTTGTCTGGCTCCAGATAGTACGGCTTCTCAAAATACAGGGTCGGGATCTGGGATTCATTGACGAACTCCTGGATCTCGATGGCGGCGGATTTTTCGGGCGCCGCTTCCTTCAGTTCATCGTCTGATATCACCACGAAATTGTCCCGCTCCACCTCATAGCCGCGGACGATCTCTTCTGCCGGCACTTCCTTGCCGGTCGCTTCAGAGATGCGCTGATAGCGGATTCTGGAGTGATCCTTCTTGTGCAGCAGGTTCGAGCTGATGCTCTGGGTTTCAGTGGCGGGGTACAGATTGACGGGAATATGCACGAGCCCGAACGCGATCGACCCTTTCCAGATGGCTCTCATGTCGAAACAGAAGCCTAAATCGTAATTACAGCTTCGTCCACAGCGACTTGTGGAGCGCCAGCCAGGTGAAAATCTGCCACCCATCAAAAAAGAAACACAATATCTTGTGTTATCTAAAACAGTTTCATACAATATGCAGGCATGATCGCCAATGCCATCCACACCAAATGGAAGTTCATCGTTGAATTCGAGGACGAAGAAACGGGCGCGATAGCGGGCACGTTGGGCGAAGCCCCTGACCGCGATGAATGCGAGGAGCTGATCGAGGAAGAGATGGAGTATCAGCGCTTGCACGGCTATATCCGGGTGACGGCCGAAGCCGTTGAACTATGCGAGCAATGCGAGGGCGAAGGCAGTATCCCGGTTGAGGACGGCATCGTGTCGATCTGCGACGCCTGCGGCGGCCGCATCGGCATTCTCTCGAGTTTTAAGCGCGGCCACGGCGCCGAGATGATATCCACGCAACTGCATTTGCGCGCAGCCTCCTGAGCTGGCCGGCCCGTTGCCGCGATCCAGGGGAACCGCACCGCCCCTGGGCGTCAGGCCGTCAACCGTCTCCGATTGGTTTGCCGAGCGTAAACAACTCACCGGGAACGGGCGCTCGCTATTCAGGATTAATTTGCGAAGTCTGCCTATCGATGCCGAACTGTGCGACTTTTCAGGTTGCGCTGGTTTAGCTCGGCTGCCAGTTTCTCGCGCTTGAGCTCGACGACCGCTTGGTCCCGCGCGGCAACTAACAGAGGCGCGCTTATCTCGAGTTTTTTGCGGTCTTCAGGGGTCTTGATCAGGACGTCAAAGGCTTTAATGAGCGCATGGCGGTTAACCCCATGATTATCCACCTGCCACTGCCCACGCTTGGCATCGATTCTCACGGTTTGCCTTGAGCCGTCCGGCTGCTCCTGGATTTCCTGAACTGTCACAGGTTTGCTCGCCACCCGAGTCGCAGTTATGCACTCACCTACTTTTGCCCCGGCCTCTTCCAATGCGCGTGGCAAATCTTTGCCCCAATAAATCCGCTGCTCGCCCTGGGGCGTGATCGTCCGCACAAAATAATTTTGGTCGTTCTTCTCATCGAAATTGAACCGTGCCGCTCCGCAATCAACGAACACCTCGCCAGTTTGCTGACTTGCCACCTGGCCGTCAGGTTGCACTACCGTTTTTCTTTCTGGCGTTGATCCGCTGGCGCCAGCACCAGCGTCGCGCTTTTGGGCCGGAGTGCTAACCACAATCCAGCCGAAAATCTTCGTTAAGGAGGGTTCAACTCGGGTAAACGTTCGCTTTTTGCGAGCAGTCGCAGAATAGCTACCTGGGCGGAGATCGCCCTAACGGGCGCGAGGAATCGGCTTCTGTGATCGTGATTCTTATTGACACCGAATAGTGCTAGGCATCCACTTGCAGTCCTCGCTGAGGACCTTTAATCAAGGCGTTCCCTGTGCCCCCGGCGACACGAGAAATCCCGCAGCAGGTCGGTAGGCGACAAACGATCCTAACCCCCCCCGGAGGAAATAATGAAAATACGCTATTTACTACTTACCCTTGTAGGATTGGCAATCAGCTTTGCTTTGCCGACCTTTGCCCAACAAAAAGAACCGACACCGAGTGCTAGCGCTCCTGAGACAACGCCTCGCCCACGCTCGGGGACCACCTTACCCAGGTTTTACCCGACGGGCGCGTCACGTTTCGGCTTTTTGCGCCAAAGGCCAATGCTGTGGAAGTCGTTATTGGCATCAAGAACGGCATCTACGAACCTCAAGGAGCCACGATCACCGAGATGACGAAGGATGCGAACGGCCTCTGGACTGTCACTTTAGGCCCTTTAGAGCCGAATCTCTACGAGTACCGGTTCAGCCTCGACGGGTGCGCAATTACGGACCCGGGCAACGATATGCCCGCACCAGGGCAGCATATCGACACGAGCCTGCTTTTGATTCCCGGTACGCCCCCGGATTTTCTGGACGACCAAACGGGTGCGCATGGAACGATGCGCGATGAGACGTACTATTCGACAACGCTCGGCAAGAACCGACGTGTCTTGGTCTACACCCCGCCAAGCTACGACCGTTCCAGCGCTCCCTTACCTGTCCTTTACCTTTACAACGGATTTGGTGCCACGCGCTACGCATGGGCAATTGAGGGGAGGTTAGCACAAATCCTGGACAATTTGCTTGCCCAAGGAAAAGCCGTGCCGATGATTGTGGTGGTTCCGGAGGCGCACGCCCTGCCTTTTGAAACGACGCCGATAACCAAACCCTATTTCTGGGCCAACTTCTATCCCTTCTTTGTGAAAAACCAGGCGGCGGCGGACGAGGAGCTTTTCCACGATATTATTCCATTTATCCAAACCCACTATAACATCAGCGATGAGCCTCGGGAGCGAGCCATTGCGGGTTTATCGATGGGCGGGCTTCAAGCAATGGAGACCGGTATCGGACACCTTGGCTATTTTTCTTGGATAGGTGCCTTCAGCCCGGGCCATCTGCTGGCTCTCAGCGATGAGTTCAAAAACGCGCTGAAGGATTCGAATAAGATCAATGAGAATCTGCGCCTTTTCGAGATCGTCGTCGGCGATAATGATCAAATGAGCGGACCCGCAACCCCCGAGTTTGAGAGTCAGTTACGTGCGCTGAACATCCAGCATGTCTACACGGTCGTGCCCGGAACCCATAGCATGTTCGTCTGGCGGCCTGCGCTCTCTAATTTCCTGCAAGAAATCTTCAAGCACTGAATCGATAACCGTTATAACCACAAACTCATCCTAAAACCGCATCGGAGGAAACAATGAAAATACGCTTAGTGGTTGGCCTCGCAGTGCTCGCAATGGGCTTTGTTTTGCCGAGCTTTGCCCAGCAGAAAGAAGCGGTCGATCCAGAGTTTATGAAGGCCGCTCTCTATTCTTGTCAAGTGTTCGACAACGCATTTAATAATAACGATCCTGAAGCTCTTGCGAACCTATTTACAGAGGACGCTACGTTTGTGACAGACACTGGAGTGCTTCACGGTCGGGATGATATTCTTCAATATCAAATAGGCGTCTTCAAGGTGGTGCATTTCAGCAACCATAAGAACGTTCCCATTTCGAGTTACCCTATAGGCACCGACGGCAAGCAGTTCTGGGCCACTGGATCATGGAGCCACACTGTTCAGGTCAAAGGCGGAGAGCCAACAGAACAAAAGGGATTCTGGTCAGCGATTATCGTTAATGACGGGACTGGCAAGCACGTCATGCAGACCTGGAACATAACTCCAGCACCGGCACCAACCACAACGCCGTCCCAAACGTCCAGCAAAGAAGAACAAGGGCTTCGCGGGTACGGCCCGCTAGGTACAAAGCTTCAGCTTTTAGTCCCAGATAGTATCTGGCATCCCCATAATCGAGTTGGCCCGATGGTTTCGTATTCCGTCCTCGATCCACGAGATGCCTTCAGCTGTATTACCAGAAGCGCTGCGCGCCCTGCCGCAAGTGTGGTGCCCCGCGTCAGCGCGGCGGAATCTTAGCAGGCCAGTGCTTGGTTTGTTTACTGCAATCTGCATGGGACGAAGAAGATGCGGCCACCGCGGAGAGTTTTGACCATTACCAAATCGCTACCCATACCGACGGTACCCCCGTGGAACTGGGTCGCGGCGCGATGGAAGTCACTTACAAAGCATTCGACGTCGATTTGCGCGTCTCAAGGTGGCGAAGGATGCGATTCTCGGCGCGAAGAAGTAATTCAATAAAACGACTCTGCGGACGCGGAACTCAAGAAGTTGGTGCGTTCCTTGCTGTAAAATCCGTACCATGACCTCACTGTCGGCAAAGGTCACATCCATTGGAAAACAAGGCCAACAATATCGGGCAGTCGTCCAAATCAGATCCAAATATCGTGGCTCTGTCACGACTCTCGTATTTGGAGAACTAAAACCGCACACCGGTTTCTTGAAAGAAGGTCGACTCGATCTGGTTTACTATCAGAACCCCGGCCTGAACGCGGGCGATCCATTTCCGCTCTCGACTCTCCACTGAAGGAGACGAAAGCTTGGGCGCGGCGCCAGCGTAATTCCGCTTTCGCCGATTGCGTTGGAGATGCGGCGTGACTCCAAACCGATTTTTAGCTCACCGCCGCGGCGACCACCCTTCAAATGCTTTCCAAGCGTCTCGCGCCGCGTCGCTAAGCTAAAAATTCTCTGCATTATGGAACGCGTTCCATAATTCAACATCTGCTATCGGAACCCCTTTATGTTCTCAGTTCGCCACAGTTAGGTACTCCGAAAGAGGCGCAACCGGGCATGTAGAAGACTTCCGGAAGATGTGGGCAATTTATCCCTACCGGTCATCGAGCAGCGCTAAGCGATAAATCGTTCCGCTCGAATCATCTGAGATCAGCACTGAGCCGTCGTTCGCCGACTTAACGTCGACCGGACGCCCCCAAGCGTTCTGCGACTGATCGTCGATCCAGCCTGCTACAAGATCAATCTGTCGTCCTGGCCGGCCGCCCTGCCACGGGAAAAAGATCACCTTGTATCCCGTCAGGCGGCTCCGGTCAATGGATCCGTGCAGCGCGATCGCGATTCCCTCACGGAATGGTTCCGGCATTTTGCTGTCCTTAAGAAAGGCAATTCCGAGGGGCGCTGAGTGAGCCTGAATGCCTTTATCAATCCGCGTAAACATGCTTTCAGGATATTTGCTCCAATCCGGGTTCGTTTCGTAATTTGGAGCTAAAGGCATGTTGTCGAGGCCATTTGGAGTGTCCGGATTTGGATTAGCAAATGGCCAACCGTAATTCGCGCCCTCCTTCACGTGGATGAATTCGTCAGGTGGATGGTCGTCAACGTAGCTGGTGATTATTTTCCCGAAGTCGTTCGATCCGCTGCCCTGCCAACTGTTCCGGAACGGATAGAGAACGTCATCGGTTTCGTTGACTGCTGCCCAAAGCTCATCGGTACTCGGGAAAAACGCGAGCCCCTCGGCATTACGGATTCCGCGGGCGAAAATTCTCCCATTCGCGCCATCGAGATCGAACTGGTAGATCGCACAGCGGACGGGATTGCTAGTGATATCGATAGGATCGGCATTTGTTGAAGAGGCCAAGTCAACATAGAGTTTGTTGTCCGGACCAATAACGAGATTCTTCAGCTCATGGCGGTAGGGTCCGCGCAACTCCAGACTGCTGCTGTCCGGCAAATTGGGTATGATCACCGTCTTTTCGCCTGCGCTCGTAGCTCCAGGCGCAATGAGGAATCGGCTTATTTGATTCGATTCGCCAACATAGAGGTACAGCTTATCGTCGCTCGAATGGAGCGCCATGCCCTGCGGATTATGTAAGTCTTCGATTAAGGACGAAACAGCCGCCGGTCCGTTGGCCTGAGGCCGAACGAGGAAAATAGTTCCGAGTCCAGGTTGCGCAACGAGAAATTCGCCGGTCGAGAGGGGCATGATGAATCTTGCTCCTTGAATGCGAGCAACGACCGAAATCTTGCACCCAGGTGGTACCATCAGCATACGGCCGTGATCGAAAGGATCGCTCCGAAGCGGTAACGGAACCTCGACAGTCGTTGAGACCAACGCGTTCAGCGGCTCAACGGCGGAGGAACTCATGCCACCAAGCAGAACAAATGCCGTCGTGAGCAAGTTTCCGACAACCGCGGCAGATCCACTGATCGATTTCCAGTGGCGGATTAACGACCGTTGGGTCATCAAGCAGATAGTGTTCATATCTTTCCTTCTCACAATGAGGCGAGGGCGGAGCGAGGGATTTTGTCTCTTGGTTGCTTCTTGAATCGGAATCCCCAAAATGACCCGTTGCAGCGGATGGTATAGTATGCCTCTCGATTCGTCGACTTGGTTCTCGGAAAATGAACCTGCTACCCGTTTTCAGGATTTTGTCTTGGAACCGGTTCCCAAAATCGGACCAATCAGAGAGCGCCAAAAAAAGCCAGCTTCTTGCAAATCGAGTTAATCGACGAAAGCCTCGACGAAGCGTACCGGGTTGTCAGGACCAATGTAATCAGCGACTGAGTTCAGGTAGCAGCAACGTCTGGTTTCGATCGCAACCCTGAATGTGATGCATGGGCGATCGTATTCGATCGGAATACCAATAACAAAGCCGTGGACTGAGTCGCGGTCGGGCCACGCGTTGGCGAAACCGCACAAAATATCGCCCAAAGAATCACTTCCGAATTATTCTCAGAAAAGTTTGCGCGGTATTTGGCGTACCGCGCGCGGAGTCACGCGAAGCTTGGCCGCCGAAGGCTCCAGCGCAGAGTTAGGCGGCGATTACTGCCGCTTCGTACGTTTCTTACCGAGTGCTCGAGTCTCGTCGTCATCCAAAACCACAGCAACATCGACGTCCAGAATGCTGTTCCAATTCAGTGCCCAGTTGGACACGGCCTCAGCGCTGTCAGACTCGCAGATGGCTACACCCCGGCCTCGTGGTAGATCATGCCAGCGGCCAATCAGCTTAACGCCGCTGCCGTGGTCTGCCTGATCCTGTTCCGGTGTCATTTGCGAGAACTGTGATAGCCCATCGTGAAGCTTGCCGGGTCTAAACTGCCAAGTGATCATGAATTTCATATGAGGGGGGTTTCTGTTGTTGGTCTTGTTGTCGTGCTGCAAGAAAGGCGTTCAGCCGCCTAACAGGTATTGGGCCGAACTGGATTGGTCTAGTGTTAGAGGCGTTGGCTCTCGGATCGGTCATAGCAATTTGGAATTTTGGAATAAAGGATTTACGGCGATGCTGCAAGCTCGCTATTCGAGGAGCTCGTTGCCCGCGCGCCTTGGTTAGACCAGGGTATTTTAAGGATCTAAAGAGTTCAGAGAAGCTCTGGGAAGGCGGTTGGTTGCACACGGGCGACCTTGCGACGATCGACGCCGATGGATACGTCGCTTTCCGAGGCGCTATGCCAATTGGGTCGTTTTTGCAGCCCCCACATCAATGTAATATCCAAATCCTCGTCGCAAACCCCTGATAGAAGTTCTGCTTATTTCTGCCGATTCCTGAAACTCGGGGTTTCTAACGCCTTTGTAATTGATGAAGCCCAACTGGAATTTAAGATGAGAACCCAAACGCGACTGGAGAAAATATCGACCGCAATAAGCTTGTTCGGCATGGCCATGGGCTTCTCCGTTTTAGGCTTCCTGATTGTCGTGAATCAACACGATGGCGGCGCGTCGATACCCGGCGGGATTTTCGGCATTTTGCTGGGCGCGGCATTCCTGATAGCAGCATGGCTGCATTTGAAGCGTCAAATTCAGGGCGGATTTCGGCTAGAAGAAATTCCAGCCGAAATCGTTCCTGAAATGCGACAAGCCACCGACGCTATCTGTGGTTTCTGAAAACCATGAAGGATGTTCGAGTGTTCCGTAGGGAGATTATGGGGTAACCGCACGAAACGGACAACAGAGTACGTTAAGGGTTTTTGTGAATGATCTGACCAAAAGAAAACGCGCCAGAACCCGATTACAGCTTGTTTTACGGGAAAACTGGTGCCGGGGGACCGCCGCTTTGTGGCGGAGGTTTAGCGTTCCTCATGACGTGCCTTCGCACTTCTTCCACGAGGGAGACGGAGTTCCTTACCGTACTCGAATTTCCGTTTCGTGTGCGGACCCCTTGTTGCCCAGTTCCAGGCAGAGCGCTTCCTTTTTCTTGAGCAGCGCCATAGCCTCCTCCAGTCGGTCGCAGGCTCTCAGGATCACGGCCTGGTTGCCGTAGCTTATCTGCAAACCGTCCTTATTGCCCAGCTCCAGGCAGAGCGCTTCCTGTTTCTTGAGCAGCGCCATAGCCTCCTCCAGCCGGTCCCAGACTCTTAGGACCACGGCCTGGATGGCGTAGTTTGTCTGCAAACCGTCCTTATTGCCCAGCTTCAGGCAGAGCGCTTCCTGTTCTTCAAGCAGCGCCATGGCCTCCTCCAGCCGGCCCCAGGCTCTCAGGATCCAGGCCTGGTTGCCGTAGCTGCGTTGTAAACCGTCCTTATTGCCCAGCTCCAGGCAGAGCGCTTCCTGTTTCTTGAGCAGTTCAAAAGCCTCCTCCAGCTGGCCCCGGGCTTGCAGGATCAAGGCCTGGTTGCCGCAGCTGCGCTGCAAACCGTCCTTATCGCCCAGCTCCAGGCAGAGCACTTCTTCCTGCTGAACAATGCGAAGTGCAATTTCCCATTCGCCGATCCTCATTCCGGTTTCGAAGCCCCAATAGGTCAGCTGCATAGCGCGGCTGCTCTCACTCTTTTTCCACAAATGCTGCACAGCCGAGATCACCTCCGGCAAGCACTCGCGACATTCGCGCCAGCGCTGTTTCCAATCGGCAAAAAGCTTCTCCAAGGCCGCGGCATGAGCCGCCTGGAGTTCCCAAAGTGGCGCAAGGTTTCGCAACTCCTCCCGCAGCAAGGCGTGCAACTGGAAGCGCTGCCGGTCGCGATCCAGCATCCGCAACAGCGACGCATCGACAAGCCTGTTGCGCGCATCGCGCCCTTCTGCCTTCGTAAGACCGGCGATCTCCACTGTCAGCGGAAGCCAGAATCCCTCCAGCGCGCAGACGGCCATCGCATTGAGCAACCGCCGCGGCTGCTCTGGTCGTGCGGTGATGGCGCTCCGCAGCAGATCAACGACGTAATGCACTTCGTTGCGCAAGCTTTCAAGCCGCAGCCCGCGCGCCGCCTCGGGCACGGGATCAAGCTCGCCCCGCAGCATGTCGGCGCCGACCACGATCGCGATGGGCAACCGCTCCACGCGCTCCGCAAACTCAAGCAGCGCATCACGATGTTTTTCGGTGGTTTCATCGCCAAGGTAGATTCGGAAAATCGACTCCGCCTCGCCACGCGAGAAGCTTTTTACGCGGCATGTTAAAAGCTGAAACTTATATTGCCGGTAACAGCGTTCGAGTTGTAATGGTCACGGCCAAGTTGTCCCTGGTATCCGATATAGGTCGAAATTGTTGAGGTCCATTGGGTCCCGATACCCGCATTGACAATGGCACTGTCATGACCTTCGTTCGGACCAGAAAATGTCGTCGAAGGACCAGGGAATTCCGGAGAGCTGACCGTTATCGGCAGGGCGCTATATAAATATTCGTGCTCCCAGGCGGCTGTTAAGGACGGAATTATCGAGACGCTCCCAGCATGCCAAGTGTAAGAGGCCTGGAAGCCTAAATCCGTTCTCAACGAATCCTGCGAATCAGAATGGATTTGCAAGGGGACTAGCGAACCTTGCTCGTTAAAGCCGTTGACGTTTACATAGGTGTATTGCAGGGCCGCAGTAGGGCCAATCGCAAAACTTCCGAAATGGAAGTTGTAACCGGCTCCGATATACGTGCTGAATTCTTCCCCGTCGGTGCTCCCGGTCGCTGATCCAAGTAGCCCTTGGCGACTCGTGTCGTAACTGTTGTATCCACCGAACACGGCCGAGTTAACATAAAAGCCGCGATCGAAGTAGGTAGCGTAAAGGCCGACGCGTCCGGTGTTAACGTCAATGTGACCTGGCTGAAGATCGGTCCAGGTATGAGCGTAACTGCCAAACAGGCCAATGGCCAAGTGATTGGTAATCCGGTAGTCGATGCCCAGCGTCACTCCTCCTGTCGTGAAATCGTAACCTTTCGCGAAGCTGTCGTCGCCAACGTTGACGAAATCGCCCCAGCCTGTCACCCAGACACCCCACCGGTTCTGTGGAGTAGTCTGCAACACTGGCTGGTTCTCGACCACGCCTTTTCCCGACTTTTCCTCGATCACGCTATTCTTCCCTTCGTACGGCGTCGGCGGCTTGTAGACATTTAGGTTCGAGGAAAAGCCCGTTGAGCCCCTTTGAATATCAGCGAGGCGCTCGTCCAGGCTAAATCTTTGCGTGTTTGCTCCCGAAAAGCTGATCTCGAAGAGCGCCGTAAATTGTCCGACGGTCGGATCTAGAAGTCTAATCTCCTCGGACGGCGGTATTAAAGGCTCGTTCGGGTCGACAGGCGGTAGTGGCTCAGGGATGACCTC
Source organism: uncultured Verrucomicrobiae bacterium (assembly GCA_963742335.1). GTDB lineage: Bacteria > Verrucomicrobiota > Verrucomicrobiia > Chthoniobacterales > JAFAMB01 > JAFAMB01. The sequence continues at coordinate 484,656 of CAVULL010000004.1, forward strand.
AACAATGGGAGGCCTTGGCGTGGGCGTCGGTTGTGGGCCGGGTGGCGCAGGGGTGGGCTGTGGGCTGGGTGCCGGGCCCGCTGTCACGTAGATCAGAGCTACTCCATTTGGCGCATAAACGTCTATTCGTTGAAGATTGGGATTGTTATTCAAAGTATCGTTGACCTGCGCGAATTCCCCGCTCCGCGCTCCGTTGGTGTGAAGAACCTCAAAGCCATCCCCTTGGACCGGCCGGAAATTATTCAGGGAGCTCACGACCAGGCTTCCATTTAAGCTTGCATTCCCCTGAACCTGCACGTGATCATAGTCTTTCCCGTCGACACCAGCGACTCCGAGAGCAAGCGTTCCGTTCAGCCCTTGCGTATAATTGCCACCGACATTGATGGTCAGCGGGTCGAGACTCGGCGTGCGCAGAGTTCCGCCCTGCAAAAAGACGTTTCCTGTGCCTAACGCCTGGGATATAGCCTGAGCGGCGTTTGGCGTACCTGCGACGAAAGTCCCTTGTTGGATAATGGTACCGCCGGAGTAGGTATTGTTGTTCGTCAAGGTCAACGTACCCGCGCCGACCTTAACCAGCGATCCGCCATCCCCTTCGATAAGCCCGCTGACGCCCGTCGAGCAATTATTGGAGCCGACCGTGAGTTCCTTGGAGCCGAGACTATACGTCCCCGCACCCGCAATTGAACCGGCGGTCATGCCGGTAGAGGAGAGGCCCGATATATCGACGAGGCCTCCGGCATTGGTAGTGAATGCCGCATTGCCTCCTGTGCTCCCGTCGAAAAATTGCGTCAACCCGCCGGAGTTGGTGGTGATAGTGGCGTTGCCTCCTGTGCTCCCGTCGAAGAATCTCAGAAGCCCGGCGTTGACTATGGTGGCATTGCCTGCTGTGCTCGTGCCGCCGGCGAAATCGGGATTGTCGCCCGCCGCTTCGAAGGTCAGTGAGAAATCCGTGTTACCCCCTTTTTCGATGACGATCATCGCATGATCAGCATTGCTCTGGTCCTGGAAAAACGTAAACCCGTCAGCGTCGGCAGTGATTGTCGCATTACCTGCCGTGCTCGAATTGCGAAATTCAGTGTTCGAGCCGACGAACGTTGTGATCGTCGCATTGCCTGCCGTGCTGTGGTCAAAGAACTTTAGGAACCCGCCCTCAAAGCCACCAGTGGTATCTGTCGCCCTGCCAGCAGTGATCGTCGCATTGCCAGCCGTGCTGGTGCCCCGGAATATCGTGTTGTATAGATTGGTGATGTTGATAATCGCCGGGCCAGCCGTGCCCGATTCGAAGACTAGGTTCTGACCGCCGCTAACGTTGAAAATCGGTGCATTAGCCGGAGCGGCGACTCCGATGCCACTGCCGGTTATAATCACCGGACTATCGGGCAAAAACATGTTCAGATTGAAAACATAGCCTGGCGCGTTGAATTGGAGGGCGCCGACGGAGGTTCCCTGGGAGAACGTCAACGACTTGACGCTGAGGGGTGTGGGGAGTATTCCGAATGTGGCTGTTCCAGTCGGCACCTGATTCGGATTCCAGTTGGTCGCGGTGTTCCAATCCGAGGCCCTGCCGACCCAGGTTGCGTTGTCGTTGTTCTGCGCATGCGCGGCGAGCGCGCTGAGGCACAGCCCGAGCAGGAGCGCAGCTATACTCTGCCACCATATGCGCGGTAGGTAGAACCGAGAAAATCCATCCGTGATGTTTTTCATAATCCTTGAGAGAGAATTCTGAGCCGCTATGAGACTAAATCTAAAATTCTTTGTGAATTTTATTCGGTTATCACCAATCCGCGCCGTGTGGCCGCACCAATCGAGCCGAAAGACCGTTTTGCCAGCGAGCGACGGTGACGACTTTGTTTTCACGGCAGGACGACCCGCAGGGGTTTCCATGTCTCCATGATAATGGGGGCAAAGGGGCTATTTCTCTATTGACAAGTGACAATTGTCACTTGATAAATTCGCGATGATTCGACGCTTTCGACATCGCGGCTTAAAACGCCTTTACGAAGACGACGACCGGCGCGAACTGAACCCGGAACATGCGGACAAAATCGCCCGCATGCTGGCACGGCTGGATGAAGCCGCGCGACCAGAACAACTTGACCTGCCGGGTTTCCGCTTCCACCCGCTGAAAGGCGACCTCGCGGGATATTGGAGTATCACCGTGCGCGCCAACTGGCGACTTATCTTCCGCTTTGAACAAGGCGACGCCACCGATGTTGATTTAGTCGATTACCATTAGAGAAGGAGCACTCACAATGACGATGAAGAACCCACCCCACCCCGGCCTATCCGTGCGCCACGACTGCATTGAACCGCTCGACTTGACGATCACCGAAGCGGCGAAAATTTTGGGCGTGACCAGGCAGGCCCTTAACAATCTTGTCAACTGCAAGAGCGGGATTTCAGCCGATATGGCGCTTCGTCTCGACAAGGCTTTCGGCGGCGGCGCGGAAACCTGGCTGCGGCTTCAAGTGGCATACGACCTCGCGCAAGCCCGCCAACATGAAGGCGCAATCAAGGTGAAACCCGTCTCGCGTCGCAAGCTTCACGAACTGCGCCCCTAACCCTTCTCTCTTTACCATGATAACATGAAACCATGATTTCCTCCTTTGCCGGAAAATCAGGCATGTTGGACAAAAGCTCGTCTGACAAATGCCGCACGGCTTCTCCGATTATCTGAATCCTTCTGATCACGGCATCTTGCCGCAACGTGTCCTCTAAGAATTCTCGCTTCGAAATGCCTTCAACGTAACGCCCGATCAGGGCGGCTGGTTCGGCGATATGCGTTAAGCGAAGTTTTTCTTCAGGAGACATAAAGCGTCACCGCCGTATCGAGTATTAAGTCTCGTGCTTCGATGTTCTTCATCGCTTCAACGTCGGCTCGGATGAGAAAATCAACCTATCTCCCCACCGCATCCTCGACTTCTGCAGCCATGACGAATAGATCACGGCGCGTGGCCGCTGGGCTTGGTGTGACGAGAATATCCACGTCACTCTCCAGGCAAGGTGCACCGGATAAACCCGTCTAAATGAGAAGCACAGTATTACCTCCCGGGTGGCTGGCTGCCAAGCCCTTTTTGAGCGGATCCCCTATTGACCCGGTCAGAACCGTAGGGCACCAGAGCAGCCTGACTTGGCGTTTTTAAATCCTCTGCACGGGACGGTTCCCCGCTCGTGTGCTGCCCCCTACTAGGTCTAATCGCAGCGTCCCTGGTGTAGCCCCAAAACGGTAAAAATTTGGTCGCCTTCAGCGTGAAAACGCCTGGACTCAACGCCAAAGTCCCTCGAAGCGTCCGGCGTGCAGCTGGACGCGCTCAAGAAGACAGGATGCAAGCGCATTTTCACCGACAAACTCAGCGGCACGCAGGTCGAACGTCCGGGGCTGAAGGAGGCGCGGTCTGGCCCAAATGGAGCGAGAGTTGATCATGGAGCGCACCCGTGCAGGCCTCCAGGCCGCTAGGCGTCAAGGGCGCGTGGGAGGTCGAAAGCGTCAGATGACCGACAGCAAGATTCAGGCTGCAAGAAAGCTATTGGAAAGCGGGACACCGACACGCGAGATGGCGCACAGCTTATGCGTGTCGGTCCCCACGTTGTATCGTTGGGGTGCCAGCCTCTTCACGGACGTAAAGGATTTGCGAAAGTAACAGGCAGAGGGCCGACCGGGCGATATGTGCAGCATATCACGCTTTTATATTGACGCCGAATCGGGCGAGGCATCCACTCGGAGCGTTCGCTCAGGACTTTTGACCAAAGGCGTTACCTCTGCCCCCCGGCGACTCAGACTGTTACCGGCGCCTAGCGAGAAATCTCCAGCAGCAGGTCGTTGGGCGACTAATCTCCAAAACACCGGGAAAAAACAATGAAAATACCCTTAGCAGTCGCCCTTGCAGGATTCGCAATCAGCTTTGCTTTGCCGATCTTCGCCCAAGAGAAAGCAGCTACCCCAGCGGTGCCCAATCCCTTTCAACCCATTCCTGCAGGCCTCGCACTAGTGCAGCAGCTTGAAGCGATAAATCAGAAGCTTGATGAAGCATTCAACAAGCACGATGCAACTGCGGTGGCAGCGTTCTACACCGCAAATGCGATTCTTAGCTCACCGGAGGGGTTCGCCTCGGGGCTGCCAGACATCGAGAAATATTTCACAAACGTGTTTCAACGTTTCAGCCCTTCCGATAATTCTACAAAAATCAATTATGTCTATGCCTTTGGTGGCGATTTATGTGCAATCGGAGGGTGGACCGTAACCGTTAACGGCTCCAAGCAAGCTGGAGGCTATTTCATACATGTGTATACCCCCGCGCGCGGTACTTGGAAGATTCGTGCGTCAGTGTCTAAGTATGCGACGGGTCCGTAGCCTCAGCCCTACACCATTGGGAGGATATAATGAAAATGCGCTTCCTATGCGCCATAGCAGGGTTCGCAATCAGTTTTGTTTTGACGGCCTTCGCCCAACAGAAGGACACGGTCGATCCACGAATAAGCCAGCAGCGTGATCTCCTCGGGATTCCAGATGCACTCGCGGTCTTCGGTGAGCTGAGTGGGAAGCTGGACGACGCATACAACAATAAGGACGCCGAAGCAGCAGCCGCGCTGTTCACGGAGGACGCGGTTTTGGTGACACCGGACGGGATGGTCTTTGGTCGGCAGGCGATCGAGAAAAGGTATGCAGACACGTTCCAGCGTTGGCCTATTACAGACTTTCTCAGCCGCCGCGATCGCCTTCGACTGAATGCAATCGACAACGCTGTTTGGTCGGTCGGAGAGTGGTGGGGAACTCTTCAAAGTCAGACTGGTCCCGTATTTGCATGGGGCTACTGGTCAACAATTTATGTTCGTGAGGGTGACGCTTGGAAGATGCGGATGATGAGCCTCTTCGATCACCGACCACTGTCCCCGAGCAGTCAGTAGCATCTCGATCCGCGCGGTGCACTTAAGTAACCGCCACGCAGAAGCCAAACGTACTCTATTGTCCGATATTCCGAGTTCCGGAATATTCCGAGCCGAGCAGCTCCACGCTCCTGAATCCATCAGCTCCTAATGCCGACGCGGATCGACAACTCGGAATATTGGGTGTTGGGGATTGATTCAGGCAATCGCCCGCGCAGTCTCTTATGCCCCTTTTGTGGATCTGCTCTGGTGAGAAACCAGCGAGCCAAATCTGTCTGAAGCTAAGCGGTTTGCCGAAGGTGTCCACCAAGACCATCCGGACAAACTCCTTGCTTACAATTGCCTTCAACTGGAAAAAGAAACTTGATGATGCCACAATCGAGCGGTTCCAACGCGAACTCGGCGCGATGGGATACAAGTTCCAGTTCATCACGCTAGCCCGGTTTCATGCGTTAAACTACAGCATGTTTGACCTGGCCCGTGGCTACAAGGAGCGGGGTATGTCTGCCTATTCCGACCTACAGGAAGCCGAGTTTGCCGCTGAGGCGGATGGATACACCGCGATCCGACATCAACGTTAGGTCGGTACCGCGTATTTCGATGAGGTGAGCCAGGTGATCTCTGAAGGCGAGTCGTCGACGACCGCCTTACACGGTTCTACTGAATCGGAGCAATTTCATTAATCACCATTCCGCGCTTTTTTCACTGCGCGTGCGGCGATGTGTTTCGTGCAAGCGCCGGACGGTTTGGCATCGCCGATCGTTAAGCCGCCTGGCCCACTTCGTCGACTCCGCCTCGATAGCGGACGGGTCTTGGAGGCGAAAATTTCGGTCAAGGAATTTCCGCCAAACTTCAATCTCACCCAAACAAAACAAGGTGTACCGAAATCTCGTACAGTTTTTAAAGTGTCCCCGCTAGTGCCTTGTCTGTAGAAAGACCAGCCAAATACGAGCTGCGCAGAACGACAGTGTTTCAGCCGCCATCCGCCCAAGCCAATGATTGACGAGCGTGGACTTCGCGACACCCAGGCCACGGCCCGCAATTCAGCTGTTTCCGCGCGGCTCGCTCAAATCAACCACGCCTTCACGTAGGGTATCCGCACGAGCACGATTTAAGACTCGGCTTTGGCGAATATCGTTCGTCATGTGCCAGTATTTAAAGCCATCACCAGGGTACCAATACTGATATTTACGACCGCGCCCTTCTGAGGAACGCCATGCTCAACAATCAGATTGAACAGCGCTACATAAGCAGCCTCATTTTCGGGCGTTCGGACGGTATACTCATGCGGAGACTCGGGCATCGTCTTGGCCTCTCGAAACGATAAAGCCGCGATCGGATAGATACTCTCGGCCTGAGCTCGAGTCGAAGGCGCCGGCGACGCTAACACAGGTTCTCCGTTCGCCATTTCTTCTTTTTTAGCCGATTTCATTTTCTTTTCGCGAGCTGTCATTGGCTTTCGGAGAACGAGCCCAGACTATCCGCCATTTCGGTGATCAATTCGCGCATGGCCAGCCGTTCCAGCCAGGATTCAGGGATTGCCTCTGCACCATAGAAAGCGCCCGCCAATTGGCCAAACACGGCTGCGGTGGTGTCCGCATCGTCGCCCAGGTTAGCGCTGAGCAGCGCGCCTCTTTCGAACGTGTTTGAGCGGTAGAATGCCCAGAGTGCGGATTCTAACGATTTGACCACGTAGCCCGTGCCAAGCAATCGCGGGCGGGGTCTTCTGCTTAAAGGGGTGACTGCACGAAACGGACAACAGAGTACGTTAAGGCTTTCCGTGAGAGTTTTGACCGAAAGAAAACGCGCCAGAACTCGATTACAGCTCGTTTGATGGGAAAACTGCTGCCGGAGACCAACTGCTTTGTGGTGGAGGTTCGGTGTTTCTCATGACGTGCTTTCGCACGCCCTTCCACGAGGGAGACAGAGCTCCTTAGCGTACTTAGATGTCCGTTTCGTGTGCGGACCCCGTCCATGCCACGGTCTTGGAAATGCGCTTCTCCGATTGGGAACGGCGCTGGCGCGAATGCCGCGAATGTTTGCCGGAAGTGATCCCTGCTGTGCAATATTTATCGGGGAAAGAGAGCAGTCGCGCTGAATGGTTCAAGAGGGAGAAAAGTCAGGGCAGGTGAAGGCTAATTACTACAA
>CAVULL010000005.1:0-62728 GCA_963742335.1 uncultured Verrucomicrobiae bacterium
ACGTCCTTTGGATTGGGAGGCTCCTGGCCTGTAACTTCCTGCGACACTGTTAGATACAGTCTAAAATAATGAATGAATAGTCGAGTTTTTTTATTTAGTTTTAACCCACTTTTTTTCTTTATTGACGTTCGTACCAAGGTCGCAATTTAGCTCCTCGTAAATCCACTCCATCCGTCAGCATGGCCAAGGCTTCAGGAGTTAGTTTTAGCTTGGTACTCTCTCCCGCGACAACCGGTGGCCAGCTGAAGCTGCCCGCTGGAGCCGTTTTGTTAGGACCCATAAACCGCTGCCGTCCCAATAGAGGATCTTGATTCGGGTGTGCCGGCGATTGCTAAAGACGAAGAGCGCCCCGCTCCTGGGATCTTCACCAAAGGTGGTGGTCACCATCCCGTAAAGCCCGTTGAAACCTTTTCGCACTGTCGCACCAGCTCACCAGCACGAAGATCTTGAGGCTGCCGCTGAAGCTTAACATTTTCGAGCTCCAAGGCGCCCAAGCAACTCGGCGGCAAGTCCTGCCTCTCGGGCATTGCTAATCTGACAGTAGACGCCAGCTGTAAAATAAATCCGCAGCGAGCTCTCCAGCCCTTTCGGCTCGGGATTTTTTTCCACGATAACACCAACAAGCAATCCGAACGCCTGTTAAGGCTTTTGATATGAAAAATGAACGTTGGAAAACGAGGCGCGGTTTAGCCCGAAAATAGCAGACCTTCAAGCCGGCAAGAGGTATCGCATGATCACGACATTCTTTCTCGGATTTGTGGCGCTAATGACAGCGGTCATCGTCGCACTGAGCGCTCGCTACCGGAACGGCCGATTCGCCTTCGGGGTACTAGCTGCGCTGTGTGCGTGGTTCATCTATGTCGGTGTGCTGGGTTATCTCGGCGTGATTGCAAACATGGCCATGTTTCCCCCGGGGATCGCCCTGATCTTCGTTCCCGTCGTGGCATTTCTCGTCCTCTTTATCCTTCGAGTAGGATCATCCGCCGGAGCACGCATGGCCCTGGTTTTTCCGCTTTGGGTTCTCATCGGCACGCAAGCTTTTCGTGTCGGCGTCGAACTGTTTATCCATCAGCTTTGGATTGATGGCCTCGCCCCGAAGATGCTGACCTTCGCAGGCGCAAATGTGGACATCTATATTGGAGCATCCGCGCCCGTGATCGCTTGGTTATCCATGCGCGGCGGGTGAGGGCAAAGGCTCGCGCTGCTCTGGAACGTACTGGGGTTGCTCTCGCTCGCCAACGTCGTGACTCGCGCGGTATTGACAGCTCCTGGTCCATTGAACCTGATCCACGCGGAAGTTCCCAACCGGATGATCGGCACGTTCCCTTTCATGTTTATCCCTGGGTTAATCCCTGGGTTTTTCGTCCCCTTGGCGGTGGTGCTGCACCGTTCTGGCTATCCGGTCGATCACCAGCCACGCGAGAACGGCTCTCCATACTCCGTAAATGCAGGCAGCTTGCTATTTCCGTCGAAAGTCGCAAGACCGGATACGCGTCCCTCTGATGTTCTCGATGGCTCAGGAACCGGGGATAGTGCCTTATTAAGAAAGCAATCGTGGTCCATAACATCAGCCAACGGGTTCTAATCTAAAATAGCCGCTGACTACGAGTTAAGCTTCCAATCCCCCACTCTTCCCTGCCCCACCCCCGCCTGAATGCCTATCCAACACCGTCTAGCTATGGCACCTCGAGGAAGGAGGCAATTTCGGCCATCTAGCCCGTCCGCGCTGCATTACCTAAAGGACGTTATGTTTTACACAGGAGCGTGGGTGAAGGGCAAACAAATTGTGCGTTTCCAAATTATTTGGCGTCTTTTTTTCCACGCTTCTCTGTTGGATACTTTAAAACCGCCAGCATTGTTCTAAAATCAAAACCGGCTTGCAGCGCGTTGCACGACGTCGCTAGCATGTCAAATCCCGTCCGGAGAATTAACCCGTGTCAGAACGACAATTGCGATTAGCACCGGAAGCCGCGAAGGGGCGGTTGGCGCGCGCCGCTATGGCAGAGTTTGACGCGGCCCACGAAGCAATGCTTGCTGCAGAGCGTGTCTTGGCGGCAGAACTCGGAGAACCTTATGCCGTACCGCTGGAATTTCCGGTTCAGTGGGACATCGGTGCGCCTCTTCCGCATTTGATCCAGAATGACTCTCAGACCTTCTTGCTTTTTTGGCTACGCGATACGGAATATGATTTTTACGCGGCCGTCGCAAATCCCGGGGAGCATTTGGCTACCGTGGAATTTAAGGGATGCGTGTCGGCTAAAATGGGAGCTCCGAATGATGAGGTCTTCCACGGCCATCCACTGCACGGAAAGGGGCTTGTCGCATACCGTCCATTGCGTGTGCTGAATTCGACAAGGATCAGAGAGCTAGAGGCCATTAACTCCGTTCACCGCCAGTTTTCGGCAGACCGCTGGAACACATTGAGTCACTACATAATAGGTAAGCGTCACGTAGCGAGCCTCTATTAGCAATTGCGTAAATGTCGTAGAAAATGGCTATGACATATACGCCAGAGGAAGGTTCACAGATTTTTAAACGGGATGCAATGGGTCGCGTTCGACTGCCTTGAGAGCGAAGGGAGGAGTTGCTGGATGAGTTTGAACGCAGCGGCGTCAGTGGGGTGCAGTTTGCGGCCTACATTGCAGTCAAATATTCGACCCTGGCCAGTTGGATCCAGAGGCGGCAACGACGTGGGCAGGAGCAGCCGGCCTTGCTGAGCGCTCCCAGCACCAACTTTGCTTCATGCAGCAAAGACAGCGGGCGATGGGTGGAAGCGGTCCTGGAGCGAAGCGCGACGACCAAAAACGCCGAAGGCTCGTTACGAATCTGCTTCGCTGGGGGAGCCTCTTGCCAGATTAGCAACGTGCGTGAAGCCAGCCTGGCTGCCGAATTGATCGGGCGGCTGGGATTCAAATCATGATCAGCTTCAGCGGGAGCTTGAAGGTTTTCTTGCTCATAGAAAGCTGCGATATGCGCAAAGGCTTTAACGGGCTCTACGGCTTGGTGAGCAATCGCTTTGGAGCCGATCCGCGCATTGGTGCGCTCTATCTTTTCAGCAACCGGCGTCATGCGATCTACTGTTCGAGAGGCTCAATGGGTTACTCTCGATTGATCAAGAAAGACTGAAGTTTGCCGAGTATAGGGTCCGTGTATTGGAAGAGCGACTGCGCTTGGTACGAATCGAGAACCGGTGTGCGCCGCTGCCTCCACGGATTATCGAGAGCCCGCTGTGTTAAGGTTTAGAAAATATTGATAACGTTGTCCAATGAGAAGTTCGTTGATCGGGTTGAATGGGCTTGGCACGTCACGGATTTTCTCGCTGACGGACTTATGATCATAGCAGAAATCTTTGACCAGCTCTAGGTATTCTGGCACGGCGACAAAACCCTTGCTTGTGGACAGTTGAGACGGCAGGAGCTTAAGATCGTCATGGTTGGCCCTTAATGGACGACCAGTCTCAGACGCAAAGATGTTGGTAATAAGAATCGCAAAAAAATCTTCTACCTCGTCGTACTCTGGATAATTTTTTAGAGAATCAGGCAAATAAGGATTTAATGGTCCTTTGCGGTCCGTGGCTTTGCCAGTAACAAGACGAAAGGCATGAACCAATTCATGAAACAGCGATTCGGCGGGGGTTCCCCCCGGTTTGAAATCCTTGGTTTTTGGATCCACGGCACATGCAGACATATCGAGCTTGAATAGGACAACCACATTGAAACCATATCCTTCGACCAGCTCCTTCGGTGGCCTGCCAACCGTTACGCTGTTGCATGCGGCGCCCGTGTAGGGAGCCACTACGATGGCCCAGCCGCTGTCGCGGATTCCCTCTACGATGATCTTGCCGGTCTTACGTGCAAGTATCTGATCGAAAAGCGTTCCCACTTTAAGATTAAAATCGTCAATCTGTGTCTGATTCCAAGGGACTTTTCGCTTGTCATTCTTGTAACCGCCATCGACCCAAACGCGATATAGCATCCCAATCACATTGGTGTTCATTTAGCTTGCCTCAGTTGAAAAATTGACTCTCAAAGCCACAAGACACACGATGCCGCCTGTCGCAGACCGAATCCGTGTCCCTAGGTGGTGCTCCTATCTTAGGATCATCCTCCTCCGGCGCAATGGCCCGAAAGAGTTATGCTACGAAGCCCCTTTACGCGAGCAGGGGTGCCGCGAGGTTCGTGACACGGTAAACACTCTATTTGGGAGAACCCGACGGCCGGTTCCATCCCCCTTCAATGATCGTCGGCATCGTACTGGTCGTGGCTGCCGTCATTTACAAGAAAGTGTTCTCGCCGTTCCGCGAAGGATTTCCGGAGTATTTCACCTTCCTCGTAGTCGTTGCTTTCGTCCCCGCGGTGAGCTTCTTTCCAACCGCCCGACGATTCATTAACTGGCGAGCCTTCAGTCTAGCGCTTTTCTTCATCCTTCTCGTGAGTCTCCTTTGGGAGGCAACGCTGGCTGTACCGTATCAGTGGTGGGATTATCAGCCTGCGCATCGGAGCCTGGTCCGGGCTGCCGATTGAGGCCGTCTGTGTCTGGATTGCAGTTACATACGCCACAACGATTGTCTTCGAGATCGTCAAGCTCTGGCAAGCGTCGGAGAGACCGGCCAAACACGCCTTTCTGGGTTTAAAGAACTCTCCCAGGCACGGGAAATAAATCTCTAGGACCCCGTAACGACACCAAGTTCCGACGCATTTCGATAGCGATGCTCGAACACGATCTTCGAGGAAGAAAAAGATTGTATACACAGGCGCCTTGTCATTGAGGGTCGACCTCTCCGCTGATAATCTTTATTACCTGTGATGCTTCCTCGAAGTCCGCGACTGCCATGCTAAAGGTAACTTTGACAAGATTGTCGCTCGGTCGGTCGAACTCAATTGACAACCTCTCCGGCGTGAACTCGACACGGCGCAGACGAAAATGACCGATATACTTTTCGTCGTGCGTCTCGATATAACACCTACCACCATCTGACGTTTCGAATTGTCGTTGGATCAGAAGATAAGGGCTATTAGGATCGTTCGTATTCTCCTCGGCCTCGAACATGGTTTGGTAGTAGTCGCCGGAGGCCGAACTGGATACGTGGTTCGCGTGAAACCGCATGGTTCGCGTATCGCAAACTAACGCTAACGTTCGACTACGGATCTGCCGGTGCGAAGCGGAGGCAAGACCATCGGCTGGAACCGCCGATTGGACGGACCCTGCTGGAATGACCATCTTCTCGGCCTTGCGCGCTTGCTTCTCTTTGCGCCGCCTCTCTTCAGCCTGTACCACTTCTTCCAAAGATCGCACATGCTCTGGCTCTGATCGGCCAAAGCTTTTACGGTAGCATTCGACGATAAACTCCGGGAGAGGCAGTTTCCATGGCTCCTGCCCTCTGTCGGCAAGCGGCCCTAGCTTCCGCGGATTCATTCCCAGTTCGCGGGCCATCTGCGTGTGTGCATGGCTCAACTTGAACCGCCTTCTGGCCTCAAACCAGGGCTTCAGCTTTGTGGGAATTGGTATCATTGATCGCCTCTTGTGAGTCATTTCGGTCTCTCCTCTTCTCCTCTGGTCACCCAACTTATGGTTCTATGGTCCCCAGAAAACGCCCCTGGTCTGGATTTGCGTCCGAATAAAAACGCTGCGTGGCGCCTCCTCAAGGTATTTTTCGATTGGTCATAAATTCTCCTGAGTTGCCAAATAGACACTCGATACATGCTGCCGTGATCCCCTTTGGCTGAACCGCTCTGCGAGATTGGAGACGTACAGCATTGTGAGAAAACCCTGGCCGTCCATGTCCATGAGAGGAGCTTAATGGAAAATCGGGGTGAAGTCAGACTATGACCGTTAATTCAGTTCTTGTGAGTTCTCCTCTGCGCCACCCTCCCCTGTCCGGGCGTGACGCATCGGAGTCAATAAACGCTCGAAACGCGGGTTATGTAGGACTAAAATTAGCCTGGGCTAATGTTGTTCGTTGTGATTTGGGAAGTTATTCTGCGTGTTGCTTACACCAACCGATCACGGACGTATCGCGCTGTCTCTGAATAAAGTGTCGTCGAGTTCGCCGGAGGCAAAGTCCGGCGTAATCGGGCTCGCCGCCATCATGGTGACCCAGTTCGCATTATGACCACGCGATGGACGCGCCGATCTTCGCAACGAAAGACCGGCGCCGGCAAAGGCGCCACCTATCGGACACGAGTACCGCTGGCACCCCATATTGGCGTTTTACAGCCTCTCCGAAACCTCCAGGTGAACAATCCTTCCGTCCGGCAAAACGGCCCAAAACCAATCATCGCAGGCCCATCGTTAATCTCGGCTAACGGATTATTTGTCTGGTAGCCACTCTTTTTTTGAGTGATAAGTAAAGTCCCGCAGAGGTTTGAAAATGGCTAACCTACGTGAAATCGAGTCCAACCTTTCGGAAGCGTATCAAGCGTTCTACGATTACAGCGGAATCGAAGTCTCAGAAAAAGCGAAAAAGCTTATCTGGAGTGTATTCGAGGCTCTTGAAGAAGAACCAGATCCGAACTGGGGGGATGCAAAGTCTATGTTCAACGAGGTTGCGGGCTTGTATGCGCAGCAAGCTAAACTCTTTTTGGCTGACATTTACACTTCGTCATTTCGCCTTTATAGGCCTTTGCCCAAACAGATTACATATTTCGATGTACTCCATTGGGTAACGCAAAGGGGCCTATTCTTGAAGCCATTTCAGCCCAGACAGCCCGGCGACACACGAATCTAAGGAGCGATAGGAGGTGTAAAATCTCGACAACACCAAGCACTACGACGCCAAGCGCAACCGGAACTTCTACGACAGTAACTGCGTCTAGTTCGCCTCAGCAGATGCAGCCGGATCCGCCGCCGAACCCTTGTTCGGTTATCAATGATTATGCAAAGACGTTGGTCACTCTAGGAGGTGCCTTGCTTGCGGTGACGGCTACATTCGGCAGCCAAATGATCGGAAAGGACACCGGAAATGCGCCGAAAGTGCTGCTGGTCTTATCGCTGATCTTCCTTTTCCTTGTCCTGCTGTCCGGGCTTATGATGCAGGCATATCTTTCCCTACATTTAAGGGCCACTCATACTAAAGCATTCGATTATTCCGCAGCATGGGGAACTGCCTCATTTTGGTTCCTTGGTGCAGCTGGCATCACTTTCATTGTCTTCGGTGGCGCCGAGGTCTCTTCAGTCTCGGTTGATGCGGCAGGGGCCTTTGACAAAGCGACTACCTTCTTGAATCAAACGGGAAAATTCCCTGGATCGCAGAAATGGATTCTCCGATCCATGAATCTCAATAACGACAAATATGTCATGGAAATTGATGATGGTACACCGGCCGCCAAAGTAACCGTCACCGCAAAGTCGGACAATGGCGATGTAATCGACTACGTAAAGCATTAATCATTAACCAAGCAAATACGCCAACTCCAAACTTTTTTCGTAGGCGCTCCCGATCGAACACGGACTTTATCGAGATCTAGTGTCCTGTCCCCAAAATAGCAGGTATGTTGCCGGAGGTCAGTTGGCTGTTTTTCAAGGCGCGAGCGAAGCGCCGCTATCTAATGAAAGCAACAATGCGAGCGTCGCCGGGTTCAATCAGGGATGAAACGCTTAATACCCCTGATGCTTTTCGGCACACTGCTTTCGCTCTCGACCTTATACGGCGCTACCCTTGTGCACGGTGCGCGCGGAACCGCGGTGCATACCGGTAACGGCACTGCGGTGCATACCAACTACAATTGGGACGATGCTTACTGGCACTCGCACAAGTACGGATATTGGAACGGGCAAAGAGGCTATTGGCACGTGGTCAGCGGCAAGCATGTCTTTGTGGTGGTGAATTAGCGTTGGCGCTCCCGCAAAGACGCCAGAAGGAACATCGGGTATAGCCAAAAGCAACCGGGATGCTGCCTCTTGTCTTCGATCGGCGGGATGGCCGAGTGCAATGGCGCGGAAATTCTTCAGGAACTCTGTGGCCACCTGCGATTCGATTTGGAGACCATCGAGACGGCCAACTGCATTCCCTGTAGAATGCCCTACATCACCAGCATGTTCATGCCGCGCAGGCGCAGCGACCGACCGCTGCCGGTGCCTAGCGGATCGGCATCTCGCATTCATCAGTCAGTTCGTCGAAATTCCGGATGATGTCGTCTTTACGGTGGAGTATTCGGTGCGAGCGGCCCAGATGGCCGTTTATGAGTTGCTTGGTATCGCACGCAAGATCCCGCCGATAACGCCACACGACAAATCGCTACGCACGCAGTTTGAGGCCCTTATCAAAGCTTTTAAGTGATCAAGGGTGGCCGTGTCGCGAGATCTGTTGCCCGTTTGGCAAGTCTTTGGATCATGCCTCCGAAAATCAGGCTGTGGATCGGATAAAGCGCATACCAATAAAGGACCCCGATAAGTCCTTTGGGCGCAAAAAAGGCCGTCTGGGTGAGCAGCGGCCGGGTGTCCTGCTCTTGGGCTTTCACTTCAAACTGCAGCCACGCCTTGCCCGGGACCTTCATCTCGGCGCGCAGCCGCATCAGATGATTTGCTTCCACGGCTTCGACCCGCCAGAAGTCGAGCGCTTCCCCTACCCGTACAAAGTCGGCGTCGCGGCGTCCGCGGCGAAGCCCTACTCCACCGCAAAGGCGGTCGACAGAGCCGCGGATGCGCCAAGCCCAATTCATATAGAGCCAGCCGCGCCTTCCACCGAGGCCGGTGAATGCCCGGAAAATCGCCTCCGCCGGTGCATCGACTGCGATCTGTCGTTGCTCGATGATCATCCCTTCGTGCGTCGTCAGCACGACCGGGGTCGCGTCCGTTTCGCTCGTGGAGAGAGCATCGCTCCAAGCTGTCTCAACCTTGTCGGCCCGGAGTTTTTCAAGCGCGAGCTTCACCGCGGTCCGATAGTCTAGCGGGTAAATTCCAGGGAAAAGGCGCCGAGCGACATCGTCGCGCACGATGATCTCGTTGCGAAGACCGGCAATGAGCGGCTTGGCGATGGTCGCGGGAATCGGCGTCACAAAATGAACCCAATACGAAGAAAGCTTTGGCGTAAGGACCGGAACCGGTACCAGCCAACGGCGAAGCCCGCGGACTTCGGCGTAGAAGGTAAGCATCTCGCCGTAAGTGATCACGTCTGCTCCGCCGATCTCAATCGTTCGTCCTGCACTGTCGGGGACACGGAGAGCCTCGATTAGATAATCCAGCACAGTCCGAATGGCTATGGGTTGGATGCGGGTGTAAACCCAGCGTGGGCAAATCATCACGGGCACCCGCTCGGTGAGATAGCGGATCATCTCGAACGATAAACTACCCGAACCCACAATCACCCCAGCCCGGAACTCGGTAACGGGCACTCCGCTCTCCCGTAGGGCGTCTCCCGTTTCCTGCCGGGAACGGAGATGCGCTGAAAGCGCCTTTTGCGGATCGCCCAGACCACCCAGATAGATGATGCGCTGCACACCTGCGTTTTTCGCCGCAGCTCCGAAATTCCGGGCCGCCGTCGCGTCGCGTTCGGGAAAGCCGGAGCCTCCGCCGAGGCTGTGCACAAGGTAATAGGCGACGGCGACTCCACGCATGGCATCCGGGAGGGACTCCGGCCGAAGCACGTCGCCCACCACCAATTCGACATCTGCCAGCCATGGTCTTCCCTGCAAACGCGAGGCGTCCCGCGCCAGGCATCGCACGCGCACCCCCCTCCCGAGCAGCCTTGGTACAAGACGCCCGCCGATGTATCCGGTGACACCAGTGACCAGCACAGATCGCTCAATTGACTGGCCGTTTGAAATATTCATGGTCCGTGGGCGGAGTCGATCACCATTTGGCGATGACTGCCTTCAGCCTCAAAGGCCCCGTGGCATCGCCCATAAACCTTGATTTCGGCTCCCCTGGCACTAACGATAAAGTCGCGCATCAAGGCCGGTAACTGTTTGGCGGACTTGATCCTCATTCTTGATGCGCGCGGACACTGCCTTGCAAGCGTGCAGCACTGTACCGTGGTGCCGACCCCCGAAAACTTCTCCAATCTCCAGCAAGGAAGCCTTAGTATGGCGCCGGGCCAGGTACATCGCCACCTGGCGAGGGAACGCAATGTTGGAACGGCGGCTCTTGGCGGTCATGTCCGCGAGCCGGACCCCAAAATGTTCAGCTACCTGCTGCTGAATCTCGGCGATGGTTACCTTCCTCTTGGCCTCTTCGTGCAAAATATCCCGCAACAGGTCTTCCAGCGTTTGCCCGGAGCATTCTCGCCCGCTCAACGACTGGTAGGAGGCCACCCGCGTCAACGCGCCTTCCAGACGGCGGACATTGGTTCGGACTCGCTGTGCCAGAAACGTCAGCACCTCTCCATTAAACTCCATCGGGAAGGCTTCAGCTTTTTTACGGAGAATAGCCAGTCGAGTCTCCAGATCCGGCTGCTGCAATTCTGTGGTTAACCCGCATTCCAGACGAGAGACCAGGCGATGCTCCAGATTGGCGATCTCGCTGGCCGGCCGATCACTGGAAAGGACGATCTGTTTACTGCCATCGAGGAGCGTATTAAAGGTGTGGAAAAATTCTTCCTGGGAATGCTCCTTGCCGGCCAGGAATTGGACATCGTCGATTAAGAGAACGTCTGTCTGCCGGTAACGCTTGCGGAACCTGACCAGCCCATTGTGCTGAATAGCGTCGATAAACTCGTTCGTGAACCGCTCACTGGAGAGGTACATCACTTTTTTGGGGCTTTTTCGCTCAAGAGCCTGCTGACCGATGGCTTGCATCAGGTGTGTCTTACCCAGACCCACCCCGCCATATATAAAAAGCGGATTGTAGCTTTGGATCGGGCTTTGAGAAACTACTTGGGCGGCGGCATGAGCAAACTGGTTACTGGAGCCGACCACAAAAGCGTCAAACCTATTGTGGGGATTCATGCCGTGATTCAATTCGCGGTCTAAATCCCTATCCTGAGCTTCAAGGGCCAACTCTTCGGCGCCTTCGGAAAGGACCTTCACAGCGGGGACGTCGGTTGCAGTATCCGTGATCCGAAACTTTATCTTACGCGGACTCCCGAGCACCGAGTGGGCGGCCGATTCCATCAGATTCAAGTAATTACTTTCTATCCAGAACTGATAAATACTGTTCGAAACCCGGAAAGTTAGTGCCGTCTCATCCGCTCTCACGAGTTCGATACCCGCAAACCACCTCTGAAAGGCATCGGTGCTGAGATGCGGTCGAATTCCGGTGGCTATTTCACGCCAAATCCCATCGTAAACCTCTTGCATAGTAGCCCTTATTCACACTCCTTCTGCAGCGAGATCTCCAAACCCAATTTTATCTTTCCCCCCTCCGAGTAAAATCTGCCGCATTGCTCGAAAGCGGAGGCTCTTCGCCCCAGGCCTAAGACTCTGTTCAGTCGGTGTTCGTCGAGGTAAGTGATCAAGACAAGTCTCCTTCCCCCAAAGCTTATTTGTTGAGATTCCTGACAGCGCCTATCGGCAATACAAAGATGATTAAAAACCGTTGCTTTTCAGGACGTCTAATGAGCTTCCTTAACATAGTTATTCACATGTTATCCACATCCGCGGTCGCCCTTTTTTGCTGAGTGGGGAACGGATCATAAAATCAGCTGGCCGTTGCGGCAAGGAAAAAACTTCTAATTAGTCTAAATAATAATAGATTATTGACAAATTATAGAAAATCGACCGTTTTCAAGTAGGGAAATTCTAGTATTTCCGAGGGCCCTTTGCCAAGGATTCGTCACTTCTGCGCCGCAGCCAAACACGACGCCTGACAAAAAACCGCTCTCCGCGGCGATGCCGGGAGAACTCGAACCGAAGATGCCAAGCGATCCCGAAACGCAAGGAGATCAATCTCCGATCCGCTATGATGTTCAGAGCCGCTTCTCCACTCTTGGCTCAACAACCGTCCCATCGGGCAGGAGAACGACGAAAAACATTTGCCGCAGTGGCCCCTTGATTGTGTCCGAAAAGCAAATAAGCCAAAACGGAACCGGCTGCGTCCGAAACTCCCGCGTCTCCAGTGCGCCGATCTGTTGGTGGTAAAAAGTTGTCATGAAATCTGAGGCAATTTCTGCCGCTTTCTCTTCACTTATGGTCTTTGGAACATTCTGGGCATCGGTCTCGAAAATATATTCAAGTGTGCCCCCATCTTTTGCGGCACCTCGGTATCGAAATAACTCAACCGAGATTGCTGGAGCGGCTAGAAAGATGCTAATTAGAATTGTCGCAAGGGGAACCATGGGAAGTCAGGAGGACTCGGCCGGCGCCATCACCGTGCTTTCGCTTTGATCCCTTCTCGCCACATCAAGTCGGGTGTGATGGCCATTCGATCCTTTCAGTAACTCGCTTTTTCCTGGTACGGCGTCGGGCTCGCGCTAGGCGTCGCGCCTTCGGGCGTTGCACCTGGCGGGGTCATTTCATTCGTGCCTGGTATGTCAACCGTGGATGAAGCCGGGTTTGCAGGGGTGTCGATAACTCCGATTATATTTTGAATGGGACGCTTGCTGAGGAATTTGTCGAGTGTCCAAAAAGTTCCGTTGAGTCCAGCGGCACTGAATTGCGCCATATTCGAGGCCTTGTCCTCCTGGACCACCTGAACTATTGCTCCCCGGATCAGGAAGTAGGCTCGCAATTGTTCAACCATGTGGAGCTCATCCGCTTCGCTTCGGGGGTTGGTGTCGCTTTGGTCTTTGATCATCCGCTGCACATCCTCTTTGGAAGGACAAGCGAATGGTCCATCGGTATTAACCCAGCGAAACCCTTTTTTAACCAGATCATCGTATTTGTCTGCCACTGCAGTTGAAGTGAGCCCCAAGGCCGCCGCCGCGATAGCGAGAATGGTCCAAATTTTCATAGTTCTTATAAAGCATGCCGGGAGACCCCGTTCGTTGCTCTCCTTGGCTTGTCTATTTTGACCCGTCGATTGGCCTCTGGATCGCACCCTAAAACAATCCTGGCGCCTTTCGTCTTCGCAATCAACGCGACTTCTCATTTTTTGTTGGAATCAGCACGCCGATTGGCTTCGGTGTGATTTATCCTTTCCCAGGCGGCGAATTAGTCCTAAGAATAGCCATGGGTTTTTTCTCCTGGATCTTTTTAGGCCTCATTGCTGGGGCTCTCGCCAAGTTTATCATGCCCGGGAAAGACCCCGGCGGAATCTTTGTCACCATCCTCATTGGGATGGTCGGTGCGATCGTCGGCGGCTTCCTGGGTAGCTTAATCGGTCTCGGGAAGGTCGAGTCGTTCGACCTCGGCGGCATTTTCATCGCCACTATTGGCGCCATTCTCTTACTGGTCGTTTATCGACTGTTTCGAAAAAGAACATAGGCCACGCGGGACTTGGGGCGTCGTCGGCATTTCCGGTCGACGCCAACCTTGCAATTTAAATCGAGCTAACCTTCCTCCGGCGGGTAAGTTGGGTATTCGGTTTCCGGCAGGAGAGGGCAGTTTCCCAGTTCCAACACAAAATCCAGCTTCGGTTCAGTGTTGAGATAATAGTGGAAGTCCTCTTTGAACTGCCCGGTCTGAGTCACCTCAATGCCTTTTTCTTTGTATTCCTTAAGCACCTCGTCGATGTCGTCCTGACTGATGCGCTCCTTGAAGTGATGCAGCCCTTCACCATGTTTCTGAATGAAGGCCTCGTAGATCATCGGACCGTAAACCGGCTCGATTAATTCGACCTGAATTTCTCCTATCCAGCTTATGCCGATCAAAAACTTGAAGGGTTCAGTGACTCTTTTACCATTCACGTCCAAGTATTTCAGCGTCTTCTCTGTGAACGTAAGCACCGTCCAAGGGCCAACCTTCAGATACTCGACCCATGCTTTCATGCTTTTTTCCAAATCTCGCGTTACCCATGCGATTTGATGGATCTTTCGTTTCTTGTTGAGTTCGCGAAGTTCGTCGTTGGTCATTTGGGTTAAAGAATGGGGGTTAAATTCAGATTCAATAAAGCCGACTGACTCTGAATCAAAGTACAAACTGCAAGCGATTGCCACGGGTTTCGGCGACTCCAGCTTTCCAGAGCCCGGCAGACACGAACGAAGACCGTCCTTCTGAATCCAGAACGGGATTTTGCTCTCCTCGACCTTGCTCAGGCCTAAAAAATCCTCCGTGCCCTCTCCGCGCGAGACCCATCCGAAATAGGTAACGCCGCAAATGGCCGGCGCAAAGACGCTCTAACGACGGGAAACTGATTTCTTGACTGCACGCTGCCGACGACGGAATGCCGCAACCTTGTGGCGATTGCCACAAGTCACTACGCTGCACCACCGACGACGATGATTTTTCGTCGTGTCGTAGAAATAGAGCACGCACGAGGTGGTGTTGGCGCAACGACGGAGATAACTCAGGTCCGCCTCGGCGAGGAAGAGCGCGATCTGTCGGGCGAGAAGAGCGAGGGCGAGCTTGGCTCCGTGCAGCTGGGACGCCAGATGAGCAAGATGGAATCGGTTCTTTCCATCCCGGTGCAACGCCTCGTGTAAAGTGTTTGCGGCCAAGAGACCGTTAACCCGCCCCAGAAATTCATCGCTGACCCTGTCGCCGGCGACCAGCGATGCCAGCTCGTCTCTCCAAGCTTGGCGAAGTTCCACCACGCTCTTTAGCGCCTCCGAACCGTGCGTCACGGGTACATTCAGACAGGAGTCATTCGACACCTTCGCCTGGGCGAGCCAATCGATCAGGTCCGACCAGGCGCCTAGAAAATCGAGCGCCGGGCCGGGATCTGGAACGAGTGTATTGGCAAAATCGATAGCCGGATGGTCGCCCACAAAAATAAATTCTGGGCGGTTTATCCCACTGTTTGCTGAGGCGTAAGGCATGCAGACACACATAACCTATCAACCATCGTTTGACAAGTTACATTCCTTAAGGGAACGGGTAGCCAGGTCTATTGCTGAACCGCTTTTTGGTAGACCGCCAGAGCAGCCGGCATCAGCTGCTCGAGTTGGTCGATCCGGGTTTGGTCGGCGGGATGAGTCGACATCAATTCCGGAGGTTTCGCGCTTTGACTTGCCGCCATCATCCGCCTCCAGAAAGCCACTGATTCACGGGGATCGTACGCGGCGCGGGCCATGTAGGTAAGTCCGATCTGGTCCGCCTCCAATTCATGTTTGCGGCTGAAAGGCAACAGGACGCCATATTGCGCGCCGGCGCCAAGCATTCCTAGCAGTTGTCGTTGTGCCTGAGGATCCAGATCGGACATCGATCCCTGAATTCCCATCATCGCAATCTGCACGGCATTCTGTTGAAAAACGCGCTGGGCACCATGCCTCGAGGTTGCATGGGCAATTTCATGTCCAAGAACAGTGGCCAGACCCGCCTCATTCTGCGTAATCGGTAAAATACCCGTGTAGACAACAATTTTTCCCCCGGGAAGGCAGAAGGCGTTCTGCGCAGGGTTTTCCACTACGGCGACCTGCCACTGATACCGCTCGGAGCCGGTGTCGACAACCCGGACCAATCGAGAAGCGACTCTTCGGACAAGGTCATAACTGGGACCGGATTGTACGATGCTGGAATGACTGACAACTTCACGAAAGCTCTGCAGTCCCAATTGCTGCTCTTGCGTATCAGACAGGCCCACGTGGGCTTTGCGGCCGGTTTCAGGATTAACAAACGTCTCCGACGT
The DNA here is from genome assembly GCA_963742335.1 of uncultured Verrucomicrobiae bacterium. Lineage (GTDB taxonomy): Bacteria > Verrucomicrobiota > Verrucomicrobiia > Chthoniobacterales > JAFAMB01 > JAFAMB01. Next base: position 15,601 of record CAVULL010000005.1, read on the forward strand.
GAGATAAACCCAGCCAACGGCGATAACTGCGAAAAGTATCGGGAGAAAGCGTAACGAACGCCGCATAGATCTGAATGAGTGACTATCGCCAAGAGCCAGGGAGATTGCAACTGATCAGCCCTCCGAGGGAGCCAACTCGGATTGCGCCGTCGTTTTGCTTCTTTCGGGCAAGGTCTTTAGTCAACTGGTGGATCCTTTTGCGCAATCTTCCTAAAGCCGGTAAAATGTTTCCATGCCGACGCAGTCGTCCACCATCTCTACCGAACAACTTGTGCAACAGCTCCAGGGCCGGTCTTCTCTGATATTGCTTGATGTGCGGTTGTCGGAAGATTTCGAACGCGGTCATCTGCCGGGAGCCAAATCCAATTGCGTTTTTGAAATCGCTTTCGGAGATCGTTTGGCTGAGCTGGCACCGGATAGGGATGTTCCGATTTGCGTTTATGGAGCGGGACGAAACAGTCACGAATCCAGCATGGCGGCTGAAAAACTCCGCCGGGCTGGGTACGCGGACGTGTTGAACTTTCGCGATGGCTTTGAGGGCTGGAAAGAGGCTGAGCGTTCGGTGGAAGGAGCGAGCTCCCCGGCCGAAGTGTTGAGGCCGCGATGGAATGGTTCGCGGGAAATCAGCCTGGCGGAAAGTCGGGTTGAGTGGATCGGGAGGAATCTGCTAAACAAACACCATGGTACCCTCGGATTAAAATCGGGAATTCTCCGCTTTGAAGATGGACGGCTCGCTGGTGGAGAGTTCGTTTTCGATATGCGAGACATGGCATGCGCTGATTTAAGAGGTGACCCCCTGTGCGATGTGCTGATCGCCCATCTGTACAGCCTTGATTTTTTCGACGTGGATCTGTATCCGGAGGCGCGGTTTGTCATTACTAAGGCCGGCCCCACCAACCAGCCATCAAGAGGCGCGCCAAATCTTGCCATTCACGGAGAACTCACCCTCAAAGGGGTAACGTATCCTGTTGAGTTCGCAGCCGTCTCGGTCACGACCGCAGAGGGAAAGCTTGCGGCTCAGGCGGTGCTATCTTTTGATCGTACCCTCTGGAATGTCCTCTACGGTTCGGGAAAATTCTTTCAAAACCTTGGCGGCCATCTGGTCAATGACCTGATCGAGATTCAGCTTCGCATTGTTACGCAATAGGTTGCAGACGAGCAACCACTAACGATAGAGGGATCATACCCAAGGAGCTATTAATGCACTACACACGGGTCGAGCCGAGCAGATTTCCGCCCAGGCTCGGATGGCCTATCGTGCGGTCGCCGACGACATTAACGAGCGCGGTCTTGCCGGCCCTCAGTGCGCGTTCGAGGGCAGGGCGAAACTCCTCAGGCCGCTCGACGTGCTCACCGTGACAATCCATGAGCTCGAACATCCGGTCGTAGCGTTGGTTCGGTAGTATCTCGAACGGATCGGTCCGACCTTTCAGGAACGGCATTTCGTCGAAACTCGGTCCCCAGGAACTGTTGTTCCACAAAACCGCGACGATCGGCAGACGATAACGGCGCGCAGTTTCGAGATCGAACCCACTGACGCCGAGACCGCCATCCCCGATGATGAGAACGACCTGTTTTCCGGGCCGCGCAAGTTGAGCGCCGATGGCCATGCCAACGCCGTGGCCAACGGGTGCGAGGGGGCCCGCGTCGAGAATTTGGCCGGGGAAGCGAGCGTGGAACCATTGCGACATCCAGCCGCTCATCGTGAAGCTATCGATCACGATCGTCGCGTCCGGATCGACCACTTGACAAAGTTCCCGCGCAACTCTTGCAGGGTGTATCGGTGTATCGTCGTGGTGCTTATTCTCCTGTTCGGCGATTACCCGATCAAAATTAGTCCGCACGTCGGCGACCTCCTGGAGCCAGTCCGATCGACCTGGTCGCTTTCGGCCGTTCGCGCGCGCTGCATCGGAAAGCTGCCGGAGAACGAGTTTCGGGTCACCGACCAAGGCAACCTCCGCCGGCACATGGAGGCCGATCCGCATCGGCGTGGCGTCAGCCTGAATGTAGCGTGCGGATTCACTCCAAGTGGGTGCCTCGCCGAACTTCTCGCCGCTCCAGAACCGAAAGCCGATCGCCAATACCGCGTCGGCACGCCCGGTGAAGGGCTTCTTCCAAGGACCTCGAATTGCCAGCGGATGGCCTTCCGCCACGGCGCCTTGTCCGCTGCGCCGAGCGTATACCGGTATCTTGGTGAGCTCGACGAATTCGCGAAGCGCGGCTGCCGCACCCGACCAGAAGATTCCGTCGCCTGCTGCGATTAACGGTCGTTTCGCGGCAACGAGGATCTCGATCGCCTGCTTGATGCTGCGCGGATCCGCTCCCGAACGCAGCTCGTCCGGCGCGTAGACCTTCGCACCGCGGCGTTGATCGCTCTCAAGTCCACCCCGGTAGAGAATGTTCGTCGGGATTTCGACCAGGGCGACGCCCTGCGGCGGGCTGGTCGCATCGCGAAACGCCTGCCGCAAATCGACTTCGATCGTCGACCAATCGAGTACTCGCTTGGTGAACTTCGAGAAGGAGCGGCACACCTCGCTGCCGTACGCCTCCTGAAACGAGCCCAGCCCGTCCTCGGTCGTCGGATGCTGGCCGGCAACGCAAACCACCGCGCTCCCGGCTAGGCCCGCGGTACAGAGACCAGTTATAGCGTTAGTCAGTCCACAGCCGGCTGTGACACTGCAAATGCCAGGTGTTCCAGTGGTTCTCGCCCACCCATCTGCCGCGTAGGCGCATGACTGTTCGTGGCGCATGTGGATGAGTTTGATCCCATTGTCCCGCAGCGCAGCAAGGATCGGCCAGGTATGGCCGCCGTTGACCGCAAAAAGGTATTTCACGCCTTGGGACTGGAGCACCCGGGCGACCAGGGCACCGCCATCAATCTTCACCGCGGTAGACAACACGGATTCCGCCACCCTGTCACCCGCCAACGTTGCGCTCGCGGTTTTTCCCATGACAACGCCCGAGAGCGCCTCGCTTGCATTGTTAGGCTCCGTCATGGCGCGCTCCGGTCAGCGCTACGCGCTTCGTGATTGGCGTACCTGCTCCGGAGAACTCGGTGCAGAAGCTTTCCGGTGGCAGTCCGCGGCATTTCGTCTTCCACAATGAAGGAGATCGATTTTGGTCGTTTGTATCCGGCGATCCTGTCCTTGCACCAGTCGAGAATATCGCACTCCGATGCGCTCTGATCTTGATGTAAGACGACGACTGCATGAACCGCCTCTCCCCACTTCTCGTCAGGGACGCCAATGGCGGCCACATCCTTGACCTTGGGATGAGCGCCAAGAACCTGCTCCACTTCGGATGGATAAATGTTCTCCCCGCCGCTAATGATCATATTGCTCTTGCGGTCGGCGAGATAATAGTAGCCGTCCTGGTCGCGACGGGCCAGGTCGCCGACCGTGCAATAGGCACCCCGGAACGCCTCCGCGGTCTTCTCGGGCGACTTCCAGTAGCCTTGAAAGGCGTAAGGCGTGCGCGAATAGAGTTCACCGACTTCGCCGTCGACGACCTCCTTCCCTTCTGAATCAAGGAGCTTGATCCTCCCGGTACCGAGGCATTCGCGGCCTATGGAACCGAGTTTGGTCAGCTGCTCTTCGGGCCGCAGCAAAGTGACCCATCCCGCTTCAGTCGAGCCGTAGGCCTCATAGAGCTGAGACCTCCTGAAGTATTCCCTCAGCGCCAGCTTGGTGTCCTGGCGGGCCGGCGCGGAAGAGATGAGGAGTTTGGTGACACTCTCTACATTGAGCTCGCGCTTCAGTGAATCGGGCAACCCGAGCATCATGATATAGTGCGTCGGCACCAGCGAGGTGAAGGTGAATTTGTCGCTGGCGAGCGTCCTTAGCAGATGCTCCGGTTCGAAGCTTTTCCGGTCGTAGACGCAGGAACCTGCGCCGCAGGCGGCAAATACGTGCGCGAAATAGAGAGAGTTTGCGTGGCACATCGGCATAACCAGAAGGCCCAGATCATTTTGACTAAAACCCCAGTCGACCTGCAGGAGATACGCCAGCAGGACGAGGCTGTCGCTATTGCGGATCACGCCCTTGGGCTTGCCGGTGGTGCCGGATGTGTAGAGGAGGGCGTAGGTATCATCAGGTACAGTTTCGATCGATGGTTCAGACCGCGCGCCCGCCGCGACCAGGCCCTCATAGGATCGGTACCCTGCGGGCGTTCTGCTGCCGAAATGGATGTACTTGTCCTCGGCGATCAGGCGCTCGTCTCGGATTGTTTCCACGCGGTCGAGAAGATCGTCCTGGACGATGACGGCTTTAGCTTCTGAGTTCTCGACGATATACCGGACCTCTGAGCCGATCAGTCTGAAATTGATCGGCACGACGACGAGCCCCGCCTTGGCAACCGCCACATAGATTTCCATCCATTCAAGGCAGTTGTAGGCGAGGACGGCGATTCGATCTCCCTTCTCGAGCCCCAATCCAAGCAGCGCATTGGCGAGCTTGCAGGATCGATCGTTCCATCCGCGAAAGGTCAAGGATCGTGCGAGATCCCGCGCCCCCACCTTGTCCGGCGACAAGTAGGCATTCATGGCGATGATCTCGCCGAAATGGAGCAGCTGGCTCATTGGAGCCCTCGATGAGAGGGAACGCTTTGTTCAAAGATCTGAGTGATACAGTGGATGCTTCCGCCTCTCTAGAGTCAAGAAGAAATCCTAGCTCACTAATCCGCTAGCTCACCGAGGTATGACAACTCTTCTACGACGAGCTACCGGTCGCCTTCATTTCCTGTTCAGGGCTGCTAGCTGGGCTGGATGAACGCCATGCTCTTCAGTCGTGCAACTCGTCAGAAAGGCGAATGCTTCACCCCGCGCTGGATTGCGTTCCTCGGTTTTGCCTGCGCGCTACTCCTTCTGTTCAGCGGGCGCTATACTATATTGACTGGATTTTGCTGGTCTTCCCGCTCTGGGCGCTTTTAATCAGCATTTATATCCTGATTGACAATCTCCGTAGGCCGTCTGAAGCCGCGGGGAGAAACCAGGGGCCGACAGACTGTTAAGACAATCGACGGCCTGAGAATATCATCCGAAGCTTTCTGAACGGTCCAGGGCGATCATGCAGCAGGTGCGATCAAAGGCCGGGCCGACAAAATCGATTTCCAAAATCCGACCCCCTTCCCGAAGCGCACGCAGATTTGCTATACCCAAAAAAGAAAACACCATATGAAGACGCAACGATTGAAATTTATCTTCCTAACCCTGGCCATGCTGGCGCTGGTTTTCGAAAGCAGCGGCGCGAAAGCCCAGGACCCATTGCCATCGTGGAACGACGGCCCCGCCAAAGAGGCCATCTTGGCATTCGTCAAAGAGGTGACCGATAAGTCCGAGCCCAAGTATGTCCCGCCCGAGGAGCGCATTGCCACCTTCGACCAGGACGGCACGCTATGGGTCGAGCACCCGATGTACACGCAGGCGATGTATTGCCTGGAGCGCGTGCCAGCGCTGGCGATAAAAAGATCGGAACTCAAGAATGTCGAGCCGTTCAAGACCGTGCTCTCCGGCAATCGGGAGGCGATGGCGAAGCTCTCGATGAAGGACCTTGAGAAGATTCTCGGCGCCACTCTTACCGGCATGTCGGTGGACGAGTTCAGCGCCGAAGCAAAGAAGTGGCTCGCAACCGCCAAGCATCCACGCTGGGAGCGGCTCTATACCGATTTGGTCTATCAACCTATGCTCGAAGTGATGCAGTATCTCCGTGCCAATGGGTTCAAAACCTACATTGTGACCGGCGGCGGCCAGGACTTCGTTCGCGTCTATGCCGAAAAGGTCTACGGGATCCCGCCCGAGCAGGTAGTTGGTAGTGCCGGGGGCACGAAGTACGGCTACGGGAAGGACGGCGAGCCGTTCCTGACCAAGGAGCCCAAGCTTCTCCTCAACGACAACAACGCCGGCAAGCCCGAGGGCATTCACTTGATGATCGGCCGTCGGCCTCTCGCGGCGTTTGGCAACTCGACCGGTGATCGCCAAATGCTGGAATACACCAAGGCAGGCGACGGCTCGCGGCTCGCGATGTTGGTCTTCCACGATGATGCGAAGCGCGAGTATGCCTACGGTCCCGCCCAAGGTCTGCCGGATACCAGGGTCGGCACCTTCACCCAGGCGCTCTACGATGAGGCAAAGAAGGATGGATGGACTGTCGTCAGTATGAAGAACGACTGGAAGCGTATCTTCGCCTTCGAGAACTGACCCGATTTTCAGCAAACCTGATTTAGGGAAACTCCGGAGCGAATAGGATGAAACTAAACTACGGGCCGCAGGCAATAACACAACTCTCCACTGCAACTTCCTCTGCCTACTACTCTCGAACCTCAACGCCCACCGCTGCGCCGTCGGTGCAGGAAGCCGCCATCTCGGCCGGCAGGAAATATATTGAGAAGAACCTAGTCCAAAGAGGCGTTGTGACCCGTTGTATCCTCCTCTCATTAGTCTTGTCTGCGCTCGCCTTGGCACAAGTGCGGGGGATTGCCGCTCAACTAACGGGGAATGTCCAGGGCGCGGGCCTTTCCATTGCCGGTTCAACGGTGACGCTCTATGCCGCCGGCACCGGCGCCCCTACGCTGTTAGCCCAAGCCAAAACGGACTTCTATGGCGCATTCAAACTGAATGTCGATCAAACGCCGGCAGATAGCGTGCTTTACCTGGTCGCCAAAGGGGGCACCCCGAAGGCCGCGGCAGATAAAGGCCCCAACAATGCCATCGCCCTGATGGCGGTTTTGGGGACCCAATTACCAAAGACGGTCACGGTCAACGAACTCACCACCGTGGCCTCGACGTTCACCGCGGCGCGCTTCATCAACGGTGAAGCGATCTCCGGAAATTCGCTCGGACTACGAATCGCGGCCGGCAATGTTCCCAACCTTGTTGATCCCGAAACCGGCGGGTGGGGCGATGTGATTCTGGATCCGCTTAACATTACCCAGACCACCACGCTCGCGAACTTGAATACGCTCGGCTCACTCATCTCCGCCTTCTTCACGGTGGCCGGCGAAGATTGGCGCACCCGTTTCCTGAAGGCCGCGACGCCGCTCAGTGGCGTCCCGCCGAAGAACACGCTTGAAGCAATGGCCGGCATCGCCCGGGCGCCGTGGGCTGAGCCGAAAACACTCTACGCGTTATTTGATGAAGTCTACCCGCAGCCCAAGGACGGCTCCCGGCGCAAGGCGCCATTTGTGCCGTATCTCGCTTATACTCCGGGCGACTTCGCCCTCTCGCTCTGTTTCGCCGGCGGCGGGATGTGCGCCAATGGCAAATTCGTTTTCGACGCGGATGGCAATCTTTGGAGCGGCCAGAACTGGATGCCAGGCTCGCAGTCCGGCGTCAGTCGCAACATCGGCGGCGGCACGATCAAAGTCGCCCCCAACGGAACCGTGCTGTCGCCTGCGATATACGGGTTCAGAGGCATGGGCTTGGACGGAGTCGGGTGGGGCACCGGCGTAACGCTCGACAAAGTCTGGGTCGGCGGCCTCAACGGGACGATTCTGGTAATGGACCTCGACGGCAATCCCCTCGGAACGGAAAGCGACTTCCCGATGGCCGGCCAGCTCGGCGGAGCGATGGGGGTGGGTGTCGCCGCGAACGGTGACGTCTGGATCGCCGATGGTACGAAAAACGATCTGCTGTATTTCCCCGGCGGGCGGGTAAAGGACGGACGCATCGTGACTGTCGAGGGTCTAAAGTCGCCTTTCGGTATCGCCATTGATGCACGGAACCGCGTTTGGGTTAGCAACTCTCAGTCTGACACGGTCGTGCGGTTTCCCGCCGAAGATCCATCCAAGGTGGAATCCTTCAGGGTCGGGATCGGCGTCCGTGGCGTCGCTTTGGACTCGAAAGGGAACCTCTGGGCAGCGAGCAACATGTCCCCGGACTTCCCGCCACCGGTCATTCCCGCCGGCGTGTCCATCATGGAACAATTTAAGATCGCCGCCGCGCATATGATAGAGCTCCTTACCAGCAATCCCAAAATGACTACCGGCGTGATGAACCTGATCCGCCCGGACGGCACCCAACCCGCACCGATGGGCTTCACCAGCAACAACACGCTCAACGTGCCGTGGGGGGTTTCCATTGACGGTAATGACGACGTCTGGGTCGGCAACTTTTGGGGTCGCGGTGTCGTCCTGATGGCCGGGGCCGAGCCCCTCGGGCATCCGGCCGGCACGAAGCCCGGCGATGCCATCCATCAGTTCCAGAGCGGCAGCATCCAGATGATAACCGACGTGGCGGTTGACCCGGCAGGCAACGTCTGGGCCGCAAATAACTGGAATGCCGTCGAACCCGTGGTCGCCGAGGATCCGATCCGCCGCACCTCGACCTGGGGTGGCGGGTCGGGCTTGACCATCCTCTATGGAGTCGCGGCTCCGGTGAAAACCCCGCTCATGGGCCAGGTGCGCCAGCCGTAAAATTCAGGACTCTGGCTCGCATCCGTCCCCACCGGATGCAGCCGACCCAATCTCGGAACGCTGCAAAGCAAAAGCCCTCTGAATGGTGGGGCTGACTGGCAACTCCGATGTCATGGGTTGTTCCTTTTCCCAAAATAAAGAGCAATGAATCCTTTTTTAATGCATCGGCAGAAATCGGCACGCTACACTGTGAACCAAATGGTTATTCGAAAGGATAATGGAGAACTGCCTCAACAGAGAGAATAAGAACCCAATGAGCACTTTAGTCGTGGTTGGTTACGATGAACCCGCAAAGGCGGAAGAGATTCGCCTTAGACTGCGGAAACTGCAAAGCGAAAACCTGTTGGATCTTAAAGACGCGGTAGTCGCCGTGAATGACGAGAAGGGCAAAGTCAAACTCCACCAATCCGTCAACCTCACCGCCGACGGCGCGTTCGCCGGCGGCTTCTTGGGATCGCTCACCGGCCTGATTTTCCTGAATGCCTCGGCAGGCGCGGCTGCCGGCGCGCTCGCCGATGTGGGGATCGACGAACACTTCATGAAGGAGTTGTCCGCAACGTTGACACCCCGCAGTTCGACCTTATTCGTGCTGGTCGGAAGCCCCACGCCGGACAGGGACAAAGTATTGGCAGAGCTGACAGGAACAGGCGGCAAAATATTGAAGACTTCGCTTTCTCACGAGGACCAGGCAAAACTACAGGCCGCCTTAAGTGCGGCAAGCTAGTGTGCTATTTTGCGGACAGGATACTGGGAGGACAGTAAGCGTGCGGCTCATCATTCTGATCATAGTTCTCCTGCTGCTCTTTGGCGGGGGAGGGTTTTACGTCTACAAAAGCGGCTGGTGGGGATCACCGAGGGGGCACTCCAATGCGGGACCGGTGGGCAACCCGTTGGCGATTATCTCGGTGGTGGTGCTGATCATTGTCTTTTTCGTCTGGCTGCTTGCCTTCTCCGGCTTAAATCTTCATTTGCGTTAAACGGCTAACGCGGAACGTTGAACGCCGAACGCGCGTGCTAGGCGCAATCTGAAGTTGCCTCTGGCCCGGCTATCTGCTGATCGTAACCGCCTGATCGCCAATAGCCGAGAATCACACGGGCCCCTTAAGGCGGTTTAGTTCAACCTTGAAAGGTCGAAGGGTTCAGTGCTAGCCTCACGTCGCACTCCAGGGACCGAAGACTGGAGTGTTATGCGTCGTAAGTATTGCATGCCCTCGATCAACAGTTTCTTCGCCCTTCCGAAGGGCGGCCCAACGTGCTAAACGAATCCAAAACGAGCGCGGTCCTGGCAGCCCGAGACGTCACCCAGGCCTTTGGACCGGTCACAGTTCTTGAGGGCATCAATATCGATTTCAGTGCCGGCGAAATCCACGCAGTCGTAGGTGAAAATGGAGCGGGCAAATCGACCCTGATGAAAATCCTTTCGGGCATTCTCCGGCCCAGTTCAGGCGAGGTACTTTATGAGGGGAAACCTGTGAAAACGGGAGACTTACGCACCATGGAGAATTTCGGCATCAGGCTGATCCATCAAGAACTCAACCTGGCTGAAGATCTAAGCGTTCTGGAAAACCTTTTTTTGGGCGAGGAGCAGACTTGGGGACCGTTTCTGGATGAACCCAAAATGCGCGCAAAAGGCCGTGAAGTGCTCGGGAAAGTGGGTTCGGACGTCGATCTGGATGCACTGGTTCGCGATCTTCGGGTCAGCGAAAAGCAGTTGGTGGAAATTGCCAAAGCGATTGCGCAACGATTAACTGTCCTGATCCTTGACGAGCCGACCGCTTCTCTCACGCAACACGAGACCGAACGTTTGTTTCAGATCATTGAGTCATTCGCCAAAGCGGGTGTTGCCATTCTCTATGTTTCGCATCGACTGGAAGAGGTAAAGAGACTCTCGCATCGAATCACCATATTGCGTGATGGACGGCTCGTAACGACGCAAAAGACCGCCGAACTTTCACCAAGCGAAATCGTGCGGCTGATGGTCGGTCGCAGTCTGCAGGATCTGTTTCCAATAAAAGCCGCCTACTACGGACGGCAAACCAACTTGCTCGAAGTCCGGAATTTATCGGTTCCGGGCCTGGTGACGGACGCATCGTTTACTCTCGGCAAGGGAGAAATACTTGGATTCGCCGGACTGATCGGTGCTGGCCGGACCGAGTTATGGGAAGCTGTTCTTGGTCTTCGAAATGCCTCGGAAGGCAAAGTATTTAAAGATGGGCGGGAGATTCGCCTGGCAAATTATTCGCAAGCCCTGGAACGCTTGCACGCAGTTTACCTTTCTGAAGATCGCAAGGGCAAAGGATTGGTCGTCTCGTTCGATGCCCAAACAAATTATTCTTTGCTTGGCCTGAAGCGTTTCGGTTCCTGGATGGTCGATCAGCGAAGGGAGCGGAACGCCTTCCAGCAAGCTGTCGAACAATTTCAAATTAAAGTTTCCGATCGCTCAATGCCGGTAAGCAGGTTGAGCGGAGGAAATCAGCAAAAGGTTTTGCTGGCCAAGATTCTCGCGCTCGATCCGGAAATCATTGTTTTCGACGAACCTACCCGCGGGATTGATGTCGGGACGAAGGCACAAATCTATCATTTGATTGCCAGCATGGCGGCCGAGAATCGCGCTTGCGTGGTGATTTCCTCAGAATTACTTGAGATCATCGGGCTCTCTCACCGCGTTATCGTCATGCGGTCGTCGCAAATCGTCGCCAGCCTGGAGGGCTCGGAGATCAATGAAGACGAAATTATGCTCTATGCTACCGGAGTAAAGTCACCCCAAGTCGGCTCGCCTCATGAAGTCCGCTGAAATAGTTGAAACACGCTCTCCGCAACAAGGAACCGGCTCAAAGCTGAGGCACGTCAAGAAATGGGCACGCAATGCCGGCCCGTTCGCCGCGCTCGTTATGCTGACCATCCTTGGATTGATGCTGAATCCCAGCTTCCTCTCCTGGAATAACCTCAGCAACGTCCTGACTCGCAGCGCTTTTATCGGCATCATTAGTGTGGGAGGAACGTTCGTGATCGTCACCGGCCAAATCGATCTGTCGGTTGGAGCGATGGCCGCATTTATCGCGAGCCTGATGATTATTGTCATGAACCAGTTCGCCAACGCTGGATGGTCGCTTCCGTTGGCTGTTGTTGTTGGGATGCTCATCGGCCTCGTCGTGGGTTTGCTCTCCGGTCTCGTCAACGGATTGCTCGCGACCAAGGGAAAAATCGACTCATTCATTGTCACTCTGGGAACCATGGGAATTTTTCGTTCACTGGTGATTTTTGTCGCGAACGGCGGAACGCTCACTCTAAACTCGAATATCCGAGAGGCTTATCGCCCGGTTTTTTATAGCTCCTGGTTCAACATCCCCATCCCGGTCTGGGTTTTGGCTCTGGTCTCTGTCGTCGGAGCGGTCGTTCTGTCCAAAACACGGTTCGGTCGCTATTGCCGTGCAGTTGGTTCCAATGCCGAGGTGTCACATTATTCTGCGATCCGGGTCAACCGGATTCGAGTGATCGCTTTCGTGGTGCAAGGGTTTTGCGTCGCTCTTGCCACGCTGCTTTACGTTCCGCGCCTTGGCTCGGCTTCTTCGTCGACCGGCGTGCTTTGGGAGCTTGAGGCCATCACCGCCGTGGTTGTCGGAGGCACCGCTCTTCGCGGTGGGTCCGGACGTGTCTCCGGTTCTATTGTCGGAGCCCTGATCTTGACGCTCATTGGAAACATCTTGAACCTGACCAATATTATCAGTGTCTACCTCAACGGTGCCGTCCAAGGCATCATTATTCTTGGAGCTGCCTTACTGCAGCGCAATAGCAGGACGCGATAACCAAAAATCCCCCTAAAAAACATGAAAAAGTTAACAAAACCTATCGTCGTTGCGCTCTTATACGCAGCGAGTCTTGCCTGCTTAGCTGCAAAGGCTCAAGAAACTATCAAGATTGGTGTCTCTGTTCCATCCGCCGACCATGGTTGGACGGGGGGCATCGATTTTTTTGCTCAAGAAGCCAAGAAGCGGCTTGAGTCACTCCATAAAAATCTTCAAGTAATCGTCAAAACGGCGACTGGCCCGAGTGACCAGGCCAACAGTTTGGAGGATCTCGTCGCGACCCAGCAGATCAACGCTCTGGTCATCCTTCCGTACGAATCTGCGCCGCTTACCGATCCCGTTCGGGAGGTCAAAAAGAAAGGGGTCTTTATCACCGTCGTGGATCGAGCGCTCACCGACAGCTCTATTCAGGATCTCTACGTGGCGGGCGACAATCCCGGCATGGGCAAAATCGCAGCCCAATATCTGACCCAAAAACTTGGAGGAAAGGGCAATATTGTCGTTCTGCGCGGCCTTCCCACAGTGATTGATAATCAGCGTTTCGACACCTTCATGGGCTTGATCAAGGACACGCAGATCAAGGTGCTGGACTCGAAATATGCCAACTGGAACCGTGATGATGGGTTTAAGGTAATGCAGGACTTTCTGACTCGGTTTCCTAAGATTGATGCAGTCTGGGCCCAGGACGACGACATTGCGCTCGGGGTTCTCGATGCGTTACGACAGGCGAAACGCGAAAAAGAAATGTTCGTCGTCGGCGGCGGCGGCATGAAAGAAGTCATTAAGAGAGTTCAGAATAAGGATGAACTGATACCGGTAGACATTGTCTATTCGCCGAGCATGATCGCGAACGCGATTGAAGTAACGGCTCTGCACTTTACTGCAAGGCTGCCAGTAAACGGGACTTACATCCTCGACTCACCACTGGTCACGCCTGACAACGCATCTCAATATTATTTCCCGGATTCCCCATTCTAGGGTTCGGTAAAGGTTAGCCAAACAGTCTGGGCAATAAATTGGGCGAGGCTCCCTCCTTGGTAAGGCGAGCCTCCGCCCGATCGGGTTCAGCCTGGTGTTTCGTACGCCAGGAGGTAAAGCGGGACGCTTTACGTAAGCGACGAATCGATGCCGTAAGTAAAGCGTCTCGCTTTACCTTTCTTCGATGCTCCCTCCGCGAAAAACACCCGGTCCTCCAAGTAGGAGATGCTGATACGGGCGCAAGCCAGATCTGGCTAAATTGCACAGATGTAATCCCCGGGTAAGTCCACTCTTAGCCAAACCATGATTTACTACCTCAACATCGAGCAAAATACTATCGAAGAGGTTTAAAGGAGACAAAAGTGTCGACTACTTTGCCATTGGGGCAGCAACAGATCACGCGCAACAAAGCAATGAAACCGGAATCGGAAATATTGGTAAGTTGTACAGACCGGACCGTTTGGATTCGGTTGGAGGGAAACGGTACGTCCACCAACAGCACGGCTCTAAGACCCTTTGCCAAGGAAATGATCCACCGAGGTGCCCGAGAGTTCATTTTCGATCTCAGTAGTTGTCCAGCGATGGATTCGACGTTTCTGGGCACCCTCGCTGGAATCTCCTTGCGGCTTCGCGAACTCGGCGAAGGCTCTTTGTCCGTCATCAATCTTAATGAACGAAACACGGAATCAATCTGTAGTCTTGGATTGGACAAGCTTTTCAACGTGCGCGTGAGCGCAGTAAAAAAAAGCGGACAAGCTCTTCCCTCACTGTCGGAAAACGACCGCATCGCGCACGCTCGGACGATACTGGAAGCTCACGAGGCCTTGATAATGACGGCCCCTGAAAATCTCCCAAAATTCAAAGACGTCGTTCAGTACCTCCAGGAGATATTGCGTCCGCCCTAATAGCCTTCATCCATTTTGCTAAGTGAGGCTAAGTGGAGCACGACTGACAGCGGAACCGCGTAAATTGGAATCATCACCAGCGGAAAGGAACCAATGTGCTTCTGCTTCCCGCAAAGGCCCTATTTTTCGGTGCGAAACCTCAGGCGCGAACGGGAACCAGCAATAGCGCCAGATGCGTGCGTTCGGTGACCCTCGGAGCGAGGCTGCTGGACCAGAAGGCGTTCAATCCCACTTGACCTAACGTTCCCATCACGATCATGTCCACTCCGAGTCGGCGCGCTTCCGTTAAAATCGTCTCGGCAAGCGCTCCACGTCGAATATGTGCAGTGGCTCTCGGGCCATTTGCGCCAAGATTGGAAAGCAGGTTCCGAACGTACTCTTGAGCATCCCTGGTCGCAAATGCGAGCATTTCCTGAGTCGTCGCCGGCAACAGAATGCGGGATGTGGTTTCCACTCCGGAAAGTGTTTCGAGGGTTGGAACCACCATCAGAAGCTTAAGGTCCACGCCGCAAGCGGAGGCCAGCGAAGCCGCTACTGGCAACGCCTGCTCCCGTGCGGCCGTGCCATCGAGTGGAACAAGAAAGGGACGGCCTGATAAAAAAGCGGCGGTACCCCCTTCCGTCGAACGGATCAGAAGTACCGGTGTTACTTTTGTCGAAACGACCTGTTGGGCGATACTGCCGAAGATCAATTTTCGCATGCCGCCGCGACCGTGGACACTCATAACGACCAGGTCTGATTTAAACTCTCTGGCGTGTTCCGCGATCGACTCGGTCACGTTGGCAATTGCCGTTTTGTGAACGTGCTTGTGAACTTGCAGACCGGGAGGAAAAAACCGCCGTTCGACGTCGTCGAGATAATGTTCGGCCTCTTCCGGATTGGACAAATGAGGCTCGCCATGAACTTCGATCGGCGCATTCTTTTCGATCACATGCACCAGCGTCACCGCCGCATGCAGTTTCTGTGCTAAATGGACCACCGTCGGCAGCACAGACTCCGACAACCGTGAGCCGTCCAGTGGTACGATCAGGTGCTTGAACATTTAATTTGCCCGGAATGTTTCGTATAGCAGATACCCGTTCAATATGACAATGAGCCCGGCAACCATGGAGCCCAAAAGTGTGATGCTCCAATGGTTAACAAGGCTCTTCATCAAGTCGCGACGCCGGGTAAACATGACCAGCGGAATCAAAGCGAAGGGGAGTCCAAAACTGAGCACTACCTGGCTCAGCACCAGCGTGCGGGTGGGATCGAGTCCGATTGCGATTACAACCACCGACGGGAGCATCGTGATCAGCCGCCGAATCCAGATGGGAATCTGTCGATGGACAAATCCCTGCATGATTACCTGCCCCGCCATGGTGCCCACGGAAGCGGAGGACAAACCTGAGGCAAGTAGCGAAATAGCAAAAACCCAGCCTGCCGCCGAACCGAGAAGCGGTTCGAGCGTGCGATAAGCCTCCTCAATGGTGGCCACTTCAGTAAAACCCCCTTTGTTAAATGTCGATGCTGCCATGATCAACATCGCCGCGTTGACCATTCCCGCCAATCCCATGGCAATCGTCACGTCGATAATCTCGAAATGGAACAATCTCCGCAAACGCGCAGGATCTCTGACCACAATGCGATTTTGGGTGAGTGCAGAATGGAGAAAAATCACATGCGGCATTACCGTGGCGCCAAGGATCCCCGTGGCAAGGAGCACCCCTTCCCGGCCTCCGAAACTCGGGAGGACAGAGTGAATCATCACCTGCTTCCAGTCGGGAGGACTGAGCAACGTTTCAAAGAGATAGCAAAGTGCGATGACCCCGACCAAAACGCTGATCACCGCCTCAAACGGACGAAAACCGCGCGCTTCCAGCGCCAGGATCAAAAAAGTCGCTATGGCCGTCGCGATAGCCGCCGCCCAAAGCGGCATTCCAAACAGCAGGTTGAAGCCAATGGCAGCTCCAAGGAACTCGGCGAGATCGGTGGCCATCGCGACGATTTCCATGATTCCCCACATTCCCCAAACCATCGGTCGTGGAAACTCATTGCGGCAGTGTTCCGCCAGATTAACCCCAGTCGCAATGCCCAGCTTCGCGGAAAGCGCCTGCACTAGCAGCGCCATCAGATTGCTCGCGATGACAACCCAGATCAGCCTGTAGCCGAATTGCGATCCGGCCTGGATGTTAGTCGCGAAATTACCGGGATCGATGTAGGCGACGCAGGCGATGAAGGCAGGGCCGAGAAACGGCCACAAACGACCCAGTCCGCGTCTGCTGCTTTGTCCATCGAGAACGTCAATGGCCGCATCGACCGTTTTTATGTCGCCAGGCCTTACCGGAGCGCCCAACCCGGGGTCAGTCATGACCAACTCTAGGGCATCTAAAAAGTATGCGCCAACAAACAAACTTTCCCGCGCAAACAATCAGGCCGGTGCGCATGGTCTGTCATTGTTGGCTTCTTAAACCGAAGCTCCAGAACCGAAGCATTCGGGCTTTCGCTAAAGCTTCTTCCTCAAGAAAACGCGTCGTGGGTGACGTTAATTATTAAATACTCCGAAGCGCGGTGGCAGCTTCGAAGTCGCAAAGAAAATATCGGTTTCGTTGCGACCTATTGGTTCTCGGAGATAAGGTCCAGATCCGAATCTCTTGTAGACGCGAGGATAGCTGCACGTATCGATCATTTTGACTTTACCCTGACCAAAGCCAACGCAGTGACCTTCGAAGACAACGACATCGTTCACAAGAACAGTAGCGTCCGCTTCGCCAGATAAAGTGCTCCACCAAAAGCGAATACGTTGTCCGGTGCCGCCCACATCCCAAGTCTGCTCAAAAGCCTCACTCTCTTGTTTGATTTGGCCGCTCGTTTGGGTACACATTTGTTCGGACGCGACTTCCCACTCAATAAACGAAGGGGTCGAGATATTTCGCAAAATTAGCCTCACCTGCACAGCATTGCGTATGAACCCCGCTTCGGGTCCTAATCCATACTCAGCTAAATCTCGCTTCAGCGAACAACAAGACGAAGCTCCAAGTGCAACTAAGATCCCGATAAAGGCAAATCCAGAGAGACGTGTTGTTTTCATGTCGCGTCTTGAGTATTAAAGGACTGTTCTCCGTTTAAAAGCGATTCCGTTTCTCAGGCGGTTCGCGGAAACTCCTGACGGCAATCTGCGCGCCCTCCAATTTCCTCTTATCAAGAAATGCAAAAGCTTGGCCAAAATCGGTGGAGTCACATCCTTATTCTTCGTGTTGATTTGATTAGAGGAGATGTTTATGGCAGACATCGCAAATAGATACGCAGAGAATACGACTGGTCGCTTTTACGTGGATAGTCAATGCATTGATTGCGACTTATGTCGGCAAACCGCGCCAAACAGCTTCGCGCGCGACGATGAGACGGGGCACTCCTTTGTATTCCAACAACCGCGAACACCTGAAGAGGAAGCCGAGTGTCAGGAAGCGATGCAGAACTGCCCGGCGGAAGCGATCGGCGACGATGGCGAGTTGGTCACGAAGGAGGAGGCTCAACACGCAACTTGCTGAGGGCCCCGTCGTGTGTAAGCGAAGCGCCTCGCTTTGCTTCTTTGAAGCGTTCGCCGTTCACCGTTTCCCAAAGCCCCTCTAAACACGCCAATGCGCCGATACGCCCCTTGGCCGATCGGTCGCCTTCCGGCGTAAGCGTCTCGCTTTGGTTCTTTGAAGCGTTCGCCGTTCACCGTTTTCCAGAGCCCCCCTCTAAACACGTCAATACGCCGATACGCTCCCTCGCCAATGCGTCGCCTTCCAGAACCGCGTTTGCGGATCCTAACACCTAAAACTTGCCCGTCAGGGGAAGCTAGATATCTAGCCCGGACCCTTTTGGCTAACCCGACTGGCCGAAGGACCAAAAGAGCATAGCCTTGGGTTAACCTTGTTTGGTTTTCGCGACAATCAGGCAAAATGCATTGACCTATTCTCTAACTTTTGCCATAAGGTTCTTTACCTGGGATAAGTAAAATTCGACTTCTCTTCATCACCGGCTTGAGGGCCTGCTTTTGCGCGGGAAGAAGTCTTGTCGACTATTCGAACTGATGGTCGAGGGCCTTCAGTCTAATTGGTCTTACGGCCTGAGCAATGCTCGTTTTTCGCCTACCACAACAAATAGGAGAGCCCTATGCTACAAGAACAATTCAGCAAGCTGAGTGAAAAAATCCGGGGGAGTTTGATCACCCCCGCCAGCGATGAATATGAAGTCGCTCGCAAAGTGTACAATGGAATGATCGATCGACGTCCCGCCGCTATCGTTCGTTGCGCCGACGTGGCGGACGTGACGGCGGCGGTGAATTTTGCGCGTCAGGATGGTCTCACGGTGGCAATCCGCGGGGGAGGCCACAACGGAGCCGGGCTGGCGGTTTGTGATCAGGGACTTGTGATCGACCTTTCGCCGATGAAAGGGGTCCGAGTCGACCCCGAAAACCGCACTGTGCGGGCGGAAGCCGGGTGCACGCAGGGCGATGTTGATCACGCCAGTCATGCGTTTGGATTAGCTGTGCCAGCCGGCATTGTTTCGACGACTGGCCTTGCAGGTCTCACATTGGGGGGCGGGACGGGTTATCTGACCCGGAAATACGGTCTGACCATCGACAACTTGATCGAGGCTGATGTCGTGCTGGCTGACGGGAGCTTTGCAACCGTCAATGCGTCGCATCATGAGGATCTCTTCTGGGCCTTACGCGGCGGTGGCGGTAATTTTGGCGTGGTGACGAGTTTCGTTTTCCAAGCCCATCCCGTGAGCATGGTTTACGCCGGACCGATTTTTTGGGAGGTCAAAGAGGCACGCCGGGTGATGCAGTGGTATCGAGAGTTCCTGCCGCAAGCGCCTTTGGAGCTTTGTCCCTTTTTGGGGTTGAAGACGGTGCCCTCGACCAACCCCTTTCCCAAGGAGCTTTGGGGGAAAAAAATCTGCGCCTTGATCTCCTGCTACAGCGGACCGGCGGAGCAAGCGGAAGATGCCATCAAGCCAATCCGCCAGGAACTTCCACCGCCAATTCTTGACTGGATGGGGCCCATGCCTTTCCCGACTCTGCAGAGCCTGTTCGATCCTCTGCTGCCCAAGGGTTTGCAGTGGTACTGGAAAGGTGACTTTGTCAGAGAGCTGTCAGACCAAGCCATCGACGCGCATCTGGAGAGCGCCGCCAAGGCACCGAGCGAACTCTCCTTGATGCATCTCTATCCCATCGACGGCGCCGTTCACAACGTAGGGAGAAGCGAGACAGCCTGGGGATTCCGGGACGCAACGTGGTCCATGGTCATCGCCGGTATCGATGCAGACCCCGCCAAGGCGGGACCGCTCACGGCGTGGGCGAAGGGATACTGGGAAGCGGTGCATCCCTACACGCTAGGCGGCGCCTATGTAAACTTCATGATGGATGAAGGAGTCGATCGGATAAAAGCAACCTACCGGGAAAACTACACTCGGCTGACGGAAATTAAACGGAGGTACGATCCCGATAATTTCTTCCACGTTAACCAGAACATCAGCCCGGCTTAATCAACGACACCCAAACTTGGAACACGCCAGTGCTCGCATAATTGACCACCGAAGCGCCTCAGCGGCGAAAAGCTTGGCCATAGAAGCTCCAATCCCTTTCGAGCTTGCTGTGACCGGCGACTTTTCCTGCGAGTTTTTGCGAGCTCTCGGAGTTAGTTCAATTGGGGCTCTTGTCGGTTAGGATCTTCAAATCGACGTTTCTTCCGAAGCTTTCCTACCGGTTGATCACCGCATCTGGTCAGCCGGCCTGAGGGCTTTTTGCCATACTGAAAAGTAATCAAAATCCTGAGTACAAAATATAGGAGAAGCGAATGAAGTTGGACGAAAATCTCTCTTCCTGTTTTCAAAGAGGCGCCGCGATAAGTCGCCGTTTTCTCTCGAAATCCGACAGTGCTATTCTGGCTGCTCATCTTCGAATGCGGGGGACATCGCACCGACGAAACTGCGCGCCTATAAATCCCTCTGGTCGTGAAGGCGGCTTTTTGGATCGGGCCTCAAACATGTTGAAAAATGATCATCCAAAAGAGCTTTCAATCACATCGCATTATCGCAATCAGCCAAACTGCCCACGCCTGGGTTTCAGGACAACTCGCCCGTCAATGGGGCAACGAGCATTTCCCAAATTTCGCTCCGACCGAGCCACTTTTGTTACGCCGCCGAGCAGCATGACCGCGGCTTTCTGGATTGGGAGCGGCAACCGACGCTTAACCCCAGGAACGGATTGCCTCATACCTTTGAGAACATTCCGATCAGCCTGCATGTGCTGCTCCGGAAGAAGAGCATTCTAGAGTTAAAGGCAGTCTCTCTCTACGCGTCTCTTGTCACGTCGTTGTATTTTACAAGAGCAGTGGGAAAACAGAATTCCGTAGAGAATCACGAAGATCGTTGGCGAATCGCCGAATTCCTCGTAGAACAAAAGACCCTTCAGGATGAGCTGCTTCGTTCTCTTCGCAAGGATCCTAACTTGCGTTCGGTATGTTCGGATCAAGCGATCGAATACAATCGACGGCTCTTGGCTGCCTGGGATCAACTCTCGGTCCAACTTTGTCGTAATCCGGAGTGTAAATTCACCGTGGACGGTGTTCCAACAGCATTCAAGAGGAGCTGTCGACTCTTGGTAACACCCGTGGATCCAAACTCAAGGGAGGTTAGCCTGGAACCGTGGCCCTTTTCCAAACGACGTGTCGAACTGACTTGCGAAGGTTATATTCTGGACCGGCGCTTTACCTCAGAGGCAGACTTACGCAAATATTTAAAAAACGCACAACGGGTGTTGATGATTTACACGTTAACCCCGTCGACGCCGGGCTCCTCGCCCTAGTCCGATGGGACGTCAGGAAGGTGCAGGTCATCTCGCAGCCCGCTGAAGCGCATATCTAATCGAAAACTTTTCCGCGGACTGCGGCGATCCCTGATAAAATCATTTTCGATAGGGGCCGCTAGCCCGAAAATTTGCCGAGCGCTCTGGCTTGTGAATTTTTTTTGCTAACCGCCCGCAATGGCACCGATAATCAGGATCGGTTCGCTGCCGCCAGCCACGGCATCCGGCAATAGAGTGTCAGGCGGATCGTGAGAGAGGTCTGCTTTGCAGGCGAAGAATCTGACGAATGGCCGGCGCTGCATGGTGATCTGGTCGCGAATCGTTCCACGCAAGACCGGGTGGCGTGTCTCGAGCGCGTCAAGAACAGCGTTTAACGTAGCTGGACTCTCCACCTCGAGCAACACCTCGCCCTCTACGCGCGCCAACATGCGCAAATGATAAGGAAGGGCTAGTCGTATCATGTGAACGTCTGCACTTCGATCGACAGCACGCCAGGAAGATTCTGGACAACGGCATTCCATGTGTCGCCATTGTCGGCGGATGCGTAAACCTGCCCCCCGGTAGTGCCAAAATACACGCCGCACGGGTCGAGCGCATCAACGGCCATGGCGTCACGCAGCACGTTGACATAGCAATCTTGCTGCGGGAGCCCGTTTGTGAGCGCTTCCCATTCATTTCCACCCACCCGACTGCGGTACACGCGCAGTTTTCCTTCGGGCGGGAAATGTTCAGAGTCGCTCTTAATGGGGACGACATAGATGGTTTCCGGTTCGTTCGCGTGAACATCAATCGGAAATCCGAAGTCGGACGGCAGATTGCCGCTGATCTCATGCCAGGATTCTCCGGCATCGTCGCTGCGCATGACGTCCCAGTGCTTCTGCATGAACAACACTTCAGGGCGGGAAGGATGCATGGCGATGCGATGGACGCAGTGGCCAACTTCCGCATCCGGGTCGGGGATTTCGTAGGGGGATTTCAACCCGCGATTCATCGGGCGCCACGTCTGACCGCCGTCGTCCGTTCGGAAAACACCCGCCGCCGAGATCGCGATGAAGAGTCGCTCGGGCCGGCTCGGATCCAGAACGATCGTGTGCAGACACATGCCGCCCGCACCCGGTTGCCAGAGATGTCCCTTGGCGCTGCGCACCCCGGGTAGTTCCTGCCAGTTGCGGCCGCCGTCTGTCGTCTTGAACAGGGCGGCGTCCTCTGCTCCGGCATAAACGGTGTCCGGATCGCCCGGCGACGGCTCGAGATGCCAGACGCGTTTGAATTCCCAGGGGTGCTGAGTTCCATCGTACCACTGATGAGTGCCGGGAACGCCCTCGTATTTGAATTCGTTGCCAACTGCCTCCCACGTCTCGCCGCCATCATCAGAACGCTGAATCATCTGACCGAACCAGCCGCTCGTCTGTGATGCAAACAACCGGTCCGGCTCGGCGGGAGATCCGTTGAGGTGATAAACTTCCCAGCCCGCAAAATGCGGCTCGCTGATCTTCCAATGCTCACGCTTACCGTCCGATGTCAGGATGAACGCTCCTTTTCGCGTGCCAACCAGTACTCTTATCTGGCTCATGGGCACTCCCGGTTATCCAATCCTTTGCTCAGAGGCATTTGCACCTCTCCCCCCTCGGTCAAGAAAGCGAATAATCGCTCGACTTCGACTTCGTTGGGCACCGTGAGCGACGGCGAAAAACCCTGGAAGCTCTACTTGCCTTCGCATCGACCGTCGGAAGTCATTAGGTTGCACTGTCTGGATGGGATTACTTTTGGTGGTAGTCATGGTTTTCTGGTTAGAAGGATGGCTCTGCTTTATCTTACGACGAACCAGCCGAGGCGTTGAGGACATCGATCTTCCACATTTCGTTCCCTGACCCATGCGCTCGTGAGACGGACGGAAAGCGTAGAGCGTCTATCTCCGCGGCAGAATGCGCCGAAGGTATTCTCGGTTGGTGGCACTGATGCTCAAGCCGTCACCGCCGTAGTGCTCAACGCAAAAAGGAGCCCGATAACCAGCTTCGAACGCCATTCGCACCGCCTTGCGATAATTAATGACTCCGAACTCGAGGGGTGCGGGCGCGGTCACGATGGAACCAGTCGAGGCATCCTCGGAACGAAAATAATTCTTAACGTGCCAGTACTTGGCAAATGGCAAAGTCTTCTCCGCCATGATCTCCCAACGCTCCACGGGGCGGAGCAAGCGTTGCAAATTGCCCCAATCGGGATTCAGGCCAACGCGAGGATGGTTGATATCTTTCACCAAGGCGACGGCGCTGTCAGCGCTGCCCAGGAAGGTGTCCTCATACATTTCCAGCGCAATTTCAATACCGATCGTATCAGCATGCCTGCCCAAATCCTGTAAACGACTTACAGCCAGCTTCCACAGCGCAGGATCATCCGGATTTTTAGCACCCGGGACCGTCCAAAACCACAGTGCCTCCTTTTGGGCCGGGGTTAGCGCCTCCAAAAAACCAAAAGAAACCACGCTGGCGCCGATCCGTGCCGCCGTGTCCAGAACTCGATGACTATAGGCGAAGTATTCTTCACCGTGGACTGGATCAAGGATACTCCGGCGAGCCGTGGTGATGGCAGGAATGCGAAGGCCAACCTGTTTCACCGTCTTAAGGAACTCCTCGAGACGCGCTTCTGAAAGGTCCGCAACTCGCAACCACGAATCAGTCGGGTCGACATGCGTGAAACCGGCATCTGCCACTTCTTGTAAAGAAACGGCCCACTCGTCTGCTCCCTGATCCTGGACTAACTCGCCCTTGGCTGTTACGGCCTGAAACTGCAGCATCGCAGCTGCAATCGGCCACTCTAGATTGATCGATTGTGTCATATGAATTTCTGAGACTCCATCCCCCTCAAAGTATGGAGTTCTGGCCCCTTGTCTGGTGCAAGCGCGTCGAAAGGGGAAAATCCTACAACGTCGGAGCTACTCCAGAAGTCGCCCTAAAGGATACCTCGCAGAATATGGAAAGATAGCCGAGCAGACTACCGTGGCGCAGATAGCCCGGCATTGGGGGCATTCGTCACGGAGAGCGGCTCAGCCGGTTGGCTGACCGAGCTCTGATTGGCGCATGCGGCCAGGCTCAGCAGAACGGCAACCCCTGCCGGAAATAGCCCGCACCGCAACCATACTTGCTTCAAAGGGACTACCGTGTCTTCGTCAAAGATAGATAAAGCCATTAATTTTTTCATCTCACTAGTTGCACCACCTCCTGCCCGTCCTGTCCGTTCGGTCCGTCGGGTGTTTGGTCCCCGCCGCCCTTCGATTTTCCGCTTCTCGGCCAAAAGCCGGCATTTCCTGCTGGATGTCGACCGTCAGACGGCCGGAAACTAATGCATTGTTTCTCGCCGTGAACGAGAATCAACCATAAGAATATAAAGATTGCGCCCCGGCCAACAGCCGCGTCTGATGACATCCGCCGAATGGCAGACGGCGTTGATTTTGTTGGCTGGCCTGGCCCCGGTGTTTGCGGCGGATCGGATCAGCCACGGCGGATGCGCCGGGGAATACGCTGTCATGAATCTGCTCCTCAAAAATATTTGCGACATGCTGCACTCGATAATCCAGAGGGCCGAAATTTACCCGAAACAACCAGCTATAAATGAAAAAACCAACCTATGAATATAATTCCGAATCCTTTCCCATCCGGGGTCAACCTACTTCATGATCCGGTCTTAAACAAAGGAACTGCTTTTAATCAAGAAGAACGGGATGCTTTAGGGCTTCGCGGGCTTCTCCCGCCGCGCGTCCATTCGCAAGAGGAACAGATTGTGCGGATTCTGGAGAATATGCGATCAAAACCGTCCGATCTGGACCGATATATCTTCCTGCTCGCGCTACAGGACCGTAACGAGACGCTGTTCTACCGTGCACTGCTTGATCATCTCGATGAGATGATGCCGATCATCTACACCCCGACGGTCGGCCTTGCCTGTCAGGAGTATGGGCACATTTTCCGCCGTCCGCGCGGAGTTTTCGTTTCCACCAAGGACGCAGGCCAAATTGCAAAAGTGTTGGGTAATTGGCCGTACCAAGATGTGCGGGTTATTGTTGTTACCGATGGCGAACGGATTCTCGGCCTCGGCGACCTTGGAGCAGATGGTATGGGTATTCCGGTCGGCAAACTCGCTTTATACACGGCTTGCGCGGGGGTCAATCCGTCGGTCTGCCTGCCGGTGACGATCGATGTCGGTACGAACAACGAAAAGCTGTTGCAGGATCCGCTTTACATTGGCATCCAGCAGCGCCGAATTCGCGGCGCCGCTTACGATACTTTGATAGAAGAATTTGTCACTGCTGTTCAAAGTCTGTTTCCGCATGCCCTGATTCAGTTTGAAGACTTTGCGAACCAAAATGCCTTTCGCTTGCTCAATAAGTATCAGGATAAAGTGTGCTCGTTTAACGACGATATACAAGGCACGGCGGCTGTCACGCTGGCTGGCATTTACTCGGCTCTCCGAATCACCATGCGTTCGTTGATCGATCAAAAATTCGTCTTCTTCGGCGCTGGCGAGGCGGGTACCGGAATCGCGAATCTTGTCGTGGATGCGATGCAGGCAGACGGATTGTCGAATGCGGAGGCGCGTGCCCGCTGCTGGTTCATCGATTCGACGGGGCTCGTGGTTAAGAGCCGCCCGGACCTCGCGGCACACAAACGTCCGTATGCGCACGATCACGACTTCAACGCCGACCCCATTTCCGTGATCAACTCTCTTCGGCCCACGGCGATCATCGGTGTCTCGGGGAAGGCGGGTATATTGAGTGAGCCTATTCTTAAACGGATGGCTGAGATTAATGAGCGTCCGATCATATTTGCTTTGTCCAATCCGACGTCAAAAGCGGAGTGTACGGCGGAGGATGCCTACCGTCTAACCAACGGCCGCGCTGTCTTTGCTAGTGGAAGTCCATTTGAGCCAGTGCTCATGGACGGAAAGAAACTCATTCCTGGCCAGGGAAACAATGCCTACATCTTCCCCGGTGTTGGATTGGGCATTGTAGTCAGCGAAAGCAAACGCGTGACGAACGAAATGTTTCTGGCCGCCGCGCAGGCGCTGGCGAATGAGGTTTCAGAAACTGATCTTGCGGAAGGGCGAATCTATCCGCCGTTGAAGCGGATCCGAGCAGTGTCATTAAACATCGCGATCGCAACCGCGAAGGTGGCTTATGACCAAGGCTTGGCAGCAGCTCCGAAGCGCGATGACCTGCGGTCGCACATTAGAGCTCAAATGTTCGAACCTGTGTACAGGAGCTACGTATAGTGAGCTGAATTTCTCACAGAGGCATAATCCCAGCCGGACTTTTTGCCGCACGCGATGGGAGTATCGTTTGCGCCCTTGCGGTGCGTGGAAGCCTCGCGCGGCGGGAGAACGCCTATGCTCTCCCTCGTCTTCACTTAGCTCGTAGTCGGCACAGCGAACCCAATCGCGCGAAGAACGGTCTCGGCTCCGTCGGCAGCGGTCATTGACCCAGAGCGTACCGCCGCCTCGACTCGTGTCGAGACCGCGCGGACCTCGGCTTTCCCATGCAGCAGCTGATCTATGTACTCGCTCACTAGATCCCACATCCAACGCACCATCTGGTCGCGTCGACGTTGCTCGAACCGACCCGTCGGCTCGAAGCACGCACGATGCTTCAGAACCTGAGACCAGATAGCATCGATACCAGTATTGTTAGCTGCGCTACAGGTTACGACCGGGGGATTCCAGGGGCTGCCGGCAGGGTGGATCAGCCGCATGGCGTTCTGGTAGAGGGCGCAGGCGCGCTCGGCGCGTAACTTGTTATCGCCGTCGGCTTTGTTGATGGCTACCAGGTCGGCCATCTCCGTCAGTCCACGCTTGATACCCTGGAGCTCGTCGCCGGCGCCGGCAATTAGCATGACGAGGAAGAAGTCGACCATGTCGGCGACTACGGTCTCTGACTGGCCTACCCCTACCGTCTCGATGAGGACGACATCAAACCCAGCGGCTTCACAGGTCAGCATCACCTCACGAGTGTTGCGGGCTACACCGCCCAATGTTTCGCTGCTGGGCGATGGGCGAATAAAGGCGTTCGGATTTCGGCAAAGGTCGACCATCCGGGTCTTGTCACCGAGGATGCTGCCGCCGGAAACCTGGCTAGTGGGGTCGATCGCCAGTACGGCAACGTGATGTCCCTGGCCGGTCAGCATCAGGCCAAGAGACTCGATCAGCGTGCTCTTGCCCGCTCCGGGTACGCCAGTAATACCGACGCTGATAGAACGGCCGGTGTGGGGCAGGAGCGCCGTCAAGACATGCTGCGCGAGTCGGCGATCCTCCACGAGACGGGACTCCAGGAGCGTGATGAACCGGCTCAGCACAGGCCGGTTGCCGCTTAGGATTCCCTCCACAAATTGGTCCGGCGCAAGCCGTCTCGGGCCAGACTGAAATGCGGCTGATTGAATCGTCATGACGCGACCACATCGGCGCCCGCCAGCTTCTTAGCCAGGAGGTCGAGTACGCTAAGCGCCGCCTGAGTTATAACCGTGCCGGGACCAAAGATGGCAGCAGCCCCATCCTTGTATAGCTCGTCATAGTCCTGGGGCGGGATGACCCCGCCGGCCACGATCAGGATATCCTCCCGGCCGAGTTCCTTTAGCGCTTTGCGCAACGCCGGGACCAGGGTAAGGTGGCCGGCCGCAAGCGTGCTGACCCCGAGAATGTGGTCATCATTATCAATGGCCTGGCGGGCGGCCTCTTCGGGGGTCTGGAACAACGGGCCGACATCAACATCGAAACCCAAATCCGCGAAGGCCGTGGCGACGACCTGCTGGCCGCGGTCGTGGCCGTCCTGACCGAGCTTGGCGATCAGGATACGGGGCCGACGCCCCTCGCGCGCCAAGAACTCCTCGGCCCTTTGCCGGACTTCCGCGATTGTTCCGGTGAGATTGCCAAACCTGCGTGCGTATACCCCGCTCACCGAGTGTATGTCGGCTTTGTGTCGGCCGAAGACCTTTTCCAAGGCATCACTGATTTCACCCACAGTCGCCCGTGCTCGCGCCGCCACGATGGCCAGCTCCAGCAGGTTTCCCTGGCCTGATCGGGCGCACTCGGTAAGCGCACCTAGCGCGGCATTCAGAGGAACCGGATCGCGGTGCGCCCGGAGTTCGGCGAGCCGACGGACCTGCGCTTCGTGGACGGCTCGGTTGTCGATCTTAAGGACCTTCATCGGGTCTTCGCGCTCCAAGACGTATTTGTTGATTCCCACGATCGTCTGGACTCCTGAGTCGATATCAGCCTGGGTCCGGGCCGCAGCCTCCGCAATGCGCATCTTGGTGATTCCGGCCTCGAGCGCCTTCGCCATTCCTCCGAGCTGCTCGCACTCGTAGATGTGGGACCAAGCCCGGTGTGCAAGCTCGTGGGTCAGCCGTTCGACAAAGTAGCTACCGCCCCAAGGGTCGATCACCGTGTCGGTGTCAGTCTCCTCCTGCAGGAACAACTGCGTGTTGCGAGCGATCCGGGCCGAGAAGTCAGTTGGCAGCGCCAGAGCCTCATCGAGCGAGTTGGTGTGCAGACTCTGGGTGTGCCCTTGGGTCGCTCCCATCGCCTCGATGCACGTGCGGATCACATTGTTGTACACATCCTGCGCTGTGAGGCTCCAGCCGCTGGTCTGGCTGTGGGTTCGAAGGGAGAGACTCTTAGGGTTTTTGGGATCAAACTGTTTAACGATCTTGGCCCACAACAACCGGGCGGCGCGGAGTTTCGCGATCTCCATGAAAACGTCCTTGCCGACTGCCCAGAAGAAAGATATCCGCGGTGCGAAGTCGTCGATGTTCAACCCGGCGGCAATGCCGGCACGGAGGTATTCCAGGCCGTCGGCCATCGTATAGCCCAGCTCGAGATCGGCGGTAGCCCCGGCTTCCTGCATATGGTAACCGGAGATGCTGATGCTGTTGAACTTCGGCATGTGCTGGCTGGTATAACGGAATATATCCGCAATAATCCGCATGCTCGCAGCGGGCGGATAGATGTAGGTATTGCGGACCATGAACTCCTTGAGAATGTCGTTCTGGATGGTTCCAGCGAGTTGGGCCTGCTTCACGCCCTGTTCCTCAGCCGCGACGATGTACAAGGCCATGACCGGGAGCACGGCACCGTTCATGGTCATCGAGACGCTAATGTTGCCTAGCGGAATCTCGCCAAAGAGAATTTGCATGTCCAGGATGCTGTCGATGGCGACTCCAGCCATCCCGACGTCTGCAGCCACGCGGGGATTGTCAGAGTCGTAACCCCGATGCGTGGGCAGATCAAAAGCGACCGACAGGCCTTTCTGGCCTGCGGCCAGATTACGGCGGTAAAATGCATTGGATTCCTCGGCAGTGGAGAACCCGGCGTATTGACGGACTGTCCATGGTCGTTGTGCGTACATCGTAAGATACGGTCCGCGTACGAACGGGGCTAAACCCGGCATGCCGTGCAGATGTTCCAACCCATTCAGATCGGTTGACGAATAGAGCGGTTTGATTGCGATCAATTCCGGGGTTAGTCGCTCCAGCTCCTCTGGAGGCCGGCCGGCGGCATTCACCCAGTCAGCCAGATGGGCGGTGGCTCCAGGGCCTCCTTCCCACGCGACCTCTTTGAAATTCGGGATAGTATTCATGACAGGACCCCTTCCTCGTGCAGCAGTTCTTGGAGCGTATTTAGGACATCACATCGAATAAAAATGAATCGGTCGATACCAGCCGCCCGGTACGTTGCCTCGTTCGCGCCTGGATTTCCAGCGAGGATCACCGTTCGAGCACCGGAGGCTTTCAGCCGCCGCGCCGTTTCCTCAGCAACCTGCCCGTACTTTTTGTCGCTTGAGCAGATCACCGCGATCCCGGAGTGGCTCTGGACAAAGGCCGCGGCGGCAGCCGACGGGTCGGTGAACCCATCGTTGTTGATTATTTGGAACCCGCCCGCCTGAAAGATGTTCAACGCGTAAGTGGAGCGAGCGATGAAGTCAACCGGCGCGCCCATGTTAGCCAGGAAAATCAGAGGCCGTTTTTTGGTTCGGGCCGCAAACTGGTCGCTGGCGTCCCGCAATTCCTCATAAGCGGCGGCGTAAGGATGGATTGCCAGCGGTTCGACTCGAGCGGCGTCAGCCCGGTCTCGAGCCGATGTGAGCGCGCTCAGCTGACCAAGGGTCGCACCGGCCTCGGCAGCTTTGACCGCAGCCTCAGTCAAGGCGCCTGGCGCCCGTGACGCGTCAGCGGCTACGGTCGCGAGCGCTGCAAGGGCTTCGGAGCAGGGATGGTCGCGACGCCAGGCGACCAACCGGGTTGAGGCCTCCACGCGCAGCCGGATGAAGTCCGGTTTTGGTCGGCTCAACGGTTCTTCACGGGCGTCGGGGTGCTCGCTGACACCGGTGACGATCTGCTTTCGGGTGGCAAGGTTTCTCTCGCGCGCGGCTTCCACTGTGCGGATCCGCTCAGCAACCCAGCCATCGAGCGCAGCCCGGATCATGCCGCCCCGCTCCTCAATGGTCTGGAGCAATGCCCAGGCTTCCGCGGCGAGCCGATCGGTGAAGCTCTCCAGAAACCAAGATCCGCCTGCCGGGTCGATCACGCGATTCAGGTAGGATTCCTCCAGGAGGATGATCTGTGTGTTGCGAGCCAGGTGCCGACTAAATTCATCGCTGAGGCCAATTGCGGCGTCGAGTGGCGCAGTGGTGATCGAATCGGCGCCGCCGATAGCGCCAGCGAAGCAGCAGACCGTGTTCCGTAGCAGGTTGACCCATGGATCGCGGCGCGTCAGGACCCGTCGACTGGTCCGCACGTGGACCCGGGTCGATCGCGCTGCAACCTCGTTGCCACCGCTGGCGGTGACGATCTTGGCCCACATCTTTCGCAAAGCTCGGAGCTTGGCAATCGCTTGGAAAAACTGGCAACCTATGCTTACGCCAAAGACGATCTGGCGAGCCGCAGTGTTGACGTCCAGGCCGGCACGGCTCATCGCGCGAAGGTATTCCACGGCCGTCGCCATGGCGAACGCCAGATCTTGGGTGCTGGTGGCCCCCGCATGATGATAGGGCGCAGTGCTGACCCTGACGGCTGCGGCTTGTGGATAAAAAGTAGCAGTCCAGGCGGCCAGGTCAGCCATCTGGTCGAGCGCGACATCGAGCGGTACATTTAGCTGGCCGCCGGACATCAGAGCACCCAGCGGGTCGGCATTGAACGTGCATCGCACACTGGTCGGATCAAGCTTACGCTGCCGAAGCAACGCCGCCAGGAGCGCTGCGGCCGGTAGGAAGGCTGCCCCTCCGTCGATCGAGGCCGGCGCGATATCGAGTTGCTGCCCATTGAGTACTGACTCGAAGTCGCCCAGACTATAAGCCATCACACCGTCCCGGCCGCACAATTCAACTGCCTCGCGTGCATCGGCATCCAAACCGCTGCAGCCGGCGGCATCGAGCCGGAGTCGGATCGAGGTGACGCCATGTTCGAGATCCTCGAGGATGGCCTTATTCGCGTCGGCCGGACTCGGGTGCAGATGCTCTTGGCGGATGTCCCAGCCGGCGGTCGTGTGTCCCAAGGCCTGGCTGCCCCGCGTTAGAGGCAGGAATCCCGGGAAGCCTGAAGAGTCGCGATCCGAGGGCCAATCATTGGCCGTGTACAGCGGCTGAATATCGAACCCCTCAAGGCTGCGATGGACAAGTTTATTCTCGAACGGTACGCCCTTAAGGTCGGTCACGACGTTGGCTCGCCATTTATCGTAACTGACCGGCGGGAAGTCCGAGGCTATAGTCAATTCCTTTTCGATCATATCGTCTTCTCTCAAGTGGTTGGTTGCTGGCTTGCGGTTTAGGCGTTATCCGCCGCCGGTACGTGGTGCGCTCCAAACTGCGCCACATTCAGGTCCGGCAGCATGGCACCGGGTTCGAGGTCATTAAGATGCAGGGCGAAAGCAGTGCCGCAGGTCGTGGCGGATATGCCCCATCGGCGCCGCCTGGAGATAGATGGACAGTAGAGGTTACAGCAGAAGAGTCAATTTATAGTCTTCTCTGTCCACGTTGACGCGACCCATGCATTTCCAATGTGCAGGTGATCGCCTCCTCCAGCAACATCCGGGCATGCTGGTCTTTGCAGCCGCCGTTGAAACCGCGCAGCATCAGGAAAAGATAGACGATATAGGCATCGGTGCGTGGGAGGCCTATCTCCAATTCGATGTCATCGACTTTGAGCTCGCGCAATTGAAGCTGCAGTTTGGGCAGATCAGGCAGGGAGTCCTGCGAGGCTATCTATCGAAACTTGGGAGAGCAGCTAAAGACGCGGCCATTTACTGGAAGTACGGCTGCTGGTTCTACGAGCAGACAACACGCAGCCAAGTGTTAATCGAGAGCCAATGGGACAACACCGCGAGCGAGGCCGGCGCGGGCGCCATCCGGCTTCGGGCATGGGGCGAGCGGGCTGACGAGTTAATTGAATCACTCCTTCAGGCCCTGCAAAGTCTGCCGGTTGGTCAACCGCCGGAGGTTCAGCGTATTCACAATGCGAAGGTAGTCATATGCCAGGATAGGCGTTTCATCGTACGCCACGGTCGGGAAACCTCCCGGGCCAGTTCTGGCGCCGTGGGATCGGCCCGGTTATTTCGACGGTGGAGTTGTAAGTTGAAAGGCACGGCGAAGTTCACCCGTAAACTCATCTGCGAATCAGCGTCCTCGCCGCACCCGGAGGTTCGTTGAGCATTTTGGAAATGCTTGGAATACATCTAGTTGTTCTCTCTAGCCTCGCTTAACAATGATTGTAGCGTTCGCAATTTGGTCATCGCCAGCGCCAGAGCAATCGAGTCCCGAAACCATTCTGGTTTACGACCTGGGCGGCGGGACATTTGACGCTTCGCTTGTCACGTTGGATGAAAAATGTGCACCACGTCGTTGCTTCCGAAGGGATCCCGACGATCGGCGGTGATGACTTCGACCAGATCCTTGCCGAGAAGGAATCCTCCGCGATATTGATCGCATCATCCCCGATTCGCTCGAGGGCGCGAGCAACGAAGATAAGTTCCAGGTAACTCGGCACTAGTTCTGAGTCCACGATGGGCTGGGAGCCCCAGATAAAAAAGGAACTGCGAGATGGCTGAGAAGCAAAGTCACACCCAAAGACAAAAATGAAAAGCGAAGCTAAGATCAAAGACACGGACGAATGGCTTTGTCGGGCCGAGACCGTTTCCCCTAAATCCATATCTAGACTCGGCCTAACGAGACAAAAAACTATATGAGCGAAAAATATCAGGTCGCGGTTATTGGTTCGGGTTCCGGGGGCAGCGAGGCGGCTCTTCTAGCAGCCGAAAAGGGCTTCCAGGTTATCATAATCGAGAAGGATGCGTTTGGTGGCACCCGTTTTCATCGAGGGTGTTATGCTGTTCGGGCTCTGCACGCGTCCAGTCGTCTTTTTCGGGAGATTGTAAAAAGCAGGCGGTTTGGCATTGGAACGGAACTCTTGAGAAGCTCTTTTTTGGACTGGAGCAAGGCACAGCGGGCGGCCAGTGCTCGACTCGCGGAAGAGCTTCGAAAAGGCCTGGAACAACTAAATGTCAGGATCGCAGCTGGCATCGGGAGTTTGCTCGGCGAGCATCGAGTGCGAATCACGAATTCTCTGGGAAACCACGAAGATATTGAGGCTGAGTACATCATATTGGCAAACGGTTCGCGCCCGGACTATTCGGCAGAACAAGGCTCGCGATTTTTCAACAGCGACGATCTGATCGCTCGAGGTTATACTCCCTCTCATTTATTCATAATCGGAGGCGGTTACGTTGGTTGCGAGTTCGCATCTATCTACCGTGCGCTGGGATGCCGCGTCACTTTGGCAGAACAGCGGGAGCGACTATTGCCCGATTGGGATTTGATCGTCGGCGAACGTGTCGCTACGGAGTTCTCGGCAAATGGCGTCGAGTTATTTCTGGGGCGCAAGGTGGAGGTAGAGAAGGTGCCAATCGAAGACGGCTATCCAATCATCACGCAACCGGACGGCGAAGAAATTTCTCCGGGTATGGTTTTGGTGGCAACTGGCCGGCGTCCAAATGTGGAATCGATCGGCCTCGAGGGTCTGGGTATCGCGACTAACCCATACGTTCAGGTAGATGCGCAATTAAGAACCAGTCAGCGGCATATTTTCGCGGTCGGCGACGTAAACGGCCTGAACATGCTGGATAGTTCCGCATCTGCGCAGGCGCGGATAGCCGTCGAAGCGATTGGCGGCGGTGACAAGCTCTTCAGCTTGCGCTCGGTGCCGCGCTATCTCGACATCGACCCACCGGTGGCCGCAGTTGGGTGGATGGAAAACGAGGCGAATGAGTCAGGATTTGAACTGGATGCGAAGTCGGAAGTCGTAAAGATAGTCACTTCTGAGGATCGCACCGTTGCAGACCCTTCGTACACGCAAGTTAAACTCATTGTTGAACGGGGTACCAAAAAAATCAGGGGATGCGTGATTATCGGGAATGAAGCTGCTGAAGTCATAAATCTCGTGGCTCTAGCGATTCAGAGCGGCGTCACGACCAGCGAACTCGAGCAAGTGTTTTTGGTGCACCCGAGTGCCTCAGTGGCGCTTCAGAGGTGTGCTGCGAAGTTTCGGTAGTACCCCAAACCCGGTATCTTCACTGTGGCAGATGGCCTTGTCCCAACAGTTGTGTCACAGGGGCCATTGGGGGCTTTCTCCCTCAGCCAAAACCTGCTAACGACTAAACTAATATTCCCGATTCGCGACTATCTTTGCTCGATCTTGCCCCGCTTGGCAAACTTCCCGATCAATCGGATCGCTGAACTAACGCCCGTAGCCTGTCGCGAAACTAACCGCGATCTTGCCGCGGCAATAGTAGCGGCAAGATCAGTCGTGCAGTTAGTCAGACGGAAGAACTGGCTGTTTTTCGGTGACGCCGACGCCAGAGAGCGCGACGCCATCATCTATTGATCATCGAAAGCTGTCGCCGTCATGGGGTCGAACCCTACAGTTACCTCCACCACCAAACCCGACAAATGGGTCGTTAACGCTTCCAGGACCGGGTGCTATCGCCGCGCGATCAATACCTTCATCGAAGCCGCCGGATCCGAAAAGTCGGAGAAACCGGAACCGTTGTTTAGATCTCAGCGGGCTTCAGCTGCTCCAGCTTCCAAAAGAATTGGCGCGCCTCACTTCCCTCCAGACGCTCGACCTCAGAAGCCTGAATCTACGCCGACTTCCTGTGGCTGGCTTAACTTCGCTCCGTACGCTCAAAATATCCAGTTGCCAGCTCAGCGTGACCTCTCCCCGTTGACTGGACTGACTTCGCTCCAGAATCTCGACCTCTCTTGGTGCAAGCAGCTTAAGGGCGACCTCTCTCCGTTGGCGGGACTGACTTCGCTCCGAAGGCTTGACCTCTCCTACTGTGAGCGACTCAGCGGCGACACGTGCCCGCTGGCAGGCCTCACCCCGCTCAAATCGCTCTGCCGGTTTGCCCCACTCGAATCCTTGCTGCCTACGCTGAAAGACCTCGATCTCGCTGCGAGTTTGATGATTTGCCCTCTGAAATCTGCGGCAATTACGGAAATGTTGAGTCCGGCTCCATGTGCGCTCGCCCGCTCGTTCCGGGGCGGGCACGATTGCAGGCCAATCGATGTGCAGATTCCGACAAGCCAAGGAAAGCACCGAATGGAGTCATGCGCCAAGCTATCGCAGATAACAAGATCCTTCCTGCGTTATCGTCTCAACCAAAGCAATAACAAAGCTCCACTCCCCGAAACCTCCTATGCCTGCTACACTGACAACTCCACCGCCCTCCGCTGCGCAAACCATGACAACCGCAGCGCGCACCAGCGGCGCCTGGGAGGACGCATTCAATTGTTCGATTCAAGATCCCGAAGCGTTCTGGGGCGAGGCCGCCGACGCAATCCATTGGTACAAGAGGTGGGACAAGGTCCTCGACGATTCCCGCGCCCCCTTCTACCGCTGGTTCACTGGCGGCCAACTCAACACCTGCTTCAACGCGCTCGACCGGCACGTCGAAACTGGCCGCGCCGACCAGACCGCGCTCATTTACGACAGCCCCGTCACCAATCAAAGCAAAACGTTTACGTACCGCGAACTGCGCGACACCGTCGCCCAATTTGCAGGCGCGCTCGCGCAGCTTGGCGTCGGCAAAGGCGACCGTGTCGTCATTTATATGCCGATGATTCCTGAAGTAGCGGTGGCAATGCTTGGCTGTGCGCGCCTCGGGGCAGTGCATTCCGTGGTGTTCGGCGGCTTTGCTTCACGCGAGCTTGCGGTGCGCATCGACGACGCCAGGCCCAAGGTCATCGTTTCCGCCTCCTGCGGCATCGAAGGCAAGCGCATTCTCCCCTACAAGCCTCTCCTCGATGAAGCGCTTCGCCTCGCCCACCACAAGCCCGAAAAGGCGATCATCCTTCAGCGCTCCATGCAGCATGCCGAGCTTGTCGCTGGACGCGATCTCGATTGGGATGAAGCACTGGCCGCGGCCAATCCCCACGACTGTGTTCCGGTGGCAGCAACCGATCCGCTCTACATCCTCTACACCTCTGGCACGACCGGCCAACCCAAGGGCGTGGTCCGCGACAACGGTGGCCACGCGGTCGCGCTGAACTGGACGATGAAAAATATTTATGGCGTCGATCCTGGCGATGTGTTCTGGGCCGCTTCTGACGTCGGTTGGGTCGTTGGCCACTCCTACATTGTTTACGCTCCGCTGCTCCACGGAAACACCACCGTGCTTTACGAAGGCAAGCCCGTGGGCACGCCGGACGCCGGCGCATTCTGGCGCGTGATTTCTCAGCACAAAGTGAAAACCCTGTTCACCGCGCCCACCGCATTTCGCGTCATTAAGAAAGAAGACCCCACTCTCGAGTTCAAGAAGAAATATGACCTCTCGAATTTCAGAACGCTCTTTCTCGCGGGTGAGCGCTGTGATCCCGACACGCTGCGGTGGGCCGCCAGCAATCTCAACGTCCCCGTGATCGACCACTGGTGGCAGACGGAAACCGGCTGGTCCATTTGCGCGAATTGCATTGGCATCGAGCAATTGCCGGTCAAGCCAGGGTCGCCGACGAAGCCGGTTCCCGGCATGGATGTGCGCGTCGTCGATGGCTGGAATCGCGAGGTGAAGCGCGGCGAAGTGGACGCTCTGGTGATCAAGCTGCCGTTGCCGCCTGGAACGCTTCCCACGCTATGGAACAACGATGAAGGTTTTCTCAAGTCCTATCTCACCGATTACCCCGGCTACTACAAGACCGCCGATGCGGGATACATGGACGAGGACGGTTATGTGTTCGTGATGTCCAGGACCGACGACATTATCAATGTCAGTGGTCACCGCTTGTCCACCGGCGGCATGGAGGAAGTTCTCTCTTCGCACCCTGACGTCGCGGAATGCGCCGTCTTCGGCGTGAACGACAAACTGAAGGGCGAGATACCGGTTGGCTTGCTCGTGCTGAAGAGCGGAGTCACGCGCGATCCGAGTACGGTCGTCAACGAAGTCGTGCAGATGGTGCGGGACACGATCGGACCCGTCGCCTCATTCAAGACAGCCGTCGTCGTGCAGCGCCTTCCCAAAACGCGCTCGGGCAAAATCCTGCGTGGCACCATGCAAAAGATCGCCAACGGAGACCTGTACGCTACGCCCGCCACCATCGATGATCCCGCCGTCCTCGCCGAGATCGAAACGGCCATGGCCGATGTCGTCTACGCCAAAGCAAAAGTGCAGGAACTGCGCAACGAGGTGCGGAACCTCGCATTCGCGATCTGGGAGAAACGTGTCAATGGGAGAGAGAGCCACTTCGGGGATGCATCGTCCGATTGGTTGACAGCCCGCAAGGAGCTGGGCATCCCTCCAGATCTCTTTTTGTAATTTCCAATTAACCTTACCCAGTAAATTATGTCAGCGCCTACAGCCCCAGTTTTCGCGCTCTCGCACGATGCGCTTAGCGCTCAACACCGACGAGGGATTCTTATGTCAGTGTTGGGTATCATTCTCGAACGGTACCATTTTTGTTCGTACGGATCATTAGCCAAGACTTTGGAGGACCAACCATGAGCAATGTAACCACCACGGCGCCGCAGGTTCAATCGGTTGCCGATCCGGCGCCACTCGGCCTTGCTGCATTTGGACTAACCACCTTCATTCTCTCAGCCGTGAACGCTGGCTTAATTCCAAAACCCGCAGAACCCGTTGTTTTGGGCGTAGCTTTCGCCTACGGCGGATTAGCTCAGTTCTGTGCAGGTATGTGGGAGTTTCAGCGAAACAACACGTTTGGCGCAACGGCGTTCACATCGTATGCGGCATTCTGGATCGCGTTTGCGCTCCTGGTCACGTTCAACGTTGGAGGTATTCCGCCTGAGGCGCGGCCTGCAGCTGTAGGAACATTCTTGCTCGCGTGGGGCATTTTCACGGCCTATATGACAGTCGCGGCAATCACTTTGAGTCGACCACTGCTGGTCGTGTTCATCCTGTTGACCATTACATTCTTCGTGCTTGCGATCGGGGCCTTTAGCTCGCAGGCAGGCCTGACGGTGCTCGGGGGAT
Organism: uncultured Verrucomicrobiae bacterium; assembly: GCA_963742335.1. GTDB lineage: Bacteria > Verrucomicrobiota > Verrucomicrobiia > Chthoniobacterales > JAFAMB01 > JAFAMB01. The sequence continues at coordinate 54,048 of CAVULL010000005.1, forward strand.
ACCTTGGGCTAATTACGGCGATCGGAGCCTGGTACGTATCGGCGATCACGGTCATCGCATCGACGCGGAAAGCATTAAAAATATAACCTTATAACGGACATCCTATGACGGAAAAAACAGAGCTGGACAAAACAGAGGCAGGAGGCGAGACCAACGCCGATGTCAACGAGGCGCAAATTGCGGTCCATTGGAAGGAGGAAGGATATTACCATCCCACTGCCAAATTCGTTGGCCAGGCGAACCTGACCGATCCTTCGGTCACCGAGCGATTCAGCATCGATAAATTCCCGGAGTGCTTCAAAGAATATGCCGACATGCTGAGCTGGGACCAGTACTGGCATACCATTTTGGACACCAGCAACGCGCCGTTCTGGAAATGGTTCGTCGGCGGAAAGCTCAACGCCTGTTACAACTGTGTTGACCGCCATCTGCCCAAATACGGGAACAAGGCGGCGTTGATTTTCGTGCCGGAACCCGAGGATGCAGGGCACCAGGCGATCACGTATCAGGAGCTTTGGGCGCGGGTCAACGAAGTTGCGGCGATGCTGCGTGATTTCGCCGGTCTCAAGGCCGGTGATCGCGTGACGTTGCACCTTCCGATGGTTCCGGAACTGCCGGTTACCATGCTGGCATGTGCCCGGCTCGGCATCATTCATTCGGAGGTGTTCGGGGGATTCAGCGGCGAGGCTTGCGGAATCAGGGTAGCGGATTCCCAAAGCCGGGTGCTGATCACGATGGACGGCTATTACCGGAGCGGGAAGCTGATCGACCATAAGGCAAATGCGGACATCGCGGTTGTTGTCGCCGAGCGGAACGGGCAGAAGATCGACAAGGTTCTAGTGTGGCGCCGCTTTCGCGACCAAGACGCCACCTCAACCCCGATGGTCTCGGGTCGCGACTACGACCTTCGCGAGGTCATGAAGGGGTTCGCTGGCCGCAAGGTGGACCCGGTGTCGATGCCTGCGGAAGCACCGCTGTTCCTGATGTACACCAGCGGGACGACCGGGCGGCCGAAGGGATGCCAGCATAGCACGGGCGGATACCTGGCCTATGTGGCGGGAACTTCGAAGTACATCCAGGATATCCATCCGGAGGACGTTTACTGGTGCATGGCGGACATCGGCTGGATCACTGGGCATTCCTATATCGTGTACGGGCCTCTGGCGATCGCCGCTACCAGCGTGATCTACGAGGGGGTTCCCACCTATCCCGACGCCGGGCGCCCATGGCGGATCGCCGAGCGGCTCAACGTCAACATCTTCCATACCTCACCCACGGCCATCCGGATGCTGCGCAGAATCGGCCAGGACGAGCCGAGCAAGTATAACTACCACTTTAAGCACATGACCACCGTGGGCGAGCCGATCGAGCCGGACGTGTGGCGCTGGTACTACGACGTGGTCGGCAAGCGGGAGGCGGTGATCGTAGATACCTGGTGGCAAACGGAAAACGGGGGGTTCTTGTGCAGTACCAAGCCGGCGCTGAATCCCATGAAGCCCGGCAGTGCCGGACCCGGGGTGCCGGGAATTTATCCCGTGATTTGGGACGAGGACGGGAACGAGGTCCTAGTGGGCTCCGGACGGGCCGGAAACATCTGCATCCGGAACCCGTGGCCAGGAATCTTCCAAACCATTTGGGGAGATCCCGAGCGGTACATAGATACTTACTACCACAAATACTGCAAGGACCCGAAAAGCAAGGACTGGCGTGACTGGCCATACTTCTGTAACGACGGCGCGATGCAGGCCGCCGACGGCTACTACCGCATTCTGGGCCGCGTCGATGACGTGATCAACGTGGCCGGTCATCGTCTCGGAACCAAGGAACTTGAAAACGCCTGTTTCTCCGTCGATGAGGTCGCGGAAGCCGCGGTGGTACCTGTGGTGGATGAGGTGCGCGGGCGGGTACCCGAGATTTACATCGAACTCAAGCCCGGCTTCAAGCCAAGCAAGTCTATTGAAGACAAGGTCGTTCGCGCAATCGAAGCTTTGATCGGCAAAATCGCGCGGCCCAAGGCCGTTCGTATCGTTCTCGACATGCCCAAGACGCGCTCGGGCAAAATCATGCGCCGGGTGCTAAGCTCCATCTCGAATACCATGGACATTGGCGACGTCACTACGCTTGCCAACCCCGAGATAGTCGAGCAAATCCGCATCATGGTCCAGGGCGAGGCGAAGGTGGCGACCAAGGCCGCCCCCGAAGACATCAAGCGTTTTGGCCAGGAATGACCGTTGCGGCGTCGCGGAATTAGCAAGCTCGAAGTCCCGATGAGATGGCCTTTGCCGTCTCGGACCGGCGAAATGGTCAGAGATCCGTCGATAACGCGTCATCCTCGCACTGGCGCACGGTTTGGTTATGCTCCACGCGCTTGCCCTGAGCGCGGAAAACTTCCGCCAGTCGAATTCAGTTGGCTCGTGGGGCCCTGAGGTTGCGTCTTGCAATTGCAATGCTCTGTTTCGACCAGCTTGTTCACCAAGCCTACCGAAATTTCGGCACCATGTGTCCTTTGAAAATGTGCCACTGCATAGGGGTCGTTTGAGGCGGCCTTAACACCCTCTTCACCCGCAAGCCCTAGTCTTTTCCTTCGTACTTGAACGACAGACTCACCCGCGCACGGAAAGCGGTGACTTTGCCGTCTACGATGACCAAATCGAGTTTGTTCACTTCCGCGACGCGCAGGTCGCGCAGCGTTTTTGTTGCGGTTTCCACTGCTTGTTTCGTGGCATCCTCCCAGGAAACCTCGCTGGTGCCGATGAGCTCGGTGACGCGGTAGACGCTGCTTGTGCTTGCACTCTTACTCACTGTTTTCTCCTTTACTGTTTGTGGGTTGAATAATCGGTCGGCGAGATATTGTCAAAAGTTGTGTCTCGGGGACCGGCGCATCCCTTGTTGAAATGATTGATTAAGCGGCCTGTAGGGTTTGTTCTTCGCCATCGACGAAACGGACGCAGTGACGTGAATGACGTGCGGTAGCGCGCGCGCAACCAGGATGTGGAGTTGCGGCGGTCCATCGCCGACCTTGTACCAGATTTCCGGATGGCCGAAAAGCTGCAATGCGGGTTTGAGTCGATTGTTACCTCCAACTAAAATGGGCTCAGACTGCCCTGATCAGGCAGGTTGGGTCGCTCTCAGCTACGGATTCGCCGAAAAATCTTACATAAACGCACCGCCGTTAACGTTGATCTGTTGGCCCGTGATGTAATCGCCGTCCGCCACAACGAAGAGCACCGCTTTGGCGATTTCCTCGGGGTGAGCGAAGCGACCCATTGGGATCTTGCCCTTGATGATTGACTGCAAGGCCGGCGACACGGCGTCGAACATGTCAGTTTCAGTATAGCCGGGCGATACGGCGTTGACCGTAATGCCGGAATTGACCAGCTCGGCGGCGGCCGTCCGGGTAAACGCGATGATCCCTCCTTTGCTGGCGCTGTAGTTGGCCTGCCCCATCGCCGGGACCTGGCCGTTCATCGAGGTGACGTTGACGATCCGACCGTAACTTTGCGCGGTCATGATCGGGATGACCGCCGAGGTGCAGAAAAAGCACCCGTTAAGATTCGTCTGGATCACCTGGACCCACTGCTCGTCGGTCATTCGGGGAAGCAAAGAGTCGCGGGTGATGCCTGCGTTGTTGACCAGGATGTCCAGGTGAGTGAACTCCTTGGCCACCATCTCGACCATCGCCCGGACTTCCTTCGAATTGCCGATGTCCGCCTTGTAGAGGATGGCAATTCCACCCAGTTCTTTGATTTCTTCTGCCACTCCCTTTGCCTTGGAATCGCTGCTCGAATAGTTGATCGCGACCTTGGCGCCCTCTCGGGCGAGTTGGATGGCGATGGCCCGCCCGATTCCGCGCGAGGCGCCGGTGACCAGCGCAGTTCTTCCCTCAACTCTTCCCACGTGAGATTTCTCTTGCTTTGTCATACTGTTCTGTTCGGTTGTCATTTTGTTGGTCCTTGGGCAGTCTCTTAAGGGCGCTCGAAAATCGCCGCGATCCCTTGACCGCCGCCGATGCACATCGTAACCAGCGCTCGCTTGCCTCCGGTCCGGGCCAGCTCATAGAGCGCTTTGATGGTCAGGATGGCGCCGGTGGCTCCAAGGGGGTGGCCCAGCGAGATGCCGCTGCCGTTGGGATTGGTGCGCTCCGCCGGCAAATTCAGCTCCCGACAGACGGCCAAGGCCTGGGCGGCGAAGGCTTCGTTGACCTCGAACACATCGATATCGTCAATACCGAGACCGGTTTTTTTGAGCAGCTTCTGCACGGCCGGCACTGGTCCGATACCCATATACTTGGGATCGACACCGGCATAGGCATAGCCAACAAGGCGGCCAATCGGCTTCAGGCCCCGCTTTTTGGCATACTCGCCATCTGCCAGCACAAGGGCCGCCGCCGCATCGTTGATGCTGGATGCGTTGCCCGGTGTCACGGAGCCTTGGGGATCGAATACGGTGGGCAGCTTGGCGAGCTTCTCGACGGTGGTGCCGTGCCGCACGGTCTCGTCGGTTATCGAAGGGCACTTTGTCCCGCTTGACCTTGATTTCGATCGGAACGATCTGCGCTTTGAAGAAGCCTTGATCGATCGCCGAACCGGCGCGCCGATGGCTCTCCACCGCCAGCGCGTCCTGATCCTGCCGCGAGATCTTGTATTTCTTGGCGACATTTTCCGCGGTCACGCCCATGTGACAGTCATCAAAAGGATCGCTGAGGGCTGCCACCATCATATCGATCAACTTCGTGTCATTCATCCGCGCGCCGAAACGCATGGCCGGCGAGCTGTAAGGACTGCGACTCATATTCTCGGCTCCGCCGGCCACGGCCACCTCGGCATCGCCGAGCATGATCGTCTGAGCGCACGGTGATGATCGCTTGCAGGCCGCTGCCGCAGAGCCGGTTCAAAGTCAGAGCGGGCGTCTCGTGGGGCAGACCGCCATTGACCCCGGCGACCCGCGCCAGGTAATGGTCGTGGGCATCGGTGTGAATGATATTGCCGAAAACAATGTGACCGACGTCCTGGACATCGATTCCGGAGCGGGTGACGGCTTCCCGCACACACGTTGCCGCCATCTCACTGGGCGGGGAATCCTTCAGGCTGCCGCCGTACCCACCGATTGCTGTTCGAACTCCGCTAAGAATTACAATTTCTCGATTCATATTAAAATAGGGGAAAGCGTTGTTTACTTTTGAAGCGCGTCCGCCGGCGTCGATGCTAGCAGTTTGCTGGGCGCTTGATGTGACGTTATTTAATCAAGCCGCCCTAACTCCGCTCTACCCCGCTTGCCCGATCCTCACCATCACTTGCTCTGTCGAGGGCGGCGTTCATGATGTTCCGAAAAGCGTAGGCGCCGCCAATCGGCTTTCGTGGCGCGTGGACGGATCGATCGCTTTACACGCATTCAGCATGATAGACTAGCTGCTAGATTCGTTTGGCTAGTTCCGGTGGGTTGGTCCGTAGCAAGTGTGCGGCGATTCGCCAAATCAGCGACGGGGAGATCGGCCCTACTTGGATTTCATCGCTCCGGGTGTCCTCGCTCAAAGTGTCCTGTTCGTGGCGATCTTTTACGGGGATTGCCATCATTTGGGAGCGCGACCTTGGATTGGTCGTCAAAAGATCGTTGATTGGCTGCCCAATTTATAAGCAGCTTTAGACAATCGATGAGAGGCCCTGGTTAGACCGATCTCTTAAGCTCTAGCTCAAATGAGTGAGTCGGTAAGCCAGAAATCAAAATCTATCCAGACACTGGTGGTGGATCGCAGACCGATCCTCCGAGCAATGTTGAACCCGAAGACAATCGCTCTGATCGGCGCAACTGAGGCCCCGAACAGCGTTGGTCGTACCTTAATGGAAAATCTTATCTCCTCTGGTCAGGCCGTTTATCCGATCAATTTGAAAAGGAGCAGTGTGCTAGGCGCTAAAGCTTTTCCAAGGATTTCAGACGCGCCGGCCACTGTCGATCTGGCGATCATCGCCACTCCGGCGGCTACGGTACCTGAAGTGATCAGCGAGTGCGCCTCTGCGGGCGTGACTGGAGCGGTGATAATCTCAGCCGGCTTCAGAGAGTCCGGGGGTGCCGGACAGGAGCTTGAACGAGCGATCCTCGCTCGAAAGGGCCGAATGCGCCTGATTGGACCGAATTGCCTTGGGGTAATGATCCCCTCTACAGGTCTAAACGCCACTTTTGCAAAAAGGATGGGACTGCCCGGGAACGTCGCATTCATCAGCCAAAGTGGGGCATTGGGCACTGCAATTCTGGATTGGAGTCTGCGTGAACAAGTTGGATTTAGCGCCTTCCTTTCCACTGGTTCAATGCTGGATGTAGGCTGGGGGGACTTAATCTACTACCTGGATGACGACCCCTACACTCGCAGTATTCTAATCTACATGGAATCGATCGGAGACGCGCGATCTTTTCTCTCCGCGGCGCGAGAGGTCTCTCTGAGGAAGCCCATCATCGTCATCAAGGCGGGAAATACCGAAGCCGCCGCAAAGGCCGTGGCGTCTCACACCGGCACCCTGACGGGTAACGATGCGGTTCTCAGTGCTGCTTTTCGCAGGGTAGGAGTTCTGCGCGTCAGTACAATCGCAGACCTGTTCGACATGGCCGAGGTATTGAGTAAGCAGCCACGACCCAAGGGATCCCGTCTTGCTGTCATTACCAATGCGGGAGGTCCTGGTGTGCTCGCAACAGACATGCTGGTCGCCGAGGGTGGCAAAATAGCCGAGCTCTCTGAGGAGAGTTTCCGCAGACTTAATGAGTTTCTGCCGAGCCATTGGAGTCGAAACAACCCTGTGGATGTCCTTGATGATGCGACAGCGGATCGATTTGAAAAGGCAGTAGAGATTGTCAGTGCCGATTCCAACAATGACGGGATTCTGGTAATCGTGACTCCGCAGGCGAAGACCGATGCTACTGCGATAGCCAAAGGATTGCGCGGTTTCAATAAGATCCACGAAAAGCCCCTTCTGGCGAGCTGGATGGGCGCAAGCGAAGTTGCAGAGGGCAAAGCCATTCTCAATGCCTCCGCGATCCCGACGTTCGACTATCCGGATACCGCAGCTCGCAGTTTTTGTTACATGTGGCGGTATAGCGACAATTTGCATGCACTTTATGAAACGCCCGCGTTAACGGCAGGGCTCACGCTCAACGCGCGTGGGCACGCTAAGGCGGCGGCAATTATTAAGGCCGCCCAAAAAGCCAAGCGCACGATACTGACTGAAGTTGAATCGAAGCAGATCCTCGATGCCTACGGGATACCGACTGTCCCGACGCGCATCGCAAAGGGTGAGGACGAAGCAGTAAGGATCGCGGCTGAACTTGGGTCAACTGTGGTTCTGAAACTTCATTCCGAAATCATTACGCACAAGAGTGACGTTGGTGGCGTAAAGCTGAATTTGCGAAGCGAGGGCGAAATCCGCCAAGCCTACCGCGAGATCGAAAAGGCTGTTGCAGAGAAATCAAATGCCTTTTTGGGAGTTACGGTTGAACAGATGATTCAATCGGATGGTTACGAGCTTGTCCTGGGAAGCAGCGTTGATTCCCAATTTGGGCCGGTGCTACTTTTCGGTTCAGGAGGGCAACTGGTCGAGATCACCAAAGATTACGCCCTTGGTTTCCCGCCGCTGAATCGTACCCTGGCGCGTCGTGTAATGGAGCAGACGCGCGTTTATACCGCGCTCAAAGGTGTGCGTGGTCGTGCCGCAGTTGATCTTACCGGGCTTGAAAGGCTGCTTGTTCAATTCAGTCTGCTGGTGGCCGAGCAGCGGCGAATCAAGGAAATTGATATTAATCCGCTCCTGGTATCGGCGAACCAAATGCTCGCTTTAGATGCGAGGATTATTCTGCACGATCCAGCGGTCGGGGAAGAAAATCTGCCGCGCCTCGCGATTCGGCCTTACCCGCAACAGTATGTAAGTACTTGGAAACTCACGGACAGAAGTCCGATAATCATTCGCCCGATCCGACCAGAGGACGAACCGATGATGGTTAAGTTTCATGGCACGTTGTCTGTAAACACTGTGCACTTCCGATACTTCGGCCTAGTGAAATTGGAACAGCGCATCGCACATGATCAGTTGGTGCGCATGTGTTTTAACGATTACGACCGCGAGATCGCAATAATCGGTGTCAGAAATGCGCCGGAAACAAAAGAAGACGAGATTATCGCCGTGGGCCGATTAATTAAGGTCCACGGCGTCAACGAGGCTGAGTTCGCCATTGTCATCAGCGATCAGTGGCAAGGACATGGCCTCGGAACTCACTTCATGAAGCATCTTTTGGACATCGGCCGCCAGGAAGGGGTTGAACATATCATCGGACAGATGCTGCCCGATAACCAGGCCATGCAACAGGTCTGCAAGAAGCTCGGCTTCGCGATGCGTTACGACAGTTTTGCGGAAGTCGTGGAGGCAAAAATCAAACTAACCAGGTGACGCAAAGCACTCTTGCCAAAAATAAACCTGAACTAGCCTGCATATTTCACAGGCTCATCTGCCTCATGCAATCGGCGAAGCCGTGCGTGATGCCTACAAAGGCGAGCTGAAATTTCGCTACTCCGAGGAGAGCTATTTTGTTGAGGTCAAGTGGAACCGCGAGTCCTGAGTGGTTGCGGCGGCGACAATCGGTGAGCAAGTTCTCAGCCAGGAGCAAAAGAGCATCAATGCAGACCTCAGTAAAAGCGGGTTTTC
>CAVULL010000006.1:0-188836 GCA_963742335.1 uncultured Verrucomicrobiae bacterium
GTTAATCCGGGCGCCAAGTCTCGCAAGCGCCGGCGCAGAGTGACATGAAGACAGTAGGTTAAAAAGGCGATGAAGATGTGTGCTCGATGCGATGGGAAAGCTGATGAAAAATGGGGCGAATCCCTATATCTCCCTTCAGATTTTTGAAGGCTTCCTCGATTTCCGTGAGCTGGGTGTAATATTCCCAAAGCGTAGCTGGGGCTTGCTGAGCAAGGTAGCCCCGCAGCAGGTATTGGCCCTCGCGTCGGTAGGTTTCGCGAAATTTGACCCGGTTAACTCGGAAACTAAAGTTAAGTTTTGCTTTCGGTTTTTTCCTGTTTGGCCTTTTCGTTTTCGGCTTTCTCTTTTTCGATCTGCCCGGATTGGGTAACTTTAAATCGATCGATCCGAAGGTTCGCCCGGCCTCTTTTTTCGCCTCGCCAATTTTGATCAGCAACGCTTTGGTATTGAGCTTCATTTTCTGGAGTTCACAGAGCCGGTTCCAGAGTTTTCGCAGGCGGCGCCTGCGCATGGCCCGCTCTTTTACTGACGCGGTCTTGGCTTTGAGCCTGCACGTAAAGTTCGCCTTCGTGGGCCAACAGCTTGACGTCCAGTCCGGGACGAACCTGCTCCCATGGGCGGCCAATCAGTTCGGCCTCCAGCTTGCTCAAGCGGCTTTTCGGCGTTCCCACCAGATAGTAAATCGGCGGCTCACTGTTGCGCATCTGCGAGGACTTCCTCGGTGGGGATGCCACGATCCATTACCCAAATTCTCTGGGCCTTACCGTATTGGGCTTCGATCTTTTTGAGAAAATCCCGCAACGTCGTCTTGTCACTGGTATTACCAGCCAGTACCTCATAGGCCAGCGGAAAGCCTTCTGGCGTGACAATCAATGCGATGACCACCTGCACGCAATCACTTCGCTTGTCCCGACTGTGCCCGAACTTGCGCTTGTCTGTTTCTCCGATCGGAGGATCACATTCGAAATAGGTACTGGTTAGATCATAGAGGAGAATGTCAAACTTGGCGTTGAAGAGATCTTTCCAGCGCTCCGTCAGGTGAGTAAAGAGCGCCCCTTTGTGCTTCAGGAGCAAGTCGTGGCATTCGTAAAGCCTGTGGATTTCGGCTAAGCGGAAGTCTGAACCAAGGAGCTCAGGTACAGCACTGCGATCAAACCAGTGTCGATGCAAACGCCACTCACTGCCGGGCTCGACAAACCGATATATACATAACGTTTGTAAAATAAGATCCCATCGAGTGCCCTTGCGTCCGGGCGGCAGACGCTGCGCCCAGAACTGGTCCAACTTGAGTTGTTCGTAGAGCTCACAGACCAACCAGCACCCACCCCATTGGCGAGCGTTGCGCACTTCTAAGTCTTTGAGCCGGACTTGAATGACTTGCTCGTCGTCGATCGGCGCCGTTTGCTCTTCGGCGAAAAGCGCCACCGTCCGCGGAGCGCTGCGGCCATCTTCGAAGACCTCGATCGACGTGCGCCAGACCTCACGCTGACTGTCGTTAATCTCTCCGAAGATAAAGCACTGCCGCTGGATCACCTGACGACCAGCGACGCGGCGGTTTTCGACCAGATTCCAATAACGATGCTCCTTGCCATTTTTCTTTCGCGTCGTGCAGCGCAAAAACATGATGGCATGCCATTATTCACAGAAATATTTTTTTGAGAATAGGGTAGGTCTTCACTACAGCCACTTTTCGGTCTTTTTGCCGGGTCCCCTTCCTGAAAATCAACGACTTACGTCACGAAAATAATTTTTTGCGCCTCGAATCCGCGAAGTCGGTTAAAAGCCAGGTTGCCGTTATCGGTCACGTCTCCAACAATGCTGCCGCTGATTCCACCATCGCCGATCTGCAAGGTCCCCGCAGTAATCGTCGTGCCACCGGTGTAGGTATTCGTACCGGTCAGAGTCAACGTTCCCGTACCGATCTGGTTCAGGCTGCCCGTACCTGAAACATTGCCGGGGAACGTGACAGCATCGGTGCGGTTAAAAGCGAGGTTACCATTGTCGATCACGTCTCCAGCAATGCTGCCGATGGTTCCGCCACTGCCAATCTGCAGGATTCCCGCACTAATCGTCGTGCCACCGGTGTAAGTGTTGTGCGCCAGTCAGGGTCAGCGTTCCGGTACCGATTTTATTTAAACCCAGCGCCCGTCCCGTCCTGCGGTACGCCGCTGAAGGTGGTGGAGCTATTGTCACCTCCCGCCGTGAGCACGGCGCCAACAGGACCGGTATTGGTCACCGTACCGGTGCCGGCCAGGGAGCCGATCTGGTTGGAGAACCCGTTCAAGTCCAGGGTGCCGGCAACGATAAATGCAGACGTCGGGCTCAATGCGCCCGTGGAAAGCGCCTGCAACGTCGCTCCGCTCACGATGGTGGTGCTGCCGGGTAGGTATTGGTCCCGCTCAGGCTAACCGTGCCGGTGTTCACCGTATCCCCGATGCGTCAAGTTCCCAGTGCCCGTGAAGTTCCCCGAAAATCTGGCAGCACCGCCCGGAACTGTCGCCAGGGTGCCGCCACCGGCCGTGATGCCAACCGCCCTGGCGCTGGAGAACCCATTGCCGCGGCCAACAATTCCCCCCCATTCAAGGTGAGCCCGACGCTCGCGTTGCCCAGGTTCGTGTCGCTGGCTACGCTCAAGATACCCTGCGACATCGTCGTACCCCCGCTATAAGTGTTCTCACCCGTAAGAGCTCAGCACTCCCAGCCCTACCTTGTTCAAGCCGCCCGGTGCCGGCAATCGGCGCGGCGATGGTCGCCGTCACCCCGGGATCCGTGGTAATGATCGCCGTTCCCGTCGGCTGCAGCGCAAAGGCGCCTGCTCCCGCCACCGTGTAGCCGTTGGCCGTGAATTGCATCCCTTGAAAAAGGATGTTATCCCCCAGCGTCACCGTGCCGGGTGCAGCGCTAAAGACGGCGGTCCCGTTCTGCCACGATTGATTCACCGTTACCGCGGCATCGGTAAAATTGGTCGTAAAGTTGTCCCACGTGCCGGTGCCCCCATGCACCGTGCGGTCGAAGACCGTGTTCGACCCGTCCCAGAATTGCGTCGGCGCGCCGGCGGCATTGACCACCAGGTTGACCTGCCCGGCGACGCCCGTGGTCACCGTCACGTTCGCCGCCGAGAAGCCCGTCGGCAGTGTCCCCAAACCAAGCGTCAGGTCGGTCAGCGCTCCCGTGTAATTGATGAGCCGGTAGGCTCCAGACCCGAAGTTGCCGCCATTGGTCACGTTCAGCACCCCGTCGAGGGTCAGGTTTCCCGCCACGTTGACCAAGGTGTTCACCCCCGAGCCAATCACTCCCGGGGTGCTGAGTCGGTAATCGAGGATTGAGGCCGGGTTGAGCAAGAGGCTGCCTACACCCAGGGTCTGCGCTCTGGCACCCGGCGCAAGGTGGCCACCGTCCTGGATCGTTACGCTCCCCCCGATCGTTCCTTGGCCCGTCAGCATCGCGCCGCTTTGGACCGTCACCGCCGTGTTCCCCAACGCGCCGTTTACCTGCAGCGTGCCGGCCGACACCGCCGTCGCGCCGGTATAGGTGCTCGTGCCGGTTAAGGTCAGCGTCCCCGGGCCGTTCTGGTTCAGGCTGCCCGTGCCTGAAACATTGCCGGCGAACGTCACCGCATCACTGCGGTTAAAGGCGAGGTTGCCATTGTCGATCACGTTTCCAACAATGCTTCCGCTGGTTCCCCCATTGCCAATCTGCAGCGTTCCCGCACTGATCGTCGTGCCGCCGGCATAGGTATTCGCTCCCAACAAGACCAGTGTTCCTGAGCCATTCTTGGTGAATGCGCCTGCCCCGCTGATCGCTCCGCTCAAGCTCGAAGCAGTACCGGTATCGGCCAAAAACGTGCCGCCCCCGACATTCAGCGTGATCGCTTTGCCTGAAGTGATCCCGCCGCCGGCCGACAGCGCTTCGAGCGTGCCGCCGTTAAAGCTGAGGACCCCCGTCCCAAGATTGCCGTCGTCGTTTACCGCAAGGGTGCCGCCGTTGAGGTTGGTGCCGCCGCTGTACGTATTGCTACCGGTAAGGCCCAGCGTTCCAGGCCCGGTTTTTGTCAACCCAAGCGTGCCAGACCCGTCGATCAAGGTTCCACTCAAAGACTGTGCTCGCGCCGTTGCCGCCGGCTGTCAACGTTGCCGGTGCTCCACCGTTGTTGATGACGGTTCCGCTTCCCGCCAACGAACCTACGGTGTTGGAGAACCCAGCAAGGTCCAGACCGAGTCGACACTGAAGGCGGAGTTGGGACTAAACCCCGTCGTCGACCCCGCTTGCAGCGTTCCAGCGCTGACCGTCGTACGTGCCGGAGTAAGAGTTATTCCCGCTTAAAGTCAGCGTTCCGGAGCCGATCTGGCTCAGGCCGCCCGTGCCGGAAACAGTGCCGGAGAACGTTACGGCATCACTGTGGTTAAAGGCGAGGTTGCCGTTGTCGGTCACGTCTCCGACAATGCTGCCGCTGGTTCCCCCATTGCCAATCTGCAGGGTGCCCTGAGCACGCGTCGTGCCTCCGGTGTAAGTATTGGCTCCGGTCAGGACGCTCAGGCCGGTCCCGTTCTGAATAAAGACGCCCGCGCCACTAATAACGCCAGAAAGCGTGTTGGTACCGGACGCAATGGTTGTAACGAGGCCGTTGTCGGTGACCGCATTTCCAAAGATCTCTCCGCTTTTCAGGTTCAACGCCAGCACCGCGCCACTATCCACTGTGACCGGGTCCGACGCAGCAATGGAGGTGCCCGGGATGATCCCGTCGCCGAGTTGCAACGTGCCGCCGATGATCAACGTTTCGCCTGTATAGCTTTCAGCCGCAGTCAGGGTGAGCTGGCCGGTTCCCACTTTGGTCAGCCCGACCGTTCCGCCCACGATTCCATTAATCACCAGACCGGCCGTGCTGTTAACCGTGATTCCTTGAGAAAAGCCGCTCAACTGAAGATCGCTGTTGATCGTCGTCAGGCCCGCCCCGCTGTTGATCGTGATTCCCCTGCCCACGCCAATCCCGTCAATCGAGAGGGTATGAGAACCGGAGATCGTCACGCCGGCGGGATCGTCGACCGTCAGGCTTGAAATCGTTTCATCGACATCGAGAACGGTGTTTTGATTCTGCGATGCCAGTCACGGAAAAAACGACATCGGCGCCGGAAACGAGGGTGGAGGAGGTCGCACCGGTGGCATCGGGAGACCAGTTCACACCCGACCAAAGATTACTCGCGCCGCCATTCCAAAAGGTTCCCGTGATCAGGGCGCCCGTTCCATTGACAACGTTGGAGCTCAGCGTGACGGCTGCATTAATCGCAATGGCTCTCCCAACAACGAGATTGGCTCCGGCGGCCAGGGTGACGCTGGCCGAGGCGAGGATATTTCCGGCAAAGTTGGCGTTGGTGGCGAGCGCGGCTGAGCTGCCGACCTGCCAGAATATGTTGGGATCCGAACCGTTCGGTCCAAGCAATGTGACCGCCGAGCCAGCCGCCACGCCGAGGCTCGAGCCGATCTGGAAAATGAAGGTACCGTTGGGATTATTTCTGGTGTCCAACAAGAGCGTTCCAGTCAATGCAGCGGTGCTATCGAAATGATAAACTCCGGGACGGAGCGTCAAACCGCCTAAATCCGTTCCCGATAAGTTGGCCGTCTGCGTCTCGCCGGCGAGTGTCGCGTAAGCCGTCGAGGCATCAGCCTGAGCTTGAACGGCCAGAGCGTCATTGATGTGCATCGCACCGTTCAATATCGTTCCGGGTGGGAATCCGGTGACGGAGCTGCCAGGACTCAGCCCCAAGTTCCCTATAACAGTTGTCGTACCAGCATTCGTGACCGTTGAGGCGCCTAAAACAGAAAAGTTCTGCGCCTGACCGAGCGAAATGGTTTGGGCCCTTACCGGCAACCAGGGAGTAGCAAGCAGTACGGAAACGATCAATGCCACCGCGCACGCCGCATCCGACTTTCGGGCCGTTTGGTGCACGGCTTTGCTCGCCCGCTCGGAGTCCCTCATCGATTCGCAATTCGAGGATTGCCGAAGAGCATCAGCAACAGCCAGGGCGAAAGACGGCACATGGCCTGCGCCAATGGGACGATCGGCAGAGCTATGACGATCATCCCTAGCGCGGCAGTTGATCGGTTCGAGGTTCAATCGCTCGCTGGCCGGTCTGCGGCTATCGGCCCCGGAGCCTCCGCAGGGCGTCGCCAATCGTCCTTTTTGTGTCCATTCGAGGCTTTCGGCCAGCGCACGAAATATCAGTATATATATGGAAAATATAAAGACAAGGGATAGTATGGAAAATTTATTGAAGCCGGGAGGTACTTGCCCGCAGGAGTGAATTACTAGATACAGAAAGCCGTTTAAGGCCGGATCAGGATTACGGTCGGCACAACTGGCGTCTACCGATCGCGACGACAAGAAAGTTTTAGGGCTTGCCTTGGGCCAAATCTCAATTCTTAACATGATTCTGGCGTTTCCAGCAGGCCTGCATCAACAGCAACCTCGCAAGGATCCCTGCTCGGTCGGACGCTTCGGAGCCCGTTAAAAAACGGATTCAGCCCTGAAAGGGCTGGCAAGGGTTCGATCGATCCCAAACATCGATCATCTCAAAATAGTTATTAACCGATTCTAACATGCGTAACCGGCAGGGTTTAGACGTTGATTGTTGATTCAACCGACGACGAGAATCGGCAAAGAAATTAGCCCGCGCGAATCACGCGAAGGACTTCTTTCCGGACGGAGCAAATTCTGACCGCTGACCATCGAGACGGAGGCGTTCCCACGGAGGTATCTTTCAGCCGTTTGACGTCCGGCTGCGGGCGATGGATCAGACGCGTTGCCTACGAGTTCAACTCTTAGCCCGAGATTTTTCACCACCTTTCGGTGACCGACATGGCGAAGACAAAGAGGAAAGTAAACAGTATGACCCGGAACCAGACGGGCAACCCGTAACGCGCTGACTGCGATGAAGGTCAGAATGCCTGCGCAGGTTCGTCTACGAACGTGGAACGTTGTATGTCCCGATCACCTCTGCTTTGTCGCTTCCGCAACGGTTGGGGAAGGTCCGGCTTTGGAAATTCCATTTTGATTGGCATTCAGCTTCTCAATCACGGAATCGCTGATATCCAATTCCGCCTTGAGCGAAAAAAACAACCGGGCTTCCAGTGTTGCCGCCCTGGCCGGAGCTGTCTAATACTAGTTGATAACCTTCCGAACGAATTTGATCGTTTACTATCGATCGGATCTCATCAACTAAGCTAGATCGCATATGGTACGCTCATTCTGCAGCTCTTTCTCGGGCTGCCACGGAAATCTGTAATTTCTCGTTCGAGCGTGCGAGCAGTATTCGAATTGGGCGTCCCTGGACTGAGTCAATCGAGTTCGCTCGTTCGGGTGATCTGGCATTGTTGAACTCCTTGATTTGCCTGGTTAACCGCCTCAACTGCTTTCCGATAGCTCTCCATCCTGGCGTTGAGTTCATCCTGATACGATTTCTGGGCATCGGCCGAGCTTGGCATCAGCATCTTTCGTCTTATAAAAGGCTTGAATAACCTTCTGGAGATCGATCGTTGCGACCTTCGATTGGGCATTGAGGGATGTCCCGATCGAGGTTAGGACGAATAGGAAAAGAATGGATCGTCTGATCATAATTTCCATGCGTTGTAGAATAATCATGGATCTAAAGCAAAAGGAATGCGATTCGAGCATAAAACAACGTCTCCACTGGCTTCATGCCCGATTACAGCCCGGAAGCCACTGCCACCGGGGTCAGCAACTAATAACGGTCGGAAGCCAGGCAGTCCGGATCAGGAAGACATGCTCCAATACTCACGAATGCCGAGGCCACTCGTGCCGCGACTGCATACCCCGGAACCACAAATCAATCCAGCCTCGGTGGGCAGGAGCGTCAGGGTCAGGGCCGACGGAACCGAGCCCGTGCGTAAGGACGGGCAAAAGCTGTGATGTGTGGTCGACCGGGTGTCCTCTTGAGCTTTTCGGTCAAATGGATTCGGCACCCAGACTTCGGAGGTAAACAGCCTCTTTCAAGTTCAACAGCTCTCCAGGGCGAAACCGATATTCTTATTTTTCGTCGCTGCCGACGGTCCACCTTGCTCATTGTCAGCACCAGTCAGCGTCAACGTTCCCGTACCGTACTGGTTCAGGCTGCCGGTGCCGGAAACGTTAGCCTGACTTCCGCGTTTTCAAAATTGGATGCTGATTTCATGCGGGTTCGTGGGCGGGTTTAGTGACTACTTTGGGTCCATCGATTGATTGGCGACAGGATCCGTTCGGGCACACGCAGGGCCCTGTAAATCTCGGTATGGATCTTCTCGGGCAGTGTATCGCGCCGGATGGTAAGGACTCGACCGTCGAGCAGTAGGCGAGCGCACGGTCACGACTTGGTGAGTGGACAGCTGCCGGCGCAAGGTCTCCCAGGAGGTGTGGATGCCTTGGTCAAGAAAAGCGCGCTCAATACAGACCAAGAGATGATAGGCCAGCACACATAAAAAGATGTGGGTTTGACTCGGGGCTCCAGAGATCAAAGCGAGGCCGCTCGCAGAGCGGGCTTTCGAGCTGGGAGGCAGCCTCCACTCGTTTCAGCGAATCGTTGCGCCAGATGTCTTCGGACTTACGGTCGTTGCGGCTGCTTTTGAGCAGGTAACTGCCGTCGAGGGATTCGGCTTTCTGTTTGCGCTGCTGGTCTTCGCGCCAGGAGAGCTCGGATTGTTGCTCGTCATAGGCAATAAGATAGTAGCGAGCAACCCGGGTGTAACGCTCTTTGAGCCGGCCGATGGTTTCGTAAATCTTGGCAGATGTCCGCAGGCGGCCTGCGACGATGCGCTATGCGCAGCTTCTCGGTGTCGGCAGAAAAATCGAATCTCCTGCTTCTGACGGATCGCGCGGTCTTTCTCCGTACGCCCTTGGCCTTCGCGGCATTAAGGCCACGCTGGGAACCGTCGGGGCTTTGCTCCGGCTTAAGAAGCACGCGCATTTTGTGTTGGCCTTCGTTGCGCGGCGAAGGCTCCGGACGATCTCCTGCCAGCCTGCTTGATCTTCAAATTGCTCAGAATCGCAGACTCGCTCCGGTTGCCGAGCGGCCACCAGCGAGTGACGCTTCGCATACCCCGGCCCGGGAACGATTTTGACGCTATCTAATCTGCCGACCGCGTGCGACGCGGTCTTTCTTTGTGAAGCTGATAGCGGGAAACGATAGAAAGATGTGAGGGGCCCGCCGCCAATTTTCGTATCTCGGCACGTTCGTATGCCGTAATCGTTTGGCCGAGTTTAGGATCCAGGTACCGCATTCGTGTGCACAAGGTGTGATAATAAGCCCGCAAAAACTCGCGTTTCGCCTCGTCGCTAAGGGCGCCGTTTGCCATCTTGAGTATGTCGATCACCTTCGGATTACGCATCGCGATCGACCGGATCTCAGCCAGGCGAGCCTGGTTCTTCGCCTTCTCCTCAGGCGAAAGAGGCGGTAAGGCTTCCGGAGTCTGGGTCGAGCTGGATTCTCCAGGTTTTAGAATCGACGGCGAAGGCAAACGTAGATCAGGCGGCTGGGCAGGCAACTGGTTCGATTCCGGAAGCAAATCGGGAGCGGCTTGTGGTTCTGGGTTTCCAGCAGGCACTTCCTCCTGATTCGGCAAGGGCGCAGGAGTTCCAGGCTCCGGTTGGGTCTTTTGCCCGGAAGCGGCCTTACCCAGCAGACACAAAATCAGAAAAAGAAGGAAAACGAACTTCATAGGGTCAGAATAGCGGTACCGTACCGAGAAAATTTTAATAATCTACATAGATATCGTATTTACAGCAATGAGAGATGGGGCTTAGAGCCTCCTTCACCTTCATAAAAGTGCCGCCAAAGGAATTGTCTTGGTCGAGCACGACTCGAGCAAGGGGGTAATCAAAGTCATGTTTACTCTCTGAAGGGTTCGTAAACTATCCTGCAGAACGGCTGCGTCTGCATCGAAAAAACCATTGGCGGGTCCGGGCGATCGAATACAACAAAGTGCCAGGAGCTTCCATGCCCGGATTTCCCAGCAAAGCTCGATGCTGAAGACGATGAAGATCAGTTTTCGTTGGCCAGAGAGACTAAGATTTGGTCGGGACCCATGCGCCAGAGCGGCTTGACTGATCGATTGCCTCAAGGATCTCCTGATTTCTGGCCCCAAATTCAAAATCGGGAAAACACTTTTCGCCTCGGCTTATACCTTGGATCAGGTCATGCACTTCGAATACCTTGATGTCAAAATACCCAAGGCCGCCTCCGGCAAAGTCAAAGCCAAAGAAGGCGGCATATTGCGGAACTTGTGAACCGCAATAGATGGTGGTGAACCCTCGATCCCGCTTTTCTTCTCTCATCCGAAAGACCTGAAGCTCATTAAATCTTTCTCCGTTGTTTACGATTGTGCCTTCGGTGCCGGATACCTCCCAGAACACCCCGAAAACCCGACCGGCGCAGATGCGCGACGCTTCAATCACCCCGGCCGCTCCGGAGGAGAATTTTACCATGGACTGAATCTGGTCCTCATTTTCGACGGTTCGTTTTTTGGCGTCCGCTGCGACCTTGCTGCCGTAGCCCGCATCAAAATCCGGCACCGGACGTTCCTTGAAAATCGTCTGAGCTTGCGCCGACACCGCAGTGATGTCGCCCATCAGAAATTGAGCTACCGAAACCGTATGCGCGCCAAGGTCCCCTAAAGCTCCGGTACCGGCAAGTTCCCGCGAACAGCGCCAGGACCACGGTAACGAGGGATCATTGAAAAAACCTTGATCGAATCTCCCGCGGAAGCGGACCGGTTCGCCAATTTCGCCCCGTTCGATGATCTGCTTGGCCACGAGCGCGGCTGGAGTTTTCACATTGTTGAAGGCAACGAGCGTTTGCACCCCTGCCTTCCTGGCCGCGGCAGCCATTCGCTGCGCATCTTCAACTTTCACCGCCATCGGTTTCTCACAGTAGACATGTTTGCCCGCCTCGATTGCCGCCAAGGCCACATCCACATGCAAATGGTTCGGCGTCGTAATGTCGACGACGTGCACTTCAGGGTCTTTGACTAAGCGTTGCCAGTCACCGTACCCCTTTGCAAATCCCAGCTTCCGTCGAGCTTCTTCCGCCAATGATTCGTTTTGATCCGCGATAGCATACAGCACTGGTACGCAAGGCAGATTTCGATACAAGATCCCTGCCCGTCGATAAGCATCCGCATGGGCCTGGCCCATGAAACCAGAGCCGACCAGGCCGATATTTAAAGACTTTGACATTTGTTTCCTTTCTGGCGGTTGATCAGTAGAGGAGATTGCGAACGTACCGGTAGGCTTTCTCCGCAAACAACCGCGGGGCTGCTTTAGCCGGATCCTGTTCCGCTTCCACCACCACCCAGCCGCTATATCCGGACGACCGAATAAACTCCCCGATCTCCGAAAAATCGACGTCGCCGTCTCCCGGAACGGTGAAGAGCCCGTCTCGCACCGCAGAATTGAAACTGACGTCGTTTTTTCGAGCCTGCTCAAGAACCGCGCGCCGCACATCCTTCAGATGGATGTGCACCACTCGGTCTCCGAAGCGTTCGAGGACTTCGCCGTAGTTCACGCCGGCAGCGTAAGCATGACCGGTATCCAAAAGAAGCCCGACTTCCCGGCGGGTAGACTCACAAAGCGCGCTAATTTCTTCGGCTTTTTCGACTAACATTTTTAAATGATAGTGGTAAGCCAACTTGATTCCCCGATCATTCAGCCGGACGGCGAACTCACCAAGTTTTTTTGCATAATCTTTGAGATCAATTCCTTTGAGATCAGGTCCCTGGTTCAGAGATTTATCCCACGGAGAATCGCCCACCATCTTTCCGCACTCCCCATACACTAACACTCGGCTGCTGCACTCTTCCAACAACCGGACATGGCCGGCAGCCGCATCCCACTCCGCCTCCACAGATCGCTCGCTCAGATAACCGGAATGCCATCCTCCGATCAGTTGCAGTCCATAGCTCGACAAGATCGGCAAAAGCTCGCTGCCAGTTCTCGGGAATTTGCGTCCCAACTCCACCCCTTGATACCCGATATCCGCCGCCTCCTGCAAACAAACTTCCAGGGGAATATCTCCTCCCAGTTCTGCCAGCACGTCGTTCGTCCAGCTCAGCGGACTCACCCCTAATTGTATTCCCGGGACGGAATCTCTCGCGATTGGCATTTTGGTTGATCAATCCTCGATTTTCAAGGGCCGTCCCGTTTTGAGCGACTCGGTGGCCTTATCTGCTATTAACTGAGCCTTCAGTCCATCCTCCAGCGAAGGACTGGGCGCCGCTCCTTGTTCAACCGACTTCAGAAAAGCGTCCAGCGCCTGGTAATAACTCGCTTCGATGCGCTCGAACCAGCCGGGATGGAGACCGTCTTCGATCACCGTCCTTCCCTTGTAAAGAGCCATGCCTCGGAAGTTCTGTCGCCGAGACTCCGCCAGTCCTTCCGATCCGAAAACTTCGATTCTTTCGTCGTACCCGTACGCGGCGCGACGCGAACTATCAATTTGACAAAGTGCGCCCGAAGCCATTCGCAATGAAACAATCGAGGTGTCAACATCGCCCGCTTTACCGATCGCGGCGCTCACCAGGGCGCCACCGATGGCATAAATCTCCACTGGCTCATCACTGGTCAGCCAACGCAACAGATCGAAAAAATGGATCGTCTGATCGCGCATCTGACCCCCAGAGACCTTCACGTACTCGATAGTCGGAGGTTGGGGGCCGCGGCTGGTCAGCTGAATGATCTCGATCTTTCCTACTTCACCCTTTTCGACCGCCTGTTTTACGGCCGCGTGACTCGCATCGAAGCGACGATTAAAGCCAAGCATCACCGCAACCCCTGTTTCCCGAACGGCCCTTACCGCTTTCACCGCTTCCTGGTAATCGAGACCGATCGGTTTTTCGCAATAAATGGCCTTTCCTGCGCGAGCCGCACGCGTCAGATATTCGACGTGGGTATTTGTTGGCGTACCAATCACCACCGCCTCGATGTCCTTGTTCTCCAATATTTCCGCGATCTCGGCCACTGCTTGAGCCCCCGTAGCGGCGGCTGCTTTTTTGGCAAACTCAAAATTCGCATCGTTCACCGCCACCAGCTTTGCGCCGGGATGCCGGGCAATGTTTTTCGCATGGACCGAACCGATAAAACCGGTTCCGATCACGGCTATTTTCAGCATTTTATCTCCTCTTGGTTCTCGCCTCTTATTCTCGGCGAAATCATCACGGGCAGGTCCCGACTCCTGGCGCTCCTGGACTTCTGACTCCTGCCGTTAAATGGTCTCGACGGCGGTCCAGCGACCGTCGGCGGCGAACGAGCGCATAGCGGACTCCACGAAGGCTACTCCCCGTGCTCCGTCGGATGCGTCCGGAAAACCGAGCTCCGCTTTTGTGTAGGCCCTGCCTTCTGATTTCGCCAGAATGGCTTCCGCCGCCTCAGTGTACAGATTTGCAAACGACTCAAAAAAGCCTTCGGGATGCCCCAACCCGACGCGCGTCCATCGACTGGCCTCGGCCGAAAGCCGATCAGCCCCTTGCGCCAATATCTGTGTTGGCCCATCGAGCGGAGAATATCGCAGGTGACAAGGGTCCTCGTGATGCCAAGCCAAACTGCCTCGATTTCCGTAGACTCGAATCCGCAGCCCGTGTTCGTTGCCAATCGCCGCCATCGACGCCCAGAGCGTCCCCCGAGCCCCGTTGGAAAACCGGAGCAGTAAATTCGCGTTGTCCTTGATCGCTCTGCCCTCAACGATCTGGCTCATTTCCGCCGCCACTTCCGTGACTTCAAGTCCAGTCACAAATCGCGCCAGCTGGTGTGCGTGCGTCCCCAAGTCGAAGAGCACGCTCGCATCGCCCGAAAGAACTGGATCGGTCCTCCAGGCCGCCTGTGGATGGCCTTGTTTCTCCAGCAACTTCGCGGCCCACCCCGAAGCATGCTCGGCCTGCACGACGCACACTTTGCCAAGGTCGCCGTTTCGAACCATCCGCGCGGCATGGCGGACCATCGCGTAACCGGAGTAATTGTGGGTGAGGCAAAGAATCAACTCTTTCTCGTCGGCCAGGCGTTTCAGCTCCTTCGCTTCGGCCAAAGAAAGGCAAAGCGGCTTATCACAAATGACGTGGATACCCGATTCCAAAAATTTCTTCGCGATCTCGTAGTGACTGTCGGTCCGCGTGACGATGACCGCCGCGTCGATCCTGTCGTGGTCCCGCCTGGATTCAACTTCCGCCATCGCCCCATAGTCGGGATAGACCCGCTCCGAGTCGATTCGCAGCCGTCTTGCGGCAGTCAGCGATTTCTCGCGATCCCGCGAAAAGACGCCGGCAACCAGAACACACTTATCATCAAGACGCATCGCGGTTCGATGAGTTTCGGCAATCCCCGCGCCCGGTCCGCCCCCAACCATTCCTACCCGGAGCCTTCTCGGTTCTTCGGAAGCCATATTTTTACGTGGCCGGCATGGCGTAATCGCTTGTTTCGTCAATCATGGTTCGTTTCAGCAGATCGATCGATCGCCGCATTCCTTCCATTCGCGAAAGAACGACATCCTCGTGCTCAATCGAGAGCCAACCATCGTAACCGTTCAATCGAAGGCGATAACAAAACTCCCGCCACCATTGCTCCCCGTGGCCGTATCCTAACGTCACGTAATTCCAGGACCGATCTTTTACATTCCCATGTTCGATCGTCTCCAAGCGGCCCGTGAGGTCCTGCACCGCTTTGTTCATCGAGGTGTCCTTCGCGTGCACGTGATAGACTGCATCGCCAAGCGCACTGATCGCCGCCAGCGGATCCGCACCCATCCAAAAAAGATGACTCGGATCCAGATTCGCTCCCACTATCGGTCCGATCTCCCGCCTTAATTTCAGAAGCGTTGGCACGTTGTAAACCAGCTGATCTCCATGCATCTCAACACAGAACTTTTTTATCCCGTGTTCTTTCCCAAACGCCGCCAACTTTTGCCAGTAGGGCAATAGCTTTTCGTTCCATTGCCAATTAAGTATTTCCCCATTTTCTGACGGCCACGCGCAGGTGATCCAATTCGGTCTGACATCATTGCTTCCTCCAGCCGGCAGACCGGACATCAGGACAATCGTATCGGCACCAAGCAACTCGGCAACCTGGACGGTCTCGTAAACGATCTTGCTTTGGCGTTCCCCATCAACCGGATGAAGTTGATTGCCGTTGCAGTTGAGCGCCGCGAGGGACAATCCGTTCTGCTCGAAGATTGACAAAAACTTCCGCCGCTCGTCCTTGCTTTCCAAAAGAGACTGCAGCTTTGCATGAGGAGCAGCGCACCAATTGCCCATGCCGATTTCCAAAGCCGCCAGTCCAAGATCAGCTGACACTTTTGCCGCGTCTGGAAACGAAAGATGACCTAGACTCTCAGAGACAGCGCATAGTTTCATTTCGATTTGATCAGGCTGCCTTTTGCAACTGCGCGCCCGCCATGACGAATGATTCGCTCCCGCGCGTCGGTAGCCTTGGTTCCGTTTGTACAAATTGTCTTTGGCTTAGTCAAATTCTGTTTCGGAATGATGCGCCTCGGCAAGATGCTTCTCCAACAGGAGTCCTATGATTTTGCAATCCCCTTCACAGTCGATCGACCTGGAATTGGACTGGGAGAAGGCCGGAAAATATGCTCAACTTTACTATCCGGCCTGATGATTTCCGGGTATCGATTGGTGAATGGTTTTTTGTGAAAGATTTATAGGAATTTCGTCGTTTTCGGCTGAAGCTGCCCCCTAAGCCCTTCGCATTTTATGACGAGATTCTCTTTGCAAGATCCGGATCTGTTTCGCCGCCAATCCTACATCGGTGGGCGATGGTGTGATGCCGATAACGGTGCGACATTGGAAGTCAATAATCCCGCAACCGGGGAGATTTTAGGCACGGTACCCTTAATGGGTGGTGCGGAAACCAGGCGCGCTATCGACGCGGCCAAAAATGCCTGGGGCGACTGGCGTCGCAGACCTGCCAAAGATCGAAGTGTTCTCCTGCGCAAGTGGCATGATTTGATGTTAGCTAACATCGAGGACCTGGGAAAGCTGATGACAGCTGAACAAGGTAAACCTCTAGCCGAAGCGAAAGGCGAAGTCGCCTACGCCGCTTCGTTTATTGAGTGGTTCGCCGAGGAAGCCAAACGCGTCTATGGAGACACGATCCCTTCGCCCTGGAATGATCGTCGTCTGGTGGTGATCAAAGAGCCCATCGGGGTCTGTGCGGCCCTCACTCCTTGGAATTTTCCAGCCGCCATGATCACGCGCAAGGCCGGACCGGCCTTGGCCGCGGGTTGTACGATGGTGGCAAAGCCTGCCAGCTCCACCCCTTTTTCAGCTTTGGCACTGGCGGCTTTGGCTGAGCGGGCCGGCATTCCGCCCGGAGTCTTTAGCGTTTTAACAGGCAGCTCGAAAGAGATCGGCGGAGAAATGACCTCGAATCCGGATGTCCGTAAAGTGACTTTTACGGGCTCGACTGAGGTGGGCCGATTGCTCATGAAACAGAGCGCCAACACCATCAAGAAGCTTTCGCTTGAGTTGGGTGGGAATGCTCCGTTTATCGTTTTCGACGATGCGGATCTGGACGCCGCGGTCGAAGGGGCGATTATTTCCAAATATCGCAATGCCGGTCAGACCTGCGTTTGCGCCAACCGTCTCTTCGTGCAAACAGGCGTTTATGATGCTTTTGCCGAGAAGCTCGTCACCGCGGTAAAGAAACTTAAAGTCGGCAACGGCTTGGAGCCAGGAGTTCTCCAAGGTCCTTTAATTGACAAGGCCGCGGTTGAGAAAGTCGAGGAGCATATTCAAGACGCCGTTTCGCACGGGGCGCGGATCCTTCTGGGTGGTAATCGACATGCTCTTGGCCAAACCTTCTTTGAACCAACCGTCCTGGCGGGTGTTACTCCCCAGATGAAGGTCGCTCGCGAAGAAACCTTCGGTCCTTTGGCTCCCCTATTCAGCTTCGAGACCGATGAGCAAGCGATTCAATTGGCCAATGATACCGAATTTGGTCTCGCTAGCTACTTCTATAGTCGTGATATCGGCCGTATCTGGAGAGCAGCTGAGGGCCTGGAATCTGGTATGGTCGGTATTAACACCGGCCTCATCTCAAACGAGGTGGCGCCGTTTGGCGGTGTCAAAGAATCCGGACTCGGCCGCGAAGGATCCCATTACGGAATCGAGGAATATGTGGAAATAAAATACCTCTGTTTCGGCGGACTTGACAACTAGCGGCATAGGATAGGCACAGTGTTGGCGTAGCGACAGCTGTGTCTGGACGCACAAGAACACTCAAGCCTTGCCGGATTTCCTTCCGAGCTGCTTCCCGAGCCGCTAATATAGTATAGCGCGAAATCTCACGAGCGTTTTGGCCGCTGAGATTTCCGGACTAACCTGTTAAACTCCTGAACTCCTGCAACTCCTGATTAAATATGGAAATCGATACCCCTTTCCCAGCCAAACTCGATCAAGTTTCCGACGCGCCGGAGCCGCTCCGCAGCGCCTTGAGAGAAAGTTTCCAGTCAGGAGAACCAGTCCGTTTACTGGTGCATTCTCCGGCCTTTCCAACCGAGGATGGAAAGTTGCCGGCAACCGTGCTTGCGGTGACGAACAATGGTTGGCTCCTGGTTTCCGAGACCGAAAACGGCGTCACCCTGGAAAGGTCCAACTTCAGCGAGATTCTATTTCTTGAATTGACGTCTATTCTTCTTTTTGGCCAGCTACGAATATTCTCTGCCGCTGGAGATGCGTCGCGCTCCGTAACGATCAATTTCGAGGCAATCGGGGACGAGTTTTACCGGGAGGCAATTGATCTAATGCTCGCGGGCATCGATGAGGCACTCCCGGCCGCAACCAGGAACGATCAAAACGAAATTTTGTTTCAGACGTGGCCGATCAAATTCCGGAACGAGGCACAGCGTTACAGGACCAAGGGGCAGCGGGTGCTGGACGCAATGCAGTGGCCGGCTATTCTCGGCGAATCCGAGCAACAACTGGTTCCCGCCGGGGCACTGTTGATCACCGAACGCGAGCTAGTGCTGATTTCGGAGGAAAAAAGATCTTCGGCGAAAGACCCTGCGGCAGAGGAATCACCTCAAGACGCAACTCCATCGACCGCCGATGCGGAGAGCGAACCTCCCAAACTGCCGGAAGACGTTTACGAATTTGGGGATATCGTTACCTTTGTCCCTCGTGTTCGGCTGGCCGACTCTCAAGTAAGCCATCAGGAACATTCCTGCGTTCTTACTCTCCACGTCCGGGCAGCTAACGGAGGAGCAAAACTCGAGATCTTCTTGCCCTCCGATGACGAAACAGCTGTTTTGAAGGCAATGGAACAAGGGCTGATTCCGCGGTGCTCCTCCGCGACCTAGTGCACGTCTCCTAAATCCCTTGGGCTCCGTTGCGTTGAAAATGGGTCGCCTGCTTCGTTGTTCGTCAGTCACGTATCGATCCAGACTAACGAAAAATTAGTTCCAGGGACGGCGTCGCCAACCTCTATGCTTTTTGAGGCTCCTCCGATTGAAAGAAGCCTTTCCCGAATACTGCAAATATTCTCGACAAGTTTTGCGGACAGAATTAGCGTTTGCCTGCCAGTGACCGATATCGATTCGGCGCGGACCCAGAAGATTGCCAATGACTTTGGCCCGGGGCCGCAATCACCGGGCAAAACCTCATCGCAGCCGAGGAGACAGATGCTGCCACTTAAACCCCAGAAAGTAGTGAAAAGGAACTTTTCGGAAAGTCACCTTTTTCATATTGTAGCTGTTTGAGATTCGGTTTGACCGCTCCGCGTTGCGGAGCAATTCCCCAGAAGAACAAAGAAATGAAACAAATGAAGCTAGCAAAAGTTTTCCTTCCAGCGATTGCCATTATGGCAATGGCCATGGGCGGCACTCCCGCCCAGTCCGCCCCGGCCAAGATCAAAATCGGGGTTGCCATGGCCCTGTTCGACGATGTGTGGTTGACCTATGTCCGGGATGCCATGACCAAATGGGCCAAGGACCACCCTGATGTCGATCTCACCATTGTCGATGCGGCCAATGACACCGCCAAGCAGACGGGCCAGGTGGAGAACTTCCTTGCTCAGGGAATGGATGCCGTGGTCATCCTTCCGGTCGATACCGCAGCAACCGGACCGATGACCAAGGCCGTCGTCAAAGCCGGCAAGCCCTTGGTGTACGTCAACCGCCAGCCTGCGAACCTGCCGAAGGGTGTTGTGTATTCTGGTTCCAAGTCCATTGAGGCCGGGATCATGAATATGGAGGAACTCGGTAAAGCGATGGGGGGCAAGGGAAATGTGGTCATCCTGATGGGTGAGCTGAGCAATGAAGCCGCCATTGGCCGCACAGATGGAATCAAGAAAGTCGTCAAGGAAAAGTTTCCGGATATCAAGATCGTCCGCGAACAGACCGGCAACTGGAAGCGTGAGCAGGGCAAGACCATTATGGAGAACTGGCTGGCTTCCGGTCAGGAGATTAACGGCGTGGCCTCAAACAACGACGAGATGGCGTTGGGTGCCTTGCAGGCCATCAAGGCTGCCGGAAAACTCGGAAAGATCCCTGTTGGTGGCACGGATGGCAGCCATGACGCTTTGGAGTCAATGGAGAAGGGTGAACTGAACAACACGGTGTTCCAGGACCCCGTTGGCCAAGGAGAGGAAGCTGTCAATGCCGCCTATCTGCTGGTCAAGAAAGAACCCAATCCGAAAGTGGTGGATGGTAACATCTGGATTCCCTACCAGCCTATCAACAAGGAAAACTACAAGTCGTTCATGAAATGAGTTCTCGCTTGACCACTGTCTGCCTGGGCCTGGGAGACAGTGGTCAATGCAAAAGAGGTAGAAGAGAGGAGCCAAGCTATGGAAAGCGAATACGTGCTCAATATGGAGCATATTTCCAAGCAGTTTCCAGGTGTCCGTGCTCTTGACAATGTCGAACTCCGCGCTCGCAAGGGAACGGTGCATGCCTTGATGGGTGAAAACGGCGCAGGTAAATCGACGCTGATGAAATGTTTGATTGGCATCTACGTGCCGGATTCCGGCACCATCACCTTCAAGGGCGAACGATTGAACATCACCAATACCCACTATGCTTTATCCAAGGGCATTTCGATGATTCATCAGGAGTTGAGCCCAATTCCTCAGATGACCGTCGCTGAGAACATCTACCTGGGTCGTGAACCGATCACCTGGTACGGCCTGGTTGACATGGGAAAAATGAACCGCATGGCCACAGAATTGCTCGATCGGCTTCACATTAAGATCAAAGCAAACGCCAAAATGTGCGACCTTAGTATTGCCAATATTCAACTCGCTGAAATTGCCAAAGCCGTTTCCTATAACTCCGATTTGATCATCATGGATGAACCAACCTCGGCGATCACCGAGGCCGAGGTGGAAGGCCTTTTTAATATCATCAGGTCATTAAAGGCCCAGGGATGCGCAGTCATCTATATCACCCATAAAATGGACGAGGTCTTTAAAATAACCGATGAGGTGACGGTTTTTCGTGATGGTCAATACATGGGCACTGAAGCAACCGCGGACTTGACCGATAGCATCCTTATCGAAAAGATGGTCGGGCGGACACTTACCGCCATGTTTCACAAGGAAACAGCGGATTTAGGTCCGGCCTTGCTGGATGTTAAAAACTTAAGCGGTAAAGGATTTCGCAATGTCAGTTTCCAGGTCAGGCGCGGCGAAATTCTAGGCCTTGCGGGCTTAATGGGGGCAGGGCGCACCGAGCTTATGGAAGGTGTTTTTGGGGTGACCCGGTCCCAGGCGGAACCATCGCTATTGACGGGAAGACCGTGAAAATCAAATCACCGTCTGATGCCATTCAAGGGGGTATGGCCTTACTGACCGAAGACCGAAAATTAACCGGTTTGTATCTGAATGCTAGCGTTCGCGAAAATATGTTCATCGCAAACATCAATAATTACCTGTTGGGACCGTTCATCCGATTCAACAAAATCGAGAAAGATTGCGAAAAGATGCGGGGATTGATGCGCATCAAGACACCTAGTTTACTGGAAATCATTAAGAACCTGTCGGGTGGCAATCAACAGAAGGTATTAATTTCACGTTGGCTATTGACCGAGCCGGATCTCTTGATCCTGGACGAACCGACCCGTGGGATCGATGTCGGCGCCAAATCGGAAATCTACCGGCTGATGACTGAATTTGTTCGTTCCGGCAAGGCGATTATCATGATCTCGTCGGAATTGCCAGAAGTCCTGGGGATGAGTGATCGCATCATGGTGATGCACGAAGGAGACAAGATAGGCGAACTTTCGCGCGAAGAGGCCACCCAGGAAAAGATACTTCAAATGGCTACAGGGATGAATGTCAGTTCGAGCTTAGCTGCATAAAAAAGGAGCATTGTGGATAATCCTGGAGTCATTACCGCAAACAAGGCTGAAAAGCGGCAACAAATGAGCCATACGCTCTCGGGAATCTTCAGCAAGTATGGGATCTTCTTAATTTTTGCCGTGATGGTCATCGTGGCCTCGCTGCTCTCACCGGCCTTCGTGAGCAGTACCAACCTGATCAATATTGTGCGACAGATGTCCATCGTTGGACTGATCGCGCTCGGTGTGACTGGGGTAATCGTCAGCGCCGGCATCGACCTTTCGTCCGGCTCTGTTGTTGGCTTGACGGCGGTCGTGGCGGCCAGTTTGGCTCAGATGCCCGATTATTCAGCGGCCTTTTATCGTGGTCTTCAAGTTCCGTTAATTGTGCCGGTGCTGGCGGCTTGCGCGGTCGGTGCCCTGGTCGGTTTGATTAATGGCGCCCTCGTGGCCAAAGCCCGCATTCCTCCGTTCATCGCGACTTTGGGTACCTACACGGCGATTCGCGGTGGGGCCATGCTTTACACCAGCGGTCGTCCGATCTCCGATTTGACGGATTCCTACAACTTCATCGGACAGGGTGATGTGTTCGGTATTCCGGTCCCCATCGTTATTCTTGTCGTCATGGCAGTCGTTACCCACGTCCTTTATGCCCATACAAAATTCGGGAAATATATCTACGCGATCGGCGGTAACGAACAGGCCGCGCGGGTTTCGGGCATCAATGCCGCCAAGTACAAGATGCTTATCTATGTCTATGCCAGTTTCCTCGCGGGACTAGCTGGATTGGTAGTTTCTTCGCGCATAGGTTCGGGACAACCTGGCCTTGGCGTCGGCTACGAACTTGATGCGATCGCTGCCGCAGTCATCGGTGGGACCTCCCTTTCGGCTGGTGGAATCGGAACAGTTGCCGGCACGATTGTCGGTGCCCTGATCATTGGTGTGTTGAACAACACTCTGGATTTGATGAATGTCTCAGCCTACTGGCAGCAGATTATCAAGGGTTGTATCATTGTCGGAGCAGTCATTATCGACCAACTCAAAAATCGAGGCGGCAGATTAGTCCATTTACAGGCATAGCTTTCAGCCTGTGTCCAAGCGGTTAGAGCGATGATCGTGGGGAAAATAACTGGCGCAAGAATCTCAGGAGCGATTTGACTCCTGCGGTAGAAGAGAGAGCGAAGGACGAGGCAAGCGAAGCGTCCCGCTTTGCTTCTTGGAGTGAGCAAACCGGGACGGTTCGCCGACCTTGGTTACAGCTTTCGGTGGGATCCTGCTGGCGGATGAGATTTTCGCGCTACTTGGCCGAGATCTGGCCGATGATGACATACGACTTGCCATCGAAGAGCACCTGTGCCCCGAGCGCCAATTTCTTTTGAGGCCCCATCTCGGCGGTATAGATAGAGTTTGAATTCCCCTGGCCGGGCGCGCAGGTCGCAAATGGCAAACCCGCGACCGGTCGGAACTCGGTCACCGCAACTGCCCTGATCGCAGAGACTTGGCTGATCGAGACCGAAGCAGCCCGGGCATCGTTGGCGGTCCCCAAAACAAGGAGGACGCCGGCCGCCGCCGCCAAAGCCTTGACCTCGGGCGCCGCGAGCATCGCCTTGTATGCCGCGAGCGAAATAATTTCGGCTCCGCCCCCCGCTGCGCCTCCACCGCCGGCAGCGGCAGTACCCACCGCGACTTCAGCGGCAGTACTCCCAGCAGCCACGGCTCCGAGCACTACGCCGCCCGCCACGACAATGACCACTGCGGCCACCCCCGCTACTACGAGGGAGATGAAGAACAACTGTCCCCTGAGATTTTTCACCAGCTGGCCTCCCGGCATCTCATAGGACGGTTTGACCCTCATTTTCTCCATCATTTGATCATTCCTCTTTTTGTACCAAGCTCGATAGAACTCCTGCGGAACGATAATGACGTGATTCGGATTTTCCGGGTCAAAGAAGCGAATTGCATTGGGCAGCTCCGCCCGAATCGCCGGCAGAAGCTCGGCAAAGCCCTCCTCAAAATCCCATAGTTCGAAATCGACCGCCCGGCGTTGCAGCCGCCTCCGCCTTTCGTCTTCGTCCAGCTCGCGGACGTCATACAGAATCAGGCCGGGGAAGCGCTTATGGTCCGTCGCCTGGGTGCAGACGATCTTATTATTCAGCGAGTCGCCGGGGAGTGGCAAGACGTGAGGGGGATACCAGGTGGCGTACTCGACCTTCCAAGGAGGCTCGCTGTCTGCGTACGCTCGCCGGATCTGATCGGTCAGCGCGTAGTAACTCTCCAGTTGAACTGTTCCCCGTCGGGTGTCATCGGCGGACTTAATCTCGTAGAACACCCGGCTGCTAAAATCGATAATATCCGGCCGGCGCTGATTCTTGATGCCGAGAAGCTTGCTTAGTAACAGGTTGCCGAATTTCTTGTTCGGCGCTCCGCTTGGCAGCCGGACATCGCGACCCGTCTCGAATTGTGACCCAAAGAAAATGGCGTTCGCATGGCCTCGGTTATCCGCGTCCTCCTTGTAAGCGATCTCAATTGATTCGTTGGCCGGCAGCCAGATGCTGACGGCTCCAGCGCTGATCCGCGTGCCAGGGCAAGGAACGTCGTTGTGGCACTGGATGATTCCGGCGGGAGCCGCTGTAAAGGCAAAACCCGGCGGCAACGAGCGCCCTGCGGCGATGAGGTCGGCAACCCGGTCCGCTTCGCCTTCGAGTGCGTCCCTGCTCTTGACTGTCTTGACCGACGACGGCAACGCTTCGGCTCTTTGCTGGAGGACGTGCACCAGCTCGTGAGCAAGCAGCCACAGGCACTCCGGCGTTTCGAAACCGTAGCTCCCCTCCCCGAAAACGATATGCGAACCTGCCGTGTAAGCTTGTGCTTTTAGGGCACGGGCGGAGGCGGCCGCTCGGTCGTGGGTGTGCAGGCGCACCCGGCTAAAGTCGCGGCCGAAGCGGGACTCCATCAGGGCACGGGGACCCGGATCGAGTGGCACACCTGCCGAGCAGAGCACTTCCCAAATGGCTTCTGGACCGTGATATGGTTGTGGGTTTTCAAATCTCTTGATGGCCAGCATTTTCGATCCGTCCATTCTCCCAGGTGTTTGGAGCGCCCATGCGGCCGGCGCGACAACCTAATTGGCGAACCTGGTCTATTCGTTGATTTGCCCTATCCGTAGAACATTCCTCGACGATCGTAAATGGAACGAAAGTTCCATGAGGATTCCCGTCACGACGGACGACTGGAACTAGTGCACCAAGACCGAGACTTCAAAGCGGGACAAGTCGATCAGATTGCGGATGCTGGATTAGAGATAACCAACGCGCCTGAGGAAGGATGCAGCTAACGTTAACCTTCCTTTGATCGGACTTTGGCTTGATGTAAGCCATTGATGGACGGTGTGATAATTCACCCCAATTCGGGAAGCTAGCATTCGTTCGCTCTGATGCGACTCCCCGTTGTATCGCTTCAGGACCTTGATCAGCTCATCAGACGTCATTTAGTCTACTCCCTTATCAACGTCACACCTCTCGCACAGATTCCTTATTCAGCACCATACTCTTTCCCGCATTTTTGCGTCTCATTTGGATATGGCAAACGATGTCGCCGGTCCGGTCGGCATATTTCCAAAAGAATTAGTTAAACAAGTCGGGCGTAATTTGCCTCGACCAACTTTTTCCATACTTGAAAGCAACGCCAACCCGTGGAAAATAGTATGGCATTAGCTCATTGAATGGAGCGACTTTCTTACGGATGAGAATCGCATCGATCGGCTCGGTCAGACGCCGACCAGGGAAGGATGAAGCGGCCCCTTGGCACGCAGACTTACACGAGGCGAATGCGGAGACTCAATTTTGGAGATGATTCCATTTCGCATTGAGCGCTCTTGTAATATTAATCGGATTTTATCGATCAACTGGACCTGTCAAAAATAGCCGTCCCGAAACGACAGAGAACCCTTGGAAAGTCGCGCCCAAAGCCCGGCCAGAATGAAGAGACGCACTAAGGCGGAGTTGCTTGCTTGGATTGAGCAGCACCAGCCGGTGACCCGCGAAAGGTTGCTAGGGGCGTTTGAGGACATGGACTACGAGCGGTTGCAGGCCTGGCTTAGTGAGCTTCAACGCAAGCGCAGGCTGTTCGAGGTAAACCCGGAAACATTCTACACCACCATCGAACCGCCTAAATAACGGGCCGGATACACCCCAAACAACCGGAAGAAACGGATTGGAATAAAATCATGAAAATTCGTCGGACCCTTGCAATCTCTGCTGTCTTGATAGTTGGTCCACTAGTCCTGTTTTCCCTGATCTATTTCATCAAGGCTGACTCGTCTTTGCCGTTAGAGAACTCGAGCGCCGTTCAAACAGTCGAAACGCAGCCAGGCGTTGCCGAGGGGTTTCCGTCTGGAAATGACCTTCACCAAGTTGACTCGGGGGGACCGAACCACTCGATCTACATAGACGACGCGATCAAAAAGACACTCGAAGATCCCGCTTCGTTCAGGTTTATTTCTGCTACTCTATGGACGGAGGACTTGACTAGTGACGGGCGCAAGGCGTGGACTTGTCAGGCCGAATATCGCGCCAAGAACCGATCTGGCAGGTATGGCTTACCTGAGGAAGCTGAGATCATTTTCGACGCCAACGGTTGCCGGGTATCCAATCCGATATCGGGAAAAAAGCCCATAGCGATGTCGGACAGCGAACGCAAAACCTTGATGTATACAATCAAAACAATCCACGACATTTCTAACAACGAATGAAGTGGCATCCAATGACTAGAAAGAAAATATATTCATCTCTGCTGGTCTAAGGTTCTGATTCCAGTTGTTGCCTCCAGCGGCGTAATCGCTTCAATCCGACATTGCGGAAAGCTCCTTAGCGACGTTGATTCCAAGGTGCGTTAATCTTATCGAATCTGAGATAAGCCCTCGCTCTTTCAGTCGTCTCAGTGAGCGGCTGAGGGATGTTCGCGCCGCTTGCGCTTTCTCTGATCCGACGGCCGCTTTGTCGACTACTAGCCACCTGTGTGCGTAATCGTTCTTTTGCGTTCGAAGCGGGATCTTAAAGTAATCTCGCAAAACATAGATTCTCAAAAGGTGAACCGGCGGTAGATGCCCGGCACGGCGATAAATCTTAGGTTCGTCGGACCTTGCTGCTATGATTCCAAAGTAAGCTTCGGTCAGAATCCAGCGCTGGAGCGGAGAAAGCTTTTGTTTAGAGTGCCAAAGCATCGCGACCCATTCGAGAATGAGTCAACGAGAGCGATTTGTCAAACTCGTGACTCCTTTATGATACTTGCT
This sequence comes from uncultured Verrucomicrobiae bacterium, assembly GCA_963742335.1. Classification (GTDB taxonomy): domain Bacteria; phylum Verrucomicrobiota; class Verrucomicrobiia; order Chthoniobacterales; family JAFAMB01; genus JAFAMB01. The sequence continues at coordinate 26,609 of CAVULL010000006.1, forward strand.
TCACTGCGACACGAGCTTGGCAAACAATGCTAGCGCGTGCCTTAAGGCTAAAATTAAGCATTTTACAATGGCACATATATTGCTCACTACCTTGCTAATGTGTCGCATTGATGATAAATGACTTAGATGCGAGACGGGATTTTCAGTTTCTATATCAGATTCGGTGAGACAGCCATTAGGGCGATCGCCTTGGTCGAGAGCGACACGATCACCGGCTTTAACCGAGACCATATCTTTTCCGTTGAACGGTTAAAATATTCCGTCGGGAGATTGCTAAAGCATCGAAACACGCGTTGGCGTGTTAAGTCGATTGATTTCGCGCCCATACCAGGCGCTTCCACGCGTGGATTTCCCGCAAAACTGGAGGGCGAAGAGGGAGAGGAACATTTTTGGTTTAAAGGGGGATCTGATGCAGACAGAAACGTCAGGGTGGAAATCCAGGGAGCATGGCTTCAAAATCTTCCCTGGCGACGTGCCGCACAGCCTCCAAAAAGAAGCCAGGCTAGCATTAAACAGCGCCCCCTTTAAAAACCGTTACAGAGCACTGTGCCTGGCGAGAATCCGACCCTCGAAAGCCTTGCCGATCGCCACGAAGTTTCCCGGTAGGGCTTCCCAATTACTCTCTTTGCCCGAAGCAATCGGCAGGCGAATGCGAGCTTGCCACCTCAAGCAAGTAAGTCGGCCGATTCATTGGTTTTGACTCAATTTCCGGTTGCCCGTCGAGGCGCGTTATGTACCTGAAAGCGTTCTCTGGTTGATGGCTTCCGTCAGCGATGCATCTAGAGCCGGGAAAGGTCCGCATATCTCTATGATCGGAAGTGCCGTCACCCGAAGCTGCGCGTGGTTCTCTGCTTCGGCACGGCTATTACGACATTGAAACATCCAGAGGAAATGTGCTTAAGGCGAGGCTCCAAATCCATCTTACTAGTGGAAGATGAAACCTCTGTCAGAGAAATCACCGTCTTGGCGCTAAAGCGTCTCGGCTATCGAGTGCGGGAAGCCTCAAGCGGGCGTGAGGCCCTTCTCATAGCAGAGGGCAGCCGGGAGAAGATCGACTTGTTGATAACCGACGTGCTGATGCCGGAAATGAACGGTCGCGAAGTGGCCGACGCCCTTCGGGCCCATGATGCGGGCTTAAAGGTGCTGTTCTTGAGCGGCCAAAACGGCTATATTCTCGTCCGTGACAAGGTCACACCCGACGGAGCGGCCTTCCTGCAAAAACCTTTCACCCTCGATGCTCTCTATAAAAAATTGAAGGAAGTCTTAGATCAGCGCTAGAAATTGTTTGCTGATTTAGCCGAGCGGCTACTCCGAGGCACACCGTTTTTCTCCGCATCCGCTCTATTCTCAAGGAGGTCGTCAGATGGCTGGAGAACCGCCCGACCGGTTCGCGTCGAGGAGAAAAAATTTGATGAGGAACCCGGCATTGTGCGGATCTGGTAAAGTCCCTCCGTGACTTTTTTTTTACAAAGGAGAACGTGTTTACTTGCTATTATAAAGCTGGCAGTCATGTAGAGTATAGATCTTGGGAAAAGCCATCTCTACACGCGCTCAAGTATTTCGCACTATTGTGTCGCCAAAACGGTTGCGAACTTCCGCTACGGTTTTGGCGATCGCATCGGTGCTCTGCTTGCCCTTAAAGGCGCAGGAGCAGAACCGATGGCAATTCGGCGCTCCCGCAGCGAATTCAAGCGTCCCCAAGCCCGATGACCAGCAGGTCTATGAGATCGTACTCAAAATGCTTGACCGTTGGAATGCCCACGACATTGAAGGATACCTGGAAGTTTACTGGAAATCACCGGAATTATTGGTTGTCGTCGGCTCTGAGCAGTTTAACGGGTGGCAGCAGCTTCACGATTCTTACCTTAGCGGCTATCCGGGTGGTACCGCGATGGGTTTCATTCAACCCAAACGCGTCCAAGTCAGACTGCTGAAGCCGGATCTCGCTCTTGCCCTGACCTGGTGGTCGGTCACCTTCCCAAGCTCCAAGCAGCCGATAGTGGGCAACAGCACCATGAACCTCCAAAAGTTTGACGACGGATGGAAAATTGTAGCCTCTCATACCAGTATTGGCGGGGTGTGATTCGCCTTTCCAGTTTCCTCGAAAACAGACCGACTTACCGAACACAACAATGTGCCGAGTCAGAAGAAGGAAGCGCAGCACGTTCGCCGGAGTCTCGCCTCGTGGATACAGATGGAGCGCATATCGGTAGTACGATCACTCGCGCCATGCTGACGAGTTCTTCGCTAATTTGCGCTCAGGGTAAAAGAACTTGGGCTTCGGCCCAAATGCGGCGCACGAAATCAGCCGCCGGCTCGGGACGGGCGAGCGCGGCGCTTTGACCCGCCCAAGCCGCCATTCGCTGAACGTCGTTCGCGGCCAGTGCGGCTTGGCGCATGGGTGCAGTCAGGCCGCCTTGGGCCGGATAGGGCTCCGGTCTGGGGAACTCGGACGAGTTGGCCGCACACGTGTAGTCGGTCTCAATAGAGCGGCCGAGCCGACCGCTAAAGGCGCGTGTCAGAACAGTTGCCTCGGGTTCCAGTTCGGCCAGCGCATCGGCCCAGGCGGCATTGGTTTTAGCTTCGGGGCATCGCAAGAAAGCGGTGCCGATCTGGACGGCGCTGGCGCCCAAGGTCAGCGCGGCAGCGATCCCGCGGCCGTCGCCGATGCCACCGGCTGCGATGATAGGAATCGAGAGCTTATCTGAAAGACGCGGGAGTAAGGCTATAAGGCCGACCCCTTGACGCTCGGCGGCCGACTGGTCGAAAGAGCCACGATGTCCACCGGCTTCGTATCCTTGCGCCACGACCGCATCTGCTCCAGCCCTCTCGGCCTCTCGCGCTTCTGCGAGCGTCGTCACGCAGGCGAACCATGCTATCCCGCGACCCTTTAGCCGGCTCACGAACGCTGCTGGATAGAGACCCATGATGGACGAAACAACGAGCGGCTCGGCGGTAAGGAAGGCTTCGCATTGTTGTTCAAAATCAGGGAACCAGACATCGCCAGCTTCGTCCGGAACCGGGGGTCCCCACTTTGACAGGAAATCCCGCAACCGTTTTTCCGCCTCCCTGTTACGCGCGGGCGTCGGCTGCGGTATCCAACGGTTCAACTGAAAAGGGCCGTTACTCTGGGAACGAAACTCCGCTACCCACTCTGCAATGCCCTGCGGACTCGTCATAAGGGCACCCATCCCTCCCAGACCGCCTGCATTCGCCACCGCGGCCGCCAGGCCGGGGGGACACGAGCCCGCCATCGGCGCTTGGAGGATAGGTGCTTGCAAGCCGTATTGTTGACAAAAAGCCGTCGCTCGGCTTCTTGCGTGCGGGAAAGTCGAAGACGATTGTTGAAGCATTCCGTTCGCCAGTTAACATTTATTCTTGATGACCTTCAACTCCTAGCCGGGTCTCACTAAAGCGACCATTGCTGGGAAACATCAGTATGAAATCAATAAGCGCTCCGACGATACGTAAGAGTGCTCGACTTTAGCCTGAATTTTCTGTTTATGAGATCGAGGCGGCGGCCGTGATTCGGGGTATGAGCCGGTTCTGACGTCGCGACAGATTCCCCACCCTGTCTCGAGGGGCGTTGCGCACCGCGCAGGTCTTTTCGCGGCAAACGGCCGCCGCAAAAACCCATAACACAACGAGGTGACTCATGGCTTGCAATCCAGAAGTGCTGAAGCAGGTACCGCTCTTTGCGCTGCTCGATGAAGAAGAACTGGCGGTTTTAGCCGGACAGATCGGCCTGACAAGGTTCGGGGGACGCCAACGCATTTACAAACGGGGCGAACCGGCCACGCGCGCCTACGTGGTCCTCTCTGGGGCCGTCCGGATCAGCACCGTGGATGAAGATCAACAGGAAGTCGTGGTGGATCAACCCGGCGCCGGAGAGTTTTTCGGCTTTGCGTCCATGATCGACCAGACCCCCCGTCAGACGAGTGCCGTTGCCCTCGAAGAGACTGTCTGCGTGGAGGTGGAACGCAACGACATCATGGTTTTGCTGCACCGCAAACCGCTTGCGGGCATGGACCTGTTAGCTGCCCTCGGTCGCCAAATCCATGCCGCGCAGCAACTGGTGCGCAGCCGTTCGGCTCGCAACCCGAATGACGTGATTGAGGAGCAAGCTAGCTTCGGAAATCGTGTCGCCGATACGGTCGCACGCTTTGGCGGATCGTGGTCGTTCATCCTTTCCTGCCTTGGGATCCTGACGGTGTACGTGTGCATCAACGTAAGTTTGGCGCACTCGGCGTGGGACCCTTATCCCTTCATCCTGCTCAACCTGTTTCTCTCCATGCTGGCCGCAATTCAGGCACCGATCATCATGATGAGTCAAAATCGGCAAGATGCAAAGGACCGCGTCCGCAGCGAGTTGGATTACGACGTGAACCGCCGCGCGGCGGCCGACATTCAAGGGCTGGCGCGAAAGCTCAACTTGCTGGGTGAGCAGATCAGCGATTTAGAGGACCTGATCCGCGACAAGCCAATCGCGAGGTGAGAAGGCGCTGGCACAAACGCCAGGCAGAAATTGTCTTCCCTAACTGGCGCGCACCCAATCTCCAAATCGAGCGGAGGACGCCTTCAAACGCCGTTATAATCCGGAATAAACTTCTATCAGATCCCCTCCAGAGCATGTTCGCCAACGACTCCGGATTTTACCACGCTTCGGATTTGGAACGAAAAAAGCGAACAGCAGCTTTTCATCATCATCTTGAGAGGAGACGCGACTCCGGAGAGAGTCGATCTTTCCGTTTGAGTTGCTCGCGGTCACAAAGTTTTGTAGTCCACCTGTCTGGGTAAGCGCCGATTCATTGAGCCGCCCCGTGCTCGCTCAGCTCCCCTGTTGCCATTTTGCTGTGCGCTAGACTCAGGCTGCCTTGAGTCACCCAATCAAGGTTAGGATCTGAATTTTGCAGCGCCCGAAGCGTTTTTTTGAGAACCGCAATTTGGGGTGGAAGAAAGGAGGTGTTTTTCATTGAACCCACGACCGCCCTTATTTGTGAGTGAGGACAGTAGTAGGGTCGCCGGGACACGCGCGCATGAGCCATTTACGCAGCTCTTCGAGCACGAGCATGCCGAGCGCGAAGGGGATGACGAATAGCCAGACGACGAGGGCGATCGACGCGGTGCCGAAGAGCGCGTGGCCCCACGGCGTGTAGGCGATCAGCATGATGACCAGGATCTCCGTCGCGATGCCGGCGAGGATCAGCTTGTTGCTCAAGAGGTTGCGGGCGAGCAGCGGCTGGCGTTCGCTGCGGCAGAGGAAGACGTTCACAATCTGCATGACTACGATGGCGCTGAGACAGGCAGTCGTCGCTTGGAGATAGAGTGGGTCGCGTGCCGCTAACTTCTCGCCGAAGTGCCAGCCGCCGTTGCGCAGGACGAACCAATACGCGCTCATCGCGGCAGTGGCCTGCATCAGTCCGAGGAACAGATAGGCGCGGGCGAGGAGCGGCCAGTTAAGCAGCCGATCGGCGCGCGAACGCGGCGGTGCTTTCATGATGTCCGGAGCCGGCTTTTCTGCGCCAAGACCGAGCGCGGGCAGCATATCGGTGCCAAGATCAACAGCAAGGATTTGGATGATCGTGAGCGGCAGCGGAATGCGGAAAACGACAAACGCGAGATACGGGATCAGCTCCGGCACGTTCGAGGTGAGAATGTAGGTGAGAAAATTGCGGATATTGGCGAAGACGGCGCGGCCTTCCTCGATCGCGGCGACAATGCTCGCGAAGTTGTCGTCGAGCAGCACCATGTCGGCAGCCTCGCGCGCCACGGCGGTGCCATTGCGGCCCATGGCGATGCCGACGTCGGCTTTCCGCAAGGCTGGTGCGTCGTTCACGCCATCGCCCGTCACGGCGACGATCGCGCGCTTCTTTTTCAGCGCGCCAACGATGCGCATTTTCTGTTCCGCAAGGACGCGAGCAAACACGATCTCCGGGGCGTCGAGCGCGAGCTGGAGCTGGATGTCCGAGAGATGCCCGAGCTGCTCGCCAGTGATCACGACGGGCGCAGCGGAGCGCACCAGTCCGATCTCGCGGGCGATCGCCGTCGCGGTGTGGGGATGATCGCCCGTCACCATGATCACCTTGATGCCGGCGTCATGGCATTTTCGGAGCGCGTCGGCGACTTCCGGGCGCGGTGGATCTTCAAGACCGATGAGTCCGGCAAGGGTCATCTCCGCTTCCGCGTTGGCCAGCTCGAAATTCTCGGGCAACTTGCGCCAGGCGAAGGCCAGAACGCGCAATCCTTTCTCTGCCATGGCCTCCGCCGCGGCGCGGAACGTGACGGCCAGGTCGGCCGAAAGCTCGACGACGCTGCCATCCATCTCCGCCCAAGTGCACCGCGCGAGCACAACCTCTGGCGCACCTTTGCAATAGAGCACCTGACCCTCCGGCGCCGCATGCACCGTTGAGAGCCTCTTGCGTTGCGAATCGAACGGGATTTCGTTTACGCGCGGATTGTGCGGCAGCCCAGGCATCGCATCGGCGGCGAACTCGACCAGCGCGACCTCCATCGGATCGCCGAGCCAACCAGGCCCAGCTGCGGAACGCGCGTCTTTCAAATCGTGGCAGCATGCCGCCACTTCAAAAAAGCGACGATGCGGCTCGATCAGCTCGGCGAGTTGATCGGGGATGGCTTCAAACATTCGACCGGCAATGAACAGTCGTTTGGCCGACATGCAGTTCTGGGTGAGCGTGCCGGTCTTGTCGGTACAAATGACCGTGGTGCAGCCGAGCGCTTCGACGGCAGGCAGATGGCGGATCAGCGCGTTGCGTTTGGCCATGCGTTGCGAGCCCATCGCGAGCGCCAAAGTAACGGTCGGGAGCAGACCCTCGGGCACGTTCGCCACAATGATGCCGATGGCGAAAATGAAGTTCTCCCAAAACGACAGTCCGATCGCGTGACCGATCAAGAGGAAGATCACCCCGAGCGCGAGCGAGAGGCCGGCGACAATGCGGCTGACGCGGACGATCTCGATCTGCAGCGGGGAAGTTGTGTCGGCGGTCGCCTGGGTGAGCTGGGCAATCTTTCCAAACGCGGAATGCGAGCCGGTCGCGAAGACGAGCGCCTTCGCTTCACCGGAGACGAGCGAGGTGCCGGCCAGGAGGATGTTGCGGCTGTGCATCGGCTCGGACTCGTTGCAGGGCTCGGCGTCGCGCGATGCCGGCAACGACTCGCCGGTGACGGTCGCGTTGTTCACTCGCACGCTGAACGCCTCCACGAGACGGCAGTCCGCGGGGAGGATGTCACCGGCTTCGACCAGGATCACGTCGCCCGGCACGAGCTGGGCCGCGGGGACCTGCCGGACTGCGCCCGAGCGCACGACCTTCGTCGCATTTGGGAGCAATTTCTTGAGCACCGCCAACGCCTGTTCGGCGCGATAAGCCTGCCAGAACGAGAACACACCATTGACCAAGATTACGCCGACGATTGCGAACCCGAGCGTCGCCATGCCTTGCCCGGGGTCACGCCACTCGGCGAAAAAAGCGAGCGCCGCGGCGATCCATAAGATGATCGCGAAGAAGTGCGCGAACTCCTTGGCAAACGTGAGCAATAGCGCCTCGTGCGCGACTTCCTCCACTTCATTTGTCCCAAACTCCACCAGACGCCGCTGGGCCTCGACGTCGTTCAGCCCCGCGAGTCCGCTCTTCAGGCTGGCCAAGGCGTTGACGACTGTCAGTTCGTGAATCTTCATCCAGGACTCTCGTGCAGATTAGCCTGGGGCCGCCGCGCAAATTTGGCCTACCAAGGTGCGTGGCCCAATTATGAGAGGCTTCTCATCCGAATGGTGGTCGAGCAGAAACCAAATTCTGAACGAGACATCTGAGTTGGTCCATCAACATTTTTTACAATTTTATCCACAGTTTTATTCACAGCTTCGAAGGTGGTGCGTATCAGTTGGCAGTTTGTGGGTATTGTGAACCGCGGCTCCGAGCAAAATGCGCTTGTTTCCTTGACCGTGTTTGTCACCCCAAAACCGCTTTTGACCAGCAACGCTAAAAGACCGACCACGAGGACGACGACGAGGACGATTGCGGAGAGCTCGAAGGCGGCGGTTCGTCCAGCTCAAGCGCTTCGGTACGGAAGATCCTCTCATTCGCAAAGCTTGATTTCTTCCCCAATCCTCCTCGTCGTCGTCCTTCGTCCTCGACTCCTTTGGCTGTAAGCAAACGCATCCGCCTGCTTTCTTCGTCCCAGTGTTTTTTCTCTGCCCTAAACCCTCTAACCGGTAACGGTCAAAGACCGAGAACGACCCAGCACGCAGTCACAATGGTTACTGAATGTGTCGAGAGCTCGCATGAAAAATTCGGCGTCGTGCCGCCCCGGGGCACGTCTTGACCACCGATGCGGTTGAACGCCTCGCCAGGCAGTTGGTCCCGAGATACAGCCAACACCCCGCAGGCGCGGCGGTACGGCGCAAGCTGCAGGCCCTGGAGCGCAATTGCCGATTCACTCCCAAGATCCCGGCAGTTGTTTGAACAGCTCCTCGGGCGGGTTGGAGGCGCTTCGACACAGGGAATTTCTCTGCCCATCAGCGATCAACCCTTCTGGTTTCGCGCCGGGCATCCGCTGGCGAATTATCAATCGGCGCCGACGTTGCCCTCATCCGTAGACGTGCTGATCATCGGCGCAGGGCTGACCGGCGCATCGGCGGCCTATCATCTCGGGCCGGCCGTGCGCGATCGCAGGCTGCACGTCGCCGTCATCGATCGCGGCGATCCCGCCACCGAAGCTAGCGGACGCAACGGCGGCAACTTCGAGCTGCTTCCCGAGAATTCTGTCGGTCTGTACGGGGGTCTGGCGCGCGAGCGACTTCAGTTTCTCCTGCACGTCTACCCATCTGTGCCGATCGAAGTCCTTCGCGCCGAAAGCGAACGGCAGGCGTCGCTGGTCCTGGGAATGGCCCTTCGCAACCGCGATCGACTTCAACAGATCATCGGTGACGAATCGATCGATTGCGATTTTTCTCCGCGCGGATGGATCTACCTCGCCCACACCGACAGCGAAGAACAGGGAATGTGCGAGTGCACCTACGGTGCGACCAGCGTCCCGGGCGAAACGCCGGAGATTTCGACCCTGACGTGGAGCGGATGATCTCGCGGCCGGGGTCGACGATCAAGGCGGCTGCGCTGCGCGCCTTTCCCCTCTTTGCTGATTTCAGCGATCGCGAGCTTCGACAGTTGCTGCGGCTCACGCGACGCTGGGACCTGCCGCGGGGAACTGTGGCGGTGAGCGAAGGTGGGCCCGGCGGCAGCTGCTTCATCATCGTCGGCGGCAGCGTTGACGTGACCGTGCGCGTGCGCGGCCGCCAACAACTCCTTGCCCAACTCCCCGCCGGCAGCATCTTCGGTCAGGTCAGCCTCATCAGCGGCGAGGCGCGCACCGCGACATGTTCGATGCCCAACGACTCGCCTTCGGCCTGGACGAAAACCTGCCACTGCCGGCCGAGAGGAAGCGCTCTGCCTGGAGCTGGGCAGTCGGTTCGGTCTCGCGCCGTTAAGTTTTAGCCTCCCCACCCAGTGTAGCGTGCGATGTAAGTGTCCCAGCGAGCCAACGATCCACGTCGAGGTAAATCGACCGATATGTAACCGCTATTGCTCACAAAGCTGTTTGTGACTGTGTCGTAAATCATGATGCATGACGCGTGCAACGAAGGAGTTTGCGAATCCTGACCAAAATAGCTGGCAGTCGTCTCGGATCTGATCAATTTCGGATAAATGTCGCCTCCCGAAATACTCGAAGTGGCCACTGCAAGATATCTTGTTGGCTTTTTAAAGCGTTGTGAATTGTTTTCCCAATAGTGTTGAGCTCGTCGCCGCGCTAACTGAATCTCATTCGGAGTCGGAGAGTAAGCATCAACAGCGAAGTTTCGGTTGTCGACCCGATCGGATACGGCGCACCCGAATAATGCCAACCACAAGAACAGGAAAATGATGTTTAACGCTCGTACTAATCGCGAGAATGAACGGCATAGATGGGCGTGGAGCATCTGTCAAGCGACACCCGAAACGCCCCCTTGTCGACGGAGATCCCTTGCGATCTTCTCGGGCACCCACAGTTTGCTTACGTTTTGACTGCAGAAGTTTTATGCATCATAAGTGCCTTAAAAACAGTCACTTGTACTTCGAGTACCGCCCTTTCACGGCGGTAACACGGGTTCGAAAAGGTTGCCCTGGAGCCGCCTGGGAAGATCGACGGGCGATTCAACATCTCAAAAAAGCGCGGCCAAAAACGAGTTCAGTCGCCTGATAGTCGCGCTAAATTCCAAAATGGAGTACCTGGAAACGATCGAAGGGATCGACCTGTCAGTCGAAGGGATTGTGCCGAAGTTTCATTCATCAAGATCGGTGGTCGCTCTGATGGCGTCATAACCCCCGGTAATATGTTTCTCGAGGGCATCGATTGTCGCCGTCTGCGCCGAAATAATCCATTTTACCAAGTCGCCAAGGGAAACAAGCCCGATCATTTTTTTTCCTTCCGTCACCGGAATATGGCGAATGCCGCTATCGGTCATCACGCGCATGCACTCACTGACGGTGTCCGCCGACTTCGCGGTGACCAGTTCCTGCGTCATGATTTCCCGGACAGGAGTGTCCTTCGACGACTTGCCCTTCAGGCTGACCTGCCGTGTATAGTCTCGTTCGGAGATTATTCCGACTAACTCACCATTGTCTACCACCGGCAGCGCGCCGACGTTTTTTTCAGCCATAAGCTGGATGGCATCATAAACCATTGCATTTGGAGCAATTGACCAGACTGCAGAGCCCTTTTGCGCCAAGATCGTGCCGACTGAACCAACGATTTCCATAGGCTTCCGGGAGTATGCGCCTCTTTATGAAAAGATTCAAAAGAGAACAGAGTCAGACCGGCGCCATCAATGCGACAATTTTTGTCAAAATTGGATAATCGGTGATCAGCACGGGCAAGACTGCCGCGCAAGCGGGACATACGTCCCCAGCCGTCAATATGATGGTCAAGTACGGGAAAAAACTGGAAACGGTCGAGCTGGCGCCCATCCAGACTACCAGAATACCCATCGCTGCCATCTGGGGGAGAATGCGCTACGACGTGTATCGAGGAATCCCTTGAGTGGATGTCTCAGCAGCTTGTCATCAACTGGCCGCCAAACCGGTAAATCCCAAACTTGAGGAAAGGCTTCGGGATTCAGAAATCAATTGTTCAAGGACGGAAGAGGCTGGAGATTACAAAGGCCAGTGGTTCCGCATGAAGCGAGATCGGCGTAATGCGTCTAAATTTAAAGGAAGAAATCCGCAATATGAACAGCCAGTTTTTCTACGTCCAATTGAAATTCAACCCAAAAATCGGGACGGACAGAGTGCCGTTGACGAAGCAGCACGAAGCGGTTGTTGAAGTTCCGAAGGATCTCGTTCAGCTCAAGCAATCAGAAAATACCAGCAAGACTTCGAGAGAGAAAGTGATCGTTCTTGAACTGGCGAGAAGGGCGGCTCTCGGCACTTTCCCAACCGTCACTGAACGAGTAATAGGGCTCTATGATGAAGATCAGCCGATTTGGTATGAGGACCGGCCCCACATAATGAATGAGCGGCGGTGCGACAACGAAGAAAATGGCACGAGGGCTTGGAGGGTTGTGTAGGAAGGAATTCCTGTTTTCCGAAGTCCTGCAAGGTCGGTAATAAGAAGATCAAGCGTACCGTTACGATGGGGGACCGGTGAACGGTTTCTTAAGCCGACGCCAGCTTAGGTTTTATCGAATAACGGAGGATTGTTGATGAAAATCCTTAAAAGCACAGTCATACAGGCCGCTACAATCCAGTTGGAGGATTGGGAGGAGCATCACCCTGAAAACCGGTATGCCGTCCTGTGGAAAGCTCAAGACGAAGAGAACCGATATTCGGCAACATCACTACAAGATGCCGAGGAGTATTACGCATATCGGTGCCTTTTAACAGAGCAGAGAAGAATTTAGAGAAGCTCAATCCGGTACTGGTGCCGTTTGAGGCAGGGTCAATCGAAGGTTACTGGATGAAATCTCGTTCTCTAGCGGCGACCGAAACGACCAGCCCAGATCAGCTGATGGCGGTTCTGAAGCGATACTTGAGAGAATCGAACGAGAGCGAGATTGTCGTAGCGTCCAGAATTGGCGTAAATCGTCACACCCTTAATCGCTGGCTCACGACCAGCAAAAGCCCGACGAAAGGCAGGTTGGCGCTAACCGCGTGTTTTCTCAGGCGCGTCGGATACCTGTAAGCGATTCATCACTCTGAACCGCAGCGGTTCCCTACAATATGAGCGACAAATTTTTCCACCTGCTATTGAAGTTTACCCCAAAAATCGGACACACGTTCACGGACGAGCGGGAAATGTTTGTTGAAGTACCGAAGGATCTTGTTCAGCGCAAATCGGAATCAGTAAACGAGAGTTTAAAGGAGGTAATTGCCCTCGATCTTGCGAAAATTGCGGCTCTCAACTCATTCCCGACCGAGGCGGAACGCGTTCTGGATCTGTATGATGATACCCGCCAATTTGGTATCCCGACCGGCCTCCCATTATGAACCAGCGACCTTGCGACCACGAAGAGAACGGCATAAGGACGTGGAGGGTAGTCACGGCGACAGATCAGATCAAAGGTTCAGATCCCCAGATTGTGCAGTGATCGGTGGCCACGGCGAAAGACCGATCGGTCCGACAACGTCGCCGTCGCAAGAATGAAGCCTACCGAATGGCTTGCGACGACGGCGCGAATGAGAGATGCGGCTGAGTTCATTTGCCACCGGAAAAAATGGAATGGCCACTTTGGACATTCCGGCGTTCAGAGCATTCAGACGGAGCCAGGTAGATCATTACAAGGCTTTGTGTTTGACCCCGGCCCATTTTCTAAGGGTATTACCTGAGTGCAGAAATCACATCCACGTGTTAAAAGAGCGAAAATCAATCACAAGGAAGTGTTCCAGTGACAGGCGACGTGATCAGAAGTTTCAATCGTGATACTGCTTGGCTTGCAACGGGAGTTTTGGGTGCCTTGTTTTTCGCGGCTCTCGTTATCGCGTTGCAAGAGCGTCAGCAGAAGGCCACACAAGCTGAACGCGACCTTTTGCCGAATGCCAATTCCGCTACGGTCGAGCGCGTGGCTGCAAAAAGTTCAAATTCCAACGGCAAAATGGGTTCAGAATCGACGAGCAGCGTTGATCACGCGTTCACTGAAACTCCTGCACAGGAAATTCATTCCTCGCAGACCGAATCCGCAGCTTCGACTCCAATTTCCGCTCCTGTCTTCACTCCTCAAAAAAATCGTGACGTACCTCGACCTGACTCTGCACGCGTGGGAGGACGAAAGGTCCGCGATGCGCGAAACGGAACATCTGTCGCGTTTAGATATACCGGTATAAGAAGGAGGCTGCTCGAACTTTGGCACCAAAGCCTGGCGCGAAGCGAAAAATCACGGAGCTGGACGGCATTTTCGAAGTTGAAAAGCGGGGTCAAAAAGGAAGCCGCTTACACCGCCGGAACGAACGATTAAGGGAAGTGACGCTTCCGATTGTTTCTCCACTGGCAGGGTATTGAGAAAGGTGCAGTCGGCGGTTGTGAAAGAGAGCAGAGCTATCTGTAGTCGAGTCAAACAAAGTATGGCAGCACTAACTTAAATCAAAGTTAAACGCTCAAAAGGCGCGGCGGCACAAAAAAACTAGCCTTCCGCGCCACGGACCAGTTCATCACCCAAAGCCCGTTACCCCTTTTCGGAGAACCTCTAGTTAGCCAGGGGACCATCGCTCTCTGCTTTAGTTCATTTCTTCGAAGATGGTCGATGGGGGTGGCTGGTTCAAAGCGGCGTCGAGGGGCAAAGTCTCACTGCAGAAGATCAGCTCTTCATCCCGTGCAGTCAACGCTATCTAACGGCCACCCGAGGACTTGCCTCCTCCGAGGCGCGCATCTGTTGCGAGCGCGCGGAGCCATTGTGTCATTCGCTTGATAGCCCCTTGCTCCTGTATTCCGCTTCAACGCGCCCTCCGTCGCGTGTCTGTGCCATGAGGCCCTTTCTGAGTGGCATTTGGAAGGAAGCCCCTCTTCCAAAGCGACCATGGCAGAAGCGATCTCATTAGCAAAAAGCGCTTAATGATATGCACTCGTTAGTCTTGGCTCTCTATTGGGCAGGGCATCTCGCCTACTTTCAGGGTAATGCTCCGGAAGTGGAACGCTTGGCATACGGAAATTGAGACGTCGTTCTGCGCCGCCATCGACACCGCGAAGAAGCAAAAATCGGTTTCGCTGGCCAAACGCGCGGAGGCAACCTACGCAGAATACCGCAGCCAGAAATCGAGAGCGCTAGCATGAGAGGGGTCCCGACTTATCGATCCCGGGTCGACAGCTCGATAGCCTACCGCGGCAACCGCGCGAAATACATTGACCTACTACAGCGATTTTTGCCATCGTGGCCTTTTACCAGGATGGCTTGATATTCGACTTCTCTCCACTACCGCAAGGAGAGGTTTACTTCTCCGCGGTTATGGGTCTTGCCGACTACATTTAGTCTGAAGGTCAGTTTGACTTCAGTCTGTTGTCTTCCAGTCTGTGCCGGTGATTTGCACAGATAAGCAGCCAGGACGGCCCCAACCTTACGCACCAAGGGAACTTTAGCCAGCGAGTGCTATGAAGCACCGAACCGATGAAACACACCAAACAAGGTGAACACTGACCAAATGGTTATTGAAAGCTGTTGAGTTCGTGTCGCCTCAGCCAACCAATCGAAGAACCGTATGCTAGAAGAAGCGCTCAGTAAGTTGTCTTTAAACCTTCGGGGGAGCGTGATTACCCCCGTTAGCGGCGAATATGAAGCCGCTCGCAAAGTGTACAATGGAATGATCGACCGTCGTCCCGACGTTATCGTTCGCTGCGCGAATGTGGCGGACACCCGGATCGCGGTGAATTTCGCGCGCCAGGAGGGTCTCACCGTCGCTGTTCGCGGCGGGGGCCACAATGGTGCCGGGTTGGGAGTTTGTGATCACGGGCTTGTGATCGACCTTTCGTCTATGAAAGGGGTGCGTGTCGATCCGGCCACAAACACCGTTCGAGCCGAGGCAGGCTGCACTCAGGCTGATCTGAACCATGCAGCTCATAGCTTTGGCTTGGCAGTCCCGGTCGGAGTCGTTTCCACTACCGGGATCGCCGGACTCACCTTGGGTGGTGGAACGGGCTACCTGACTCGGAAATACGGTCTGGCGCTGGACAACCTGCTGGAAGCCGACCTCGTATTGGCCGACGGCCGCTTCGTGACGGCCAGCGCCAAAGAAAATGCTGATCTCTTTTGGGCGATCCGCGGTGGTGGCGGTAACTTTGGCATTGTCACGTCATTCCTCTTTCGTGGTTGCCCGGTGGACCAGGTCTTTGCCGGTCCTATGATTTGGGAGATGGAGCACGCGCGAGAGGTGATGCAGTGGTACCGGGAAATCTCGTTGGCGTTGCCGGAAGATCTATACGGGTTTTTCGCATTCTTGAAGGTGTATCCAGCCCCGCCATTTCCGGAGGAGTTGCACGGGAAAACGATGTGCGGAATTGTCTGGGCTTACTGTGGTCCCCTCGACAAAGTCGAAGAGGCGTTTCGTCCGGTTAGGAAATTTCGGCCGCCGCGGTTCGAACTAACAGGGCCAATGCCTTACACGGCGTTGCAGAGCATGTTTGACGCCCTCTATCCGCCGGGTATGCAGTGGTATTGGAAAGGAGACTTTTTGGGACAAATTCCGGACAAGGCAATCGACGAACATCTAAAATTTGGCGAACAATTACCTACGCTGCAGTCGACGATGCATTTTTATCCGGTGGACGGCGCGGCTGGGCGGGTTGATCGACACGCGACTGCATTCAGCTATCGCGACGCGAAATGGTCGATGGTCATGGTCGGAGTCGATCCAGACCCAGCGAACGCTCAAAAGATAACGGCCTGGGCGAAAGACTATTGGGAGGCACTGCATCCTTACAGTCTGGGGGGTGCCTACGTAAACTTTATGATGGAAGAAGGGATCGACCGAGTTAAAGCGACCTACAGGGACAATTACGATCGATTGGTGGAAATTAAACGGAAATACGATCCAGATAACTTTTTCCGAATTAATCAAAACATTGGACCGGATTGAGCCAATCTACAATGTGAGGAGACGCCGCGCCGACATCAACGACTGAAGGCGCGGCGGAAGCCGCGATGAATCGTGGAAACACTTTCTACGAGAAAACCCGATCAACTATATGATTCAATCAGCCCCTACAGCCAGACTCAGACTAGAAAATCAAGTCGCTGTCGTTACCGGCGGTTCCAGAGGAATAGGAGAAGGCATCGTCAGACGTTTCGTTGAAGAAGGTGCAAAAGTCGTTTTTAGCGATCTCTTGAACGAAAAAGGGAAAGCTCTCGAAAAAGAACTTGGTAAGAACGTGGCTTTTTTCCGTGCAGACGCTACAAGTCCATCCGACACCGAGGCTCTGATGAAATTCGCGGTAGACTCTTTCGGCAGACTTGATTGTGTCGTTAATAATGCGGGAGCGGGCGGTGAAGGCGGACCTGTAGCCGAAACATCAGTCGAAGGATTCGACAGGACGATTGCCCTCGTGCTCCGTGGCCCCTTTTTGGGAATTAAATATGGCGTCCCACATATGCAAAACGGCGGAACCATCATCAACATAGCGAGCGTAGCGGGTTTGACCGGTGGTTATGGTCCGCACGCCTATTCTGCCGCGAAATTCGGTGTTGTCGGGCTAACGAAATCGGTGGCCTTGGAGCTCGCCGAGCGTGGGATCAGAGTTAACGCCATTTGTCCCGGTGGAATTGCCACCGCAATCTTTGCTCCAGTGGCGGGAGAAATCTCGTCAGAGCTAACGGAGCGCACCCCGGAGATTGTTGAACCTTGGTTGGCAGGAGGGTTGCCATTAGGCAGAGCCGGGTTTCCAGCCGATATCGCCAGCGCGGCACTTTGGCTGGCCAGCAGCGAGTCGAGTTTTGTGACCGGGCATGCCTTGGTGGTCGACGGCGGTTTGATGTCAGGTCGTCGTTGGTCGCAAACGCGCATTTATTATGATGAACTTAAGGAACGCTTTAGGTCAGCACAGGGCCAGACGGCGGTCGCCTCCTAGCGCCTCGGACACGAGCCGTTCCCCCGGTGTCAGATAGAAGAGGTTAAGTCCAGTTCGCAATTAATATGAGCAAGTCCGGTAATATAAAAACTTCGACCACCTCAAAGCCGTTTAAAACGTCTTACGCTGACGTAAGCACTCGATGGAAGCTCCTGTAAACAGGAGGATCGGGCTTACGATCCAAAGATAAAAGCCAATAAGGAAGGTATTTTGTGACATGCCCGCGATGGAAGCAGAGACTACTGAGCAAACGAGGCACACCGCCGAGATCCAGCAGATAACAAAATAGGGCGGCCCAGACCAGTGCCAGAATTGTCGCCCCAGAAACAATACTGCTCCGAAGAGGAAGAGGACATTTGAAACGGTTCCGACGATGAATGAAGCCTTCTCTCTCAAATCCATTGACGGGGCGAATGATAACGCGGCGCACATGTAGGTTACTTCCCAACCGTGTAGTAGGTAGGTTTTATAGTAAGTTTTCGCGGCGACAGCCGGAAGGCACATCGCAATCAAATACGCGCCGAGACATGCGGCACCCAGTATCCGTGGAATAAGCATTCGAAAACTCACTTTACATGCTGCCCCGCGACGATCCGAAGCCCGTCAGAATCGATCCTGATGGCCCGAGTGCAATCCAAAGGACGCGCCGACGGGGGCCACGCTGAACCGATGGCATCAAGACGGTAGGTGAAATCGGCCGCAAAATGGTCCACGGTCAATCAAAGCCTCCGGTTAAAGAGACCTCCAACTCCAAGGAATCAAACGCTTCCACAGGCCAACGTAGAGTGATTACAACGGCTTCCGGTCGTGTTGGGGAAGGCCGTTTTGAACGTTAGGTAATCCGATCCACCGCCGTCACCAGAATTTACATTTTGATCGCAACAATATACCTGCTCTTTCGGGGACAGGACACTAGCTGGGACAGACCCTAGAAAACTACCGGTGCTCTCAGATCGTCAGAGCTACCTTGCCGGTGTTCTTACGCTCTTCTATATAGGTTTGCGCCTCGCCGACCTGCGCGAGCGGGAAGCTCTTGTCCACATGGGGGCGGACCCAGCCATCCGCGACGCCCTTCAGCAGTATTTCCATCCAGCCCGCGATCATGTCGGTCTCGTGCCACATGTGCCCGAGGTTTACGCCGAAGGCTGATTTGTTTGTGTTCATCAGCGCAAGGGGATGGAACAATGGCATGCCGAGCGCAACCGGCAGCAGACGTAACGGCCCGAACAGCTTCGACGTTGTTGCCACCGAAACGCCAAACATACCGAGCCGTCCCGTCGAACGCAGCGCTTTGTAGCTCTTCTTCCAGTGATTGCCGCCCAGTGGATCGGTGATGAGCGCCACGCCTTTTCCATTGGTGAGCCGGTCCAGTTCGACCGCCCAGTCCTTCGTGCGATAGTCGATGGCTTCGTGCAGGCCGCGCTGCAGCAGGAAGGCGTGCTTGCTACTGCTTGCCGTTCCGTAGATCGTGGCGCCGATGTGGCCTGCGATGTCGATCGCGGCAAGTCCGACGCCGCCGCCGACATTGTGAACCAGCACGGTCTCCTCGCGCTTCAGCGAGCCCATGACCACGAGCAGTTGCCACGCCGTGAGGTAGTTTACCGGGATCGCAACGGCCAGTTCATGGGAGAGCGAAGCCGGTTTCGCGAATATCTGTTTCTCCGGCACGACTACCATGTCCGAATAGCCGCCGAAGCGCGTCAGCGCAAAGACGTCCTTGCCGACCCAGGCATGGTCCACGCCGGGACCTACCGTGTCCACTGTACCGGAAACTTCGTAGCCGACGACGCAAGGAACCTTCGGCGAGTCAGGATATAGGCCCTGGCGCGCGAGGATGTCGGCAAAGTTGATGCCGCTGGCTTTTACGCGAATCCGGATCTCGCCCCCGGCTGGGCTTGGGTCTGGGGATTCGCGCAGCTGCAGTTTCTCCGGGCCACCATGACCGACGATGAACATCTGTTTCATTTAGAATCTCCTCGTTAACCAAATACGTCCGGCTTTAGACCGGAAAAAGGCTGATTCGCCAGTAGAATACACCTCAAGCAGTCCGGCTTTCGTACGCCTGGTATCGCAGATTTAAGTGGAAAACTCAATACTACGCCGTCTTCGGCGACCTATCGGGGGGGGAACTTCCTGGGGCTCCGCGTCGAGTACCCGCAGGCGCTTTTCTCTTCAATTTGATCTGATTGTAATCAACGGCGGCTCGGACGAGATTTTTTAGAGCACGCCGATTAATCTTATCGCCTTCAAAAAAGTCGATCGCTCGCCACACCTTGCCCCCGAAGCCCGCGTTGAAGAGCTTGTCGGGGTCCGGGAGGCTCGCCTCGTGGGAAAAGGTCAGCTTCACCTTCTCTTTGTGCGCATTGCCTACCGCGATTATCCCGTCGCGAGACCACACCGGGCTTCCCATCCACTTCCATTCCTCGATTATCTCCCGGTCGGCCTCAAGGATGGTTTTGCGGACGCTGGCGAGCGTTTTGCCACGCCAGTCTGTGAGTTCTGCGATCAGTTGGTCAATACGTTCCGATGGATTCATTGGATCTTGATGCCTCAAGTTCTTGTCCCGTTTTCACGGCCGATCTCTTCGAAATAAGTCGGCGTACTTCGGAAATTCTTCTAACAGACTATAAATATAACCGAGTATCGGAATGCCACCCCAGTGTATTCAAGCACCTTGGGAGCGTCGGCTCGCGTCACTGTTGTTTCGGAAATCTGCAGCGTGGGCGCTCCCACCGTGGTGAGTTTCACCGTGGTTCCAACTGGACCTAGGCTCCCATCGGCTTCAACTCTTTGGATCAATACTCGTCGTGCCGACGCCACCACTCGTAAGGCTTGGTCTGGGGCCAGCCAGCGGGTGAGTCCTCCCATTCTTCCTGCCTCCCTAACACCGTCCAATCAAGCAGGGTAAAAACGGTATCGACTGCTTCCAAAGCCCGTTGGGTTGTGAAGTAAGTGTGATAGACATCCTCAGCATCGCGAAGAAATGCACTTAGTCCAAATGTCTCACCTTCATCGGTAGCTACTCCGAAGTCTTTGTTGAAGGTAGAGCCAGCGGAGGAAACCCAAGGCACTTTCCAGCCCATGCGCCGCTTGTAATCTTGGAGGTTAGGCAGCGGTGCGAGCGAGACCAGGACGAGCGAAGTATCGCGCGCGTGCAGGTGTTCGGGCGGCCCGAAGTAATCGATACACATTGAGCAACCAGGGCAGCCAGCCGTGGGCCAGCCATCCACATCTGGCGCGAACATGAAGTGGTAGATGATGAGTTGTCGCCGACCTTCAAATAGGTCAAGGAGACTCACCTTCCCGGTAGGTCCATCGAATGTGTAATCCTTCTCGATCTTCACCATCGGCAACCGGCGGCGTTCCGCGGCCAAAGTGTCGTGCGCTCGCGTGAGCGCTTTTTCCTTTACCAGCAATTGGTCGCGTTCCCGCTGCCACTCTTCCCGCGACACGATCCGCGGCAGGTTCGTTAGCTTACTTCCCGTGGTGTTCTTTTGTTTGGTTTTCATTGTGTTCTTCCTTGTCGATTGTGGGTTGAGTCCGATTTCGGCGCTGGTGCCGCTTGCTACTCTGGAATCTCAGCTTCGACGAGGTTAGCCAGAAGATTGAGTGATTCCTGCCAACCAAGATAGCAAGCCTCGACGGGTATCACCCCAGGCACGTCCTCTTGGACGACGCTTAACTCAGTTCCACATGACACTTCCTTCAGAGTGACGGTCACATGAATTACGCCAGGCAGATTCGGGTCGTCAAAGACGTCTGTATAGCGAATGCGCTCGTGTGGGATCAACTCAAGATATTCTCCGCCAAAGGAATGGCTCTTTCCGGTGGTGAAGTTGGTGAACGACATCTTGAAGCTGCCACCCACCTTCGCATCCATGTGGTGAACCTTGCCCGTAAATCCGTTTGGAGGAAGCCACTTGCTCACGGCGTCTGCATCAAGGAAAGCCCGATAGACTCTTTCTGGGGTAGTGCGCAAGACGCGGTGAAGTCGGATGGTGTGTGTTGTCATGGTAAGTTGTCCTTTCGTCTAATTGCTTTGCTGTAAATCTTGTGGCTTTGTGTTTTGGTTAGTCTCATAGAGTCATTCCACGAGATCTGGCACACCTCGCACAGTGCGGATTGCGATAAACTCGGATCGCTTTCATACGATGAAGATTAAGCTGGCGCGGCGAGGCTAGTCATCCAGCATTTGCGCTCATAATTACCTTTCGTTTTTTTAGCTGATATTTCGGTTGTTCGATGATGCGAAAAATGAGCGAGCGACTTCAGGACAGTCATTCTGGGCTTTTGGTAATGTTGACGGTGAAAGTGTCTCAGTCGCCTAATATGGATTTCGAATAGCTTCCACAAACTACCCGGAAGCCAAGTGCCAGCGACTTGAGAGCAGCGGCCGGCCGCCGATCATGCAAAGCCTACTTCATCGAGTGAAGGCCGATCAGGTTGCCCTCGGTATATCGAGGACTAAAACGATGAAGCCGTAGTCACCGATGGACATTTTCTCTTTCTGAATTTTTCCACCGTTCTTAACCGCGCGGGCCGCTTCCACCGCGCAGTCCTCACAAACGAAGTAAACGATGGTGCCCCCGACGCCTGAATCCTTGCCCTCCATCTTAACGAGCGCCCCGGTGCATCCCGGCTTATCGGACAGCATGGGGAACGACCACAGTTCGAGACCAGGGCTTTCCAGGCGTTCGAGAGTTACTTCAAATACCTTTTGGTAAAAGGCTTTGGCTCGCTCCATGTCTTGAACATACAGTTCGAACCAGCCGACTACGTTGCGATTAGTATTCATGTTGTTTTCGTTGGTGTGTCCTCAGGATGTCCGGGTCGGCAGCGAGGATCGGTGTGCGCAAATCGGCCAGCATTTTTCCGCGCCAGTCGTTAGTTCAGCGATCTAGGCGGTGATCCGTTGGGAGGCCGTCGGGCCTCCCTTGGACGCCGTAGAGTCAAGCATGGCTTTTTTCCTTTCTTAATGTCGTCGCGGTTCGTTGAGCGCGCCGCACATTGTGATCAATACAGGTTCGTTTTGAGCGGAGCGTTCGGCCCTGCAAATATACGACGAACGGGCCGGGACGAAAATGGACAACCAGCTCAATTTTTTCTCCACAGCCTCACTCAACGCTGAGGCTGCGACCGATTGGCCCCGCTGGGAGGTGAAGCCGATCGCAGCGCGGTCCCTTCCATTTCGAGGATTGCTGCCTGTCGGCTCATGTCATCTTCGCTTACACGCCGACCCGCCAGCAAGGCAACGGTGCGGCGAGCGGGCATCTCGGCGTGCCGGCGTTGTTGCGAGGAACCCGCGTGGGGTCTGGCCGGGGCTTTGAGAACGCCGCATGATTTTGGGGACGTGCCAGCGTAGGCGAACCGTCCCGGTTTGCTCCGTACTGAAGAGATAAGGAAAATCCTACCACATTTCCAAAACTCAAGACTTCTGACGTGTCGGGAATTCCTCGGCAGGTCAGCGATCTTTTCCGGAAGACTTGTCCGAAACTGGCGACCGCCGATTTTTTTGTATTATCCTCCAGCATAGAGTGCTTCTCCATCTAGCTTTATCCTTCTACGGTTTGACCGGTCCGGGCGCGCACCGCGGATAGAAAAGCCGCGTAACTCCAAGTCAGGTTCTTGACGCTCTTTTCGTATCCGGTGACGCCGTCAAACTGCTCGCTCAGTTCCAGATGATCGCTGTGATAGATTACCGCGGCCAGCATCGCGTCTCCGGCGTCCTGCAATTTGCTGACTACATCCGCCACCGGAGTAGCTGGTGTCACGCCAATCTGGCTGAAAAACGTAGTCGAGAATTGGTCCAGCGGCACCGCTTGGGTCTTCTGGATTTGATTCGCCAGCGTGTAATACAACTCGGCGAGGTTACAGGTACACAGCGCCCAGGGATGATCTCCGGTGCTGGGACCGCTCACATCGCCATCGTAAACGTCTCCCGGATAGCGTCCCAACAGGGGCCCAATGCCCTGGTTGTTTTTGTCGGTGACATTGATCGGATAGTGGTCGGGCGAATTGGGGTCCTCCCATTGACTTCGAAGCTGCGCCGCGGTCGCCAGCAACTTGGTGTCGGCACACGGCACGGCCCCATAAATGCATGCTGAGACAATGTCGATATTTGCGTCATAACCAGGGGGCGCGGGCATAAGCGACACGTAGAGCGTGCCATTCCAATGTTGTTGTAGTGCAGTTTGCAGCCATGTGATCGCGTCGTCCGTTCCCTGCGGGACCGGGATGCCAATGGTGTTGGCCTTGATCGTTTGTAAACAGCGTAATTGCACGGACCGGGCAAAGAAGGAAAAGCCCTTGTGCTCCTCCCACAAGTTAAACGTCTGGTCACGGTACGCTCCCAGGAGGTAATTGAGGTTCTTGTCGATAACAGCCTTCGCCATGGCCTGTGTGGGCGTGTCGAGCTGATCGTAGGCCATCAAGACGGCCAGCGTCTGGAGCGCCGGACCGTCGGTCTGCTCCGTCCACTGGCGTGACAGTCCCCTGATCGTGTAGCTGGCAAGGGCCACTGACGGTGTCGCATTGTTCTGACAGATCTGAGCGAAGTTGACATAGTCGATCAGCGGCTGGACGCCGGAACCTGGAGCTGTCGGCATTCCAGCGGCGGCAATCTCTATCGCCGCAATGGCAGCGTCCCGAGTCCAGTTATACACGTAGTCTTGATCTATACCGGGAGTATTAGCTGGAAATGACGGAGCCGCGATTACGCAGCCGGGCAACGAGAACGACTGCGGGTCTGTGGGGTCCGGGTGATCAGGATCCAGGAACAAAAAGCCGTCGCTTGCAAGGTTGCGCAGCATAAGCGAAAACATATGCTGCGCGATCTTCGGCAAACCCGCCTCGGACCATATTATCTGAGGACTAACCTTCAGAGTGCTAGCTACCCGGGCCGTTACCTGTGCGCGGGTAAATTTCGTTGGTGTTGCTGCCGCTGCCAAGTTTTGCATTGAATTCGACCTCCAAATATTAGATGAGTGCTCTCTGAAAATCGCCGAAGCTTCTTAACCTTAACCCTATGAAGAAACACGCAAGACGCTCTGTTTGCAATAACACGAAAGGGTAATAAGCAATGGCGACACGACTGTTGATCTTGTGTCCCCGCAATACGAGGTATTTTGCCGGAGGTCAGTTGGCTGTTTTTCAAGGCCCGAGCGAAGCGCCCATATCCGAGTCATACGGGTCGATCCGCCGCGGCGGAGGAAAAACAGCCAACTGGCCCCGGCCCAGAGGGTTGCGATGAAAATGGGCCGGCGGCTGCGTTGCTCGTCGGTCATGTATCGGTTCAGATATGCTCCCTCCTACCGCCAGTCCGGCTCGGACCGCCTTGCCGGCGGCCCATTTTGATCGCAACAAAACATGACGAATCAGAGCAAGGGCGACCGACTCTTTACCGACCAGCAGGGTGAGGTGTTCCACGCCGGATAACGCGGAAGAACCATACCGCGCGAATTTTTCAGAAACGGAGAAGCTCGGCGAGGCTTCGCGAGCAGCTTTCGGAATATTGGAAGTTCACTTTCGAGCTGAAAAATATGGTGTGCCATATTTTTTGGCCGAAAGGGAAGCGAAGCAAAACAACCCACGGAAAGAGGCCGCAGGAGCAAGAGCGCGGAACGCGCCCGAGGATTTAAATGTACAGGTTATCCGCAGTTATTCATGGGCTGCAGCGGAGGGCTCAAAAAACCCGCAGTGTAAGCCGGTGAATAACTGCAGCGGCCGCCGCGATTTTCCTGAAGCTCTGGTTTCAAGTTTGGAAAGATGGCAGCCGGCCCGCCGGCTGAGAGAGATGAAGTCGCCGGCTGCTTCCGAGATTTCAACGGCCTCGGCAACAACCAGGAATGCATGGCCCACCAGCGATCCCGCTCATCCGCTCGGGCACGAGGGCAGCGATCAGATTGATCCCGCTCTTGCGCGAGCAATAATGCCCTATGAAATGGAGAAGCGATAAAATCGGTTAGTACTCAAATATTTGTACTATATTTATATTGTGACCTCGGCGAACAAAAATCGACCCCGCAACCGCTCCACTACTTGATCGTCCCAAAGGAAGAGGTCGCTAACTGTAGCAAATCGGCTAAGGGCAATAATTAGCTTTAGCGCAATAGGTGAACGCCAAAACCTACAAAGACAGCGATGGATAATGCCACTAATGTAACGAACGCAACTAGCAGCGGGACAATCCATTTATTAAGCCATCCACTCATTTTAGCATCCTGGTTACTCACGGTAATTCAACATTGCATCCAGAGAGTTGCGTCCTGTCCCACTGTTTAACATCTCATCGGAAACATCCGTAATCACAAGGTCCCCAGAGCATAAAGCGCCATTGAGAGCTTCTTTGTGAGGTGTTGAGCGACGGAATTGATGTCGCCATCGGTGATGACGTTGCCCGCCAGGAATTTTAAATTCCTCACTGAAGGATCACCTGAAAGAATGAGAAATTATCGACTTTGCGAAAAAGAGCGGAACCCCAGGAATGCAAAAAGGCGACCAAGCTCTGAACGAGTAACAGATGCCTTGCACCTGGCGTCCGTTTCCAACACCAACAAGCGCTCTGCCGTTCCTTTGAGCTTCCCCCCCAGGCAATCGATTCCTGGGCCCCCTTACGCTCCATCCCTAATTATGCTTGCCGGGTGGCTGTTCGCGGTTACTGTCTATCCCCAGTAACCCCACCGAACCTTGCCCACCATGATTCACGAATGCTTAAGGTGGCTAAAGTTTTACGGGCATCAAATGAAAAGGCGGAGAATTTTATGAAACAGGGGCTGTAATCCAGACACCTCGGGCACATTATAACGGAGATGGGACCTGGACCAGATTTATTTCGGTTCCCTGCCATGAAAACCAAAGGCTTTACGCTTGTCGAATTAGTCGCCGCTTGTACGATTCTGATCATGCTATCGACGATAGCGACGACTTCAACGTTCAATTTCGTTCAAGCTACGGCTAACCTCAAAGCGCAGTACAACAGCATACAAAGCATCATGCTTTTACATAGCGTTCTCGTTCAGGCGAAGATGAACTACGCAACGGATCTGGCCTTATCTAATAATACAAGCGAAGCCAAAGCAGAGATACAGCATTGGAATCTTTTGGCACAACAAAACGACAGCCCAGACCTAATAGCTCGCCTAATAAACCCCGACCCGAGCTTAACGGATCTCCCGCGTGCTCCTCTGAATCCGTCTAGCAGATCGTATCTCCCGACGTCCCGCAACGTATCGGTAACGACAAACATCAATGGAAATCCGGTAACAACTTACGTTATGGTACAAATCACAGATATTGACTCTTTACTGAAAGCCTACCAACTTACCGATAATGGCACGCCTACTGGAAATATCGTTGCTACCATAGCCGTCGGACCGATGCTGGACCTTACGAGCGGGATACGCCCAACGCTACCGATAATAGATTGGAAAAGCGGTACCCCTCAAGAGATTCAATTCTGAACAAAAAAAGCGGGCTTTCGCCCGCGCTTTTCTCTTTTCCGAACCGCTGTTCAGTTAGCCAGGCTTGGGGATAGCCCAGGAGCTATAAAAATTATATTTTTGGTGTTCTCTACTGCCCTTCGGAATCTTGTTCTTTGGCGAGGTTTTTCATTTCGTCCTCGTTCTCGTGGTCGGTCTTTTAGCTTTAGCGGTGCTGCTGGCTAAAAGCGGTTTGCGCTGAGAAAAGAAGAAAGGCACTGGAAGAAAGCGGGCGGACGCGTTTGCTTACAGCCAAAGGAGTCGAGGACGAAGGACGACGACGGGACGAGGAGGATTGGGGAAGAAATCAAGCTTTGCGTATGAGAGGATCTTTCCGTACCGAAGCGCTTTGAGCTGGATGAACCGCTGCCTTCGAGTTCTCCGTAATCGTCCTCGTCGTCGTCCTTCGTTCTCGGTCTTTGACCGTTACCGGTTAAAGGGTTTGGAGCAGAGAAAAAACACTGGAACGAAGAAAGCAGGCGGATGCGTTTGCTTACAGCCAGAGGAGTCGAGGACGAAGAACGAGGAGGATTGGGGAAGAAATCAAGCTTTGCGAATGAGAGGATCTTCCGTACCGAAGCGCTTGAGCTGGATGAACCGCTGCCTTCGAGCTCTCCGTAATCGTCCTCGTCGTCGTCCTCGTGCTCGTCGTGGTCCTCGAACTGGAGGGGCGCCGCTTGCGGCTCCGCCGCGCTGTGATTCTCAGTTTTTTTTCTGCGGGGCCGGTGGACTGATGGTCTGGATCTGGCGGCTTCTTGGTTTGTGCCGCCGGCGGACTCGTAGTTCCGATCTGCGGGTTCTGATCTGGCGACGTTAAACGGAATCTCACCGGTCCCTTTTCGCTTCCGTTCGAGATCACCGCCTCGAACAACTTCGGATCCGCGTTGGGGTGAATTTCTACGATCCGAAAATGGTCTTTGTTGGGTTCGGACGTAACCTTCTGCACGTCATTCGTCTCCGTATTTTGGACAAAGATGACAATCTTTCCGGCGTCATCCAGCCAACTCACTAAAACTAGCTTATCAAGGACGTTGGCTTTGTACTCGCCCACGAGGGTGGTTTTGACTGATTTGTCCAGAAACGGGTCGCGAGGGGACCGAAAATAATCATACGGAGTAAAGTTTGGCAGATCCTTCACCTCTCGCGGGTACATCTTTGGGTCCGCCCCCTGCTTTGGGGGCTGAGGCGAATTGTCCTGGCCGTAGCTCAAACCGGTGCCCAAAAGGAGTATCAGAACATACGGTGCGGTAGTTATGACTGTGATCATTGGCGTGCTCGCAGGGTTGAAAAAATTCCGGTGAAAGCGATTGGACCGGGGCTCAGCGCAAAAGGCGGGCTTTTAGATTTCAGGTCAATCTCGATAAATCGACCGAGCGAGTATTGGTTTTCCAGCGCGGAAATCGCCGGCATCAGGCGATGGTACTCGATCGTGGTGCTACTCAGTTTGTAAGTCCAAATCTTCGCGCCTTTATTCGCTGACACCTCCTGTGGTGAGATTTGAACCCCAAGGGAAAAAAGATCTCCGAAAGTCTCTCGGCCGATGGCCAGCGGTTCCCGGGGTATAGCCGCTTAACAGAAAGGCTGCTTTGTTTTCAAATGCGTCCTTATTTAGCTTGAACCTTTGCAGCGCCGCCTCCCGCTGCGCGATGCTCAGGGTCATTTTGCTGTTTTGCACTATCTGGCCCTGGAATTGATCAAAACCGGCAGCCAGGAAGAGTGTTTCCAGAACGACAATTGTCAGTCCGACCACTAAAAAAATTAAGAAAGCGGCCAGTGAATGTCTCATGGGCTAACGTAGTGAATTTTTAGATCGAACGGAGCAAAGGCTTCCGCCCCCTGAACCACTGCGTTTCTAGCAATTTCGACGTTTGCGCCCTTGGGCAACTTTTCCTCCAAGGTTTTCGTAAAATCCGTAAGGAGAGCCGTAGGATTCAGGCTGTCGGCCTTGATTGCACCGGTGATCAGGATTGTGAAATCGTCTTTACTGTTTGGGTCATTGGGATCGAAATGGTTGGAGAGCTTTAGCTCGATTAATCCCACCCGTTCGTTCGCAGAGAACGCCTCCTCAATGTTGCTAATCAGCCGGGTGGCAGGAGTTCGGTTCACGATAAGCGGCTTGAGCGAGGTGAGAATTCCAAGTTTCCGCAACAGCGGAGCATATTGTTCCTCCTCGCTCGCCAACCGTGTAAGACGTAATTCAAGAGCCCGCGTCTCCGGGTCTATTCTCCTTTCCGCAATCAATAATACGCTGGCTGCCGCCACCACGAAAACCTGCGCCACAATAACAATAACGACAATCGTAAAGGTCCCGCGGTAAAACTTGTCGCTGCGGTACCGCTGGCGGTTCTGCTCTCTCCGGCTGGTAAATAATCCGTAAGCGACCATCGACGTTAGTGGTAAGGATTCGGAGGCACGAGACAAAGAGCTCGGTAAAGAGCAAACGCCTCGATCGGGGCGGCCCTGTAGCCCTCAATGATCTCCTGGAGATCCAAAACCTCCGAATCGCTGGTGGATACGACAGGGATTGAGAAGTCCTTGGCCTGGTCCGCGAGTTCCGCGCTGGAGAGATCCGAACTGATAAATCGAGCCGGGTGCTGGGCTATTTCCGGAAATGTATCTCCAAAACTCCCGATTATGGCGTCGATCTGGGTAGCCCCAAGCCTTTTGATTGGGTCGACCCTGGTGATCAGCCTGATCTCACCCTCATGCGTGAGTGCAATTACCGTATGATTAGTGGTTAAGACGACGTGAAATCCCGTTGGGCTCAAGGTGATGGACTGTTCCAGGAGCACCAGCGCAAGAGGGAGAATGGCCGAAACAGTGGACCGGAGATGGCGAGACCAACCCTCCAAGTCCTTGATGACGCTTTTGGGCAAACCCAAGAGGATGGAAACCGGAGTCGTCTCCTGTTCAATCGGCTCCAACTTCGAATTGACCAACTCCCAATCCGCCAAGTCCGCTTTAAGAACGCTCGGAACCAGCTCCATGACTCTGCGTGAGGTCAACTCTCCAGGTACTGCCGTACTTTAGCGAGTCGATCTGGTGAATTTGCACCTCAGGTGTATCAACCACGAAGATCCATTCAAACGAGTGATTGACGTATCGATCAGCCAGGGCTTTCCTGCGGAAAGTCTGTGCCCGGTCCTGCTCTACTGGAATTGGTTAACGAAGGTGCCCCTTTGAGTTCCCTTAGCCCGCTCGAAAACACCAGCTTCCCTCCGACCGGCGAGAGCATTGAAACTCGGTCTTCCTTGACGAGTAAAGCTCCCCTCGCCGTTCGACCCCTCCCGAAAAATGTCTTGAGATAGTAGCGCCATGGATAACTGGACAGAAACTGTAACATTTACGCTGCGCTGAAGTTTTCCGCAAAAGTTTGCTCGTCGATTAAATTGTTGCCGTACAGGGTCTTAAGGGAGCTTGTCAAGTTGATCATTCCCTCTTCCCGGTGAGTCGCTAACACCCCTTCGATTGTTTTTTCCTTGCTCTCGCGGATCAAGTTTGCCGTGGAATCGGTCTGCATCATGATCTCTCGGGCTGCCACTCTGCCTCCTCCCACCCGTTTCAGGAGGAGTTGGCTGATGATCATCAAGAGGTTGTTGGCCAGGGTAGAGCGGATATCTTCCTTTTCTTCCGCCGGTGACATTCCAATCAAACGGCTGATCGTATTATAGACCCGCTTCGTATGGAGCGTGGCAAAAACCAGAAGCCCGGTCTCGGCAGCCTGAAGGACGGCCCTCGCAGTTTCGTAATCTCTAACCTCACCGACCACGATCACATCGGGGTTTGAGCGTACCGCGCTGCGAATGGCAGCCGAGAAGGTGTCAAAGTGCTCACCCATCTCGCGCTGATCGATCGCACTCCTGGCCGGCGTATAAATGAACTCGATCGGGTCCTCAATAGTCAGGATGTGGTCTCTCCTGGTCTGATTGATATGGTCGACCAGGCAATTGACCGTTGTGGATTTGCCGCAGCCGGATGGCCCGGTAACCAGGATGAGTCCCTGGCGGGAGGCTTTAACCTTGTCCAGCAGGGATGAATCAATGCCTAGTTTAGCGGCCGGAATGACTTTATCCGGGATGAAGCGAAGCGCGGCCGAGAGGCCGGTTTGTTCCTTATAGACCGTGGCTCTGAACCGCTGGCCGGCAATGACCGCCGGAAGGTCGACGGCTCCGCTTTTGTGTTTGAGCGCTTCCTCGAGTCTCGGGGTCAGCCGACACAATTCGGAGATGAAGTTTGAACAAGGCCCTTGAGGCTGCACTTCCCCATCAACGCGAAAGTAAAGCTGCGTGTTCTGGCTCAAGAGGATATCAGAGGCGTCCACTGCGCCAGCCCCCTGGACGATATCTTCGATCGTTCTCATGGCGTCAGAATAGTTATCTGCCGGCTTCGGCCTTGATCGCTTCGGAAATGTTAAAGATCGGCAGGAACAGGGCCAACAGAACGCCTCCGAGGATTATCCCGATGACCACAATAATGAGCGACTCGATCACGGGCTTCAGGTCATCAATCAAGACATTGAGCTCGTTGTCCAGCTCGTCGGCGAGCGGGGCAAGGATTGCGGAGGTCTGGGCGGTTTCATCCGCGAATTGGAGGAGCCTGACAAAGTCCTTGTTGAAGACATCGGTGTCGGTCATGAGCGGCGACATCTTCCGTCCCTCGTTCACGGCCAGAATGGCATTGGCGATCATCGCGCGATAGCAGAAATTCGGGGAGACGTCCCTGACCAGGCTCAGAGAGCGAATGAGGGTGACATTCGCATCGATCAGGTTACTGAACGTTCGGGCGAAATTGGCCATAATCACCTGGCGCTGAATGACGCCGATGACCGGGAGTCGTAAAGAAAGCCGGTGAAGTTGATGGACGTGCCTGAAAATCCGGGGAAACTCAACAACGAGATAAAGGAATGCTCCCGCCAGTCCCAGCGTTAGCAGCGGGTGTCCGCCGCAGCCCCGGAAATACTCATCAGGATCTGCGTTGGCAAAGGAAGGCTCATATGGACTGATTCATATATCGCCGCAAATTTCGGGATCACCTGGGTCGTCATGATATAAAGCGAAATCGTGAGCACCGTAGAAACGGTCGCCGGGTAGATCATGATTGAGCGGAGTTTTTTCTGCACCTGCTGGTTGCGCGCCAGCAGGGTTTTGATTTGGCGGCACACTTTTTCCATCACGCCGGCTTCTTCTCCTACCGCGACGAGAGCAAGCGTGATGGGATCAAAAATTCTCGGGTATCTGGCGATCGAGGCGTGGATTTTTCCGCCGCTTTCAATTTCCTCTTTGACCTCGCGAAGGATGCCCCTGAAAGTTTTGTTGGCACAAGCGTCCTGCATGATGTCAAACGCTTTTGCCAGATGGATCTGCAGCTTGTAGCAGGTGGCCATCTGTTGAAAGAAGTTGATCTTTATCTTAAGAGGTATCTTTGCCCGGCTGACCTTTTCTTCTTCCTTTTCCCTCTTCCGCTCGACTTTGAGAACGGCTAAACGCCGGTCTATCGCATCGTTTTCAAAAGCTTGCAGACTCGGGCGATCAGCAATCCCTTTGGTGATTTTGTGTTCGCCCGGTCGAATCGCGAGGTATTGGAATTCGGGCATGGTTACTTTTCGTTGACCAGCCGGCTCGTGACAGGCGCCTTTCGAATCGCTTCCTCGGTCCGGAACTGAATGGCAAGTTTAAATGGGATCAGTCCACGTGCGCAGGCTTCGACCGCTTTCTGGTAAATGGACTTGCCGCCCTGTGCGATTTGTTCCTCGAGGATGTCCCAGGAGGGACTCCTGTTGGAGATGAGTTGTCTCAGCGAAGGGGTGACGACGAAGCTTTCCGCGAACAATATCCGGCCCCGAAAACTTGTGTGATTGCATTGCGGACATCCATGAGCGTCCCTGAAATTGGACCTGGTACCAAACCACGATGGAGAGATTCCATTGACCTCCAGATCCTGCGCGGTGGGAGGCGATGCCGGAAACGAGCAGTTCGGGCAGAGCCTCGGAACTAGCCGCTGGGCTATTACCGAAGAAAGCGTATCGGCAACCATGTAGGGTTGGATGCCGAGGTTGATCAGCC
Source organism: uncultured Verrucomicrobiae bacterium (assembly GCA_963742335.1). GTDB lineage: Bacteria > Verrucomicrobiota > Verrucomicrobiia > Chthoniobacterales > JAFAMB01 > JAFAMB01. The sequence continues at coordinate 59,241 of CAVULL010000006.1, forward strand.
GGTGTGGGGCACTGGCGGCCGTATTGGTGTGCAGAGTGGTGTAGACCACGTGACCGGTTTCAGCTGCGCGAATAAGCTCAACGGCGGTTTCTTCCGTTCTGGTCTCGCCTACCATGATGTAGTCGGGATCCCGGCGCAGGGCTGCTGCGATATATTGATCAAACGTCAGGGGCGGACTGACTTCGGTTTGGACGACCAACGGTATTTCTCGCTCAACCGGATCCTCGCCGCTCATCACCGAGTATTTGACCCGGTCGATACCGAAAAGCGTCGCGTAAAGAGTGGTGCTTTTCCCGGATCCGGTCGGACCACAGACCAGGGTCAGGCCATGATCACTGTCAATGGAGCGCTGCAGAATATCGATTTCGTACTCCTCAAAGCCCAGTTCGCGAATGGTCTTTAAAGCCGCGTTAGCCTCCGCAAGGCGCAGGGATACATGGTCGCCGTGAATCGTTGATTGAGAGCACACGCGCACCTCGATCATTTTTGCTCCGATTTCGACCGAAAACCGGCCGTGCTGCGCGATCGACGAAGGCTGGATATCAATCGTCGACATCAACTTGATCCGGTTACAGATTGCCTGGTAAATCGCCTTGGGTATCGGATCGGGGAAGTCGTGCAAAAGGGTGTCTGTCCGGAAACAAACCCGTACGCTGTTGCGGAACGGGATCAGATGAATATCAGTCGAGACGGTCTTATCCGCATGGGTTAGCATCGTGTTGACGAGATCGATGACCGTCGCGTCCTCGCTGATGATCCGTTCCTGGACCTGGACTGTATCGATCCGATTGATTTCCTGGGACTCGCTCTTGGCGTATCCTTCGGCTGCTTCGGCCAGGCGCTTGGTCAGCGAGGCCACTTCCATGACGGCATTGCCCTTGATGGCAACTTCGAGTTGGTCCAAGAGAACCTGGACAAAACGGGCGGTAATTCGGCCGCCAAGTTCTGTGGTGATCCGACTGATTTGATCCGAGCGCGGCCGATCCCCAGCGATCGCGACCGTCACCTGTTTCTCGTGAAGATACAGGGGCAAGACTTCGCATTCGCTCCTGGTCTTGGGTGAAATCTTCTCGGAAAGCTCCGCCGGTATTTTGAAGCTACCCAGGTTGAGCAACGGAAGGTGCCGCCTTTTAGGCAGGGCGATCTCCTTGCTGTCGGCCTCGGCGAAATCATAAAACGATTCTTTCAGGATCTCCTGATTTTTCAGCTTGGTTTGGTAGCGCTTGAAGTTTTCAGGCGTGCAGTAAACCAGGTTCAGGGTATAGCCGCCTAAGAGGCTGGCAAACATTCGCAGGTAAAATTGACTCGGGCGCACCAGAGGCAGAGGACAGACCAGGGTCGCAGCCTCCAGTCTCGTGTTAAAAGCCAGCGGGAGGAATAGACTCGCCTCCGTCAGCTGCCAATCTTTCTCCAGTTGCGGGCTGGGCAAGCCCAGCGGGTCAACCAGCACGTCACCACGCGAGTGTCTGAGCGCAATATCGAATGTCGTTCCCGGGGCCTGATTGCGGGCCAGATCATAGGCCGTATAGAGATCAGCCTGAGCTCCGTGGGCAACGAGAAAATCTTTCAAGTCTGACCCCAGCCAAGTGACGATGCCTTTCAGATCGTAAAATGGCCACCCTTTGATCGCTATCGGATTTACGATCGGTGGTCCCTCCGCGGCGACCTTGCCGCGGGAATCGCCCTGGTATCGTTGCTCGTCTTGTACCACAAGGATCGATCTCCAATATTCATTCAAGAGGCTTCCAATTGCGTGCGATCGGCAGGGTAGAACTCACGCTTCTCCAAGGTGGGGCCCGAGTTAACTCCCCGGCGAAAGAGATAAGACTCTTTGTCGGAGATCGATCTGAAATCCAGCCGCCGTTGCACGCGTTGCTCGACGTATTTTACCACCTCCGCGGGAGCGCATCCTCGGTAAAGAATCAGTGAACCAAAGTTTGGCAAAAGGTTCCTGATCTCTTCGGGGCCGCCGAGTTTCTTATCAAGCTTCTCCGGATTTCTGACTCCCAGCAGTGGATGAAGCTTCAAGCTCTTGGATGCGCTGAAAAAGGCCATGTCCTGCGGGGCCGCTATCTCTGAGTAATCCTCGCAGACAAAGAGAATTCTCTTGGTGAATTCCAGTTGGAATGACCGCACCCGCGTCTTATCGCGCACAACCGATTCAAACTGCCTCTTGAGGGCCAGAGCGCTCAGAATGTTGTGATCACCGACCTCGAAGAGGACGTATTTGGATTCGTCAAAGATCAGATTCCAGTCCAATGTTGCGTGTTCGATGCGCGTGATGGGGTCGAGTATTCGCATCAGAGTCTTCTGGTCCTCTTCTTTGTAATTGGGTTTCGGATCCAGCCAGCTTTCACGCACGGCTTTTACTTCTTCCGGAAACTGGCCGCTGGCCGCTTTGGATGAGAGAAATCTTTCAAGAGAACTGTCGCTGTAAATGATCTGATAAAGTTGGACGATGTTTAGCAGATGGAGCTTGGCCAGAAGCTCGAAAAGGTTTTCGAGGAACTGAAAACAGTGCAACTCTCGGTCCGGTCGCAGGAAGTTGATATTCTCAATCAGCTCCTGAGCCACCTGCCTCGGCTTGAGGGGCAGGCTGAGCGGGTCGAATCCTTCGATCCGCACGATTGTCTTGCCTTTGAGGGAAAAAACCCTTTCAAAAGGGGCAGGATCAGAAGCAAAAACGAGCCCAAGAGAGTCCTTTACCGCCAACTGCAGGACGCAATCCTCGAGCAAACGGCTTTCGTCACAGTAGACAAGGGCCCCCTGTTCTACTTCAGCCCGGCTAATCGGCGTTAAAATGGTCTCTTGATAAGCTTCAGCCCACTGAAACGGCAACATGCGCTGGTCTGCGGGAATTTTTTCGAGGAGTGCCGCCAAAAGAGAAATCTGGCCCAGCTCAATTTCGCCATTCTTGTACTTCGACAATGTGCTCGGCGTAATGCCGAGGTCGCGGGCGATTTCTTTGTCGGTGATCTGACGGCCGTTGAGGGAGCTGTACAGATTAATCGCAGAATTGATAATGAAATTGCCTTTTTTGATGGTCTTCCCGCTATATCTGGTAAACTCGGCCATGTTAAGCTGCTTTTTTAAGAAACCTCTTGCCCCCTAATTGATTCGCCACGGAGTCCGACCCGCGCAGGGTGAAACGGGCCCCGACTGCCCGTCGAAATCGGAATGCTCTACTGCGATCTTCCTCCTTTCATTCCAGTGATCTGACTTAACCCAAACGCAAGCTCGCAAAATCAAGAATAATTGCGAAATAATCCAAAGTTGGTGCTGAATTGGCAAATAAAAGTTCCAATGTGCACCACTTTTGGCGCAAATGTTGAGAATTTCTTCTCGCGCCAAACAATTTCCTCTGAGGCATTTAAATTTCCTCTGCGGGCGCAAAAGCCCGTTACAGGCACGTTGTTTTAATCGCCGGAGGGCTGAACAGGCCGGCCAATAGCCTCATCTAAGCGCGTAAAGCTTGGAAATAAGACCGACCGCGGTAAAAATTAAGCAGGGAATTTAAACGGGCTCTTCAAATGAGAGCAAAGAGGAGGTCTTAAGGAAGGAGCGGGATTGCTACGACAGATCTCCAAGTAGGAATCAATATATGAAAAGGAATCTTAGAGCGCGGGCCAACAGGGGCTTTACAATTGTTGAGTTAATCGTTGTCATAACTGTCATCGGTTTTCTGGCCGCGATCGCGGTCGGCGCTTACAATAAGGTCGTGAACGACGCCAAGACGACAAAGAGTCTGGCTTTGGTCAACACTCTGTCAACAGCCAAGTCTCTCTTCGTTGCCGATCCGGCAACGACGGAGGCGAATATACAGACATTCAATGGAGGTCAACTCGACGCTCAATTTACCCTGATTGCAAAATATATCAGGGTTAACGGGGCTGTACCGACCGATTCGGCCAATTTGCTGCAGTTATCTGGATTCCCCCCAGGCGTCGTTACCATTACGCTTGGAACAGTGGATGATGCCACTAGCAACCCTCCAACTACAGATACGGCTCCGACGGTGACCGGGTACCCCTAGGGCTATTCATCCGGCGTGGCACGCCACAGCTTGCTCACGGTGTTGCTGCCCTGGTTTGTTACCCAGATATTGGCTCCGTCAAAGGCCACGCCAAACGGCCGGCCTTCCACTTGGAACGACAAGCCTGAACAGGGAGCCCATTTGAGCAGGGCCACCTGCAAGGGATTGATCGCCGACCCCGCCGGGGCCAGGAGGCGCTGCCACACCTTGCGGCCCCGGCGGACCTGGCGGTCCTGGTGGATACGCCCCCAGCGAAAACCACCAGACGCTAAGAACCCGAGGGCAGATCTTGCGGCAGATTTGCTTTTATAGCCGTTGGACTGGACGAGGTGACCTCCAGCGCGGTTGCACCAAGATTGACCACAGGGAGCAGATCGCCAAAGTTCCTGCCGGAGATGGCTATCGTTTGGCTAAAAGGTCGGCCGGTGCGCTATTGATAACGACAGAATCTGGTGACCAGCTATCGAGTTCTGCTTCCAGAAGCGCTGGGAAACACAACACCAGCGTGAGCACTGGTGCACCGTCTCCTAAATCCCTTGGGCTCCGCCGCAGGTCAGTTGGCTGTTTTTCAAGGCGCGAGCGAAGCGCCGCTATCTGGATCATAGCGGTCGAGCGAGCAACGTGGAAAAACAGCTAACCGGCCGCGGCCCACAGGGTATGGGTGAGGTAAATTTCTCGTAGATCATAATAAATCTGAAACATACAGCCTGTATAGATGGCAGATCAAAATGTCTTGCAGCTTGCCGGTCGATCAAGTTTCGAGACTACATTCTGCTCTGACCTGGGTCGATTCTTTGTCAACTTAAGTCTGTTAGCTCTGCAGACCGCAATACATGCGGGCGAGCTGCCGGTGATCAATGACTCGGAAGCCGTCGGGTACCTAGGTAAAAGCGTTGAGGTGCGCGGTCTGGTCGTCTCCGTAACGACCAGTCCACTTGGGATCGCATTTATCAATTTCGGACGAGATTACCCCAATCAAACGTTCGCTGGATTTATTGGGCCACTACGGGCCCCAGATTGGAAACGTCCAAATCACAGGGCTCTTTGGACGGTAACCGACTCTAAACACATACAAACCCCTGGGCTGAACTTTTGTAGCCCGGCGGGGCAAAGAACGCGGCTTGGCACCCTCATCGATCAGATCGAGCACGGCCATCATGTCTGCCGCGCTTACTGGAACCGATTAAAAAAAACTAGCGTGCGGACGCCTGTTTCGCCTCGATACCTCAAAGTTCCGCAGCGGAATTTTAAATTCCTACGGAGCCATTCCAATCGCGCCGCAGGCCTGTGCTTGCGACCAGAAAGCCGGCGAGATCGGCTCTCAGAGCCAATCTTCGAGACGAAAGCGTTGTCATGAACGGTTTCCCAAACGAGATATTTCATCAGAAAGACAACAGAACGCGTGGAACCGGATAAGATCCAACGCACTCTCTAGAGGTCCAGCTAAACCAATCCTTTTATACCCAATCCGATGATCAATCCGACGACCAAATTCTCTTTAGGTCCTGAGGAGGATAATGCGTTTCAGGATCTTCTTGAAAATCATCTCCCACTGGTTCGATCGATCGTCGAACAGATGAAGCGTAAACTGCCGAGCAACGTTGATACTGAGGAACTCTACAGCATCGGAGTGACTGGCCTTGTCGCCGCCGCTTGGAATTATCGTCGCTCGCAGGAGCGCACTTTTGAAGCCTATGCCGCTATTAGAATCAGCGGAGCGATCCTGGACGAGCTTCGCAGGACAGACTGGATGAGCCGCGCAAACCGATCGAAAGCCAGGCGTCTCAGTTCAGCCATCTCCAAGTTGGAACAAGAACAAGGTGGGAGCATCAGCCAGGACTCTCTCTGCGCCGAAATGCAAATGACTGAAGACGAATTAACCGATCTCATGGAAGAAGTCCGGCGGGTGACGTTCGTCTCCATGGACGGCACTCATGAACAGTCTGAGCTCGAGGACCAATCGATGCACGAAATCATACCGGATGATTCCTGTATCCCGGCTCTGGACGTTTTGGATCGCAAAGAAGTTCTCTCGCTGCTGACCCAACGCATGGCAGAACTTCCGGACACGCCAAAGAAGGTGTTGGCCATGTACTATTACGAGAACATGCGTCTCTCCGAAATTGCGGCCTGCTTCCGAGTAAGCAAGTCTCGGATCTGCCAAATCCACACTCAAACGATCCGCTTGCTCCGAAACTACCTCGTCAGGCACTTGGCCTGAACCATTGACCCTTCGGCTTCGGGGGCTTCGACCGATCTCGGTCATCCCAGAAAATGCCTTCCAGTGCCACAGTAAGCGAAATCTTTAAATTGCTTCGGGAAAAACGAAAGAAGAATTCATTGAAAATCTGATCTACCAGGTCACTGATCAAAACGAAGCCAAAACTGAGGCAAAAATAAAGAGACAAATTGCGACCAAAAGAGTCGCGAAAACTAGGATGCCCAAAACTCCCATTACAAGCCATGTAGTATCGCGATCGAATCTTCTGATCACATCCTGTGCACTGGCTAAAACCAGGGGATGTTCTCGGCTTTGTGACACAGAGGTATGTAGTGCTCTCACCCGCCCTTTGGCCGATGGAATTGCTGACTTCAACCTTTGAAAGAAGCAGCCGCTACTCTCGAAAAGCGGCGAACCTTGAAGGCCACGGTAGAGGACAGCATTACCGGCGTCGCCCAGCCCGTTTACGTGCTCAAACCAGCGCTTGAGCCTACCCTCCCTGTTTTTCTTCTCGCCGCCGAGCAGTTCGTAGGAGAGCAGCGCCGCTTGCTTAGCCGCCAGTCCTCTCGAACTGCCACCCTTCGCTTTCGAGTTCGGAAAAGGCCACTCAATATCCTTCCTGGGCCTTACGAGTTCCCAGACGTCCATCTTGACGAAAAATGGCGGCAATTCGGAGAGCGAGCGCTCCTCGGAATCAACTGCAAACGAGCGCCTCGTTTCGGCGAACAGCCAGCGAGCAGAGATGGAATTTGCGCAGCATGCAAAAGAGGCGGCAAGATCAAGAGCACCTGCTAAAGGAGTTATCAAGGCCAGAACATCTTCCGGATCAAAGCGCGATCGCTCTTTCAGCAGATCTGCGATCGACTGACCCTGGGGGGATTCCGTGATGACAAAGTCGCTCGACTTCTCGGAGACTACGTCGATAACGTTCAAGAAACTGGCATTTCGCACCAAAGCGAGTTGCCGAACTTTCTGGCGCCAAATATCACTGTCGTGCGGAGATGTCAGTAACGCCTTCCTGACAGTTACGGTTTGATCCAGCGCGAGGTCATGTGCCTTATAACTGTCGACGTCGATCGTTTCCAAGACTTTATAGCGACCTGCCAAAATGGTCCCAGCAAGGGAGGACTCAGACGTTTTGACGCGGCGATCTGATCGGAAATTGGCCTGATCCTTTCCTGATCCCAGCTCTAGGAGGAGCAACGTTCGCATAGCCGGAAATTTCGGTTATTTCTTTGCACACGTATCCGTTCGCGGACGTATAAACAGGGGATCCGACTCTTGTCAACAACACCCGCTGACGGGTTCCGACACCCTCCAGAGATAGTTGCGCAGCAGCGCGACAGTTTGAGCACGGAGTTGGCAGATTCGGGATTCAGCCATGCCGAACAGGCCGGTATGGGAAGACATTCATTTGTGTACGGCCGATGCACTCTTTGCTCCTCTGTTTTATAACGGAGTTAAGGCAGGGAATATTCGACGAGATTGCTCGCAACACTTACTATCGGCACTTGTCTCTAGCTATTTTGTTCGTTTTCCCTGCTCAACGCCACATCTCGATCAGCATTCTGACACTTCTTGATACACTCCTTTCGAAGGAATTAGATCTCCTGGAAGGGTCGGCGATAGACCTTCGGTTGGTTGGTCTCGACATCATAACTAAGTTGCTACGATGTTCCAGAATATCTTTGGCTAGCTCTTTGTCACTCAGAGGTTACGAGCTTGCCCGTCGCACCACCGGTTTCGTCCAGTTTGCTTGGCTGATTCGGGGTCTCGCTTGAAAATTGAGAGGACGGTGAAACAAGAGCAACATTAAGGCTCCAGCTTTTGCGTCGTGACGCGCCATGGAGGCAAAGGTTGGAGCCTTCGTTCACTCTTTAACCCAAATTACGAAGTTTGGCCTCGTCCTCGATGCGTCGGCCGTTTTCTACGAAGAGCCGGACTGTTGTAATTATTTTGTTCCAATTGCAACCCGGGTAAAAGCGCTCGAGTCAAATGCAGAAAATCCAATGATTTAGAGAGGGGTGCTCCTTGGGATACCCGTTTGTAAAACTGAAGGTCTGCATCGCGGAACGACAAGCATCGTCGGCCGAAGGTTTCGAGCGCTCCAGACGCCGCGCTTCCTCTCATGCCCTTTTAATTTTAAGACGTTGGTTATGGGTTGGAGCCCCACCCAACCCAAATTGAATTCTCAGTCCCGAGCCTCTAGTGTCCTGTCCCCGAAATACGAGGTATTTTGTTGCGATCAAAATGGGCCGCCGGCAAGGCGTGAGGAGGGAGCATATCTGAATCGATACGTGACCGACGAGCAACGCAGCCGCCGGCCCATTTTCATCGCAACCCTCTGGGCCGGGGCCAGTTGGCTGTTTTTCCTCCGCCGCGGCGGATCGACCCGTATGACTCAGATATGGGCGCTTCGCTCGCGCCTTGAAAAACAGCCAACTGACCTCCGGCAAAATACCTCGTATTTCGGGGACAGGACACTAGGGAGCGGCAAGCCCTAGGGCCGAGCGACTTATGAAAAATGGGCGCTTGTTGGTTTGGGGCGCCTACGCGTTGCTTGCGCATTTTTTTCGACTCAACAGTCGTCACCGGCTGATGGGAAAAAACTCATATCGTCTAGTCCGACGCTTTGAGACAAAGACTCTGACTAGGATTCCGTTCGCTGATCGACCGACCCTAGTTAAGGCCAGTTTTTTTTAGCTGACACTATCTTAGTTCTGGTGCTGCGCCTCTAATTTTGTAACTCTCAGAGTGTGAGTACCTTAACGAGATTCGGAAGACTTACCGCTACCGTCCCTGATCTGCTTAACCGACCTCGACAATTAGTCTTTCTTACTCCCATCGACAGTCAATTAAACGATTTTCTGAACGAAATTCATCAAATCGCTCTCCTGGAGCCCGCCATTGTGGAGTCCATTGACCGGGATTTAGACGTGCACGCCAAAAAAAAGAAACTGCTCCGCATCATTGATGAGCAGTTTCTGGCCGGCCAGACACCTGATCTGCCCAAACTGCAACTTCAATTGCGTGAGCCTAAAGTCGACGACATCGAGCTGGAGATAGGCCGACCCCGCACGGAAGCCTATATCGTCTATCTATTCATGATGCTGCGCGGTTTCAACGGCGGCTGCAAAGACCAGCACGCCCGACTATTGCTGGAGGAGTCTATCACGCTCAAACTCTGGCTCGAACATCTGGGGCTGGAATTGCCGCCCGCCAGCACCCTCAGCGACAATCTTAACGCGGTGAGCAACCAGACCCGTGCTCTGATTCATCAGGTGCAAATGCGCTCTGTTTTAGAACAGGGTCTAGATGATTTTCAGAAGAGCTTCATCGACAGCACCGCAGTGGAAGCCAATACCGAGCGGCCCACTGACTCGACCATCCTGGTTCGATTAATCGCCCGCGTCTGCACCACTGGTAGCAACCTGCATCGATGGGATCTGCCGGACATGAATCAGATTGGACTTTTGGAGCAACTCAAAGAGCTCCGGCGCATGAGCCAGCAGATTCATTTCCTCAATGGTAAAGCGCGAGGACAAGCCAAGCGCAAGAAGGTATATTTCCAGCTACTGCGGCGGGTGCGCAGACTGCGCAAACGTCTGCTGCGCGATCTGGAGTCGGTTCGCCGGAACCTGGAGGATCGTGCCGATCTGCTACCGAGTCGGCGTCTGGTGGGCGAAGAAGCCCTATGGCTCATCGGTGAGGATCTGGCCGCTGTGGAACAAGCCGCCGACGTCTGCGAAAGACGGGTCATGGCCGAGGAGAAAGTGCCGGTCGCAGAAAAGATCATCAGCCTGAGCGACTCGGACGCCTCTTTTATCGTTAAAGGAGGATGGAACACCGTGGTGGGTTACCGCCCACAATTGGCACGCAGCGGGAGCGGCTTTGTCACCGGGTTGGTGTTGCCTCGGGGCAACGCGGCCGACAGCCCGCACCTTGTTGCGATGGTCAAGGAGCAGATCACCAACACCGGAGTCATTCCTTCGATGGCCAGCGCCGACGACGGCTACAGCAGTCAGGAGGGGCGAGAGGAAGTATTAGGCCTTGGGGTCAAAGTGGTCAGCATCAGCGGAGCCAAAGGCAAGAAGCTCATCGAAGCGCAGCAATGGAAGAGCCGACCTTACCGACAGGCGCGGGCTGAGCGTAGCGCGATCGAGTCACTGGTCTTCACCTTGAAAGAGGGCTTTGAATTCGGAGAGATGGCGCGGCGCACCCAGGAGAACGTTCTGGCCGAGATGCTGGAGAAGGTGTTGGCCTACAATATCTTTCAGATCATCCGGGTGCGAAAGAAGCTTTCAGAGCCCCAAGAGATGGAGCGCGCCGCGGCTTAATTAAGATCAATTACTCCAGTCGGCGGTTGAGAAAGAGAGCAGAACTATCTGTAGTCGAGTCAAACAAAGTATGGCAGCACTAACTTAAATCAAAGTTAAACGCTCAAAAGGCGCGGCGGCACAAAAAAACTAGCCTTCCGCGCCACGGACCATAGTTAAGTTAAGCGTCGTCCATGTCAATCAACCAGCAACACCCATCCCAGGAGAGGCCTGGACACAGGACCTGCGACACGAGTAGGCCTTACGAAATCGGTTCGAGCAAGATCCCCGAAGTCACTCTGACCTTTTGGGTGATCAAAATCCTTGCGACGACGCTTGGCGAAACCGGCGGCGATGCCGTGTCTATGTCGCTGAATCTGGGCTATGTCATTGCCAGCATCATTTTCATCGGTATCTTTGCCGCCGTCGTCGCAGCGCAGGTCGCCGCAAAGTCGTTTCATCCCTTCCTATACTGGGCGGTGATTGTTGCGACAACGACACTGGGCACGACCTTGGCGGATTTCGCGGACCGCTCGCTAGGCATAGGCTATGCCGGGGGATCCTTACTCCTATTCATTCTTCTGATGGCGGCGCTCGGTATATGGTATAAATCGGCGGGCTCCGTTTCGGTGGAGACCGTCACTTCGCCCAAGGTCGAGATGTTCTATTGGGGAACGATTCTGTTCTCCCAGACCCTGGGAACGGCGCTCGGCGACTGGATGGCCGACACAAACGGGCTTGGCTATGAAGGTGGTGCCCTCGTCTTCGGCGCAGGGCTGGCGCTGGTAGCCGCCGGATATTTCTTTACCAACGTTTCGCGCACTCTGCTCTTCTGGGCCGCTTTTATCCTCACGCGACCGCTCGGTGCCACCTTGGGCGATCTGCTCGACAAGCCAGTTGACCATGGCGGCTTTGCGTTCAGCCGCTACAGTGCCTCCGGCATTCTGGCGGCTCTCATTGTTGCCTGCATCCTGTTCCTGCCTCAAAAGGCCGGAAGCCATCCCGGACAAGAAGATCGGAGAGCTTCCTGAGCTGACCCGTTTAGCTCCCTGGAGGTTTCTTAACCCAATTTGTCTTGCCCCGATCTGCACAGAACCGCTACAAATCCGCTCCAAAATTCGTCGCGAGCGATAATCAGAAGCTAATAATAAAACCTCTACCGTAAGAGGCTAACGACTATGAAAAGAAGCAAAGGCTATTTGTCGTCGCGATCTTGTTTGCGGTGTTCTTCATATCGACAAAGGGATCCTCTGGGGACTTTGCCAATTCTCTCCCACCGTTTGACCTGCGCGGGGCCTGGTGCTCCGAGGAATCATCGTGACGATGGACGACCAGCACACGGTGATTGAGAAATGGGAGCGTCTTGGTGCGCAACGATCGGATTGAGTTCCATTGGGGGACTGGAACAGACGACAAGCTCTCGAGCTAGAACACGCCAAGAGGAGGCTTTTCGTGGCTAACCAACATGTCGGGCACTCTCTATCCGCCAACGTTTTCCCTTTGTCGATTAAGGGTCTACTGGAATCAGGGGTCACACGTGCTCAGGAGCAGGAGATCGTCTCTGCCAATCAGAATCGGTTCACCTATCGGGAGTTCGCCGAACGAGTCGAAAGACTCGCTTCAGGTCTCGCCAGCTTGGGGATAGAGCGGGGCGATACGGTCGCAATCATGGATTGGGATACCCATCGGTATCTGGAATGTTACTTCGCGGTGCCAATGATGGGCGCGGTGCTGCATACCGTGAACGTCCGCCTTTCGGCCGAGCAAATACTTTACACGATCAATCACGCCGAGGATGACGTCGTTTTGATCAACAGCGAGTTCCTTCCGCTCCTCGAGCAGATCTGGGATCGGGTCGATGCCGGGAAAGGCTCGTCCTCCTAAACGACACCGGAAAGCCAACGCAGACCGTTCGGACCTCGCTTTCTTTCGACGCGGAATACGAGGCGTTACTTGCCGCCGCCGACCCACGGTGCGATTTCCCGGAGTTGGATGAAAGCACCCGCGCGACAACGTTCTACACGACCGGAACCACTGGGCAGCCGAAGGGCGTCTACTTCAGCCACAAGCAGCTGGTGCTGCACACCCTATCGACCCGAGCCGCCCTGGCTGCAATCGGCCACGGTTGGTTTAACGATGAAGACGTCTACATGCCCATCACGCCGATGTTCCATGTTCACGCCTGGGGCTACCCGTACATCGCCACCATGTTGGGCGTAAAGCAGGTTTATTGCGGACGGTATGTGGCCGACTCTGTCGTTGCACTCTTTCAACGCGAAAAAGTGACCCTTTCGCACTGCGTGCCAACTATCCTGCGGCTGGTGCTGGACAGTGCTAAAACAACGGGCATCCATCTTTCTGGCTGGAAGATGATCATTGGCGGCGCGCTTCTGCCGCAGGCGCTCGCCCGAGAAGCGTTGGAGCTCGGCGTCGACGTCTACGCCGGCTACGGTATGTCGGAGGCCTGTCCCACCCTGACGATCTCCGGTCTCATGCCGAAAATGAATAGCTGGGGATTCGAGCGTCAGGTCGAAGTGCGGTGCAAGGCCGGCCGGTCTCTTCCCTTGGCACAGATCCGCATTGTCGACGGCGAGATGAACGACCTGCCGCACGACGGGAAGACTTCAGGGGAGCTCGTGGCCCGTGCGCCTTGGTTAACCCAGGGCTATTTGAAGGATCTAAAAAGTTCAGAGAAGCTCTGGGAAGGCGGTTGGTTGCACACGGGCGACCTGGCGACGATCGACGCCGATGGATACGTCAAGATCACCGATCGACATAAGGACGTGATCAAGAGCGGCGGCGAGTGGATTTCCTCACTGCAACTCGAGGACTTAATCCTCAGACATCCGGGCGTGGCCGAGGCGGCGGTGATCGGCGTCCCCGATCCAAAATGGATCGAGCGGCCGCTGGCGCTGTTGGTTACCAAACCGGGGCAAGAGGTCAGCGAGGCGCAAATCAGAACGCAGCTCCAGAACTTTGCCGCAAAGGGCATCATCTCTCATTACAGCGTGCCGGAGCAAATCGTCTTTGTGGAGGCTTTGCCCAAAACCAGCGTCGGCAAACTCGACAAGAAGCTGTTGCGCGAACGGTACGCCAAAATAAAGGGGTGAAGATACGAAAGTGAGTGCCGTGATTTTAACAGAGCACTTCCGATTAGTCGCGCGCTAGACTTTGGAGACATCTAAATGCTAGATTCGACTGAAATCGTGCATAAAACAGTTTGCTAGGCCACTCCTCGCAATGACATACTGATTTTTTCTAGCTTCAGCTTGTCGCGTGGGGGGGGCGGCCCGAAACACTTCCACCATCTCTCTCACTACGGGAATCAAAACAATGAAGGCCGCCGACGGTACACAACACTCCCCTGGACGTTCCAAACGCCGACCGCCCGTGCTCAAAGCGCGTTCGATGGGGAAGAAGGCGTCTTCATTCTAGTGTGGGACAAAGTACAGTAGAAAACCTAAATCCATGCAGTCTATGCAGCACCCATTGCGCAACCCGTACGCGACGGCGCTCATCTTCGCGGGCCGCAACAAGCGAAAGGTGTTAATCAATTATGGACGCGAATACTGAAATTAGTCGTGTTGCAATTGTTGGAACCGGCCTGATCGGCTCCAGTTGGGCGGCCTGTTTTCTAGCTCACGGTCTGGATGTAGTGGCTACCGATCCGGCACCAGGCACGGAAGACAACGTGCGCCAATACGTCGATGCGGCGTGGGTCGCGCTGACAAAGATCGGACTGGCGCCGGGAGCGTCGACCTCGCGTCTCCGATTCGAATCTGATCTGAAAGAAGCCGTTGCAGGCGCAGACCTGGTACAGGAAAACGCCCCCGAACGCGAGCCTCTGAAGATCAAATTATTCGCGGACATGGATTCGATCCTTCCGCCGCCTGCCATCCTGGCGTCGAGTACTTCCGGTATCCCTATGAGCCGAATCCAATCCGAGTGCAAGTACCCGCAGCGTTGCGTAACCGGACATCCCTTCAATCCGCCGCACTTAATTCCCCTGGTCGAGGTGGTCGGAGGAGCGAAGACGTCTGCCGAGACTATCGAACGCGTGATGCGTTTCTATACCGCCATGGGAAAGCGGGCGATGCATATTCGCAAGGAGGTAATGGGACACGTGGCAAACCGCCTTCAGGCAGCCCTCTACCGGGAAGTAGCCTATCTGATCGATCAGGATGTGGTCAGTGTGGCGGACGCCGATGCCGCAGTGTGTATGGGTCCGGGTCTGCGTTGGGCTTTGATGGGACCGAACCTAATCTACCACCTGGGAGGCGGACCGGGTGGTATGCATCACTTCCTCAAGCAATTCACGAGTCCGATGACGGCGTACTGGGCCGATCTCGGCTCTCCCGACCTAGCGAGTCCCGAACTGCAGAAAAAGATTGTCGACGGCGTGCTGGAGGAGGTGGATGGCCGCTCATTCGAGGCGCTATCGCAGGAACGCGACAACTTGATCTTGGGACTGCTGGAATTGCTCTCCCATCGCGGTAAGCCTAAAGGAAGTAAGCGCGGACATCTGGCTGATGACTCGTAGGCGATGTCCTATCTAAACAGTGAGAGCGATGAAGCCTGAATATTTAAAATGAGTGCAGACCTTATCGGGAAGAAAGTCCTCGTGACTGGCGCTTCGTCGGGCATTGGGTTGGCAACAGTCGAAACCCTCGCCAGACGTGGTGCAACCGTCGCCTTGAACTACCTTCCGGACGATCCGCGTGGTGCGACAGAGACTATTGATCGGCTCAACAAGGAGGGTCTCAGCGTCCGAGGTGCGCCCGGAGACGTTTCCAAGCCGGCGGAAGCCCAGTCGATGGTGCAGCAAGTCATTCAAGCGTTCAGCGGTCTTAATTACCTCGTCAACAATGCGGGCGTTTCATGCACGAAAGCGCCGATCCCTGAACGCGACCTGGACCGACTCACAGAAGATTTTTGGAACGCCATACTCACGACGAATAAGTATTGCCTACGCTGAAAAACCACCCGGTTCGTCGGGCTGGAGGTGCTTGAAAGGGTCACACGGACCTTTGCATTCTGAACCGACGGGAAGCGGTGGGATGCGTTCCTTGGGTTTGTTCGGTAACTGCCCCCTTTGAAAGCGGTCGTCTCGTTCAGGCGATCAAGGACCTCGGCTGCTCCGCTGTTAGCGCTGAATCATCGCCGGGTTCAAGCTGATAGCGGCTTTCTACAGGGTCGGCATCCAGAGAAATGAACGATTCAAGCAGCATCCTCCCCTCAAGACGTAGTGTGTCGGTTTTGCGATCGGATTGGCCCCAACCAACGAAATATATAGCGTTTGTTGGCGACAAAGTCGGTATTGCCCCTCCCTCCGTAAATCACAATTTACACAAAGTTAGATAGCCTCGATGTAAGTTTAAGCTACTACTTTCGGCAAAAGACATGCAGCGCAGATCCAGTCTTGGATCCTAGATTGGCAACGGAGAGTTCTGGGGTCCTCCCCGTAGCGGCGGAGCCGATCTGGAACGCGTTCCATAACCCCCGGAAAAAAATCCCTTTGCCTGTTCATTCATAGGTTAGTTACTTTTTTCCTTGCGAGGCTCTCTCTTCAGCCAGTCTCCGCGAGTTTTCCAAAACTTGCTTGGCCCTGGAGAGCGTATGCTCTATCCTGCCCTGCTCGAAGGAGCCACTTGGCTGCAAGTCCTCGATTCTGCGCACCAGGCTAGCGTGCCTAACGATTACTGCCAGCTCTGAACTGATGACGCTGAGATCGCCGCCGATTGCCAGCACTTCGAGCACTCGCTCTTGGACAAACGCACTGCGGCGCTGGCTTTCTTGTGCGATCCCCTCCCAAAGCTCTCGTTCAGTCTGCCAGAACGCCTCCTCCAGTTTAGGCCCCAGACCAGCTAGTTCCTTTTCCTTGTGCGCCGCTCTAGCCGTGTAAACGGCTTTGAGTTTTTGCGCGTTGGTTAACTCTTTTGTCGCTTGGTCCTCCGGGAGGCTGTGGTCGTTTAGGGTAGCTTCCTCGTCCACTTCCGCTCGACTGACTCGGGCCCGGAACTCTTCTAACTCGCGAGTCGCTTTTTCGTAGCTGGCAAGCGCCTCCTCCAACATTTCATAGTGATTAGCCATAACCATTTTTAAAAATCGTTATGCTCAGAGAGCGACTCGTGCTAAAACAAAAAATGCCCGGGACATGTCACTTGACAGCCTGGACGCTCGCCGGGATTCGTCAAAACTTTTCATTACGCGTCTCAGTATACCTTTTAAAATGTGGTTTGGCGAAGCAAAGCCGCCATAGTTGCACTAATAAGGAGAGACAGGGCTATAATGGCTCCGTGGTCATGCCTAAATCCCTCAGGCTCAATGAATCCTGTTTTTTATTAGTTCTGTAGTCTGATGTTATGCCCTTATTCGCCCAGTGGTTTCCGAAACCGAGGGATTTGAAAGGCGGAGACGACGCCTATGCGGGCTTTGTGTACCTCCAGCTCGACGGCGAGAAGCCGCGTTTCACGGTCGGAAGAAATGGCGTTTCTCGAGAGGTCGAGGATATCGCGAGTTCAAGCGGGGATGTCTTCGAGCGCAAGAAAAAGGAGTTACGACCGCAATCCAAGGAATCAGGCTCTCCAGCGGGCTTTAAAGCACCAGTGAGTCTTCGATTTTGACTTCCGCCCAGAACTCCTATCAGAAGCGCCATTGCCCACAAAACGCCGATGAACAAAAGTTCCTTTCTCCTAGCAGATAGCGCCTTGGCCGAGTGGGTGGCTCTCCAGAAACTGGCGATACAACACACCGAATTCCAACAAGTTGTATAATTTGAGACTTAACATTCACCGCGCACCGAGTACCCGAACGCCAGTTCCTTGCACAAGTCACAAATCCGCAGGCATTTGTGAACGCTAGCTAGCGTTCGTTCAGAGTTCCTTCGGAGGACCTGCCGCAGGCTCGGGCGTCATTTGAAAGGACGCTTTCTGAACCGTCGGCGACGGTTTCGCTCGAATGCCGCTTCCGCCATCAGAACGGCCAATGGCGAATACTGCAGTCCCGATGTCGAGCGCTCCCGGCCGATAACGGTGAAGCCGGCTCGCTGGCGCCAAGGCGCCAGGGCCCGTCGACCCACCGATCGGCAACTCTTTCCAACGTTTCAAACTGCAACCCGAGACACCCAGTTCTTGGCTTAATTGCCGGACGCTTCGTTCACTGGCTTTCAACTTTCTTACCGCGTCTCGTTTGAACTTCGTCAATCGACGTCCATGTCTGTTTGTCCCTCTATTTTCGTTTTTTCGCGTTCTAGCTCTCAATTACGAGCACTCACGCCTGTCCGCAATATCGGACTCGCCCCATGTGAACCCAAACGCTTGGAATTGCAAATCGAGCGTGTCCCAAGGGAACATTTCGAGTGCCCGCGCTGTAAAGCTTTGTTTGGAGTGCACGACACCATCGAGAGACGCTGGCGGCATTTGAACTTTTTTCAGTATCGCTGTGAACTGGCGGCCAGGGCGCCGCGGAGTCCATCAGGTGCAGCGCCCTGGACCTGGGAAGGCAGCGGTTTTAGCCTGCTGATGGAAGCCCTTGATATGAGCCCGGCCTATGTCAAGGGTGCGACCGACCACTTTCCTCAGGCCAGAATCGCTTTTGATAAGTTCCACCTGACAAGACTGTTCGCCAGCATTGGGATGGCATCCTGGCCTACTTCGACACCCACCTGACTTCCAGCGCCATCGAAGCCGTCATGGATTATTCAGCTAGCAAAACGAATGGCTCGGGGATTTAAAAACTTCGTTTACTTCAGAACCGCCGCCGTCGCCAGGCGCTTAAAGTGCCGGCGGAGCCGTCCCCTCTACAATCAGAAGTTCGTTGTCCGCTGCTCGCTGCCGAATCTCGAGTGCCGGCCGGTACTCCTCCGAGCCATACCATAGCCTGGCCTGCTCAACCGTTGGAAATTCAATCACTACAAGGGCCGGGCTCCACTCCCCCTCCAAGACCTCCGACGCTCCGCCGCGCACCAGAAACCGGCCCCCAAATTTTTCAACCGATGGCGGCATCAGCCGCTTATAAACGGCTAAGCCCTCCGAATCTTTCCAGACTACATTGGCAATTACATATCCGGCCATACGCGTGAGCCTTTTAACCCTTTTTCTCTGTGCAAGACAGATTCTCACAGCGCAGCAAAGCCGCAACCAAAACGATGGGTGAGAAGCAAGAAGTAAACGGCGCCCTAGCTGCGTTTGAACTGCGCATGGAGAGCGCCAAGGCATTGAAAGCCTCGCCGCAAGATCTCTTGGTCGCTCACGCCCTGCTTGGCCCAACCTTTCAGAATTTGATCGATACCGAACCCTTCCACGCGATGAAATTGGTCGTCTTCCAGATCCGCGTCGTGAATTATTTCGGCCAAGCGAAGTACGGCTCGTTCACGAATAGCGAAGAGTTCGATCAACGTTTCGAAAGTGCAGCAGTCAAAATCGTGGCTGAATTCCGACTCCATAATGATATATGGCGATGTTCTCTGATGCTTCGCCGGCGCCCTTGTAAAAACGAATTTGGCGTCTGGATCGATGAAGTTAGCAATCAGCCAGGCCGAACCGACCCGATCGATCTCAGGACGGGGCCGGATTATCCAGGTTTTACCCTGATATTCCTCGGCTCGCAGTCGCCCTTTTCTCATCGACTCTCCTCTATTGGAGGCCAGCGATTCTGCCCTGCGGAAGAGTCTCTCGAGATCCTCGCCCCGTGAGCTTTGGAAAAAGTCGACCTCGTATACCTCCAGAAAGCGCTGGCGAAGTTTCTGCAGCTGGTTAGGGAATGCTTCCGGAGAAGCTTTCAGACCCCTGGTGTCCCTGATGAGAAGAGTTAGAGGCTCAGCAATCTCGGCGTACTCGCGTGCTCGCGCTTCATTGAACATCGCGACCAAGGCGGAGTACGGCATCCCTTCGATATCTTTGACACGGACCAGAGCGGCCTCGCCTCCGTTACTGACAATCTCTTTGGCTAGCAACTGGAAGCGCTCGTAGTGGAGAGCCTCATCCGGGAGAACGTAGGTCGACGTCTTGAGTTGAATCGCGCCGAATCTCTTGAGCCGGCGCCAGATTTTTACACGGTAGGTTGAGTGCTTTGCCGGGAGGTTAAAGAGCAGGAACAACCAGGTAACTGGATAGTCTTGTGACATGAACGTTTTTTTGTCTAACAGCTATCGGCTCCCTCTGATTCCCCCGGATGCTGCACGTGCGCCCTGTATGTTCACCCGACACGTGTAACACGTGTACCTCCTCCCTTGCTATCTCAATTTAGGAATCTTATTAGCCTCAAAATCAAACCATCGTGGACTCAGGGCGCCCCCCGCACTAAAAGCCTGGAGGGGCGTCGCTTGCCACTCGTTGGAGGAGCCGTCGGCAAAACGCCCCCTGCGGGAATAAAATCAGGGTTATGCGGGTATATATGTTGCTAGGAAATAGAGCTCTTACATCAACCTTATGGAACGAGGAAACACCCCGAAAATCCCGCAGCGTTACATATGAAAAAAGAACGAAACAACGGCCGTAAGGCATCGAGTGAGATGATGATGATTCCTTCGGCAGATGGAAATCTCGACTCTCGTGGGCGTCGTGAAGTCGGACGACGCTCCTTTTTAAAGGGCTTAGGCATGGCCGGCGCAACTTTGCTGCCGGCAAGCGCACTATTGATAACAAAAGCCGAGGCGGCAGGCGGCGATCAAAGTGGCAACCTTACTAGAGGTGATGCCGCCATCCTGCGATTCCTGGGCGCGGCAGAAATTCTAGAAAGCGATCTCTGGATACAATATTGGGAACTTGGAGGAACCCAGGATAACGAATTTGCGCCAAAAACCGGAGGAAACACGCCCTACACGGCCGCCCTTCAGCTTCTTGACGGCGACATGCCCCAGTATATCCACGACAATACCGACGATGAGATCAGCCATGCGGCATTCATCAGGGCTTACCTGAATTCTAAAGGCGCCTCGGTGGCCGAGCTTGATCTACTCGAAGGCCCTCATTTTCGCACGTTGGCAGGCAGTATGGCGGATGGGTCCTCGGGAAAGCATCGCCTCACAAACCTCATGCAACTCAACGTGGATACCAGTTTTTGGACGCGGTACCGCAGCGACGCGAACAACCCCGATCTCGATCCAAAGTCTGTCTTTGCCCAAGCAGTGAATCCTCCGGGAGAAATCAAGAATCGGACGGCAATTCCCAGAGATAATGATGATACGCATAACAGTAGCGCCACTAGCCAAACCGACCACCTTAAAGCGATCGCGTTCACGGCGGGTTTTCACTTTGCCTTTATTGAGCAAGGCGGCAGCAGCCTTTACCCCTCGCTGGCCCAACGGGTAACCAATCCAGAAGTTTTGCGAATCCTGCTCAGCATCGGCCCAACTGAAACCATGCACTTTCAGACCTGGCAGGACAAGGCAGGCAATGCCAACGCAGGCAATCCGAATCCTTTGATGGATGTAGATCACGAAACCGGTTCATCGGTAACATTTGTAGATCTCACCGCTTCAACCGATCCGTCGCTGCAGGCCAACCTGATTATGCCGGAGCCCTGTCCGTTTCTCAGCCGCAAATTCCCGATCTGTTCGATTATTCGCCCAACTAATACGACCGGGGCTGCCATGGGGGCTGTCAAGGCTCTGAGCGCGGACGGTCTTTTCATCGGCCAGACGCACGAGTTTCTTGAGCTGCTTACCGATCTGGCAGCGGATGCCGACGCAGCACGACGCGAGTTCGAACGCGATTTCTAAACAGGATGTTTGAAAATTGAGGTCTCTCTCTTGAACGAGCGCTGATCCGGTTGGACCGGATCAGCGCTCGATTCCACGACACTCCCGACGGGTAGTCTTCGCAAAGAGGATCGAAATGCGATCCGCAAAGCCTACCACGGCTTGGCGCACGGCGATCCAAAGACTTTTCCGGTCCAATTTTCCGTCCTCTTAACTGCCCACGCCCAAGCGCTGAAGGCCTATCAGCGGCCCGACCTGGTGGAGCAAGCACGCTAGACTAGCTAACATCAATCTGTAATACATCGCCACGCAGACGCTTTAAGCGGCTGGCTAGGTCGGCCGAGCTTTCTCATCGAGGTAGCGTCCCACGAAAGGCCACTGCGCCGGTGAATTCGTCGGTCCAGGTCTTATCCCAAAGCGACGGAAACGACAGCGCCTTATAGGGGTGGCGGGCGATCACCGCTTCGTCGAGCTCCACGCCGAGCCCCGGCCGCTCCGGCAGAGCAAGCGCGCCGTGTCCGAGCGGATTCCATCCGCCGACGAGGTCATTGCGCCAGTCGACGTCGAATTCGGCAAAAGACTCCTGCAGGCGCATGTTGGGGGTCGAGTAGGCGAAGTGGATCGCAGCCGCGAACGCGACCGGGCCGATGGAGCAGTGCGGCGAGACGCCGATGTCCTGGACCGCCGCGAAAGCGGCAATCTTCTTCGCTGCCGCCAGGCCGCCACAATGCGCAATATCCATTTGCACGACATCGCATGCGCGCATGGTGATCATCCGCGCGAAATCAACTAGGGTATAAAGGCGCTCGCCGGCTGAGATTGGGTGCTGCACGGCGGCTTTCACCTCCTTGAGGAGATCAAGGTTCTCGGGGGCAACCGGCTCCTCGCACCAGACGATGTTGTGCGATGCGAGGCGACGGATGAAGCGGATGGCTTCGTCGGCGGCGAGCCGTCCGTGGATTTCTATCATCAACCCGACCTTCGGTCCGACCGCGCGCGCGACCGCATCGATGATCTCGATTGCCGCATGCTCCTCCTCGCCGTGGAGCGTCTTCCAAGCGGTCGTGAACGGGTCGAACTTGAGCGCGTTGTAGCCGCGCGCCACGACGGCTGCCGCGCGGGCGGCGAATTCGGCGGCCATCCGGCAGCCGCCATACCAGCCGTTGGCATAAGCATGGACGGTTTCGCGCGCGCGTCCGCCGATGAGACGGTAGACCGGCTGGCCGCAAGCTTTGCCGATCAGGTCCCACATGGCGATCTCGGCGCCGCTGATCGCCGTCATGACTGTCGCGCCGCCCTGGTACTGGTCGCGGACCATGCCGCCGACGACGTCCTCAATGTCGAACGGATCGCGGCCTACCACGCGGGCGGCGACCCATTCGTTGAGGAGGACTTCGACGGCACGCTCCTGCCATTCGAGCGACGCCTCGCCGATGCCGGTGAGTCCCGTATCGGTGACGAGCCGCACGAAGAGGTAGTTACGTAGGCCTGCGTTGGCAAGAAAGGTTTCAAGCCGCTTGATTTTCATGACGCCGATAATTCTCCCTTCGCCGCCTCCTCCGCAACCATCACGCGTGCCTCCGCTTCTGCGGCAGCAGGCCCGCCGTCGACCGCAAAACGAGCGCGGCGAGAATGGTACCGCCCTTGATCATAAAGAAGCCGGCATCGGTCATCTGAAGCCCGGAGAGGCCGTTGTTCATCACCGCCAGGAAGGCGACGCCGATCGCGGTGTCGCGCAGCCGCCCCTCCCCGCCGCGAAACGAGGCGCCACCGATCACGACGGCGGCGATCGCATCGAGCTCCAGGCCGAAGCCGGCGGTCGGTGCCGCAGCGCCGAGCCGGCCAAGCATGACCACCATGCCGGCAGCCGTTAAACATCCCATGATGAGAAGGATCAGGAAGCGCGTCGCCCTGTCGTCGACACCCGCCTGACGCAGCGCGCGCGGGTCGTTGCCGAGCGAGTAGAGCCGCATTCCGATCGGTAGGCGCGTCAGCACCAGCCAGCCGAGCACGAAGGCGCCAGGCACCAACGCCACGGCGGGTGTGAAGCCGGCGAGGATGGTGGTATTCATGAATTTGACAAAGCCGGCATCGAACGGGATCGTCCGCGCGCCTGTCAGCGATACGGAGAGGCCACGGGCCCAGATCCAGGCGGCGAGCGTCACGATCAACGGTTCGAGCCTCAGGCAACCGACAAGGAGGCCGTTGAGGCCGTAGACGATCAGGCAGGCGAAGACGCCGGCAAGCAGCGCAGCGGGCGCACTGAATCCCGCCCGCAGGGTGAGCGCTGCAACGACCGCGCCAAGGGCCACGACGGAACCCGGCGAAATGTCGACGCAGCGCGAGACGATGCCGATCAACGCGCCAACCGCGACGATGGCAAAGACGGCGTTCTGCTCGATCAAGGCAATGAGATTGGGAAGCGTCGCGAACCGAGGATTGATGATCGCAAAGAGCGCAACGAGCAGGACGGTCGCGACGGCGATCGCATTGCGCCCGAGGGATCGCGCCAGGCTGCCGCCCATCGTGCCGAAAGCTTGGATGCCGACCGAGATCTCCCCGGCGCCTTGCCTCTGAGCCAGCCGGCCGATGACCATGGCTGCGAGAAGCAACAGGCCGGTCGCGGTAGTCTGCCAAGTGGCCGCAACGCCGCGGATCGTCATGTAATTGAAGACCATTGTCACGATGAGCGCGCCGACCACCGTCTCGCCGATCTTCACGCGGCCGGCCGGCAGGCCGCCGGCGCCGAGCGCCACGACGGCAATCGCCAAGAATTCCTGGCCGCTACCGATCGATGGGCTGACCACTCCGGTCCGGGCGCCGGCCAGAATACCGCCGACGCCGGCTAGTGCTCCACAGGCGATATAGGCGGCGCCGCGCAGGCGACGGATTGGCAGGCCGCAGAGCCGGGCTGCGACGGGGTTGTCGCCGACCGCATAGAGACGCCGTCCGTAGACGGTCCGGCGCAACGCCACCCAGGCAATGAACGCCAAGGCCACTGCAAGCAGCGCATCGAGTGGCAAGCCTCCGATGCGCGT
Organism: uncultured Verrucomicrobiae bacterium; assembly: GCA_963742335.1. Taxonomy (GTDB): domain Bacteria; phylum Verrucomicrobiota; class Verrucomicrobiia; order Chthoniobacterales; family JAFAMB01; genus JAFAMB01. Next base: position 83,548 of record CAVULL010000006.1, read on the forward strand.
CAACGCCAGCGCATTGAAGGCCGGCGCGTCGATATTGATCCAGGAATGATGGGCGCCAAGCGCCAACAGCGCGAGGCCGCGAACGGCTATCATGGTGCCGAGCGTCACGACGACGGGACTCATTCCCAGACCTTCGGTGAGCACAGCGTTGATGGTGCCGACGCTGGCGCCGATGAAGATCGCCGCCAACATTGCGAGCGCGTCCGGAACCTGCGCTTGGAGCGCAATGCCGGCAGTCGTCGCTGAGGCGATGACGACGGATCCGACGGAGAGGTCGATTCCGCCGATCAGCACGACCAGTGCCATGGCGATCCCGAGGATCAGGGTCGGCGCGGCCTGGCGCAGGATGTTTTCGGCATTGGCGGCGGTCGGGAAAACGCTCGAAGTCGCCGCGAATCCGACAAACAGGAGAACACCGGCGGCGACCATCGGCGCCTCGCGCAGAACCCCGAGAAGTCCCGCAGCCGCAAAGGCAGTGCCGGTGCGGTGCGGACTGGCCGAGGTTTCGGACGGGTGCGCGGGCGCGTTCATCCTGCCCCCTGGATCATCAGGTTGAGGCCTTCCTCGTCGGTTTCGGACGGCGTCGTCGCCGCGGCGATCAAGCCCTGGCGAACGATGAGAACGCGGTCGGCGATGGCCAGAACCTCGGCAATCTCCGAGGAGACGACGACCAGCGCCTTGCCGGCGGCTGCGAGGGCATCGAGCCTACGGTAGATCTCGCCCCGCGCCGCGACGTCGACGCCATGCGTCGGCTCTATGAGAACAAAGGCCATGGCGGCTGCGAGATGCCAGCGGGCGATCAGCGCCTTCTGCTGGTTGCCGCCGCTCAGCGACCGCATCGGCGTCTCGAGGGAGCCGGCGACTACGCCAAATTGCCGCACCGATTCCGCAACGGCGGTGCGCTCGGCCGCCCTGTCGACGAAGAGGCCACCGGCCCGCCGCTGGCCGAGTGAAGGCAGTGCAATGTTCTCCCGTAACGTGAGATTGGGCAGAATGCCCTCCCTCTTGCGTTCGTCGCTGACGAGGCAGATGCCCGCCGCGCGGCCGTCGGAGGGATGGCGCAGAGCCACCTTCCGCCCGCCGATTACGATCGAGCCAGCGTCGGGCTGCAGGTCGCCCCCGAGAAGGCGGGCGATCTCGTTCTGCCCAGCACCGAGCAGGCCTGTCAGTGCCAGGACCTCGCCCTCGGCGACCGAGAAACTGACGTTTTTCACTTGGTCGCTGTAGCAAAGCCCTTCCGCCGCGACCATCGGGGTCCGGCGGCCGGCGGCCGGGCGAGCGCGCGCAAAAACCTCGCTGCGGCCGCCGACCGTTGCTTCGGTCAGGTCAGCCTCCTTCCAGCCGGCAAGCTCAGCCGCCATCACCACGCGGCCGTTGCGCAGCACCGTCGCCCGGTCGCAAAGGTCGAGGATCTCTCGGAAACGATGCGAGACATAGACGGTCGACATGCCTTCGCCCCTCAATCTCCGCAGGATGGCGAACAGGCGCTCGACCTCGCGGGCGCCCAGTGCGGCCGTCGGCTCGTCGAGCACTAGCACGGTCGGATCATGGGCGAGGGCCTTGGCGATTTCGACGAGCTGGCGCTCGGCAAGCGACAACCGGCCGACAGGTATGTCGTCCGCCATCTCCATGCCGATCCGGGCGAGCGCCTTCCGCGCTGTGGTCCGCATCGCGGCGACGTCGAGCAGGCCGAGGCGGCGCGGCTCGTGTCCCAGTGCTATATTCTGCGCCACCGTCAGGTTCGGAAGCAGACTCAGCTCCTGGTAGACGGTGGCGATGCCTAGCTCGAGGGCCTTGCGGGTGCTGTCGATGCTTGCCGGCTGGCCTGCAAGGCGGATTTCGCCGGCATCGGGGGCAAGCATCCCCGATAAGACGTTGATCATGGTCGACTTGCCGGCGCCATTCTGGCCGACGAGCGCATGGATCTCGCCTCGTCCGAGCACGAAGGTAACCCCGTCGAGTGCCAGCACGCCGGGGAATCGCTTCGTGAGGTCGCGGACTTCGAGCGCCGGGAATGCGGAGACGGGGCTTCCGTTCACTTATAGGCCGCCACGATGTCGGTCAGCGGTTTTTCGAAAGGAAACTTCTGGATGTCGTGAACCTGGTCATCGGCGAGCTTGAGCGCCGGCACGACATTGTCTTTCGTCACCAGGACGCCTTGGATGAGAAGCTCCTTCAGATCGGTTTTGTGGGTGGCGATCTCAAAGGGCAGGTAGGCCTTCCAGAAGCCCGAATATTGCGGCGCCAGCAAGACCGTACTTTTCAAGACGCCGTCGCGCACCGCCTCGAGACCGTCCTTCGTACCGTCCACGGAGACGAGCATGATCTGCCCCTGCCGACCGCTGCGCGCGACGACCTTCGCCGCGGGCACGGTTAGGCTGTCGCTGTTGCCGTAGATCAGATCGAGAGAGGGATAGGCGGTCATCCAGTTTTCAGTGACCGCGACCGCCTTGGTCGGATCCCAGTCGGTCGGGTCCTGCGCGACGACCTTGACGCCTGGATATCGCGCCATCACGTCGGTGAAGCCGCCGGAGCGGTCGGTATTGAGGCCTTGTCCGAGCAGGCCTTGCAGGTTGGCGACCTCGCCCTTCGCTTCGCCATATTTGGCCTTGAGCAATTGCGCAGCGTATTCGCCGACGATCTTTCCGGTATGCCGCTCGTCGAAACCGAGCACGGCCGCGCAGCCCTCGATCTTCGAGTGGAGGCCGATGATCGGCACGCCCGCAGCGGCGGCCTTCTTCATCGTGGGCCCGAAGGCGCCCGCGTCTATGAAGTTGATCGCGATGGCGTCGACGCCCTCGTTGATAAGGTTTTCGACGGCCTGGATCTGTTTGTTCACGTCGCCTTCGCCGCTGGTGACGATCAATTGGAAGCCGAAGCGGCGCGCCGCCTCCTTGGCGCCGTCGACCTCGCCCAAGTGGAAGGGATTGCTGAGATCGATCTGAACGAGACCGATTTTCGGTGGATTGTTGATGGCGCCAGCCGATACCGGCCAGCCAATGCCGATTAAAAGCGCAGCCGCCAAAGCCGTCAGAAATCGCGACATGTTCTCCTCTCGTGTGCGCTCCGCCGATCTAAGGGGGCGGCGAAGTTTTGAAATATCCGCAATGTTACCGATGACTCTACGTGTCGTCAATCTGAACCACGATCTTATGTCTCAGTTCCGCGGCTGACGGGTGCTTTGGCGATGCATGATCTGGAACACCGCTGTTCATCGGCGGTCTTGCCGGCCCGCGAGCCGCCCGATTTCCCTTCTTTGATTGACTTGGCGGATGGTACCGTTTACTGCCAGTGGAGACGATGGCAGAGCTCTTTGGGCAGAGATGGAACCGGTCCGAGCTGGAGCGCCGCGTCGGCCATGTTTCCCAGCTCGGCGGCGTCAGGTTGCTTGCCTCGGACAATGGTCCTTCGCGCGGCGTCCGCCTGATCGAATTCCGGACCGGGACCGGCTTCATATTCGAGGTCGCGCTCGACCGCGGCATGGATGTCGGCCGCGCCGAATACCGAGGCGCCTCGCTCGCCTGGATGCCGCCAACTTTGATGCCCGGCCCCTGGTATTTCGAGCAGCAGACCGAATTCGGCTGGTTGCGTACGGCGCTCGGCGGCTTCAACAACACGTGTGGTCTTATCCACATCGGCAATCCGGAGACCGCCGAAGTGGGGCACTACAATTTTCCCGCTCGCCCGCGGGAGCGCTACGGCGTGCACGACCGCGCAGCCATGATACCGGCCGAACTCGTCTCGCTCGTGGAACGCTGGGAAGGCGACGATCTGGTCATGGAGTCCGTCGGCCGCGTGACACAGGCGCAGGCGTACGGCGAAAATCTCGTGATGACTCGCACCTATCGCGCCGAACTCGGCCGCGCAGGCTTCGTCATGGAAGACGTGATCGAAAACCGCGCCTTCGTGCCGGTCGAGCACATGCTCCTCTATCATTACAACATCGGCTTTCCGCTCGTCGACGCCGGCGCAGAGCTGATCGCCCCGAGCAGTGCGCGGCCGAAGCTGCTTTTCGGCACGGCCGACCTCGATGACCCGAGAAGCTGGTCGTCCTTCATCGCGCCGCAGGCAAACTTCACGCAGCAAACCTTCGCGCACGAGATGGCCGCCGACGCGGAAGGCCGCGTGCATGTCGCCATCGTCAATGCGCGGCTCGGGCTCGGTGTGGCGGTCAGCTATGATAAGCGCGTCATGCCGAACTACATCGAGTGGCGCATGATGGCCGAAGGCCAATATGCGGTGGGCATCGAACCCTGTACCAACGGCTTCGGTCGCGAGGCGGTGAAGGCGGCCGGCGAGCTGATCCTGCTGAAGCCTGGCGAACGGCGCGTTTATCGCACGGAAATTGCCGTTCTCGACGGAGCCGCGGCAATTGAGCACTTCCGTGGCAAAGTTGCGGCTGTGCTTCGTGACGGTTCGGTTTCGGTAGAGTGGCGCGACTGACGCTTCATCGCACCGATCCCGGTGGGGCGGCAAGGCCGGCGGCGATCAGGTTGGCGGTGTCGAGACCGTAGCGCTTCTGCAAGGTCGGCACGGCACCGCATTCGATGAAGCGGTCGGGCAGGCCGATGCGGGTGAGCGTTTTCTGCACGCCGTGGTCGAACAGCGCCTCGGCGACCTGGCTCGCGAGGCCGCCCTGCACGACATGATTCTCCGCCGTCACCAGGCGATCCACCGCGGCCGCAAAGGCGGCGACTGCCTCCGTATCGAAAGGCTTTAACGTCGGCACGTGAAGAATGCCGGTGCGGATACCCCGCTTCTCCAATGCCGCCGCGGCGTCGAGGGCACGCTCGGTCATCAGGCCGGTCGAGACGATGCCGACGTCCGAACCTTCGCGAAGCCGCTGCGCCTTGCCGATCGCGAAGCGGTAAGTGGCGGGATCGAGCACGACCGGCGACCTTGCCGCGCAGCAGCCGCATGTAGACCGGGCCGTCGTGGTCGGCGACGGCCGCCGTTGCCTGGGCAATCTCGGTCGCATCGCAGGGATCGATCACCACCAGCCCTGGAATCATGCGCATCAGGGCGAGATCCTCGATCGCCTGATGCGTGCCGCCATAGCCGGTCGTAAGGCCCGGCAGGCCGGCGACGATCTTGACGTTGAGCTTGCTGTGCGCACAGGCGATGGCGACGAAATCGTAGGCACGCCGGGTGGCGAAGACGCCGTAGGTGGTGGCGAACGGCACGTGGCCGGTGCGCGCCAGGCCGGCCGCGACTGCGATGAGGTTCTGCTCCGCCATGCCGACGTTGAAGAAGCGCTCGGGAAAGGCGTCGCGAAAGGGCAGGATGTCGGTGTATTTGCCGAGATCGGCGGTGAGGCCGACGATATCGGCCCGATGGTGCGCGATCTCGACAAGGGCCTTGCCGAACGGCGCGTCGACCGTCGACCGGCCGGCACCGGTCGCCTCGTCCTGGCCCATCGCCAGGGTGCGTGCGGCTTCAACCATGGGCGGCCTCCGCGTGCCTGTCGAGTTCTGTCCGCAGAGCGTCCCATTCGCCGGGCTCGACCCGCACGAAATGCGCCTTCTCGCGCCGTTCGAGCGTCGGCACGCCGCTAGCCGGGACGGGTGCGCAGCACGATCGCCTGCGGCCTGCCCTCGGCCGCGCGGGCCTCGGCGAGGGCCGCGACGACTGCGGCGAGGTCGTTGCCGTCGATCTCCTGCGTGGCCCAGCCGAAGGCGCGCCATTTGTCGGCGACCGGTTCCATGTCGAGCACGAGCGCGCCGTCGGCCTGGATGCCGTTGCAGTCGATCAGCGCGACGAGGTCGTGCAGCCGGAAATGCGCGGCCGCCATGGCGGCCTCCCAGGTCGCGCCTTCCTGCATCTCGCCGTCGGAAAGTTCGACGAAGACGCGGGCGGGCGAATGCCGGAGCCGCAGGCCGAGCGCCATGCCAACGCCGTGACCGAGTCCATGGCCGAGCGAGCCGCCGATCATCTCGACGCCGGGCGTGGTGTCGAGCGTCGACATGTCGAGCCGGCTGTCGTCGGCCCCGTAGGTCGTGAGCTCATCCAGCGGGATCACGCCGGCTTCGGCGAGCGCCGCCCAGAGCGCGATCGAATAGTGGCCGGTCGAGAGCAGGAAAAGGTCGCGCTCCGGCCAGGCAAGATCGGCCGGGTCGTAGCGCAATTCATGGAAATAGAGCGCGGCGAGCGCGTCGGCGATGCCGAGCCCTTGGCCGATATAGCCCTGTCCGGGTCCGCGCGCCATGGTGAGCATGTGTCGACGCATGTTCGTGGCATGGGCGCGCAGAGCGGCGAGATCGGATGTTCCGGCGGGATGGTTTCGCTGCGCCATGATCAGTCCCTGTCGAGCCCGCCGCTGACGTTGAGCCGCTCGGCCATGATGTAGGCGGGCGCATCGAGGGAGAGCCAGATCACCGCCGCGGCGACTTCGCCTATCTCCGCCCGCCGTCCGAGCGGCACCCGGCGCGTCCGTTCCTCCAGAAAAGCCTCGAGATCGTCGCGGCCTTCGACGCGCGCCAGCGCTTCCTCGGTGGAGCGCTGCATTTCGGTGTCCATCATGCCGGGCGCGACGCTGTTGACGCTGACACCGAACGGCGCCAACGCCACGGCCGCCGCCCGGGTGATGGAATCGACGGCCGCCTTGCTGGCCGCATACGCGGCATAGTTCGGCAGCGCCATGCGGGAAGCAGGCGAGGTGATGTTGACGATGCGGCCGGCCCCCTGCCGTTTCATCACCCGCCCTGCCGCCGCCGTGAGGAGCGCGAGCGCCTTGACGTTGATGGCCAGGGTCCGGTCCCAAAGGTCGGCCGTCATATCCAGGAAGGCTTCAATGCCGCCGTAAGCGGCATTGTTGACGAGGACGTCGAGCCCCGACCACGCCTCGACAGCGGCGGAAACCGCGGCATCGGGCGCGCCCCCCTGCGTAAGGTCGCCGACCACCGCAATGCCCTCGGCCCCGAGCTTACGGCAGAGGCCTAGACTCTCCTCCACGCCAGCGGGGTTCAGATCGGCAATGGCGATCCGGCAGCCATGGCGAGCGAAGTCGACCGCCAAATGGCGCCCGAAGCCGCCGCCCGCGCCGGTGACGAGCACGCGCCGCGCACCTTGTCCATCGTTCGCCATTGTCGGTTTTTTCCTCCCAAAAGAAATAGCGTAATCCTGGCATTCGCGATAGGTCAAGGACGTAGGGGTGCTGTTCCTTCTCCTTGCTGGAGACGGTGGCGCGGAGCGCTGGATGAGAGGCGGCTCTACGGTAACAATCTACGGGATTTATCGGATTTACTGCGGGCAGCCTGGATTGTCACTCGGTTGAAGAAACTCTTGATTTGCATGTGTCTGCTCTTGGCAGGGCGCGCCAACTCCGAAAAGACAGACAACTGAAACTACGCTTTTGATACTTACTATCCGACTCCGAACGAAATTCAGCTAGCCAACAAACGAGCTCAACGGTATTGGGCCAAGAACTCGCAACGATTAAAGAACTCAACAAAATAACTTGTAGTTTACGTCACAAGCATCGTTCAGGGAGATGTTGCTCGCGGAGCCTTGCATGCGTCACAAAATCCTCCTGGAGGTGGGAATAAAGCCGGCGGTAAAGCTGGTGATACTCCATATAACGGTCGTGATTGGCTGGGATCGGATCCATGCGGTCGATGTACTCGGCCTTCTCTTTTGCAATAGAGAAATCTTCAAAGATTCCAGTCGCCACGCCGGCCAAAATGGCGTCTCCCATGGGTGCACCGATGCGGCTTTTTACGAAGACCGTTGGAACGTTGAAGATGTCGGTAATCATTCTGCGCCACAACCGGTTTTTCGCACCGCCCTCGTTCAGAACAATGGGGAGATTGATGTTCGGACAGCGCTCCTGGATAATACTAAAGGAGTCGTACATCGCAAAGGTAACGCCTTCCATCATGGCCCGGACAAGGTGGGCCTTGGTGTGGTTTAACGAAAGGCCGAATATGACCCCACGGGCATGCACATCCCAAAGTGGTGTGCGTTCCCCCATCAGATAGGGCAAAATGAGGAGGCCACCGGAGCCGAGCGGAACGGACTCGGCCTGCTTCTCCATCGAATCGTACGCACTGAAGCCCGGAACAGCTTTCTCGGTGGCCACTTCGAGCTGGGAAAAGTTGTCGCGCAGATAACGCAGGGACTGCCCGCCGCATGTTGTTGCTGCTACCGTGGCAAATACCTTGCGGGAATCAGTCACGTAAGAGCAATTGATCATTGTGTCGAGAATCAACTCCGGGTTCTCGTGGATGACGCCGATGACGCCGCATGTCCCCAGATTGATCTGTATGTCGCCCGCGTTTACTGCGCCGCCTCCCACCCAACCGGCGTTGCAATCAACCGAACCGGCCGCGACCGGAATGCCCGCAACCAGGCCCGTTTCTTTTGCGGCCGCTTCCGTGATAGACCCAATGATCTCTTCACAGGAAAAGAAGTCCGGCATAATCCTCGGATCTAAACCAATTTTCCCGAGGAGTTCTTCATCGAACTTGTTTTGACGAAGATCATACGCGATTCCAAAGAAGGCGCCCGAAGAGAAATTTGCCGTCGCCTTCCCGGTCAGCTTTAACCGGATGTACCCATCGATGGTCAACGCCTTGTATATCTGCGCGAAATAGTCTGGGCGATTCTGCTTTTCCCACATCAGATTCACAAGCGTAGGGTGATCCTCCAACCGATTGCAGCTAATCTCGAAGAGCCGATTTTCGCCAACATTATCGCGCAGCCACTGCACCTGTTCCGTAGCTCTGCGATCCATTAGGTTATACGCGAGATGAATGGGACGATGATGTTTGTCCACCATCACGAGCGAAGGTAGCGCGGAAGAGTTAGCGAACCCTTTGATTTGATCCGGGCGGGCCTTTGAGGTCGCCAGACATTCTTTGATGACCTCGCAAGTTGCCTGCCAGTACAGATGAGGGTCATGCTCTGACCATCCGGAATGATGGGCGTAGATGGGATATTCCCGATAAGCGTAAGCGAGAACGGTGGCCTGGTCATCTATGATACACGCCTTGGCTCCGCCCGTTCCGTGGTCCAGCCCGATTAGATAACTCGTCATGGCTTGTTACGGTCGAACCTTCTGTTGAATTTGTGGACAGATAGCTGACGGCTCTCCATGACCAACTCTTTCAACGCCTCGCCGAGTCAGGGATAGTCCGTGAAGGTGTGCCGCCATCAGATCGCAAGTGAATTCGGACATAGATGCTTCGCGTTCAGCGAATAAAAATTAAAGCGGGATGTTCGAGCAGTTCCTTCAGACCAGTTAAGAACTCGGCGCCGTATCGTCCATCGATGACACGATGATCGAAGGTCCCGTTGATGGCTGCAGTGGGTTGCTCGCGGAGATGACCGTTCACCCAAACCCCGCGCGATTGAATGGAGCTGACGGCGAGGATGCACGATTGCGGAGGATTGAGGATGGCTGTGAAACGCGTGATGGGATACTTGCCAATGTTGGAGATGGTGAGCGTCCCGTTTTCAAGAATTTTGGGATCAAACTTCCCAGTGCGGACCTGAGCGATGTTGGCGGCATTCGCCTCCGCGAGAGTGGCAATGTCTTTCCCCCGCACGTCGCAGACGACAGGCACCACCAAACCTTGCTCCAGCGAGACCGCAAGACCGATGTTAACTGACCGGAAGACTTGTATACCGCGATCGGTGAACGACGCATTCACGAGAGGATAGTCCCCGGCAGCGATGGCGACGCACTTCGCAATGATGTCATGATAGCCAAACCTGATGCCCTTGAAATGCTGGCTCAGATCGGAGCGCAGCCGGCTGCAGCCGGTCATGTCGACTTCGATCTCTGCCGTGAAAGTGGGAACCGAAGCGCCAGCTACCATGCGTTCGGCAATGAGGCGCCGCATGGTCGTGAGCGGGACGAGCGTGAAGCCCGTGACATCTCCAGTTGCTCGAGTTGAATCAGGTGATCCTGCGTTCACACCGGAAAATTGAGCTACGTCGCTACGTCGCAGAATTTCCTTGCCGACACTACGATGAACCTCCGCCAAATCGAGACCGCGTTCGCGGGCTTCTTTTTTCGCTGCGGGTGTCGCCTTGACTGTTCGGTTTGAGGAGTCGGCCTGAGCTGAAGGAGCGGTCTCCGATTCCGATACCGGCGTTGCCAGCGTTGTCAACCCGGTCGGAGTGATGACGTCCAGGTCATCCGCTGCAGGCTTGCTCGGGGCGGATTCGGTTTCAAGAGCGGTCAGGTCTTCGGGGTCTCCGATGTACGCGATCACGTCGCCGACCGTTCCATAACTGCCTTCTTCCACTAAACACTTGAGGAGAGTGCCCTGCGCGAAACTCTCCACTTCGAGCAGGGCCTTGTCGGTCTCCACCTCCAAGAGAATGTCACCGCGTTTGACGGCATCGCCCGCATTCTTCTTCCAGGAGACCACCAAAAGCTGGTCGGTGTTGGTTCCGCCCGACGGCATTGTTATTTTGCTCAGCATCTATTCTCCTTAGCTCGCCTTGTTCTCGCTACCGAAGGCCCTGATAAATCCAATCACTTCATCAATCAAAGCGGCCTGGCTGCGCACGTTCATATCCAGGACGCCTCCGCGGCCAAGAACGTCATTCGGATTCATGCGGCTCAGGTCGCTCTCGGCCAAGTACTGGCGGTTGCTCTCGATCACGACACGCTTTAAGCCCGCTCCTACGTTCACCTTGGCAACGCCACGTTCAATGCTTGGCCTGAAATCCGCCTTATCCACACCGGTCCCACCATGTAAAACTAACGGCACCGACACTTGCTGGTGAATTTGCTCCAGCAGGTCGAAGTCCAGCTTCACCTTGCCCCCCTCCAGAAAGTGGATATTCCCAATGGACACTGCCAGCGCGTCGATACCCGTCTCGGCGACAAACTTCGCCGCGACCCCGGGATCAGTTTTATGGCCCGCGCTCTGTTGTCCCGTGGGTTGATCGGCCATTCCCAGCGAACCAACTTCTCCTTCGACCGCTACCTGGCAGGCACGCGCAAACTCGACGAGCTTTCGCGTGACAACCGTTAGTCGATCAATCGGCATTCCTTCGTCGACGAACATCACCATATCGAAGTCCGCCTTCACTCCCTGGTAGGCCACGTCCATATCGATCGATTCGTTCAAAAGCGTTGCTACCGGAACGGAAACGCTTTGCGCGACTTGCCGTGCCAAGGCGCCGTAGAGATTGATGTCTTCCTTAAATTTGCGCTGTGGGTTGGCGAGATATTCACCACAGAATCCGACCATGACCGGCGAGCATGCGATCTCAGCGGCACGAACGACGGCGAGTAACGATTCCAGATTCCACGCCTCAAAATAGCCGACGGCGTACGAATTTTCCTGGGCGTGCCGAAGCAGGTCAACACATCGTATCGATGACATTAAGTGGACCCTTTCGTTTTGCTTGGATGCATTACTCTACCATCAGCGAACGCGCCGCGGCGATGATGCGATCTGCGGATGGGATGACAAACTTCTCCATGATGGGTGCGCACGGGATCGGCACATCGTAGGCCGCTAGACGTTTGATCGGGGCGTCCAGCAAATAGATCTCGTTCTCGGCAATATAAGAGGAGAGTTGAGCGCCCCAGCCGTTGCGGTAGTTATCTTCGTGTACGATCATCAGACGCCCAGTTTTCCGCAAAGATGTGACCACGGTTTCGTAGTCGAAGGGTACCAGGGTTCGCGGATCTATGACCTCGCAGCCAATGCCTTCCTGATCGAGCGCAGCTGCCGCATCCATCGCGCAGTACATCATGAAAAGATTGGCGACGATGGTGATGTCCTTTCCCTCGCGGCGGACGGTGGCCTCGCCGAAGGGGATGGTGTATTCGGCGTCAGGGACCTCGCTGACTGTGGAGAGCGCTTCCTTCTCCTTGCGCTTGCCCCCGTAAAGCAACTTGTGCTCAAACACCAGAACGGGATTGTCATCACGAATCGCAGTCTTGAGCAGACCCTTTGCATCATAGGCCGTAGCCGGGCAGATGACCTTTAGCCCCGGGACGTGGGTAAAGAAGCCTTCGAGACTTTGTCCGTGCTGCGCTCCTCGGCCGGTCGCGCCCACCGGCGCGCGCATCACCATCGGAACATTGACCCTTCCGCCCGACATGTAGCACATCTTTGCGGCCTGATTGACCATCTGGTCCATGCAGCAGAACAGGAAGTCACCGTACTGAAGATCGGCGATGGGACGCATCCCGGTCATGGCGGCGCCTACCGCCATCCCTCCGATCAGGATCTCCGATATCGGGGTGTTCAACACCCGATCATAACCAAACTTGGCGTGCAGGCCCCGCGTCACCGCAAATGCGCCGCCGTAACCGCCGTCGGCGTCGCTGATGTCTTCACCAAGACAGAAGACACGCTCATCGCGCTCCATCTCTTCCATGATGGCCTGATTCAATGCTTCAACGATGGATATTTTCGCCATTATCGGTCTCCGGAATTCCAGTAAACATTTTGCAAAGCGTCTTCGGGGAGCGGATCGGGGGAGGATTCGGCTAGCTGGACTGCTTTGTCGACGCGTTCTTCGATGCTGGCATCGATCGCATCCAACTCGGCTTCGGTCGCAGTTTTGGTCTCCAGCAGCAGGCTGCGGAAGAGTTTGATCGGATCACGCGCGAACCAGTATGCTTCTTCCTCGTCCGGGCGATACGCGCAGGCATCGCTGCGCGAGTGACCGGCGATGCGATAGGTCATCAGCTCAAGCAGCGTCGGACCTTCGCCCCGGCGCGCACGTTCGATTGCCCTGGTCGCTGCATCATTGACGGCCAGTACGTCGTTGCCGTCGATGCGCTCACCGGGAATACCGTAAGAAGACGCACGCTCGGCGACGGTCTCGATCTTCATCGTCGCCTTGAAGTTTGTCGAAGCACCATAGAGATTGTTTTCGCAAACGAAGACGACCGGCAGGTTCCAAATAGCCGCGCCGTTGATTCCTTCGTGAAACGCGCCTTCGTTACTGGCTCCGTCTCCAAAGAAGCAGATGACGACATTGTCCGTCTTGCGCATTTTGCATGAAAAGCCTATGCCCGTGGCGATCGGGATGTTGCTGCCCACCAATGCATTCGCTGGGATGGCGCCCACCGAGATGTCGCCAGTGTGCATGGCACCCCCCTTCCCATGACAGCAGCCGTTGCTCTTGGCAAACATCTCGCACATCATCGAATCGAGCGACACCCCCTTGGCCAGATCGTGACTCGCGGGCCGATGCGTCGAGGCCATGTAGTCCGTCGGCCGCGTGTCATACAACATGCCGACGGCGCAGGCTTCCTGCCCGTGCGATTGATGGATGCTGCCGGAGATGCGGCCCTCCAGGAAGAGAAAGTAGATCCGCTCTTCATACTTGCGGATCAGGACCATCGATTCATAAAGACCCAGCGCTTTGCTCTTCTCGGGCAACGGAAACGTGCTTGGCCTGGTCCCGGACTGTGAAGTAGAGAGAGGTGCTGTGTTAGTTGTCATGTTATCAAATGATATAAAAAAAGCGCTTTTCCTGCTCAGGTCTTGGGTTTAGCTGATGTGCGGTTCGGTTTTATCTACAAGAAGTTTCCGTGCGAGATGGCTTTCGGGACGTATAGTCTCCTTGGAAGATTGGTCCATCGTGATTACGTCCTACCTCGGCGACGAAGGAGATCTCCGAGTATCGCTATCAAAACGATTCCGCCGACGACAACGCGGGCCCAATAAGCCGAAACGTTCATCAGTGATAACCCGTTGGCGAGTAACGCGGTCCACCGGGCAATGATTACTTTCTGCTGATTGCCTCCACTCAGATTCTTTATCGGCGCCTCGCTACCAGGGGTTTTGATGCCAATACGACTGATGTTTTCGCGCGTGCGATCGACCATTCGGCGCCGATCCAAACCAAGGAATCGTTTGAATTGTTCAAAGGCTGCTACGCAAAGATTTTCTCGGACACTTAAAAGCGGAAATATTCCCTCCTTCTTGCGCTCTTCCGGAAGATAAACGAGGCCGTTCTTTATGGCGTCCGCAGGGCCGCGAAAAACCATTTTCCGTCCATCAATGAAGACCTCACCCACGTCAGCCGGAGTCAGCCCAAAAAGGCATTTTGCCAGTTCCGTCCGTCCGGATCCAATCAAACCTGAAACGCCGAGGACTCACCGCGCCGCAGTTCGAAGCTCACTGACTCAAACTCGCGTTTGCGAGTGAGGCCTTGGACTTTCAAAACGGTTTCACCAACTTGCGATCCCGCGGCACGGGATCGCAACTCTGATCTATTGAACTGACGTCCCGCCATGTGGCGGACCATCTCGTCTTTATTCGTCTGGCGTGGGTCAAGCTCCGTGATATAGGCTCCGTCGCGGAGCACGGAAATGCGGTCTCCGTATTCCAGGATCTCGTCGAGACGGTGGGAGATGTAAAAGATGGCTCCGCCACGTTCTCGGAATCTTGAGATGAACGCGAAAAGACTTTTGGCTTCGCGATCGGTCAGCGAGGCTGTTGGCTCATCGAAAATCAAGAATGTCAGCCTGCGTTGCTGTCGCCCGGGTAATCTGGACCAATTGTTGAGCAGCTGCGCTTAACTCGCCAAGTTTCTTGTTTGGATCAATTCGGTCGTCGATTTCCGCAAGGTGTTCCTCCGCCAGGCGCTGGGTCGCCTTCGAGTTGATCGCGAACGAACCAATCTGGTTTCCGAGCACGATATTCTCAGCAACGGACAAATGTGGACAAAGGCTTAATTCTTGCGGGGCCATCGCTATTCCGGCGCGATGGGCATCCTGAGGCGAACGAAAATTCAGCGCTTTGCCATCTCGTAAGAGTTCGCCAGAGTCTGGCTGCATCTTGCCAGAGATAATATTCATCAGCGTGCTTTTTCCCGCGCCATTCTCACCGATGACCGCGTGGACTTGTCCGGCACGAACGCTTAAGCTGACATTCTTAAGAGCCTGCGTTCCCAAAAAACTCTTGGAAACGTTGCGAACCTCGAAGAATAGTTCCGCTTTGCTTTTCGACTGATGCATAGTCGAGTTAGCTATTTTGTCAGATTCACGTCCGCGCCGGCGATTGGGCCGCTGAGACCGCCTGGATGACTATTTCGCGGCAGTCTGCGCCTGTTGCTTAAGGGTATCGGCAGTCACCAACAAACAACCGGTATCGTGATCCTGAGCTATCGTCTGACCTCTGTTCATCGCGACCAAATACCGTAAAGTCCAATAGCCGATCTCCCACTGGCGTTGGGCCATCGTGCACAGGATCGTCCCATCCCTCACGAAATCCAGCGTCTCGGGAAGGTTATCGAATCCACCAATCACAATCTTTCCAGCTTTGCCGGCGTTCTTCACCGCGCGTGCCGCGCCGATCGGATTGCTAGCATTGCAGCACAAAATAGCGTTCAGATCCGGATGGGCCTGCAAAGCGCCCTCGGTGACCGACACGGCCTGTTCGAGATTATCATTGTCGGGCTGCTCAAACACGATTTTCATGTCCGGGCACTCCGCGATCGCCTTCTTGAATCCCTGGACCCGTCCTTGGTGCTCTGGTGCGGTCAGGCTTCCCAACAGAATGGCCACGTTACCTTTCTTACCCAGCTTTCTCCGCCACGTACTTCCCACAAATGTAGCCGTCCTCAGCGTCTTTGTTTCGACCGACAAAGGGATATTTTGGGCCACCGGTCGCGTTGAATGTCAGGACATTGAGCCCTGCCTTAATGGCCTCGTCCAGCATCTGGGCGTTCGTAGCCGGGTCCAGACACGAGACGCACAGTCCATCCGGCTTGCGGGAAATGGCTGCTTCAATTTTCCTGTTCTCTTCATCGACATCGGCTTCTGCCGGCGCATCCCAGATGTATTCGACGTCGATTCCTTCTTTTTTGACTTCCTGAATGCCATATTCGACGCCCCGTTTTACTTCCTCATACCAGGGGTGAACAAGCTTTGGGATGTAGATGAAGGTCAACTTCTTGGTGATCGGTTTGAGTGGCACCGCTGACTGGGGTTGGTCTGCCGCGCTGGCTGCGGTGCAAAAGGCGAGACCTGCTATCGTAAGGAGGGAGGGAACGATTCTGTCAGATTCATAATGAGGTTTTTTGTTTTTTCGATTAAGTCATTTTCTGGTTGATTGGGAAAGGTCGCTACTAAGACATCACTAGTCCTCCGTCGATATTGATTGCCTGTCCGGTAATGTAGGCGGCGTCATCGGAGGCAAGAAAAGAGACCAATCCCGCGATATCTTTGGCGTTACCTGCGCGTTTAAGCGGAACTCCTTGGATCCATTCTTTCATTAGCTCGCCGGGTTGATAGTCACCCAAGAGTTTTCCCCAGTGCTCGTCGTTATAGGCCCACATATCCGTCTCGATGATTCCGGGGCAAATGGCGTTCACGGTAATGCCGTGGGGTGCCAACTCCTTGGCCAGACTTTGGGTAAGTCCGATCACGGCGAATTTGCTGGCCGCATAATGAGGGGTGTAGATAAATCCTTGTCGCCCCTGCGCTGAGGAGCTGTTGATCAGGCGGCCGCTTCGTTGTTTAGTCATGTATTTCGCGGCGGCCTGACAGCATAAAAATACTCCGGTCGTGTTAACCGCCAAGACCCGGTTCCAGTCCTTCTCGGTTAAATCTTCAAGCTTATCGATCGTAATAATTCCGGCATTCTGGATCGAAATATCAACGGTGCCGAACTTGTCCGCTGCCTTCTGATAAAAGGCTTCGACCTCGGATTTTATCGTGACGTCGCAGACGACCGGCAAAACACCGGTCCCGAACTTTCTGATTTTTTCGGCGGCTTCCTCTACTCCGGGATCACGATCTCCCAGAACGAGGTTGGCCCCTTCTTCGGCGAAGCGCTCCGCTATGCCCAGTCCGATGCCGCGACTGGCACCGGTCACCACCACAGTTTTGCCGGTAAAACGTTTCATCATAGGATATTGAATCTCAAATAGGTAGGTTGTTAGATGCGATTATAAGACTGCCACATGATTAGGACGACACCTCAATAAGGATCTAAGGTGAGCGCTATTCGGGTCAGTCAGAGCGTCGAATCCCTGCTCAACTGCGTTTTCGAGTTTAACCTTGCCGGTGATCGCTTTTTGCACCGGAAGCTTTCCGGAAGCCACCATGCTAATCACGCGGGGCCAAGCGGTGTTCTTATAAGCCCGACTGCCCCGGTAGGTCAGGTCCTTTGTTACCAGCTTGTGCAAGTCGACCGCCGTAGCCCGCGTGGGGAGACCTATTTGCACCAAAGTCCCGCGACGACGCACAGAATCCATACAGGTGGCGAGCGCTTTCTCATTTCCTACGCATTCTATAGCAACATCAACCCCGACGCCGCTTTCGGTTTGCTCCTTCACGATCGCCGGCACGTCCTCATTTGACGGATCGTAAATGCCGGTAAACAAGGTTCCAGGATTTTAGTAGTTCTCTACGGAGCCCGTTAACTTCAGAAAGAAAAATCTTTGATGCGCCGGCCGCAGAAGCGGCTAACGCGACCAACGCTCCAATCGGTCCACCGCCGGTAATCAGGATCGTCTCTCCGGCGCGGAGATCGCTATTTTCGATGGCATTAACCGCCACCGCTGCAGGCTCGATCATTGCGCCCTGCTCATCGGAGACCTCGGGTGGCAGCTTGGCCACATTATAGTCGTTCACCAAACACCTATCCGCCATTCCACCCCACGGATAGCTTAAGCCAACCACCGAAAGGTTATCGCTCAGGTGGCTCCAACCGCGCCGGTCATAGTAATCCCCGCCCGGAATGACATTCGGCTGAACGGATACGCGATCCCCGACCAAAATGTTCCGCACTTCAGATCCGGTCGCGAGCACCACCCCGGAAAACTCGTGCCCGAGAATCAAAGGAAGAACCGCTTTCGAGAAGGGGTGCGGCTTCCGCGGTATCTGAATCGGACCGTGCAAGTACTCGTGGAGGTCGGTCCCGCAGATCCCGCAAAAGGAGTTCTTCAGCAGAACCTCGTGGGGGCCGCAGGCTTTAGGACCATCCACATCTTCCACCCGCAAGTCTTTACTGGCGTGAAAACGAAGAGCTTTCATGGAATCTCCGACAATTTGGCTACGCGTGTTCGTATAATAAAAATTTTATTTGGCTGCGCTTTATTTTCGACTGGATGGGGGATGCGCGATAATAGGAATGGACTATCTTAAGAAGATGTCAAATGTTCGTTTAAATGATCTTCTGTAAAATACTTTAATGAGCGGCCGGGACGACAAAACAAGTCGCCTTGGGACGAGCGACTGCTTCCGGCACAGACCCAGATACCGTTAGAATTGGACGCAAAGCACAATCGCGGGTAGATGATGGAGTCAATCCGCAGGATCCCGGACCAAATCGATGAAGCAGAGCAAAAGCCCGGCCCTCAAGCGCGCTAAACGGGGTCGCCAAAAAACCACTCCGAAGGTCCTGCTTGGCCAGAAAAATACTCTAGCCAAAGCCACTTGGCTTTATCATCACCAGAAGCTCACCCAACAACAGATCGCCGATGAGCTGGGTTTGTCGCGACCCACCGTCGTCAGGTTGTTGCGCCAAGCGCTAGAACAAGGACTCGTTACTGTTTCTCTGCGTTCGGATTTGTTGAGGCAGATGGAGCTCTCCGTCGAGATCGCTCAGCGATTTGGCCTCCAGGAAGTTTTCATCGTGCCGACCTCCGCTGCGCATTCAGAGGCAGACATCCGCCGTGCGGTCGGGGAAATGGGAGCGCTATATTTGGAAAGCAACCTCCGACCGAAACAAGTGATCACCATCGCCTGGGGCAAGACCCTTCTAGAGGTTGCACGAGCCCTGAACGAAATGCCCCTCAAGGGTGCGACAGTTGCTCAATCGCTCGGGGGCTTAAACAGCGGAAAGACCTTTAACCCTTACGGGGTTGCGTCTCTATTCGGTGAGAAACTGCACGCGCCGGTTTATCAGTTGTATGCACCGGTCATGGTCGCCTCCAAAAAAATTCGGGACCTTTTTATGTCTGATCCAGGGGTCCAAGCCACGCTCGCGGTGGCACGTCGGGCGTCGCTGTGCATGGTCAGTGTAGGGAGGGTCGATCACAGCGCCACCGTGGTGCAAGCCGGCATTTTGGACGCCTCTACCATTGATCAGATGAGGGCCCTAGGCGCAGTGGGAGATATTTCCGGACGTTACTTCGACGTCCGCGGCAACAGAATTCTCGGCGATGTGGACGACCGTATCATGACTCTTCCATGGGAGGACTTTCAGTCGATCAAAAACGTCATTGCGGTCGTCTGCGGTCTGGAGAAGAAGAACGCAATTCTTGGCGCCTTGCGCACCGGCCTGTTCAAGCGACTGATTATTGACGATCAAACCGCGCTGGCAGTGTTAGAGGAGTCTGAGGACTGACGCGAGCCCCGGTATCGAATATCAGGCGCCGTAGCGCAAGATCCCGTCGGCTTTGAGTCGTTGACTCCTTGACTCCATCGCTGGACCCCTGGCAATGATGGGAACTGAAAGGAACCGAAAGCCCCAGAGTAAATAAACCGTCCCGTCTTAGTCCGCATGTATCTACATTGTTGACACCGTTTAGTTATCGGCTGTAACGTCCGCGACAATGTTTAAATGCCGGGGTTATCATGAAATCGACAATAAAGAAGTGGGGTAACAGCGCGGCGATCCGGATTCCGGCGGCCGTCATGAAAGCCGTGGAGTTTGATCTCGACGAGATTGTCGATGTGCGCGAAGAGGAAGGGCGAATCATCATCGAACCGGTACGACAAAAGGCCTACGATCTGCATGCGCTCTTGAAAGGGATCACCCCGAAGAATCAGCATCAGGCTGCTGATTTCGGCCCTGCGCTCGGCGAAGAGGTGTGGTGATGCCTCGGTATGTGCCCGAAGCCGGGGACATCGTGTGGCTGAACTTTACGCCGCAGACCGGGCACGAGCAGGCGGGCCATCGCCCGGCGCTGGTGCTGAGTCCGGCTTCGTATAATGACAAAACAAGTCTCTTGATCTGTTGTCCGCTCACGACGCAGATCAAAAATTATCCTTTTGAGGTTCTGATCGCCGGAACGCCGCAAAATGTCGTCCTTGCCGACCAGGTCAAGAGCCTTGACTGGCGCGCGCGAAAAGCCGTGCGAAAGGGCGCTGTCTCCGTCGAAGAACTGGCAGACGTCCGTGCGAAGATTCGGGCGCTCATCGGATAACAAATCAACTAGGGCAGAATCTGCAAGATTTTTGGCGTCAGCGGGATCGTAATCTGCAAGACGGTTTCTTCGGCTTTCGTTACCAATACCCCATTCTGGATTCCGGCCCATCCCAGTCGTTGGAGTGTTTCTACTTCATGCCCAAGCAGGCCTTTGCCTAAACGCCAGTCTGGGTTTTCACCCAACAGAATGCGCATTCACTGATTTGCCATAGCATGCGCCTTAGACTCCTCCAGCAAGGCAAGGACCTGCTCCCGCTTCACACTGGGAAAACCTTCGAGAAAGTCTGCAATGGAGTCACCGGCCTTCAGATGGTCAAACAGACTCTTAACCGGTACCCGGGTCCCGGCAAAGACAGGCTCGCCTCCGAGAATTCTCGGGTCCCGCGTAACGACTTTCTCCATGTAAATATTCTTCCGCATCCGAGAGGATCTCAATCCTCATTTGAGTCGGTCACGGATCGAAACCTTGGCCTTTTCCCAATCGGAGAACGTAGCCTCACCGGACTCGACTCTGTTCTCGGTGTCTTTTAAGAGGGATGGCCTTACTCGGATTTATTTGGCAGGATAACTGGATTTGCATACCAAGCGACTGATGGAAACTGGGCAATTCATTGGACAGCCAGCTGGTGGTTCAAGCCTTTGAGCGCGCAGTAAAGCTTTGGCAGATTGCGCCCCAAATCCATCATTCGGATCGTGGCGTCCAATACGCTTCGAGCGTCTTCCGCTATCTGCTGGAAAGACATGAGATCAGTGAGATTATAAGCGCCAAAGGGCAATTGTGATAACGCGGCGATGGAAAGCTTTTACTCCGGTACCAGGAATAGACAGCGTGGCTCTGCCGCGGGAGTTGAACGTAACTCCCTTAATACCCGCCGAGATTGAGGCTCCCTTCTTAGAGAGGTTTATCCAGCAGCCGTGAAACAGGCGAATGCGCCGACGATATTTAAAAAAACCCACTAGGGCTCGCTTAGATACCTACATCGAGGGAGGAACAAGCGCACCGCCAATACCGCTACGGCCTGTGCTGACTGATAATTGAAAACAAAACGGCCGATTCAGGCGCTGTGTCGATCGGAGGATGGAGCGGTAAGAATTCCGGCATACTAGGCATGAGCGATTGGTGAAAGCGTCTCTTTTCTTTAGGTAATTCCGGCCTACGGAGATTGGCCGCGCCCTAGGCATACGGCACCTCAATTTGATTCACCGCATCAAATCGCACAAAGCGGGGTCTAACCTCGTTGTGCCGTGCGGAACTTTACCACCAGAACACGGTCCGCGCAGCGGTTATGTGGTCCGTTAATCCGAACTGCGGGCCTTATATCCATGTTCGTCACGACGATCTTCGCCGGGAAAGCCATGTCACGATTCAAATGTCAGACCGAATTGCAGCAATTCTCGCTGACCTTTTCAAATTCCCCACCATCGAGGCTTCGGACTGCTTTGGAACTGCACCGACATTCTCCCCGGCTCCTGTTACGACCAAATTCGGGACAATGCCCGGTGGGGAGAAGGGCCGAAGTATCGGACCTACGCCGCCGCCGCCCGTTACCTTCGCGGCGAGATTAATCAGATGCGGGGGAAGGCGGCCATCTAAATTGTTCCCCCGGAACACCAACTATGCGCTTCCCCAATTGGCCGCCGCTCAAATTGATCTCCGAATCAATTGCAGCATTTAAGCGTTTTCGGGATTTTTCTGGTCAGTCTACGCCAAACATATACATTGGAAAAACCCCACCTCCCGGTGAGTGCCGGTAAAAAGTGGGGTTTTTCTTTTCGGGTTAAAGAGATGGGGTTAGAGACCGTAAGAAAGGCTTAGCGGATGAAATATTTCCTCATTCCCCTCCTCTTTTTAGCCTTACTTTCGACCGGTTTCTCGCAATTAGCGGTGCCGTACGATCCAGATAACCCGAATAGTGAATTGGTCGATGCGACGACGGATAAAGCGGTGCGGGAGTTCTTTAAGCGGATGGAAACGGCCTACAATAAACACCAAGCCCACCGGGTGGCCGCTTGCTTCGCGGAGGATGGTATTTGGAAGACCCCGGAAGGCGATTACACCGGCCCGGAAGAGATCGAAGAGCATGTCGAGAACTTCGACTTTAAGCATTGGCATGTGCGGGACGAGGTCATAACTGTTAATGAAATTCAGGCCCCTTTAGGAGGAAATCTGCTCGTCGTCAAGGGCACCTGGTCGAACGTTGTTTCCTCGAATAAGGCCGCCGAAGGAGGAGGGACCCCGATTCCTTTGCACGGCAATTGGAACGCCTTCCTTCTTTCGGATGGGAAGGGGGGCTACTCGATTACGTTAAACTCTTTTGACGTCCTCCAATAACACTAGGGCGCCGGTGGCACTCAGGTACATGACTCGAGCGGTGGGATGGCAGTATAACGTCCAGAGCGCGCAGCACGGGAACAGGATCGAGGTCTTCCCGCTGAAGTTGGAGGCGGCTACGGCGGTGGGGTTCCCGGTCGCGTAAGTTTTGAGAATCTTTTGCTGCCAAGGGTAAAGGCGGAGGCCAAGGTAGCTATAGGCAAAGGCCAGGATCGGGATGCGAGGCTTTAGCTCGTTGGTCATGGGCAACAGACTACCTCTGCATCGTCCACGGCTGCGATGTCGCGCTGACAACCCGGATCTTGGTAGCTCGGCCGCCTTGAGTTTTGGGCTTCCGGCGCTTAAGCCGTTGGGCGAACTGGCGGATGCCGACCCGGTGAACGCACCAGAATGCCAGCACACGCCGTTTTGATTGAGTCTACTTCGTTTAACTATCGCGGTACCGGCGATGAATTGGCGTATTCCATGCGGATCTTCCAGGTATCGGCATCTCGAACATAGATCTTTACGCTGTAGCCCTTCCATGGCCCGGCAGTCCATTCAGAGGTAGCCGATATCTCGTCGCCGATTGCGTACATCTGAACAAGCTTGCCGACGGTTTCGGGGGGACTCGATGCAAAATTGACCGCGAGGCTTTTCTCAATGGCCTCCCGACCAAGAAACGTACCACCACCTGACCAGTCCAAGACCTGAACCGCGTCCTGCGTAAATAGGGCCGCCAGAGCAGTCGCGTCGCCCTTGTTATGCGCCTCGTCAAACTTAATCAATACC
The DNA here is from genome assembly GCA_963742335.1 of uncultured Verrucomicrobiae bacterium. Lineage (GTDB taxonomy): Bacteria > Verrucomicrobiota > Verrucomicrobiia > Chthoniobacterales > JAFAMB01 > JAFAMB01. The sequence continues at coordinate 106,738 of CAVULL010000006.1, forward strand.
GCTTCAACCTGCTGACGGACTTCTGGATCAACCGCCTTTTGTTCTTGGGCAATGGCTGGCAAAGCAAAGCCGATTGCCAACCCTGCTAGGGTAAGTAGTAACCAAGTCTTCATTGTTTCCTCTCGATGTTTTAGAATGGGCTTGTCGCCCTCACGGACCGGTTGCTGCTGTTTTCGGGAGTTAAGGCGACTTGCCTCTTTTTCATCTATTTCGTCTCAGCAGGGGGAGCAGATGCTGGGATAACGCTCAAGGTCGAAATGCGAATTTTCCAATCATCACCATCACGGACTGCAACGGTTGAAAGGTAGCCCTTGACTTGATTGCCGCCGCAATCACAGGTCCATTCTCCAATCCAACACACCTCGCTGCCGACCGCAATTACCTGATCGACCCTAACGAGATGGTTGTTGCAGTGAAATTGTTGGAACACCAATTCTCCGTACCTTTTCTCGATTGCCTCCCGACCGTAATACACTCCGTCGGGTGCCACCTGAACTGCGTCATCCGTGAAGAGCGCAGCCATAGCGGCCGCGTCGTTCTTGCTAAATGCCTCGTCATACTTCTTAGCCGCCGCACGAATCTGCTGGGCAGTTTGTGGATCTGCCGTGTCTTTCTGTTGGGCAAAGGTCGGCACGGCGAAGCTAACCGCCAGCCCTGCTAGGGCAAGTAGAATGGGTATTTTCATGGCTAAACTCCTCCTAGCAATTACAATACACGCGGCGTGTTCCGGAGCTCCGGACTTCTCTTGTCTAATGCTTACCTTGTCTTGCAGAATGTTTGATTGCTGCCAGCCGTCTGTGGCGGCTACGTGTCGGCCAAACGTAATGCAAAATGACGACCCCGTTGGCCGACACCCCCGGGAACACCCACATAAGCGCTAAGATAAGGAAACCACTTTTTAAGTCAGCTCTCGTAGAAAAATTCTTTCTGTCGTTTTCGTTGACGCGTGCTCTCGCTGAGTTCTCTAGCGATCTGCGGCCATTCGGGTATCGCTGCACGCAGGCTTAAGTGCGGATTGACGCTTTGCTGCACAAGATGAAGCAGTAGGCTTAGTTCCCGCCATTCACATCGTGGAGGGCGTTTTGCCGAGCGGATAGCCCCAGGGAAAAAAAGACTCTGCCTGAGCCAATAAGGCCTCGATTAACATGGCGACAAAGAGCTTTCCTTCCAACCAGGAACGAGCCGAAACCGGATCGACCTTGCGCAGGTAACCTAGCGAAAGAATGCTTTTGAGCCGTTTGAAGACCAACTCAATTTGCCACCGGCCCCGATAAAGTTCCAAGGCTTGGGTCGCGCGCAGCACGGCGGGAGCCAAAGTCGTAAAGACAAAGATGTAACCGCTGGACTCCAGGGTGGAATCTTTGGTTTGGATGTTATTGCCGACATTTTTAAGCAGGAGCTTTTTTTGGGCGACCAAACGCGCCTGACGACTCTTTTTAATGGCGCATACCCGGCCCGAGAGTCGCTGCCCTTCAAAGGCCAACTCCACCGTCCAGTCACCGACCTGCGTTGAGCCAAGTCGGCGCAAGTTTTTGAGCAGATCCCAAGGCCGGCCCGCCGGGTCTTGGAGCGGCAGGTTATCGAGGGCAAAGCGCACTAAGACATCGGCTCCAGCCTCTCGGAGGTAAAAGATTCCCGGACGAACCCCATAGGCACGGTCTGCCAGGTAAAGATCGCCCGCCTTTGCCTTGAAGCGTTTAAAGGACTCGCCACTGCCTATTTTTTGATCGGTGACGATGACCTGCTCACAGGCTAAGGAGCTTAACGCTACGCAGTAATGCAGTACCCAACTCGAACCGGTCGGTCCAGGCTCCTGCACACGGGTGGCGTCCACCAATTTCACCCCTAAGTCCTGGCCGTAGACGCTTTGGGCCGGTCGTCGTCGTACCAAGCTGTTCATTAACTGGGTATTCATCCACCGAAACCATTGCCCGGAGAGTCGCAAGCTGCCGTTCTTTCAGAATCTTCTGTAACTTGTCAAAGTTATCGCTCTTAAAGACACGTAACTCTGCCGCGATTGCCTGCAGGGTGCCTTTAACTGCCCGCTGTTCAGTTTCTTGGTCCCTTTGCAGTTGATCTTCCGCCGCTTGCTTCTGGGCGCGAAGCGCAGATCGACTTGTCATCCACCCGGAAGCTTAGCTCGAGCCCGTTTTACGCGCGTACAGGAATTTGAAGCCGATAGGTTTGGTGCGCTTTTTGCCGTTCGCGCTGGCTACAGCGGCCTTGATGGTGCGCTGCATTTCATGCAACTTGCGGACCAAAAATTAGGCGACTATTCGACTGAAGCGTACATGCCTTTTAAGGGCAAGCAGGGTGAATACTTGGCAGCCGATCATCCTACCTGGAAGGAGCGGACTGCAGCATTGCTTGCTTACAGAGAGACGATCTTAAATCTGGCCGGCGAATCCAATTGGGGATTTTATCTATTACGAAGTTACAATTTTGAAAAGGGCGCGGAATGTTTCAATGACGTCACCAAGATTTTTCCCGAGAGCTTTGAGGCTTGGAACAATCTAGGGCTAGCCTATTACTGGATGTATCTTCAGCAAGCCGGAGGGAAGGAAAAGTTTCAACCGTCTTTAGTTGATTATTTTGTCCCACTACGAAGCCAAGTTCGAGGGGAGAGCCCGTTGGGTGAAGCGATCCGGTGTTATCAACGCGCTCTCGCGATCAATGTGACCGCAAAAGGTACGAAGGCAAATCTTGCCGTAGCGCTCGTCGCGACTCGCGAAAAAATAAACCTCGCAACAGGCGAGAGTCTCTTAAAGGAACTGTTAGCGGCTGAGCCCTCCAACCCTTCCTATCTGAATGACTACGGTATCCTCGTCTATTGGCAACAAGATCCGAACTCCACGTCAGTAGGAAAACAAGGCGCGGCTAGGAATCTTTTCCAGAAAGCAGCTGGCGCCGGTTCCCTCTGCGCCCTTTATAACCTTTCCATGTTGCAGATTGAGACTGGTGAAGCCGAAAACGGCATGAGGGGCTTTGCTGAATACCTGAAGAAGGATTCCTTTAGTCCGTGGGCAAAACGCGTGTGCGGGCTTTTTGAGCAGCGGAACGTTCCTATCGGAAACTCCAGGATTCCGTCAAGTCCGCCTGTAACAAATATATTGGGCATAAAGTTAGGTGCCACGTCCGACGAAGTGACCGAATTAATCGGGAAAGCGGATCGTATTGAAGCAGCCAAGACCTCGGCAGGAGACTCGGGGAAATCTTTTGGTACATGACTTCAGGAATTGGTGTCATTTTCTCTGAAGGAAATGCGGTGTTGATTAGCGTTTTTGCGGCGACTGTCGGCGATCAACGATTTCTCCAATCAGGGTATGTGCCCCAACCCGAAGTCGGCGGTATCGCTATCCGGACAGGTCTAGATGATTTGCAGAAAATTCTTGGTGAGCCCATTTCGATGAAAACCGATTCACAAACAGGTGACAAGATCTATTGTTATCCTTCTGCCGCTGCGATTCTCTCGTTCTGGGTTCGTTCGTCGGTCGTCTATGGAATCACGTTTGCGAAAGCCGCTCCAGCTTAGTTGTCGATGATCTAGTTGCACACCTACGCTCTCGAAACTCCAGTGCCTGGCGCTGCTTGCCGGATGAATGCTCTCCCAATACCGCCTAGTCGCATGAAACCACAAATCGAACGTGATGTCGCAAGAAGCCGACCGAGGAGGCTAGCGCCTCGCCATATTTGGATGGAACGGCCAAATCCTCCGGTCGTCTATGCGCTGTTTCGTTTGGCTTTCCACGACGCTTACAAATCCTAATGGTCTGTCAAACGACGATCAGTACGCTGGGAAAACTAACCAGATAGTCAAAGGGTAAAAGTCTATGTTCGAAAAGCTTGTTAAAATGATCGCTTTACTTCTCGGACTAGGCTTCTTTATCGCCGAATCTCCCAGGGCTCTCGCACAACGCGAGGACCCTAGCTTGCTAGCTCAGCAATCTGATGAACTGTATAAAGAAGGTAAGTACAAAGAGGCGATTCCAGTCGCCGAAAGACTCCTCGCCATTCGGAAAAAGGAACTGGGTATGGAACATCCCGATACGGCGGAGAGCCTCAGTAACCTGGCCTTTCTATACGATGCGATGGGCGACCATGCGAGAGCCGAACCGCTGTTCAAAGAAGTTCTGGAGATTCGCCAAAAAGTTCTTGGCCGGGAGCATCCCGATACGATGAACAGCCTGGCCAGTCTGGCGGTCATTTACCTAAAATTGGGCGAGTACGCGAAAGCCGAACCGCTGGACAAAGAAGCTCTGGAGATTCGCCAAAAAGTCCAGGGCCGGCAGCATCCCGACACGGCAGCAGCCATGCAGAATCTCGCGCTGCTTTATGAGACGATAGATGATTACGCGAGAGCCGAACCGCTGTACAAAGAGGCTCTGGAAATCGACCAAAAAATGCTTCATCTTTGCTGAAATGGTGTGATGACGGAAAGCGAAAAGGTTAGTTAGAGTTCGATGGTAGATGCTTCTTCTTGAATATTCATGTATTAAATGAGCCAATCCTGGTGAACTGATGCAGTTGCTGACGCGGACCGCCGCAGGTCGGTTACCTTTTTTTCCCGCGCGGCAACGACGAACTCGAACCGGTCAAGATCGAGGTCTTCGCAGTGGCGGGCGTTCGGGCAATAGGCTTGCAGGCAGTGCGCTCACAGGCTGGGCGCCATACCGCTTTTAGTTAATGCCAGGCATTCGACACCTTTGCGGGCATCGCTTGAGCAAGTTCCGCGAGCCGCTCGACGACCAACTGGTCCAGCGCAATTCTCCCTGCAACCTTCAAAAGCTCGAACAGCTGATCAATGCCCCACTAATCGGGAATTTGCGCGAAGCATTTGCGTTTGTGGACCTGTGGACCGACCTAATTCGATATGATTTTGCAGGAACTGGTGGTGGAATTATTGCTCATTGCGATGTTGTGCTCCAACTCCGGCTAACTATTTGCGACGTCCGCCGGAAGGTTGAACCACTTCTTTCCCAACCCAGGCTGCAATGTCTGCACATAATACCGTTTAACGGTTCCCTTCCGCGTCACCCATCGCCCTTGCCACGTCTCCAGAACTTCGAAAGGTTTGTGCATCAGTGGCGTAACTGTTTCTCAAACAGTTTTCAGGCCACCTTACTCTCATCTGCTTGCAAAGCTCATGACGGAGGCTCTGGAAAACACTCCTCGCAAGCTGGATCACTCGCCCGCGACCCGCAAGGGGTCGCAAGAGCTTGGCCGTGGCCGCTTCCAGCGGCACATACCTTAGCTGTCGCGCGCGCGTGTTTGCTTAGCTACATCATCACGTACTAACAGCAGTTCCTTGTTCCACAGAAAATCGCGCCACTCAATGACCGGATAATCGACGCGTTCTCTCACCATTTCGCAGGTCCTTAACCCTTGGAGTCCCCCCCAGGACAAAATACGGGAGGAGAGGTTTGTATTTGGCGCTGGACTCCACACCATCCCTCGGGTCTTCCAGACCTTGTGTTATTCGCAAAAAACGTTGGAACAGCTCCACGCTCAACACCTCGTTGTTGACTCCCCAAGCGTCGAGCGGCTTCAGCCGAGACATGGGATCATTTTCGACATGCCCGAGATCGAAAGCCCAGCGCCACAACTTCCTTAAGGTTTTATAATGTGATCGGCGATTCGTGCCTGGTGGAATCGCTTCAAGATATCCGAGGATATTCAACTCTGCCGGAGCACCGGGGTACAATCGTGTCTTTCGGCTAAATTGTTTTAGGAAGGCTCGCAATTTCTCGTCGCGCTCAATCCCATCGTCAGCTACAAACTCGAAGGTCAAGCGCGGATCTGAAAGACGGCGATCGCCTTTGAGGCAGCGGAGGAGAAAACGCGCAGCCAGTCGGGATAGCTTCCCCCTACCAGCAAGAGATGCTTCTCGCGCAACTCAAGGAAGAGCCGCTCTGGCTGACGTGCCGGAGATTGCAAACCATGGAAAAACTCGAGTCGATCTTCTTCGGTTATAGCCCAAGGAATAGGCTCACTCGTAGATCTGCCAAGTAAATGGTAGACGTGCGGTCGCCGGCTTTCTCGCCAATCTTTTGGTAGATCAACCGGACGATTCGGAGCATAAGCGAGCGTTTCCACCTGAACACCTCGAACTGAGGTAATCGCAGAGGCCAACAGAGGATCGAATGCTGTAGTGACGTAAAGTGAAAAGTCCGTGATCTCCGCCATTTGCCGCACCCGCATTGTCGCGTGTTGCTAAGCCTTCGCGAAGATTATGTTGCCGAGCTCGATTCCCTACGCCCAGTGCTGCCTTCGGCGGCTGAAAACCGTCAGCGAATCACGCGTCTCGATGGGAGGCAGGCGTTGGCCGCAGTTGTCGGACCAGGCCGCCACCGAGTCGCAGGGTCGTTGGTTACACCTGGGGTCGCACGTCAGATTGTGCGGTTTATCGCTAGCGGCGAAGCAACAGAAGGAACGGGGGAAGACTTCCCGCGACTCGAAGTGGAGCCGCCACTGTTAAGTCTCGTTATGTCTCGACTGAACGATCGCCGCCGTAGTCGGGGTTTGTCTCAGATTGAGCCGGTGTTACTCGGCACGACGACAGGGCTCAGCAGCGAGGCTGCGCTTCGAGACATTTGCGCGAATTCTACCAGGAATCTCTGATGGGGCTGGACCCGGGCGTACGGGGTTTTGTGGAAGAAGACCTGTTGACGGACTCGGGATTCCGCGACAGTCTCGCGGTCGAGACAGCCGAAAGGAAGCTTCGTGATCGCGGCGTGGACCCGACTGTCCTACGAGCACTTGTTGAGCGCCGCCTGCTTCGCTTCGAGGAGCGCGGGCGATTGCGGCGCGTGGAGATTGCACATGATGTTCTTTGTGGAGTTCTGCGTGAAGAACGGGAACGACGCTTGGGCAATGAAGATGAGCAGCGGGCAGAGGGTTTTCGTCAGACCGTCGCGCAGGCGAAAGCCCCTACCGTGACCGATTTTCGATATTACGCATTCGTGGGGTATGCGCATCAAGATAACCGTGGACGCGGACGCCGATGGGCCGATTGGATTCAACAGGAACTCGAGGCTTACAGGGTGCCGAAGGAGCTTGTAGGGCACCCGAACGCCCGCGGAGAACCCGTGCCTAGTCGGTTGTATCCGATCTTTTCGGAGAAGCGGAGTTGTCCGCGACTAGTGACTTGGCCTCTCAACTACGTGCAGGGTTGGAAAAGGCGCGTTACTTGATCGTTATCTGTTCTCCCCGGGGCCGCAGTATCTCGTTATCTAGCGGAGGAGATTCGGTACTTCAAGCAACTCGGACGTGCAGCTCAGATTATCAGCGTTATCGTCGCCGGAAACCCACGGGCGTCTGATATGGGCGATTCTTCTCCGCAAAATGGTGCAAACGAATGCCTGCCAGAACCTCTTCGATTTCAGATAAAGTCCGACGGAACGATTGATCGAGGTCGACGTTCTGAACCGTTGTTTATCGATCTACGGCCGGGACAAGGATTTGAGGAGGGGTTTACGACCGCCACAGACTTCCGAAATGCTCTGGAGAAAGAAGGTTCCTTTTCCCGCTCCGAGATCAATCAACTGGTAGCGGAATATGCAAATCGCCTTGACAAAGCAAAGCACAAACTCGCTGCGGCGCTCCTACAGGTTTCGTCCGATGAGCTTGAACAGCGTGCATATCGCCACCAACTCGCGCTGGCTCGACGGCGGCAGCGGTTGCTCGCTGCGGTTGTGTTATGCCTTTGTTTGCTGCTAGCGGCAGCAGTGGGTTCATCTATCTATGCCTTCCATTTGGAGGTCCGGGCCGAAAGAGCGGGCATGGAAGCTGAGCAGTCGCGAGCTCTATCGATGCGGCTACAATTGGAAGCCCAAACTGAATTTGCGCGTGCAAAGCAGGCCGCTGCGGAAGCCGAAACTGCTAAGCAGCAGAAGTGGAAAGGCTGCAAGCCGAACTTAAAATGTTACGCGAAACTCGTTGACCTCACGATTGAGCCATATGGGTCTCAGGACCGTAAGCGGATGGCTCGGTTAATATTGGGAGACGTTACCTTGAATAGAGACGAAACCCTGATCACTGCGCAAGTGCGCTTCATGGGTGGCGCCACCAAAGTCTTGAGACTTCCGATGCCGGCCAGGGCGTGGCAACTACGCAATACCAAAGCAAAGATCGTCGCCGAAATCGATCGCTTGCTCGAACAGTGTACCGAGTCCGAAATTGTGGACCAACTCAACAACAAAGGGTAGGCGCTCGTCAGGAAATCAGAGGCCGGAAGCGTCGGCCCGCTAGCATCGAAGTCGGGTCGGCAAACAGGACTACTTTGTGCTTGGCAGTACGTGGATGCTGTCTCTCAGCAGATCTCGCCCACTTGAAATATACCGGAGGGCGGAAGAGTACTGACTCGAAATCAGGCGTACGGGTAACCGTACCGTGGGTTCGAATCCCACCCCTTCCGCCATATTTGTAAGTAGCTAATATGCAACGTCTTCAATGACATAGTCGGTTATTATTGCTCTATTGCATAACGCGGATGCATAACGAACGCACCTGTGTCACTAGCGCTCACAGATGTTTACTACTGTAGAAATTGGCTAACCAATCGATCCAGCTTCGCACGCTTCTGGTGCCGCGCGAAGAGCACCACGAAAGCGGACGTCCGTCGTCCGGTTGCGAAGGCGGGCAGCGAGAATTAATCAACATCGCGACGGCAGACGGTTTTGCCCGACGTAAAGCTAAAAACTCGGGAACGCAATATGCGTTCCTTCACACCTTATGATTTGCAGTGTGGTGCCTTTCCAAGCCACTTTTCGCCGCGTCAACGGCTTCGTCGATCGTGGCAGATTTTTTGGCGCTTGAGCCGCCCACATCGCAATCGTGGCAATTCCAGGTACCCCATATTGTACCCTCATTGGCTTCCTCCACGTGAATCGTATAGCGTACGCCCTCTCTCACACCAATCCAGTTTTTGAATCTCTTTGGCTGTCATCGCAGGTACCGCCTGAGGTTAGAAGATTCGAGCCAAAAAGCGGGCGTGTCCAGAGACTAAAAGCAGGTCGGGCGTTCGCTACGATGTGCCGGAGCCTGGCGGCTCATCACGATCTACGGTAATGACCGGCATCGCCTGGCTTGGAAACAATGATCAACGCCGGGCCGCAAAAAGCCACCCGCCGTTATCGGCTAAGGTCATCACTGCACTCGGGTGCTTGGGCGCCGCAACAATCATCTAGAACCGCTTGCAGGTCCGGTTATCGTCGCCGGAATACGCTCGGGGACGCCGACGCTGCGCGGTGTCCCGGTCAAAATGCGAAAGCACTCTGCGCTTTTGGAAGCCGCAATCGTTCCGTCTGGTTTGTCCTATCACGGTCCGAATATGATGGCTGGCATGTTTCGGGCACCGGCTTTCTTCGGCCTGATCACGTCGGCATTCGCCGGGAAATCGTTGGACCCGCTCTTACATGCATCCAGGGGTTTTTCGATTGCGATCCAGCAACAACTCGCGGCGATCCACACCGATCCGTCGTCGGGCGAGCTTGCCGAAAAGACGATTGATTATGCGGAAGCGGTGTGCGGCGAGTTGATGGCCGGTCGAGTCGAATGGAAGCTTTGAGCTATGACATTGCTACAGATCTATGAGATTGAGCGAGAGGTTGCCGAAAATCAACGCCAAAAACCTCGGGGGGATCGACACGGTTCGACGGACCCGGAAGAGGGTAACGAAAGAAAAAAAGGCCGCCGGGCCGTGGCCGTTTTAACGCCCCCGCCCCGCCAAAATTGACCCGCCGGGACGACAAAAACGCGCCAAAACGCCCAATAGCGCCGCCAACGGGCATATCCGGTCGGATGGCCGCCCCGTTTTTGTGGTCCGGTGGATTACCCTCACCCGGAGCCGGATCGGGTTCTTGGGTTCCCCGACCCCAGCCCACAAGCGAGGAGCCCACTGTTCTGCAGGGGTATCAGCAGCAAGCTGCCGCGCTGGCCGCGGCCTTGGAAACGGTTCACTCCCTACAGCAAGACATCAATTCCACGACGCAGACCCGCGAAACGGCTCTGGGACAGCGTCAGGCCTGAGCAAGGCGGGCTGCGAGCGAATTGAGCCCGGCTTACAGTAACCTCCCCTCTCGAGGAAAGCCGGGAAAGCTCTTCCACTGCCGCCTCGTTTTCGTGTTGAACCCAACCGTCGATCAGGGTTGGCTTACCGTAGTGGTCACGCGCCCAGAGGACGAGGAGCATCTCAGTGAGCTGGAAAAGAAGGCCCGCGGCCATGTACGGCTTAGACCTTGAATCGGATCGTCGTCTGCGCCGATTTCTTTTGAACAGACAATTGCGCAACCGTAACCGCTGCCGCGGCGCGCTGATTATACAACTCCATTGATGAGAGTTGTTTTCTGCCGTTTCAGGCGCGATCCTGAGGCAGCGCGAGCTTTAAAGTAACGGGTTGCCGACGCCAAAAGCACGGCATGAAGAAAAGTGACAAATCTGACGCCTAAAGGGATTTCTCGTACGAAAAAGAACACGCGAAAGCGGCGCGTAAGGAAAAGACGACCAGGCCAACCTGAGAGCTCTTATAAGCTGGATTTGCGGGTGCGCGCGAAAATCTGCGAGTCAATCCTCGAAGGCCTAACTTTAGCGGACGCAGCGGCCTTAGCGGGAGTCAGCCGGCAAACGGTAAACGAGTGGCGCCGCCGTGGGGAAGAAAAGCCGGACAGTCTTTACGGAGAGTTTTCTGAGGCGTTCGAGCTAGCGAAGCTCCAAAGCAAGAAAGGCATGATCCAGAAGTTGCTTCGGCACAAAGACCCAAGATGGACATGGAAGTTGATGTGCAACAGGTGGCCCGAAGAGTTTCGAGATCGAGTTGCCACGGAGATTTGTGGCCCGAACGGCGTGCCGTTGATGCCTCAGAATCCCTTCAAAGTCGAGATCAGGTTGGCCGACTCCGAGGAGATCCAGACCGACTTCGAGGTGGAAGAGCCGGACGGAAGCATTTCACATGTCCACTACGACCCATACGGTTTGGAGAGGCAACGAGAAGCCCGCAAACAGCAAAAAGATGCAACTTCCTAACCTGCGTTTTCCTTTTCGTTCAACCGGATTTGATCATGAGCTGATCAAGCGCAGGAAGCACGGCGATTGATTTGGTCAGCAGTTGGTCAGCATTTTTCGGCGTCAACTTTTCCGGAGTTCGTCGCCCACCCCATTTCAACCGGGAGGTGCGTCTTTTAGGAAGAAACGAATAAATGAAGCGAGAAAATCTCGTGAGCAAAGCGCCGGGTCTATCTGTCCTCGGAACGGAGTTGCCCGAATAACGACCTGATCTGGTTGGTCGAGTTTCCTGCCGGCGAGGGATTGCCCCTGGTATGTCAGCCTATCGCGGGCTCGGGACTCTATGCACGTCTACACGCGCGACAAGGCGGCGTTACGTCAATCGGTGATGTACCCTGGCGAGCGCAAGTCAGTGTGGGAGCTTGTCCAAGCTTTGCGAAGTTCAAAGCCGCAATCCAGAAAATAGGTCGCGAGATTGGAATGGAGCGCTAAACGCTTATCGTCACATGACGCCCGTTGAGCAAAATCAAACGAGAAGCAGAAAGACGGACTTTCGGCACTGGGCATTACCAAAGAGGTAGTCGGATTCCATGGTCTCCTAATGCACCCGCTTTTTGACGGCGATATTCTGCGTAGGTAGCTTCAGCGCGTTTCTCTAGCGAAACCGACTTCTGCTCCTTTGCAGTTCTGATGGCCGCGCAGAGCGAAGCCTCAAGTTGGGCTTCATCAGCACCCAAAGTCGCGAGAAACACACCGCGGAGCCGGTGCATTTCGGCACACCACCAGCGCCCTTCTGATCTTTCGGCGATAACTTCGGCTTCCTTGATTGCCTCAAGAGCTTCGGCGGGACGATCGGCAAGGTACAAAGCTTCAGCCTTTAGGGACAGAAAATATGGCAGACGCAGGGCCGCACCCGTCGCTTGATAGTCCCGTATTCCGTCCTGGATCCACGAGACGCCTTCAGCTGTGTTGCCGGAAGCGCTAAGCGCCCAACCGCGTAAAACAACTCCTCCAGGCAGCCAACTGGCAAAACTCTGGCGCGTTGAGAGTTCAATCAAATCCGACGCCAAGCGTTCCACTTCAGTGGGATTGCCCTCAAAATGGGCAAGCAACCCGGCCCAATAAAGAGCTAAGCCTAACGCTGCCATATCATTGAGCTCTCTCGCTAGGACGAGCGCTTCTTCCATGTTCGTTTTCCAGGAGGCGATCTTTCCCAAATGCCACTCGCTTAGGGCCGCATAGGCCAGGCATTCGACAGCGGGCGCGATGAGCTCATGTACCGGAGACTTTACGCCTCCAGAGCGCCAGATCTGAAGAGCCGCGCATCGCGTATTGTCGCGCGGTCTCGAAATCGCCCGAATAATAGAGAGCTGCGGCAAAAGCGCGGCAGGCTCCCGTAATCAGCGCAGGGTCATGCTGCTCTTGCGCCACCGAGTAAATTCGTGTGGCAATCTGCAGCGTCGCCGTCAGCTTGTCAGTCATCAGGGAATAGTACCACTGACCCATCAGCGCGGAATACAGGAGCGCTGGACGATTAAGCGAGTGACACAAGGACTCGGCGCGCTCGTAAGAAATGCGCGCCTCCACCGCTGACATTCCTCGCGTGTGTATTAAATACAGCCCGGCCTGCATAAGGACGAAGAGCTGATCTTCCGCAGTGAGACTCTGCCCTTCAGCACTGGCTTCCGTTAGCGACCCCCAGCGTCCCTCTTCAAAGAAATGGGATAATACCGAGAGCAATGCTCCTCTGGCTCCGAGGACATTAGAAGCGAAGGAGGCATCTCCCCGCTGAATCCTCGGAATGTAAAGTTCGTGTAGGGCGTCGCGAAATAAACCGGCATTGCACCCACAGATCACCGCTAAGAAGAGTGGCTCCATCTCCCGGAGAGTATCTGGCAACTCAGGCGCAAGCGTTTGATAATAATGATAAAGCCGTTTATTGCATTCCTGCCATGCCTCGGTCCGTTGACTCCGAAGCTGTTCGCCAAAATATTCGCGAACGAGGGGATGCGTATCCAGGTGTCCGGGATTCTGTGGATCTTCCTCAGCAAGCAGCCTTGCTCTTCTTAATCGAGCGAGCCTAGTTCGCCACTCGGTCGGACTCAAATCAGTCAATGACTCTGTAAGGCCTCGGATAGCAGGTGGGGTCAGCAGGGCTCTAAGTGCTTTTTCATCAGCAAGTCGATCAAACAGACCTAGCATGCGGAGAATCGATAGCTCAGGTCCCTCCCCAAACCAAGTTTGGTAGGATTCCATCACTTTCCGGGCGTGAACTCCCTGGCGTACGTCGTCAGCAAGATGTTCAGACACCTCTTTGCGGCGACGAAGATCTCCATCATAAGCATCGGTCAGAAAGCTGCCCAAAAGGGTCAGTGCGAGGCAGTGCCCGGTGAACTCGTCGCTGGCAGTTCGCAACTCGGCCTCGTCCCCCTTAACACCCAGCGCTCGGAGCAGCTTCGCACCGGCATCACTGGACAGTTGCTCCAGCTCGCGACGCAGAGCTGAGGTGCGCTCGTGATCCGCGATATCAGCGACCGGCGTCCGCGTGGTAACCACGCAAAGCCCCGTGTTGAAGGCAGCGAGTTCGCGCATAAGCGCCTGGAGGGAAGGCTCACGCAAGCGTCCTTCTTGTTGCCCAGGCGGATTCTGGAGCGGCTCCAGACCATCCAGAATCAATAAGGTTCGACGATGCGCGACGAGCTTTGCCAATCTTTCGCCCTTCTCCCACGCAGTTCCGAGCCGTGGATCTGGATCTCCAAACCAAGTGAGCGTCGCATCAAGAAATTCATCTGCGGACGAAGTGCCCCCACTGCTACCTTGTCTGTAGAAGGACCAACCAAAAATAAGCTCGGCAGAGCGATAATGGTCACCAGCCATCCGTCGGAGCCAATGGTTAACGAGAGTGGACTTCCCGACGCCGGCCCATGCAATGATCGAAACGACATTTACATCCTGGTTTGCCCATGCATCATCCAGGAAAGCGATATCCTCCTCTCGACCAAAAACATCGCTTCCGGTCACGGGCAATCTGGCGATTGAAATTCTCTTGGGCATCGATCCCGACGAACTTGATTCAAGCACCGGGCTCCCACCTTGGGTATTGGACGGCGAAACGTTCGCTCGGCCAAGGATGAAGGATACAAACTGTCCCAATCTTGCCGTTGGCCTACGAGTTACGACTGGCGAAGCGGCAGGGGGCATCTTCTGCAAGCTCTTGCGAGTGATTCGACGCCCGGCGTCGGTAGCCCCTGTTATCGTCGGCATCGCCTTCAGAAGTTCGGCCGGGTTCTGAAAACGCCGCCCGGGATCCTTTTCAAGGAGCAATTCAAGTAGAACAACGACGGGCTGCGAGACTCTTTTCAGTCGGTCGAGTGGTAAGGGCGCGTGCTGATGCTGATACATTACCTCCGCGGGAGAACCTTGGAACGGGGCCTGGCCGGTCACCATTTCCCAGAGCGTCACACCGAGCGAATAGAGATCGGAACGAATGTCTACCTGGACGCCTGCGAACTGCTCCGGACTGGCAAACTCCGGTGTGCCGGCAAAAGCTCCGGGAGTTGAAATCGCAGCCGCAGCAGGCCCGTCAGGTGCAGGCTTGGCCAGCCCAAGGTCAATGATTTTGGCTGTTACGTTGCTGCCCTCCTCGACGCTCACCATGATGTTGCTTGGTTTGATATCTCGGTGGACAAGGTTTCGCTTGTGCACCGCAGCAAGACCGGCGGCTGTCTGCGTCACAATTTCCAGCGCCAGCTTCACCTCCAGTCGGCCGGAGCGTTTGATAAGGTTTTCAAGCGTTTCCCCCTCCACAAATTCCATCGCGTAGAAGTAATCCTGACCACTTCTCCCGAGGTGGAAGACCGAGGCAACATTCGGATGACGGATGCTGGCCGCCGCCCGCGCCTCGCGCAAGAAACGCAGACGTGCCGACTCTTCACCGAGATAGTTTTCGCTTATGACCTTCAATGTCACGGGGCAGTGCAGATCGACGTCGAACGCTTTGTAAGTGACGCCCATCGCACCGCGACCCAACTCGATCGGTTTCCCGTCTTCGCCGTTCACCAGTTCGTAATGCTCAAAGCGATGCGCTAGCAGCGCGGGAGATGAGTCGACCGAAGCCTTTTCCAAAGAAGACTCGTCTGATTCAGGTGCTTCACCCAAACCCCGACGCAGCACGCAAACCGGACAGAACTCTGTGTTCGCAGAAAACTCAGTTCCGCAAACCGAGCAAGTGCGTCTGTCCTCAATTTTCACGGACCCTAACCATCCTTCGGATGCCACCAGAGCTTCACAAAGAGCATGGATCTCCCCGTCGATCTCTGCCGGATCGCAAACCGTGCGGCCGACCTCCTCACGCAGAAGGGCGGTATACTGTTTGCGCAACCGATCAATCAGCGCCTTAACCCCGCCCAAGCTGACCTGAAGCTGATGCACCGACCGCTTCGCACGACTGCGGAGTTATGCTGTTGATAGGATCTAAGAAAACTTTTAGCGTTTCGAATGTGGATGCTTTCCCCTCGTTAGCGTATTCCTGGCGCAGCTGGTTCATCGCTTCTCCCAGGACCGTCATCGCCCACCGGGCATCGAAGATTTTTTCTGCTGTTAAGAACTCGACCGGCTCCAACCGATAGCGTTCTTCGGCGTCTTCTGCATCCAGGTGTACGAATTCTTCGTTTCCTCCTCTTTTATGGCAGCGCGCACGGTCGAGCTCATCAGAGAGATAGCTCTGCAGCGAGGCGAGCAAGAACGACCGGAACTTCCCTTTGAGCCGGTTAACGCCCGCAGGCGCCCGGTGCTCCAGCAGGTGCAGGAAAAAACCTTGCATCAAGTCCTGGGCGCCCTCCGGCGAATGCCCGCTGAGCCGAGCGAAGACGTAGAGCGGATACCAATAAAGCCGGCACAACTCGGCTAAAGCGGACTGCCCCCCTTGCGTCTGGCCTTGCACCGCCCTCATCACGATCGTCCAGTGGGTGGTGTGTAAACTTACCGCGCCCTCCGCTGGCCTGCCATGGTCGCTTTTCACAAAGAATTGCGTGTTTGACCAACAATAGCGGCTGAAAGCATGTTTAGGAACAAAATTTCAACTGCTGGCGTTCGCGTCCTGCGATCAAACGGACGACGTCCCGGACGACGCTCTGCGTTGTCGGCGAAAGCAGGACACTGAGGCCTGGACTCGCTGTTGCACCGTTTACGGATGCCAGCCATCTCCCTGGCGCGACGAGAGCAGGCTCGACGGCATCCGACAGAATAAAGGATCGGCTCCTAGCTAGCTTCAGCGTTTCCCATTTGCTCAAAAGCGAACGCCTAAATTCAAAATCAGGGCGAACGTTTCTGTAGTCTCCACTGCCTCTCAGCTAGGCGGCGGTGACTAACCAGTTCCTTGTTGACGCAAAGAAAAATCCCCTCCCGTATCGGACCTTGTCCGATATGTAAGTTTTTTGCTCGCTCGATGATATTTTTCTCGGCTTTCGTCATCCGGTCGCGTTGCAATACATATTGAGTCCAAGACGGTACTATCATTTCGACACGAAAGATGTTGAACTGGGTCAGATCTTCGTGCAGTTGCCAGCTGAACGCACCGTTTCGCAGATGAATCAGCCGCACCTGTCTCATCAGTTCCATAAACTCGTCTTCGCGCACCCGATCCACTTCAAACTCATAGGTGATGGCAACCGGTCCGTCTTGCGGCTGAGGCAAGGCGATCAGTTTATGGGAGAAACTTGTCTGGGAGAAACTTGTCACGGATCCAGGATCGAAATCTAGCTTTCCGGTGAAATTAATCGACAAAGGAATCGCCAGAATCAAACTGATCGACAACAGGATGGCGCCTCCGATCAAGGTAGGATGCAATCCCAAGATAGCTGCAGCCGCTCCCCATACGACGCCGCCCAAAGCCATCGCCCCTTGGGAAACCATGATGACGGTCGCGTTCATGCGGCCTCTCGACCAGCTTGGCATCGCGCGCTGCGCTGCAACCCAGAGTTCTGACGCAGACAACGTCCACCCGATTCCGGCCGCGGCAGCGACGATCATGAAAATGGTCTGGTCTCGGACAAATGCCATCAGAAGGTAAACGACCGCTATCATCAGATTCGCGATCACGATGAGCAGATTGGACGAAAGACGTGCCCGGACCCAGGGTACCACAAAAATCGCTCCAAATACGGAACCTGCACCCATGGAGCTAAACAGAATACCACAACCCGCTGCCGTGAGTTTTAGCTCCTTGAGGCCAACGACTGGGATCAGCGCCGGTATCAGTGCGATAAAAAAGGCAAATAAGATGTTTCGGGCCAATACAACCTGTATGCCTGGGGCATACCGAACGTACCGGATCGCTGTAGAAAAAGATTCAAAAAAGCTCTCTAATGGTAGCTTCGACGGTCTCTCTTTTCGCTTCCATTGTAAGAGTGCAAGAACTACGATAAGGAAACAGATCGCATTTAGCGTAAACACCCAGTTCGCTCCAATCAGCGGAAGCAGCATCCCGCCCATAGCAGGTCCCAGAATCCCGGAAATGTTGAGTTGCAAGCCGCCCAGCGTCGCGGCCGACGGAAGTTCCTCATCTGACACTAGTTCCGGCACGATCGCCGTCCAAGCAGGAGCGTTGAAGGCAAATCCAATTCCGGTTAAGAAAATACAAATCAGAATAATGTATGGATTGAGAACCCCCAGCGAACCAAAAATTGCCAGCAGCCCTGCGGCGACGGCTAGCCAAACATTCATAATCCAAAGCAATTTGCGCCTGTCCACGATGTCCGCCAAAGCTCCGGCCGGCAAAGTAAATAGAAAGAACGGTAAAGACGCGACAGTTGACATTAATGATAAGAACAATGCGGATGCGCCGAGCTTGTACATCACCCAGGTTGCAGCGAAGTCATGAGCTGCAACACAAGTCCCGGAGAGTACACCTGCGAACCAGAGTTTTCGAAATACCGGGTTTCGCAGAGCGGTAAAAGTCGAAGTGTTTTTTAAACTCTTGCTCATCGGAGCGCTTCATTTTTCAGCGGGTTTTGGCAAGAACACCGAGCTTCTGACGCTCACGTCCCGAGCTTCCAAAAACCAAGAACATCTGCAAGCCTAATGGTGCGGCGTCCATCTGCGAAAGATTCACGGTAGTCCGCAGACCTTGTAAGGTTTGGTGCTCGATGACGATATCGCTTCGATTGCCCAACGGATAGGAATGGCTATCGGCACGTTTCTGGCGGTCAGACTTACCATGCTGGAAGAAGATGCCTCTTAAATGTCCAGAGGTATAACCGAATTTTGTGGATGAGGAGATAAAGGCGCATCCAATCAACGAACGTCAGCCTCGCCCGAGGAGCCGAAAAGAAAGGATGGACCCAGGTGGAAGTTAATGTGATCTCGCCGGAAGAGCGAGCAAAAGTCGAAGGCAAAAGCTCAGCGCCAATTCATGAGAGTCGTTTGAGGTTGGGATATTTGCTCAAGGCTAGGCGGAGTGCCGGACGGTGGTGGTCTTCGGATAAGGCGGATTAATGCCCCAGGCATCCCGGTTCAGACGCATCCAGTTTGCCGCATCGAATCGTGAGGGCTCGACACTGGTGATCAGCGCCACCAGTTCGTCTTTGCGGCCTTCGGTCTGGCGCAACAGGAGAGCGGCCTGCTCGGCCAATGGGAAGCAGACTTGTTCAGCGCTGACTGGCGCGGTGACAATACTGCGGCTTTCTCTACGGCTTTTGTTGATTTCCTGCATGCGAGCCTTGGTGGGCGTCGGTTCATGAGGGGGGAAAATCGCCCTGGGGGGCGGCAACAAGTGTTTCGATCTGTTCGCGCACGGTGGGCTGGTTCCCCTTGACCGTAAGCAGATAATCGGCGCCGTGTTCCAAGACCAGTGCGCGGGCAGTTTCATCCTGAGTGTGTAAGGCATCCAGGGAGACCAAGCGCTCTGCCAACTCCAGGCGATTAAATAACTCTCGCGCCACCGGAATCTCGTTGGTTTTTTGGTCCACCAGTGCACTGCCCAAGAAATGCTGGCTCGGTACGGTGACCGCGCTCAAAATCGAGGCCCCGCTGCCGAGGCGCTAACGAGCGTGTGGTGGGTCGGGTGCGTAAGGAATACAGCCAGCGGGGATTAGCTGTCTTAGAGGATCGAGCTCGCCCTGGGCGACCCCGCAGCAGTCGGGATGAACAAAGCGTTCAGAAGGTGGTTGAAACGGTCTGCCGGGCTCCGGCCAAGGGGCTTTCGCGCTGGAGCGCGCGGACGCTGGCTGGACATCTCAACATTCCTTCGGCAACCGTCAACCGCATTCTGCGGGAGAATAAATTGCAGCCTCATCGGTTGCGGACCTTTACCTTTAGCCCGGATCCTCAATTTGGAGAGAAGTTGCTAGAGGTCGTGGCGCTTTATATGGAACCTCCAGATAATGTCGTGGTGCTCTGCGTCGACGAGAAGACCGGTATCCAAGCCCTTGATCGAACTCAGCCGATGTTTACCGCTGCGGGCCACTGAACCGCGTAGTTGGACCAACGAATATGTGCGACATGGCACACGCACGCTATTAGCCAGCTTGGACTTGGCACCGGAAGAGTCATCGTTCACGTGCGTAAAAGGCGCACCAGCAAGGATTTCTTGGCCTTCCTGGACTCGGTGGTCAAAGAGTATCCGGACCAACGGCTCGCTATCGTGCTCGACAATCTCAACACCCATACCAATGAAGCAGCCAGCAAATGGTTAGAGAACCCATCAGCACGTGAGCTTTCACTACACTCCGACCCACGCTTCATGGGTAAACCTCATTGAATGCTTCTTTAGCATACTGACCCGTCAAGGTCTCCAGCAAGCCGTCCATCAGTCGGGACAAGAGCTAGAACATTTTCTAAAAAGCTTCATCCAAGAGTACAACATACGATGCGGTCCCTTTGAGTGGACCAAGGGTCCGGAGAAACTTCGCCGAATCATTGAATTAACTGACCAATGGCAGTCTCAATAGTATGTCATGTATTTATGATACGATGTACTAGTAGCTCAGAGCCGGGGTTCGATGGGCAAGTGAACGGGGAAGCAGAGCCACAAATGGCTGGGGAAGCTCCATTCACTGAGGGGGAATCCCGGCCTATGGACGATGAGGAGAAGTGCATCCAACAGATTAAGAACTTAGTACGGGATCTCGTTAAGGAATTCAAGACCACTAGCACGGTCATCAGAAATTACCTGCGGCGATACTTAGAAGATCCTCGCGGTCGTTATCGGCGTTGAGAAGGAGGGACCATGAGAACCATCTACGTGAGAGGATCTCGCAGAACGAAAGTAAACTCTTCCGATGTGGAGATGGCTCCCGGTGAGCACTTCCAAGTCATCTTGACCGACGATCCTCTTGTGATTGGACTATGTGCGCTAACTGCCAGCACAGCGAGTCTGCTTGGTTTTTGCATCATGATTGTCGCGTTCGAGAACAAGCTTTTTCATGCTCCAGTATGTTAAACATGGGCTAGGTTCAAATCATTCGGGCAGTAGCGTTGGAGGGAAGTTGGAGCATTGGCGAGTGTCCGCACTCGCGCAAGAGCCGCCTGTCGCACGGGCGCGACCCCGCGCACCTTGACATTCTTTCACCGGATGACAATGCTCGCCTTCAAAGTGGATGAGGACGAGGCGCGGAGCCTGCGCGCTGCGGCCCGCCGCGCGATGCTGACGGTCTCGGAGTCCTTGCGGCGGCAGTCCTGGTAATCCGGGATGTCGATAGCACTCCGGTTGTTGAAACTCGAAATATGCGCGCCCGTGGTTTCACTCGCTTGAATTTTCAAACCGACTTTCCACAATCGCTCTCGCTTCGTCCAGACCCTTCCCCGCCGGCAGGCTGTAGTAGATGGAAATGTAGGTGTTGCCACGGGCGGTGTGAGCAGTGAGGCCGTGGATATTTCCTTCCAGATACCGAAACACTTTGTAAGTCAGCGCGTAGATGAGGCCGCCGGCATCGCGCGAGGTCTCAAAGCGCAGGCAATGCTGGCCCGGTCGCGATTCGGTCAGCGTGAAACGGCCGTCGATGCGTGGCAGGCCGGCTTCGTCGGATTCAGCGATGTGGCGCTGGGCGCGGATGGCGTCTTCGACGATTCCGGAAAGGGCTTGCGCAAGGGGCTTTTCACCGGGAGCAAGGTGGAAAAAATCGAGGGCCAGACCGTGGTTCATCGCCGAGAAAAGATGAGCCTGTCGAAGTTCGACCCGGCTCCGCCACAGCGCGCCGCTGATCGACGCGGCCAGACCGCGATAATCCCGTGTGGCGACCGCGAGCATGGTCGAGGCGCCATCGCGAATGATTGCCGCTTTTGGCCCAACCGCGCCGCCGCCTCCCGCGAGGCGGACGAGATGCGCGCCGAAACGGATGGCGTGCAGACGATAGAGACCGCTGAACAAATCCTCGCCGAAGTCGCGCAGGATGCTGAGTTCGTCCTCCCCGTAGCCTGCGGCTTTCAAGGTGCCGGCGCGATCCTGCTTCGGGCGAAACGTCTCGAGGGCCTTCGCGTAAAGCTCCCGGATGTTCCACCAGCGCACCGGCTCGGAGCGGTCGGATTCCCAATCCGCGCGGTCGGCGCAGGTAAAGGCGAAGAGCGCCCGCAGACCTTGTTCATCCCGGCAGAGTCGCGCAAACTCTTCCACTAACTGAGCATCATTCCGGCCGGCTTCGGCGTATTCCTTGAAAGTGCGCCGATTGGCAACGAGAAACATGGCAATCTTCACCGTGCCCGGCGTGAACTCGCACTCCGGTACATAGGGCGCGAAGTATTCGGCCAGCGGGACGCCGGAAAAGCCCGATGTGTAGCGCTCGTACAGCGGCAGGCTTTCATCGTCACAGGCGGCTTGATCGCGGGGTGTAAGAGGGAGCCGCTTCGTCTTGAGTGCAAGCTTGACCGCGGCGAGATGATCCGAGTCGAGCAGCGCGGCATTGATAGCCACCGTTTCCGCTTCCATCGTGGTGAGTCTTTTGGGGGAGACTGCAGTGACGAGTCTCTCCGCGCCTTCGGCCACGTAGCGTTCCAATGCGCGCATCTTTTGCCGCTCCAGCGCGCCGCGCAGGGACAGGCGTTCGCTCATTACGCGGCCGTCGAGCGAGGATTCAAATTTCCCGTAGCCGGGAAAAAGGCGCTCCTCGGTTCCATCAATCCGGGAAAGGAACTCGAAGGAATCCGCCAGGCCCCCGCGCTGCTCGTAAAAAAGCGCCGAAACCTCCGGCACCCGCACCAGCCAGTCGCCCGCGTTGCGAAAGGTCGCGTGCAGTTCGGACGGATCGATCGCAACGCCGTAGCGCTGTGAGGCCAGCAGCAGGGAGAGCGCCGCGCGGCTCTTTTCCCGCTCAGTGCGGCACTGGCTGGAGGCCGCGTGGTACAGACCGCCGGTTCCGTAGATGATGGGGCTTCCCGGCGCCACGGCGCGCCCGCGGCGCAGTTCACGCTCGATCACCGCTCTGGCAAAAACAGCCACCCGCCGGCGGGCGGACAGTAGGCGCGAGCGCACTTCATCGGCGAAATCGAACCGCATTCGCTCGTCGCTTTCAGGCCCCAGCATTTCGCCAAAGGATACAAAGTCCTCGAAATCGAGGACATCGGCCGGGTGATTGCCAAAAGCCTCCGGCCGCCCGCTACGCGGACGCCGGGAATGAACCCAGGCCCGGATGCGCAGCAGGAAATCATACGCCTCCAGGTCGCGCGGCTCCTCGAGCGAGCGATAGACATCGTGGCTGTGGATGAAAGTCTTTCCCGCGAGCGTCCAGATCCCGCTGAGAAAGACCCGCAGTCCGTCGTTCTTGATGTCGAAACGATCCAGCCGCTCGCTCGCGGCGGCCGCCGCCTCCCACTGCTTTTTCCAAAAGCCGCGCACATGCAGGAAGTGCTCGAAAGGATCGAAGGTGGCCTGTATCCGCTCCCGGAAGCGATCCGCCAAACCGCCGGGATCGAACACCGGACGCATGTCCAGGAAGGAATTGAGCTGCTTGCCCGCGAGAGAAGGCATGTCATCGAGACCGAAGGGAAGCGCGACGCAGGTGAAGCCGTGCCGTTCCCGGAACTCGCTCGTGTGCAGCATTTGCCGCTGCAGTTCCAGCAGTAACGCGTTTCCCTCGATGGCGTCGTCGAAGAGAAAAGCGAAGTCCAGGTCCGAGAACGGCGTTACCTCTTCCCGGCCCGTGCCGCCCAGCGCGACCATCGCAAACGGCTTGTCGTAGCCCAGCGTCCGTTGCTGTTCCTCCGCCCATTGGCCGGCAAGCGCCGTGTGAATGGCCGTGCGCATCGTGGTAATCGCCCGGCCATTCTTCAAATCCGGACCCTGGATCAGCGCGTTATTCTCAGCGATCAGCCGCCGATAGGCCTCCAGCGGTCCGCACCGGCAAACCGCCTCCAAAACCCGGTTTTCTTCGTCGGAAATCATGAGTGGAACCCCCGCCCGATTCGGCGCGAGACAGTTCTTCCACACAGCCCTGAAGAAGTCCATTCCGAAGGGCATGCTGGCGGGGCCGATGAAAGGCTGCCGGTTTGCTTGTTCGCTGGCTCACTCCCAATGCTAGCAACGAATATTGCGAAGTTTTGGAAGGCTTTGGCAGAGAGAGCAAAAGATGGCAGTCATTGGTCATGGCGTGGTTGGCAATACGCTATCGCGCGGGTAGATGGTCTATTAAGAAGACACACTATGGCGATCAGAGAGAGCGGAGCGTTTTTGTTTGTCCTAACCTCCGGCAGAATTAGGGAAAGGAGTTGATTATGAAACTGTCGAGGCAAGCTTCCATGCGATATTTATTTAGAAGCTCAGGAGCGCTCGCAACGAAAACAAAGAAAAGAAGAAAGGAGAAAATATGAGTGCTACAGAGACCAAAAAGGCAACCGCGGCAACGTCGGAAACCATTGCCGAGCTCTTTCACGAGGCGATGCGCAGTTATGAGAAGGCCCTGAACTCGGGCATTCAACTGCAGGAGGAATCAGTGAACCTCTGGAAAGAGCTGCTCACTACGCTCGGCTCCCCCGAGGAACTCCAGGCGAAGCTCGAGTCGATGACGGCGGACGCTTTCCCGAAGGCTCGCAAGCGGATGGAGGAGTTTGTCGAGACGTTCAACCGTACGAGCAATCAGACGATTGATCTGTTCGAGAAAACGCTGGGCGTTTACCAGGCCACCTCGGTGCCCGATGCGCAGCGCCGCGTGCAGGATCTGATCGAAAGCTCGCTGACCACCCTGCGGGTCAACGTTCACAGCGCCCTAAACACGAACGCTAAAATCATAACTTCGTGGAAGGAACTGTGGACGTTTCAGCCCGGCCGTGAAGTAATTACTTGAACCAAAAAGAACACACTCGGCGATAAAGCAATGCTAAAGGAAATCCACCTCGCCGGCAGGATCAGGACGCCGCTCGGCAGCTTGTAGAGAACCTGCAACAGCTGTACACGGACGTCTTTAATGATTGGATCGTTGCGAACGAACAGGCAGCCGAGGAATTGCGCTGGCGTGCGGCTGCTAATAGACCGATACATCAAACTCCGATTGCACGGGTCACAATTCAACTTCGTGGACGCGTTTGCCGCGTTCCGCGACTGGGAGATTCAGAATCCGGACGAGGCGTCCGAGTTCACCCAAGGCCTGGAAAAAGAAGCGGTCACCGAATTTGCGAAGAATCCCATTACAGCAAATTTGGTCCGCGATCTGGCCTTTGCCTATTTTCGTCCGGAGCAATTCCCGTCTCACAGTGCACTGATCGAACAGTTGCTGTACAACCCTCGTGGCGGAGCTAGGGAACGAGAAGATGATAAGCGAGTCCTGATGCTGGAGACGGAATTTTCCCGGTTGCTCGCCGTGTGCGCCAGAAGCGGAAACACCCTTTCTGAAGTTCTCAGGCAAGCTTTTGATAGCAGCAAGCATCTCGTTTCTAATACGAAGTCAGATCACTGTATCGCTACTCATCCTCATATTTCCTTGATCGGGCACATTACTCCTACGGAGCTTAAAGAGCGGATGAACGACATTAGCTATTCCAACGGATTTGCTAATCGAATCCTCTGGGTTGAAGCGTACTCTTCCAAAAGTCTACCGTTTGGCGGGATTCCTGATTGGTATGCGCAAGAGAAGCTAATTATTAATCTGCGCAATGTGGTTGCATGGGCGAAAGAGAGGCACGTTTTATGCAATCGAGCGATGCGGGTTCTGCAGCATGGGAAAAGTAGGTACAATAAGCGGGACAATGAAAGGGGCATCACCGGAGCACTCCTCCAGCGAGATCGGACCCACCTGCTGCGACTGGCGATGATTTACGCAATCCTAGATGGAAGGGTATGCATCAATGAAAATCATCTCAAAGCTGCGCTCTCCGTTTGGCATTACTCGGCGCAAACGGTGAGGCGGCTGTTTGGAAATATGAAGGGATCGACGGTCGCGGAAAAGATTTATGATTTCATCTTGATCAGTGGAGAGGTCAGCATGAGAGAGATCTATGATCACCTAAGCAGGAACGTTAGCAGTAGCGAAATTCAAATGACCATCCTCGGCTTCGAGGTGCAAGGTTTGGTGCGGACGTTTATGGAGAAAAGCGGTAGTAAAAAGGTCACGAAGGTTAAGATCGTCGATAAGGGAGAATACACGTAAAATCACTGCTGTCCGGTTGTCGGGAGTTCAATGATGAATTATTCCCTTATTGGTAAGGATTTACGATTAAAAATGGATGTGAGCGACTTGGAGCTGTATCCCTTATTCTGGGGGCGTGTTCCCGGGAAAAACTATTTTTTCGGAAGTTGTCGAACTGATCCATCCGCAACAGTTCCGCCGTTGCGTGGCGCGTTATCGCGGCGATTACAAAGTCAAAGCGTTTTCGTGTTGGGATCAGTTTCTGTGCATGGCCTTTGCTCAATTAACCTTTCGCGAGAGCCTACGCGACATCGAAGACTGTCTGAAGGCACGCTCCGATCAACTCTACCACCTGGGCTTCCGCAGCCGTGTGTGTCGCAGTACCCTGGCCGATGCCAACGAAGTGCGCGACTGGCGCATCTACGCGGATCTGGCGGCGCTCCTGATCAAAAAGGCAAGACGGCTCTATTGTGGCGAGCAAATAGATGTCGAACTACAACAAAGCGTCTATGCACTAGATTCGACAACCATCGATCTTTGTTTGAACCTCTTTCCGTGGGCACGCTTTCGCTCTACCAAAGCCGCGATCAAATTGCATACCTTACTCGACCTGCGTGGACCAATTCCTTCCTTTATCGAAATCACCGATGGGCGCTGTGCCACGACATCAACGCCCTGGACGTGCTGGTGGTCGAGCCGGGAGCCTTTTACGTCATGGATCGTGGCTACCTGGACTTCTCCCGCCTTCACACACTCCATCAAGCTGGCGCCTACTTTGTCATCCGTGCACGGAAAGATCTGCACTTCGTACGCTATGTTTCCCAACCGATCGATCCCGACACCGGTCTTTGCAGCGATCACATCGGACGACTTGGAGGATTCTACTCGCGCAAGGATTTCCCAGACAAACTGCGCTTGGTCCGTTTCTACGACAGCGTACAGGATCGACGGTTCTGTTTCCTAACCAATCATCTCCTGCTCCCGGCGCTAACTATTTGCCAACTCTACAAGATGCGTTGGCAGGTAGAACTGTTCTTCAAGTGGATCAAGCAGCATCTGCGAATCAAGCGCTTCTATGGAAACTCGCTGAACGCAGTCAAGACTCAGGTTTGGATCGCGGTGTGCGTTTACGTGCTGGTGGCGATCTTGAAGAAGGAGCTTCAACTACCGCAAAGTTTACACAGCATTTTACAAATTTTAAGCGTCAGCACGTTTGAGAAAATACCTCTAAATCAGCTACTTACAACGGTACTGTCCGAAAACTATGAAACCAATGATCATAACCAGCTGATGCTGTGGGACTTATAACCGGACAGTAGTGGAGCTAGAGCGAAATTTATGCGGGGACGAGGAATCGAAACGCTACTTCACCAGCCTGCAGAGCACGTGCACCAGCAGCGCGACTTGCACTTCCGTAACAACCTCTGGCTTAGTAATTAAGGGGCAGCCAAAATGTTCAATTACCGGCCCAGGTAACCGGGCGCCGAAACGGCAGCTCATAAGCCTCGAAACATTTAAAAATTCTGGTATCACCCGTTTTTCTCGCCTCGGTGTAGTGAACGGTGTGCTTGGGCTCGCGCGATACCCAAGGTAATCTTGGATCAGCCGCGGGTCGTAGCCGCGGTTGGCAAGAGAGCGGCGTGATCTGCTCTGGGAGGAGTACGATCGCCGACATGGCACTGCGCAAGGAGGCGCGTCGCCAGAAGGTGCGGGCAGCCCTCTCTTCGACGAGTTGGTCATGGAGAGTTGTCACTGCCGCTTGAGGTCGGCGACAATGCCCAAGTGCGAAGTTAAAAACCTGGCGCAAAGTCAAATTTCCCATTCACACCCCCCCACACCCCTTTTTCGTAAAATTCCCGTCTTCTCGCTCCCTTTAGAATGCTCTCACTCCACTCTCCTTAAGATTAAGAGAGAGAAAGTGAAATCGTCCCGGCAGTGATTCATGAAGAAAACATCGTCGTACCAGCACCGCGCAGATCGCTCACGGCCTGCTTCACGCGGTCCGCCATCGCCGCTTCCGCAACCGCAAGGTAGGAGCGCGGGTCATAGATTTTCTTGTTGCCCACCTCGCCATCCACTTTCAGCACGCCGTCGTAGTTTTTGAACATGTGGCCGGCGACAGCACGGGTGAACGCATACTGCATATCGGTGTCCACATTCATCTTCACCACGCCGTAATCGAGCGCCTCGTGAATCTCGCTGAGCGCAGACCCTGAGCCGCCGTGAAACACAAGATAAAAGCGCGCTCCCTCACCGTGCGCCTTGACGACAGCATCCTGGCATTCTTTCAGCACGCCGGGCTTCAGCTTTACGTGCCCGGGTTTATAGACGCCGTGAACGTTACCGAACGTAGCCGCGAGCAGGTAGCGGCCACCAATCGGGTTGAGGCGGCGCGCCACTTCCAGCGTGTCCTCGGGCGTCGTGTAGAGCTTCGCGGACTTCTCACCGACGACATCGTCCTCTTCGCCGCCCACTGCGCCGGTCTCAATTTCTAGCACCAGCTCATTCTTCGTGAAGCGTTCGAGCAGCTTCGCGGAAATCTCGATATTTTCTTGCAGCGCGAGATTGCTTCCGTCGAACATGTGACCTGTGAAAAGATTCGGCCGACCCGAGGCGCGCCGCCTCTCGGTTTCCTCGACGAGCGGGAGGACAAACTTGTCGAGCTTGTCCTTCAGGCAATGGTCAGTGTGGAGCGCCACGTAGATCGGATAACGCTCTGCAGCGCGATGAACGTGCTCCGCGATCGCGATTGCGCCGAGCGCCATGTCCTTGAGCGACGAGCCCGAAGCGAACGCGCCGCCGCCGGTAGAGATCTGGATGATCCCGTCGCTCTTACTCTCCGCGAGCCCGCGCAGCACCGCATTCGCGGTAGTAAGTGAAGTGACATTGATGGCTGGAAATGCGAAGCATCCGGCGCGCGCTCGATCGAGCATCTTACAGTAGGTTTTGTAGTCGGCGACTGGCATGGTAGTTGCTTTCCTTCTATTGTTTGGCCCGACCGCTTTTGGGAAACTCCATCGCAGGAGGAGCGGAGCTTGGGCATGATTGCGGTCTCCTAGTTAAGTGCAATTTGCGTGCTAAGTCTTCCAATTAAGTGCAACAAACCACTCCTTATTTTCCAAAGTCTCCTAATCTCGTACAGCGTAACACACGCGCCGTGTAAACAGTTTCGCACGGGGATAGCATTTACTCATACCCAAACGTTAGACGGCTGAGCCCGACGAGCGTCCGAACCATATGGTCATGAGCATAAAGTTGGCGAAGTGGATCAAGTAATCGGCGAGAATAAGTTGAGTGGTCAGTACGATAAGATTAAAACCGATCACAAAAAAATAGTGTCGGCGGCAGGACTTCGCGGGGCTGTTTGATTACAAATGTGAGGGAACCTGACTTGGCCGAGGCCAAAGATGCACCCTTTGTCGATTTGCTTTTCATGAGCTCTCTTGTGCCACCCTTTGAAGCCTACGAAGCTGCGCTCAACCGTCTTAAGGCCGGCGGGTAGTCTCTACCTATCAGGGTTTCGACAAATCTGCATTCGATTTCCTGCTGCAGCGGGGTTCTGAGCGAGCCCGCTCTTGGAAGCAGGGACGCATTGTCCGCACGAACACCTTGAGTGCGTTTTCGCGTGTTGTCAGGTTGTCACTCTTGAGCATTCGACCAGCCGCTCTCCCGCCTTTTCAATTTTTTGATTAGAATTCGCTCCGAGACCAGACGGTGAACAGGTAGCGCCTCCAAGGAATGGGGATGGATTTCACTTCGGGACAGAATGACGCGACGCAGAACCGAGATGAAATCCACTTCGGAAAGAACGTCGGTCCGATGTCCGCGAAAGATCTTCACGATGGTCATCCCCGAAAAGATGATGACCTAGGCGATGTCCGGCGCGGCTTTGGGTTGAACGGTTAATTTATGCGAATCGCTCCGGCTGCCCAGTCGTGGCGAGGACAGAACGCCACCAACCGCTCGCGGGGTCAAGTCGTTTGGTGTGCGTGGCGAGGAGTTCTATGGGGACGTGGATGAAACGCTCGTGCAGAAAGCCGATAACGACGCCAGTCTTGCCGGCCATCGCGGCGTGGACGGCGTGGCGCGCGAAGAGATCGCAGAGCAGCGCGTCCTCGCAGTTCGCTGGGCGGCTGCGGACCTGGTAGCTCGGGTCAAAGTAACGCATGACGATAGGGATACCTTCGGCTTTAAAGAACGCCTCGATCTTCTCCCGCAGAAGCGGGCCGATGTCCTTGAGCTTCACATTGCCGGAAGCGTCGCGCGCGCTGACGTCCCGCGGCGAGCAGATCCTGTCCCGCACCTTCTGCGACGGCGATGACGGCGTGTGATTTCAGGAGCATCCGCTGCTTCAGCGCGGCGAGAAAGGCCTCGAGCTTGAACGGCACCTCGGGGATGAGAGCAAAGTTCACGTCCTGGCCCGCGACGATCGCGCCGGCGGTGATGAAACCCGCGTGACGTCCCATGAGTTTCACGAGCCCGATCCCACCCGGCACGCTCCGCGCCTCGGTATGGGCGCAATCGAGTACGCGCGTTGCTTCCTCGACCGCGGTGAAAAATCCGAACGTGCGTGAGACGAATCCGACGTCGTTATCAATGGTTTTCGGCACGCCGACAACCGACAACGCGTAGCCGCGATTGCGCGCCTTCTGGTAAAGATCGTGCGCGCCGCGCTGTGTGCCGTCGCCGCCGACGGTGAAAAGGATGCTAATAACCCCCCGCGCGCGATGAGATTCTCCACCACCTTGCCCATGTTCACCGGCCCGCGCGAGGAGCCGAGAATCGTGCCTCCCTTTTGATGAATGCCATCGACTAACTGCGGCGTAATCTTCACCGGCTCTGCCCCCGCGCTCAGGATCAAGCCCGCTGTAACCGCCGCAAAAGCCGGTCGCCCGAGGCCCCGCGAGCTCGAACTTGAGGCCCGGTTCCGCACCGATTTCGATCCGCTCCGGGATGAGGACATCGTCGCTAATCGTGTGGTTGAGCGTGGAAGCGAAGCGCGGTTCGCCGAGTGTGTGTGTTCATCGGAAGAGGACGATCGCGAGTACTTGCGCGGAGAGGATGCGCAGGAGGGTAGTGAGCGGATAGACGGTGGCGTAGGCGATGGTCGGGGCGTCGGACCCGGCGATGTTCGAGGCGAAGGCGAGCGCGGGCGGGTCGGTCATGCTGCCGGCAAGCAGGCCGCTGAGATCCATGAAGTTCATCTTCAAGACGGCGCGCGCGAAAATGCCGATGAGCATGAGCGGGAGCAAGGTGACGCACGCGCCGGCGAGCAGCCATTGCAGGCCGGTGGCGCTGAAGACGGTGGCGAAGAATTTTGCGCCGGCGCCCAGGCCGACGGCAGCGAAGAAAAGCGCGATACCGAATTCGCGGAAGGCGAGATTCGTATTCACCGGCATGTGCCAGACCTGGCGCCCGATGCGACCCACGCGGCCGAGGATGAGCGCGACGATAAGAGGGCCGCCGGCAAGGCCGAGCTTGATCGGCTGCGGCAGTCCGGGGAAGGCGATGGGCAGCGTTCCCAGGGCGATGCCGAGGGTGATGCCGATGAAGAACGGGATAAAGTGCGTTTCGTTGAGTTCCTTGAGCGAGTTGCCGACGACGGCGGCGGCTTTGTCGAGGTCCTCAGGCACACCGACAATCTGCGCCTGGTCGCCAAATTGCAAACGTAGGCCGGGCACCGCGGACATCTCGAGGTCGGCGCGGGTGACGCGCGTGACGGCGACGCCGAAGCGGTCGTCGAGGTTGAGTTCGCCGACGGTCTTGCCGAGCACGTCGCGATCGGTGACGACGACGCGGCGGAAAGTGAGCGCGCTGTCGGCGAGGACGAGGTCTTCGTCGCTGTGCCGGCCAATGACGCGCCCAAATTGATCGAGCCCCGCGCGCATGCCGACGACGGCGAGACGGTCGTCGCGATGAATCACGGTCGCGTCAGTGGCGACGTGCGTTTCATCACCGTGGCGCACGCGGGAGATGGTGACGCCCGATTCGAGGCGGCCGGGGATAGCGTCAAGGCGGATGCCTTCGAGGTTCGGATTCGTGACGACGAGCGTGCGGCGTTCGAGCGGCTCGACTTGGCGGCGGTTCTTCGCGGCGAAGTCGGCCGCCTCGCGGGCGGGATCGATTCGGAAGATTTGCTTGAGCAGCAGCAGCATACCGATGATGCCGACGATGGCCGTGGGATAAGTGACGGCGTAAGCGAGGGCGGGCAGCGTGAGACGGTCGGGCGCGATATCCGGGAGCGCGCTGAGCGTCTGCGTGCCGGCGCCAAGCGACGGCGTGTTCGTCGAGGCGCCGGAAAAGATGCCCAGCACGGCCGCCGCGTCGAAACCCGCGAGCCAGCCAATGAGTGGCGCGCTTACGGCCCCGAGGATCACAATCGCCGCAGCGAGCGCGTTCATCCTCACTCCTTGCTGCCGTAGCGCGGCGAAGAAGCCGGGTCCGAGTTGCAAGCCGATGGTGAAGACGAACAGGATCAGGCCAAACTCCTTCACGAATTCCAGCGTGGCGTGATCCACCGCTTCGCCGAAGTGCCCGACGAGAATGCCCGCGAAGAGCACTCCCGACGTGCCGAGGCCGATTCCGCGGAACTTCACGCTCCCCAGCGCCATGCCGAGCACGCACACGAAGGTGAGCACGCCGACGGCGTGCGCGATGGGCTGTGTCTTATGGAGCTCGAAGAGCCAGCCCATGCGTCAGGCTTTCGGCGCCGAGGCCTTCACCTCGGCGCTCACGCCGGCGGCGTAGGTCTCGAAGTTCTTGTTGAAGAGACCGGCGAGCTTTTTCGCGGTGGCCTCGTAGGCGGCTTTGTTGGCCCACGCATTGCGTGGGATGAGGATCTCCGACCGCACACCGGGACACTCGGCGGCGACCTCGAAACCAAACACTGGATCACGCTCGGTCTTGGCTTTCGCGAGCGAGCCGTCGTGGATCGCGTCGATGATGGCGCGTGTATCTTTGAGACTGATGCGTTTGCCGACGCCGGGGCCGCCGCCGCCCCAGCCGGTGTTCACCAGCCAAACGCGCGCGTTGTGCCTGCGCATCTTTTCGGCGAGCAATTCGGCGTATTTGCTCGGATGCCAGACGAGGAACGGTCCGCCAAAGCACGGCGAGAATGTGGTCTGCGGCTCGGTGACCCCCATTTCGGTGCCGGCGACTTTCGCGGTGTAGCCGCTGATAAAGTGATACATCGCGTGCGCGGGCGAGAGCGCGCTAACCGGCGGGAGCACGCCGAACGCGTCGCAGGTGAGGAAAATCACGTCGGTCGGATGGCCGGCCACGCACGGGATTTTCGCGTTGTCGATGAACTCGATCGGATACGCGCCGCGCGTGTTGAGTGTGATGCTCGTGTCGGTGTAGTCCACGCCGTGGTCTTCATCGAGCACCACGTTTTCGAGTACCGCGCCGAAGCGCAGCGCTCGGAAAATGTCCGGCTCGCTCTCGGGCGTCAGGTTGATCGCCTTCGCGTAGCAGCCGCCTTCGATATTGAAGATGCCCTCGTCGCTCCAGCAGTGCTCGTCGTCGCCGATGAGATGGCGCTTCGGGTCGGCGGAGAGCGTGGTCTTGCCCGTGCCGCTGAGGCCGAAGAGCAGCGATGACGCGCCGGTCTTTTTGTCCGCCGTGGCCGAGCAGTGCATCGAGAGCACGCCGCGCTTCGGCGCGAAGTAGTTCGCAACCGTAAAGACGCCTTTTTTCATCTCGCCGGCGTATTCGGTACCGAGGATGATGAGTTGCTTGTCCTCGATGCTGAGGTCGATGCTCGTGGTCGAGCCCATGCCGGTCGTGAACTTGTTCGCGGGAAATGCGCCCGCGTTGATGATGACGAACTGCGGCTCACCGAAGCTCGCGAGTTCCTCTTTCGTCGGGCGGATGAGCATGGTGTGCATGAAGAGCGCGTGATACGGCCGCGAGCAGATGACGCGGACCTTGATGCGATACTTCGGGTCCCAGCCGGCGAAGCCGTCGAAGCAATAAAGGCGCTCCTGCGTGTTGAGATAAT
This sequence comes from uncultured Verrucomicrobiae bacterium, assembly GCA_963742335.1. Taxonomy (GTDB): domain Bacteria; phylum Verrucomicrobiota; class Verrucomicrobiia; order Chthoniobacterales; family JAFAMB01; genus JAFAMB01. The sequence goes on from CAVULL010000006.1 coordinate 140,284, forward strand.
CCAGCGCGCGCTGGCGGTTGACTCGGAAGGTGTTCTCATCGCACGGGATGTTCACCGGCCCCCACCAGATGTCGCTCTTCGAGTCGGGATGCTCGACCACACGCTTGTCTTTCGGCGAGCGCCCGGTCTTGACGCCGGAGTAGGCAATGAGCGCGCCGTTCTCCGCGATGCTCGCGTCCTTCTCGAAAAGGATCGCGTGCTCGTAGAGCGCGCTCGTATGGAGGTTGTGGTGGACGGTGGTGACGGTGATGCCGTGGGCGGTGAGGTCGAAGGTGGGGGGTGTCGTGATCATAGGTTTGAGGTTTTCGATGCGCAGCATGAACCAGCCGCGGCAGCGGAGGCAGATCAAATCCTAATGGGGCCGAAGCAACGGCGCAACACAATGCTCGACCAGATGAATGGTCTCGCGCACACTTGCATCCGCGAACCGCAGAGTGTCTCGCCGCGGCGCAAAGTGGCCGCCTATCATTCCTCAACATCCAGGACTCTATGAAATCCCCGTTTTCCGAATCACCATCTCAAGCCGTTGGCGCTAGCATCCGCATCGGTCTCGCCACCAATGAGATCAAGCAGGCCTTTCGCGACAACCTCGTTTGCGGCATGGGTCGCCTCGAAGCCGTCGCCACGAAACACGACCTCTATTTCGCGCTCGCAATGACTGTCCGCGACCGGCTCTTCCACCGCTCGGTCGCGAGCATGGAAAACTACGGTGGAGCAGACGCGCGACGCGTGGCGTATCTCTCCGCGGAGTTCCTGCTCGGGCCGCATCTTGCGAACAATCTGCTCAACCTCGGCATTACGGAAGCCGCGCGCGAAGCGATGAGCGGGTTCGGCTACGATCTGGACGAGATTCTTGCGCAGGAAGAAGAGCCCGGCCTCGGCAATGGCGGGCTGGGCCGACTCGCGGCGTGTTACATGGACTCGCTCGCGTCGGTCGAAGTGCCCGCGATCGGGTACGGCATTCGCTACGAGTTCGGCATTTTCGATCAAGTCATCCGCGATGGCTGGCAGTGTGAGATGACCGACAAATGGTTGAAGAACGGCAACCCGTGGGATATCGCGCGCTCGGAGATCGCGTTTGAGGTGAAGTTTGGCGGACGCACCGAGGCGTGGGCGGACGAGCAGAGCCGCTTCCGCGTGCGCTGGATTCCAGAGACGGAGGTGCGCGGCGTCGCCTACGACACGCCGATCGCGGGCTACCGCGTTGGCACCTGCAACACGCTGCGCCTTTGGAAGGCCGAGGCCGTCGAGTCGTTCGACTTTGGTGCGTTCAACCAGGGCGACTACGACCGCGCGGTTGAGGACAAAGTCGAGTCGGAGACAATCACCAAAGTGCTCTACCCGAACGACGAGGAGCATCAGGGCAAGGTGCTCCGGCTCAAGCAGCAGTTCTTTTTCACGAGCTGCTCGTTGCAGGATATGCTCCGCATCCACGTGCTGCTCGGCGGCACTCCCGCGACCTTCCACGAAAAATGGGCCGTGCAGCTCAACGACACGCACCCCGCGGTCGGCGTCGCGGAGTTGATGCGCCTGCTCGTGGACGAACACGCGCTCGGCTGGGACGAGGCGTGGGAGGTGACGCGCGCTACGTTCGCCTACACGAATCACACGCTGCTCCCCGAGGCGCTGGAGAAGTGGACGGTCGATCTCTTCGGTTCGCTGCTTCCGCGTCATCTCGAGATCGTCTTCGAGATCAACCGTCGCTTCCTCGACGAAGTGCGCGCCGCTTTTCCCGGCGACGACGCGCGACTCTCGCGGCTCTCGCTCATCGATGAAAACGGGCCACGCTACGTGCGCATGGCGCACCTCGCGTGCGTCGGCAGCCACACGATCAACGGCGTCGCGCAGCTTCACTCCGAGTTGCTGAAGCAGACCGTGCTGCGCGATTTCGCCGAGCTGTGGCCGGGGAAATTTTGCAACGTGACCAACGGCGTCACGCCGCGCCGGTTCGTCGCCGTGAGCAATCCCGGCCTGACGCAGTTCGTCACCGCTCGCATCGGCGACGGCTGGCTTCAAGACCTGCACCAGCTGCGCGCGCTCGAACCGCTCGCCGACGACGGGGAGTTTCAGCAGCAGTGGCGCGACGTGAAGCTGGCAAACAAGCGCCGTCTCGGCGCGCTCATCGCCGAGCGCACGGGCATCGCCGTCGCGCCCGATTCGCTCTTCGACGTTCTGGTGAAGCGCATCCACGAATACAAACGGCAGCACCTCAATGCGCTGCACATTCTCACGCTTTACCTGCGGCTCAAACGCGACCCGCAGGCCGACGTGCCCGCTCGCACCTTCGTCTTCGGCGGCAAGGCCGCGCCCGGCTATTTCATGGCCAAGCGCATCATCAAGCTCATCACCGCCATCGGCGACTTGGTGAACATCGACCCGGCTGTGCGCGACCGGCTGAAGGTCGTCTTCTTCCCCAACTTCAACGTGAAGAACGCGCACTTTATCTATCCCGCCGCCGATTTGTCCGAGCAAATCTCCACCGCCGGCAAGGAAGCGAGCGGCACGGGCAACATGAAGTTCTCGCTCAACGGGGCGCTCACCATCGGCACGCTCGACGGTGCGAACGTCGAAATCCGCGAGGAAGTCGGCGCGGAGAATTTCTTCCTCTTCGGCCTCACCGCCGCGGAAGTTACTGAGGTGAAGACCCGTGGCTATCGCCCGCGCGATTATTACGATCAAAACGCGGCGCTGCGCGAGGTGATCGACTTCATCGCCAGCGGTACGCTCGGCAGCGGCGACACCGAGCTGTTCCGTCCGATCGTCGAAAACCTGCTCAATCACGACCCTTTCCTACTGCTCGCCGATTACCAGGCCTACATCGATGCGCAGGACCGCGTGAGCGCCCTCTGGCGCGACCCGCACGCGTGGACGCGCCAGTCGATCCTCAACTCCGCGCGCATGGGCAAATTCTCCTCCGACCGCTCGATCCGCGACTACTGCCAGCGCGTATGGAAGGTGTAGCCTGGCCTCGTGAATCCACGAGCACACTTTTGAAAGAAATCCGGCCCTCAGTCGCCATCAACATACCAAAAACATCATGACAAAAATCGGCAGCAATGGCTTTGGACGAAGCGGACGTCTCGTCTTTCGCGCCGTCGCGGAACAGGCCTGCTCGGCAAGGAAATCGAAGTGGTTGCGCTCAACGACCTCGTTCCCGCCGACAACCTCGCCTACCTCGTCAAATACGACTCCACGCAGGGCAAATTCACCGACCCCGTCAGGAGTGAAAAATCCCACCCGTCGCTCGGAGAAGACGACACTCTGGTCGTGGGTAGCCAGAGGACACGACGAAGAACTCGCGCGCCTGGTCACTTTCCCCAACGTTCTCATCACTGCACATCAGGCCTTTCTCACACAGGAAGCCCTCGCCGAGATCGCCCGCGTGACCGCCGTCAACGTCGCCGCCTTGGCCACCGGTCAGCCCTTCCTCACAGAGACGGCGCTGACGTAACCGAATAGGAACAGAGTCCGATAGCCGCGATCGCTCTGCGCTGGTTAAGAGCAACGCTGGCAACTTCACCGCAACGAAACACCAAATCCACGTCGCATCATGCAACCTGAAAATCTGACATCGATGAGATCCCTAAAGCACGCCGTAAAGCCATCGCAGCTGGCAGCCGGCGAGAAAGTAATGTGTGAAAGCGATCTTTCAACCTGCGATAAACTGTGATAACGATTCTCGTCCCATACGAACAAAGTCGTCGTGTTGGCACCCCCTTGGCGCAGGTCTTCCGCAACTATTTCGCGATCTTTGAATTGACGATATCCTCAAACATGACGCATCCACAGAAGTTGACGTCACGCGTGTGGAAGTTGCAACCCGCGTGCCTTGCCGGGTAGCAGGTGGACGATTTTATCAGATCGTCGATGCTCTCGAAACTTTTCATCGCCTGGTGCCTGATGGCGCTTTGCGTGACGATCCACGCGATCGGCCTTACCGCGGCCTTTCGGTGGATGAAGCGACGGCCGGCAAAGATTGAAGGGCGCCTCTGGCCGGCGGCGTGTGTGCTGATTTGCGTCGCAGGCTGGACGATCCTAATGCATCTCCTTCAGATCGCGGTCAGGGCATTTTTTTATGCATGGAAACATGGGATGCCCGACCTGCCGTTGGCATTCTACTTCAGCGCGGTGACCTACACCACTACGGGCTACGGCGACCTCGTGCTGCCGGAGGAATGGCGTCTGGTCGGCGGCGTCGAAGCGCTCACGGGCATCCTAATGTGCGGCTTGTCCACGGGCATTGTTCTTCGCCGTTTTCGCCAAAGTCTTTGACCTAAACCGGGGAAGCACCCCGGCTGCCTGAACCGATGATAGCTCTGCTGAAAGAAATCCGTCACAACCCGCTGCTCTGGCTGCTGGCCTTTGTGCCCGTCGTCTTCATCGCCGCGAAGGTTCGACCCGAAGCACACACGCTGCTCTTTCTGCTGTCGGTCCTCGCGATCGTGCCGCTGGCCGCGCTGCTGAGTCATGCCACCGAGTCCGTGGCGGCCAAGACGGGCGACGCGGTCGGCGGACTGCTCAACGCCACGCTCGGGAACCTGACCGAATTGGTCATCGCGTTCGCGGCGTTGCGCGCCGGCGAATACGATGCTGGTGAAGGCGTCCATCGCCGGGGCGATCGTCACCAACACATTGTTCATGCTCGGGGCGTCGTTTCTCCTCGGCGGCATCAAACACCACACGCAGGAATACAACCGGGTGAGCGCCCGATTCCAGGCCGGGCTGCTCTTTCTGGCCACGATCGCACTTCTGGTCCCGTCGGCGGTTGCCGAAGCCGATTCCACGACCGGCGCGGCGTTCACAAACAAATTGAGCGTGGGACTCGCGGTGCTGCTCATCGCCGCTTACGGACTCGGCATGTTCTTTTCGCTCAAGACGCACCGCGAGTTTTTCGGCAGCGTGACACACGGCGAGGACAAGGGCGAAGAGCCGTGGCCGATCAGGCTGGCGCTCGCCACGCTCGCGGGCGTCACGGTGCTGGTGGCGCTGGTCAGCGAGATCTTCGTCGAATCGGTGCAGGAGGCCGCGGTTGCGTTTGGGATGACGCCCGCGTTCGTGGGGTTCATCGTCGTGGCGCTCGTGGGTGCGGCGGCGGAGATGGCCTCGGCATTTTCCGGCGCGCGCAAGAACCGGCTGGACCTGAGCGTGGGCATCGCGCTCGGAAGCGCCTCGCAGATCGCGCTCTTCGTGGCGCCGGTGCTCGTGCTGCTCAGTTACGTCATCGGCCCGGCGCCGATGGATCTGCAGCTTCTGGCCGGGCGCCGTGGTGATGATGTTCATCGCCACCCTCACCGCGTCGCTCGTGACCAACAGCGGCCGCTCGGCGTGGTTCGTCGGCGTGCTCGTGCTAATGGTTTACCTGATTTTCGCCCTGACGCTCTATTTGCTGCCACCTGGTGTCCGGTGATCGCCAGTAATCCACGTTTCCTGAAACCCAATCGAACCTCATCGCCGAGATGCAGACCGTCGTCTTCGAAACCAAGCCCTACGACCGCGAACCAATCAGCGCGCCACTTGTGTCGGCGCGTTGGAGAGATGGCTGTATTGAGAGAGACTTGATTGCCAATGACGTTCACAATCGGTGTCGCAAACGCGGCCGTCTGCGCGATATCGCCCAACAATTTCAGAATTGGCTCAAGAACCGTTGCCAGAAATGGGGCGTCCCTGTTCTCGATGCGCCGGAGGGGAGGCGCGACGACTCTGTCGATCCCTACTTTAACTTTAAGCGGGCCAAGACCGATGAGGTAGTGGTGGTTCTCAAAGCCAGGGAACCAGCCCCAATTATGCTTGCGATCGGCTCAGAAGACCGCTGGCATTTGCAGTTGGCTCGAGCGCTGGATCGTGCAGTACAACTTTTACATTAACATTAACAACCAACGTTGGGGTCGGATGTTCGTGCGCATCTACCCCTATCTGCCTGCAGTCATCCGCAGAAGCTTCAGGAATTGGCAGATTCCCTGACGGCCCACGAATCTATTAAGTTGCGGGCAAAAATGGCTCGCCTGTCTCAATCCATTCTTCACAGAAAGCGAACGTAAAGAAGCGGGCTGCCAGCACCGGCTCTTTTTCTCACAAGTCGAATATTGCGACAACCTGATCTTTCACCGGCGGGCGGCATTGGATCAACTGGACCAAAGACTGCTGGATGCCAACCGCACCATTGGCCAACCTAAAAAAATCACCATGATCTTCGGTCGCAAAGTCACTAAATACTACCAAGGAAAGCTGCATACTGTCATCGAAGATCTTGATCTTCCTAACCCAGTGATTCGTAGCCACTATGGAAAGGGATTTCTCAAACAGTATGTCCGCGATCATTTGTGCCTGCGCATCGAGCTCGCTACCAATGATGTCACCGACTATGGGATCAAGAAGGCTGTGGAAAACCTACCCCCACTGCGAGATAAGCTGGCGACCATCTGCGACAATTATCTCATTATCTCACGGTCCAGAGGACATCCTGGAGACCTTCCTCGATCGAGGTCAATTGCGTAAGCTGACAGAGCCCAGGGTGCTTCCCAGTGGGAAACGGATTCCGGGCTTGAAACTGGACCATCCACGACAACTGGCTTTGATGCATGCCCTGGTATGTTTCGCTCACATTGCAGCCGGAAGCACTTTTACGACCGCTGAGCTTTATCCCTATGTTCTGGCCGCTCTGCAAACATCTTCCGAACAATACAGTCTGGCTTCGCTGCGGTCTCTGCCCACAGGGGTATTCCATCTGCCTGGTATTTCTCAAACTCTTCGAGCGTGTTTATTCACCGCTCACTGCCGGCTTACTTCAGCCCTACCGGGCGGACTCCAAACTCCAGCCGCACAAGCGAACCCAACTGGATCGCCTTTACCAAAAGATCGTAGACGACCTCGATGACCTTCTCGGTGCTCTTGGCCTTAAGGCTGCCTGAAACAAGGAGAGCAGAGTCCGGGGACCAACTTTACAAGGAGCTCGGAGCTGGCAAGCTGGATGGCGTAGATTCCCAGAGTGCGCCGGCCGATGAAGTGCAGGGTCCGGCTGTGGCTCCTGACGGTTGGATGCGGCTCGGTCCGCGGCGGAACAGACACAGGCAGATAGAAACTAAAAAACTATGGACTAAGAGAGCACTTGCCTATTGATCATGAAAACTAATCTATCCCAATTACAAAGAACTTCTTCTAACGCCGCGTCTATTACCCCAAGCTCCACTCTCCAGGACAACCTCCGCAGCCTGCGTCTGACTTACGTACTCGAAAATGCCGTTCAAGCCGCTGGCAACGGGAGCGGCCATCTCCAGTACCTTCAAGAACTTATCGCCGGTGAAGTCGCCCTGCGCCAAGACCGCAGCGTCCAGCGCCGCATCCAGGACGCCCGCTTTCTGGCCATTAAGACCATGGCCGGATGTTGCCACTGGCTGCAAACCAAGGCGCGAACTGCAATTCGTCGATCAATAAAATTTTTTGGGGCTCTGGGGAAACGTCGATGGACCACGGATCGTCAAGCAGTTAGTGCGCGAACTGGCTCAAGTCTGTGCAGACCGCTCGATCGCGTCGATTCTAAACCGCCTCGGTTACGAAACCGGGGCAGGAAATAATTGGACCGAGAGCCGGGTCCGCAGCCTGCGTAGCTCTCAGCAGATCCCTGTTTTTGATAAAGACGGTCCACGAGCGGCCAACGGCGGCCTGATTTCGAAATACGAGCCGATCCGGGAATCTGTCCAGATCTTTCCACCATGAAGCGCGCCGCCATCGTATATCAACTATCGCTCGGTTCTTTGACGTTTTTTCATAGTGGAATGAGACCCGAAGACCAGCTAAGGGTGTAGCTGTGCATTAAGTATTTCCACTACATAAGTATATGTATTTTACCTACATAAATGTAGCGCCAGTGCGCCGGCGGTTCTTTTTTTATCCGCAGATCAACGCCACATCGGATCCTGAGATTCCCTGGAGACGTGAAACCGCACCCATTCGTGTGAACCGATGGACAACATTGCCGCCGCCGATAAAGACTCTGCCGTGAATTTCTACGTAGCCCCCCAGCGATACGTCGTTAGCCAAAATCCCCTTGTCAGCGACCAGAGTGTTATGCCCGGGGTGCGCTCTGCCATGAATAGATTATTTGAGGCAACAGAGCCTTCGTTCGTACCCCTATGGAAGGTGCAGTACTCGCGTATGATGTTGTTATCCCCAATCTCGACACCCGATGCGAGCAGCGCCTCCCTGAGCTCCGCCGAACTCTCGGACTCCTGGAAAAGCGCACCACCGGCCAAGACGCTCTCTGAGTTCCAACTTTGCGGTAAATCCTCCTTTACTTCGCGCTGAAGCGATCGGGAAGTGCCAGGAATACGGACTCGCACAAATCAGCAAAAAAAATCAGCCCGAGGGCTTAAACACTCGGGCTGAATTAGTTTTATCCTCGCTTAGGTCCGACTCGCGGGCAGATCGCGAAAAAATAAGATTTATTGCTTCGGAGTCGGTGTAGCCGCAGCCTTTTCCGGTGTGGGCGAAGCCTTTGGTTCTTTTCGGGCTTCTCTACGCGTTTCACGCCCTTTTCTACGTGCTTCTACACGCGTGCGACGACGCGTCTTCTTCTCTGGGGATGGCGTAGGAGATGCGCTCTCTATAACCGCTCCCTTCTCCGGGCTGGGCGCGGGTGTCGGATCCGCTGCGAAAATGCTGGATTGAGTGATAAAGCCGATGGTCGCAGCTAGAAGCAGAATGTGTTTTGTCATAGTTGTATCCGGTTTGTCATTTCAAGTGGAGCTTCTTTCTTCGCTGAAGCCTGGCTGAGCGGGGCTCTTCGCAGAGCTTATCGACCAACTACAGCATGTTTAGGCAATCGCGTGCAGGCTCCAGCCGCATGTCGAAGCCCAAAGCGGAGGGCTTAAGTAATTCCCGGTACTTTTCAACCAGTAATCCTTTAACTTTCACACTCGCTTCGCTTTGACAGAACACCTCGAAACACACGAAGTTTCGAAGAAAATTTGCGCGCTCTAAGTTTCCGACAGGTGGTACAGGCGCAGGGTTGGCGAGCCGGCTTTCTCGTGCCTGCGGCGGTGGCCGCCCTGGGTGGCTTGGGCGTGTTCGTGTTTGCCAACGGCGACGGCGCAAAAACCGAGGGCCGGCGACTGGATGGCATCGGCGCGCTCACTTGTGCTGCTGGTCTGTTCGGGCTGGTGTTCGGGATCATTCAGATAAATCACGTCGGGTTGTTGCATCCGTGGGTATTGGAATCCCTTGCGGTTGGCATCGGGGGCCCTCCTCGCCTTCGTCTGGTGGGAACGCCGTGCCGGGACCCACTGCTGGACGTTACGCTCTTTCGCAATCGCACCGTCTCTGTGGCCGTCACGACCGGATTACTGGCCGCAGTGGTCATGGGCGGTGCCCTTTTACCGCTCCTCTATTTCCTGCAAACCGTGCAAAAGGTGAGCCAAATCTCAGCGATTCTCTACTGGGTGAGTATCCACGCGGAAGCTCTACAGCGCTGTGATTCTTAGGTTTCGGAACGCAGTGGCGTACGAATAATTCGAATATGCCTGAAGCCCAACGAAGGTCGGTTGGACCGGTGAAAACCGACCGCGATTTGGATCCGGGTTTGTGTGTCGAGTCGTATAAACTCCGTTCAGGTTCACTGTGATGGCGTCGCCCTGTACCTCGATCCGATATTGCTTCCAAGCAAGTACCTGAGCATTCTGCGGATTGACAAAATCTCCAAATCTCCGGGAGTCGCCGGCGGTATTGCGGGATCTGGATTTGGGTCACCCAGCCATGCAAAATAAATTTAACGGCAATATGGCCGACCGCCCGGAGCCAATGCCTCGAGCCGAGCATGGGCGATGGAGCTCCTATGCGGAGAAATTTTTCAGCGAAACAGACCACCTTGTTCAGGTCGCCGGCATCAGCGTCGGACAGATCAAGAAACTCAAGGGAGCCGGTATTCCAACGGCCGCAGACCTCGCTGCAGCGTCAGGAAAAAATAGCGAGCGACTCGTTGGAAAAAACTGGCGCCCAGCCAGACACGCGATTCCGATCGCGCTCAAGGGTTTGCGCACAGCCTGGCCGCTGTATTGGCTGCCGTGATCGGAATGAACATCGCACAGAAGGCATCCTTGAACCTCCCGCGTCAAGGTCCTGCGTCGTTTAAACCGCAGGATAATGGCTAAGTCTTGGGGCCGCCGGGAAAACGCGGTGCAGCATATGCGTTGGCGAAACTCGAATTACAGGAGGAAGAAGGGTATCGGCATCTGGAGGCTGCCTTGGCTTCTGGCAATGCGGTTGCAATCGATTCGGCTCAAACCTACTGGCTGCGAGTCGCGGAGACGCTGCGCCGGCTGGATCGCGAGCTTGAATTTTCAAGACGCAGCGAAGAACAGATGATCTCGCTTAAGACGGCGCAGGACACGGTGACATTCGTGAGCGAATGGTTGAGAATTTCGCTTTCAATGTTTCTCTCCACGAGGGTCTGACCTTAGCGGCAGGATTCAAAAGCATTGGCGACCTCAAAGTTTATTTCATCGAGCGGCTTAAAGGCGTCATGTTTTTGACGCTGAAAAACGCCAGCAAGACAAATTCGCCGGTTCCGGACTGGGCGCTGGAACGAATCAAATTCGCTTTTAACGTAGAAGAGCTTCAAGAAACTGCAGGTGCGGCGGCGGCTTCAGGCACGCCGGGGCGTTACGGAGCACGGTTATCAGCTGCGGGTTTTTGAACGTCTTAGTCCCTTTCATTCTGTCGACCTACATCAGCTGCATTTTTCAGCGTTTCTTGTGCCGGCAATAAATCGGTTTTGCTGAGCAGAATAAATTTATGCTGTGTTGGGCTCCCAGCCGCATCAAAATGCATTGTGGAAGCAGCTAATGGATTAGCTGGTGCAGCGAGAGAACTTTAGAAGCGGCTGGAGAATAGCGTACAGCCGTAGGAGCAGCGATGTACGTATTCACTTCGGACGTTATTGTAGTCCCACTGATCGGGTCCTTATCCACGAGCTGGCTCTGGCCCTTTGAAAAGAGCCTCGGCCTCACTTTCTGAGATATCAATGCCTGCCTCATGAAAACCATTCTTGTCTTTCTCTTGTCTCTAACGATCGCCTTAGTCCTCCCGAACCCGACCTGGGCCCACGGGGGAGGCGGCGGGAGTGGAGGCGGTGGTAGCGGCGGCGGGGGTGGTGGCGGGAGTGGAGGAGGCGGCGGTAGTGGCGGGGGCGGAGGCGGCGGTGGTAGCGGCGGGGGCGGTAGCGGCAGCAGCAGCGGCGGTGGAGGCAGTAGCAGTAGTGCTGGGGGGGGCGGAGCGGCGGCGGCGGCGGCGGCGGCGGTGGCGGTGGTAGCGGCAGCAGCAGCGGCGGCGGAGGCAGTAGCAGTAGTGCTGGGGGCGGCGGCGGCGGTAGTGGCGGGGGCGGCGGCGGCGGTGGTAGCGGCAGCAGCAGCGGCGGTGGAGGCAGTAGCAGTAGTGCTGGCGGTGGAGGCGGCGGTAGCGGCGGCAGCAGCAGTAGTGCTGGCAGCGGAGGCGGCGGCAGCGGAGGCGGCGGTGGAGGTAGCGGCAGCAGTAGTGCTGGCGGCAGCGGTGCAGGTGGCAGCAGCAGTAGTAGCGCCGGCGGCGGAGGAGGAGGCGCCAGCAGCAGCAGCAGTGCTGGCGGGAGTGCCAATGGAGGCGGAATGGGACACGGCGGTGCCAACGCTCCAGGAATGGGACACGGCGCTGGCAAAGGTCCAGGAATGGCGCAGGGCCGTGCCAACGGGCTCCAGGGATTGGCCACGGCGGTGGCAAGGGCTTTAGGAATGGGACACGGCGATGCCAACGCTCCAGGAATGGCGCACGGCGGTGGCAAGGGTCCAGCCCGCGGCGGCGGCGGATTTGGATTCGGCCACGCGAGCGTCGGGAATCCGGGGCACAACGCTTTGTCGACACTAAGCTCCCATTCGCAAAACACTTCGCACAAAGGCGAAACTCATGACGGCAGAAGCTTTTCCAGTCACAGCCACTCGACTCAGTCTTTGGCGCAACATCACACGGATCACTCTAACAAAGCAGACCAGGTCGTGCAGGTTGATGACAGAGGACGGGGGAAGGAAAAAGGATTTGTTGATTCACTGCCGCCCGGACAGGAGCAGCAGGCTGATCGCGGCATGACGTTGAACCCGGACACGATCCATTCGGATCTCGATGACATTGTGACCCTAGGACTTCCGCCCGGCCAGGAGCTCCAGCCTGATCGTGGGCTGACGTTGGATCTCGAGACGATCAATTCAGACCTCGATGACGTCGTGACCAGAGAACTGCCCCCCGGCCTAGAGCTGAACCCTGATCGCGGCCCATTGAACCCCGAGACGATCCATTCAGACCCCGACGACATCGTGACCGGAGGACTGCCGCCCGGCCTAGAGCTGAACCTTGACCGCGGCGTGGCATTGAACCCCGAGACGATCCATTCAGACCTCGATGACATCGCGACCGGAGGACTGCCGCCCGGCCTAGAGCTGAACCTTGATCGCGGCAAGTCCTTGCAAGTGAGCTGGCAGGCCAAGGTCGCTCCGGGGACCCATCCGTACCAAGACACGAATGACACTCCTGCGACGGAAGTTCCGCGTCATTGGTCACTTGGCGACGGTCGCGCCATGTTGCGTTCAACCAATCCTGAACTGGACGACGATGACGACAAGTGGAAGTTCGTTCCTTATTTCGGTGCGGTGCTGCTTTTCTTTTCGTGGATCTTGCAAAATTGGACTCGGCGCGTGACAAAGGGCAAAGTGGCTAGCCTTAAGTTCGAGCCGAATGCCTTACGGTCCATAGGATCCGTAAACGGTGAGGAGCGATGCAAGCCTTACGGTGCCCGTCCGCCGGCGCTCGATAAGTTCGGCGCGGCGTTCTCAATCGCTGGCGAACCACAGCAAAAGGTTGCTGACGAAAAGAAAGAAACATTGCTGGAGCACTTCTCGGGCGATCCTGATGTTGAGGAAGCGAGAGCGGAAATCGAGCATGCTCAGGAAATCAAAGAGATCTTTCATAAGGGTTTTGATGGCATCGGCTTAGGCTAAAAAAGCCGTAAATCCGGTGCGAGCTTGGTTCTGGGGGCCGTGGAAGAGACCTTGAGCATACTGCGTTGGGAATCAAAAAAGGTCTCTCTTCTTTTTTTACGGAGAAACGGAAGGTGTCGTAAACAAAAGGATCACAATGGTCTTTTGGCGGTGACGATCACCCCCTTGCTGACTGTAGCGTCGCCGTGTCCAGGCGCAGCGCGTCTACGCTTTTTTTGCCCCAGTCCGCAAAAGACCATTGGTTGTTCGCCAGCGCCGCGATCACCCAATGCCCCGGCGTGGCAATTACCACGAGGGTGGGTCCTGCAAGCTTTGTCAGTACTCCCACCGAGAGAAAAAAACTCCTTGGCAAGTGGCAGAAAAGACTGGCAAAGGTCGGTCCGGTTCTGTTGTTCTCGGCTTCGGTTTGCAACTCGTCGCATCGTGGATGAGCCGCGCATGCTGAAAAATAAAGTTACCGACTTCGCCAGCCGCAATTGCTTCATGGTCTTTGCCGGTTGCGGGCTTGGATGCCCTTAAGCGGAGCCCGAACGCTTTCCTTGAACGACAAGGGACCTGTGGTTGTCCATATTGTTGGTTAAGGCATCTGGGTTCGCGTGCTAAGTTTTTCAGCGAGTCTCGTTGTACAGAACCCGGATCGTCTTTTTCAAGCCCCTATCCGCCCCGCCTGATGACTAAGGAGAGTCGTAAATGAAAGTCGTTAAAAGCACAATCCTACAGGCCGCTACAATCCAGATGGAAGAGTAGGAGGAGCGTTACCCCGAAAACAGGTATGCCGTCCTCTGGAAAGTAAAGATGAAGAGAACAGGTATTCGGCAAGGTCACTAGAAGATGCCGAGGAATATTTCGAGTACCGATGCTGTCTGGCCGAGCAGAAGAGAATCTAGCTAGTCGAAAGTCTCGCCGCCTTGCTGCTTGAAAGACTGAGCCTCGGGTCACCAGCAGATGCGCGGTACCGTGCACGGGACAGCCTCGTCGTCGTCCGCGAAGAGGATTTTTATTTCGGCAGGAGACGCCGGCTTCTTGTTCAGGGGAGTTCAGGGTTGTTTCGCATTGGAGGTTGCGGTGCGCCGGGCCTGCGCAAGGGTCGTCTTCACCGCTGCGATCCATGCGGCGGGGAAACGGGTGGCGTCCGTCATCCATGGGCGGAGGCTCTCGACTGCGAGCTGGCTTCCCTCTAACTCATCGGCGACGGCGCATCCGAGCAAGGTTCCGGTGTGCGGAAACCGCGCGCTCCACTCCGGCCCAACGGCGCGATCAAACCTGGTCGCAATCGCCAAGATCTGAGCATCAGTCAGATGCCTGCGCCGCGACTCGCGCAGTTCGGCAGCGGCGGGTAGAAGCTTCTCGTAGGCGGACCTTTTCTCTGGAATGGCAGCTGCCAGTTCTTCGACCAGAATTTCCAGTTGATCCGCCAAGAGAAAGGTCGGCATCCCGCGTCCTGCGAGCACGCGGCCAAGCCAGCGCACCTGCTGGCTGATATACCCCGGCTCGTATTGGTAAAGCGTGGCCTGCCACGCCGCGTCACTCCGGGCAAAACGCCGGCCCCGCTCGCCGTAACGCTGTTCATAATAAGGATACCGCTCCCAACAGATGTCCCCGGCCCTGATCGCTGCCTGAACTTCGCGGGTATCAGCGGGTACCGCGTGCCGGCCCGCCTCCGGATTGATGGACGTGACGAGATAGGTATTGGAGCCACGCGGAAACGGGTAGAGCGCCCGAAAGACTGAGTCGAGTTGCTGGAAAAAATCGCTGGCCGCTTTGACTATTTGCCCGCGCTCCTCCGCACTGAGGGAAAGCTGGTTCATGCGATGCTGGAATTGCGCCCAGCGAGCCTGGACTTCGGTTCCGTAATTGTGCAGATAGGCCAGTCCTTCATCGCCCGTCAGTAGGAATGCGCGGGCGATCAGCGGACGAAGCACGGTGGCGCCGAGCGTGGAGCCTTCCAAGACATAAATGCAGCCCAGAAGTGCCAGCGGACGATCGACGGACAGGAGGCGAAGCTGCTCGGCGGCTTTCAGCGCCGCGTTCACGCCCTCCTTGACGTCCGCGACGGTGCGCCGTTCAAAAAACCGCAGGTCGTTCTGGAGCAAAGGAAGTTTGCGCATCTCACGATTCCAGATGGAGCCGATCCGCGCGTCGGCGCAGCTCGCGAGCGCCTGCTCCAAAACGCCATGAATGACTGCCAGAGCCCGGAGTTGACCTACGTAAGATTCCAGCGGCAACTGGCAGACCGCGAGAGCCGAAAAGAATGGTGCGGTCTCGAGCCGGCGATGCGTCGGCTGGGTGGCTGCCTTAAGCTCCTCCATCAAGGTAAGGTGCTGTCCAAAGGGGCCTGTATTCATGGCTGTGCGGGTTGCCCCGGTGGTTCGTGAACCGGTGTGGCGAAGAGAACCGCCGCGCCATGTTCGATACCCACGAAAGCCGGGTTCGAAAAAGGTACCACATGCCCAAGCAAATTCGGTTCTGGCCAGGAGAATTTTGGCCAAAGATACAGCAAATCAACGGCGATAACCGTAATTGAACTTGGTTACGGCGGAGTACGGAATTTTCTTCGCAATGTGGTCGACGTGCATCAACACTTCCTCACCCTTCTCTGGATGACCGTATTCGGAATCGTATATGCCTTCGAGCAGTGAGAGCTCCGAGGAAATGTCCCGCTTCATGAGCCATCGTGTTCGAACCCCGTTAGGGTCCGACCTAGACGGACTTGGGTTGCCTGCGTAAGCGCTCGCCGGCATGGAATCTTTTCTTTCAAATTAATTCTCAGCCAGGAGTCCTTGATGGGGAAGGAAAAACGTCGAGAACGAATGGCAACAGTGGTCGGAAGGATCACACCGCGGACATCCAAGAGGATTGTTCCAATGACCGTGCCAACGTTCGCGCCTAGCCACCCTCGGGCCGCGGATGGTTGGATCCAGGCTCTGCCAAGCACCTCAGACTTTTGGCAACCTTGGCAATGTCTTAACAGCATTGCGGATCGCCTCAAGCTCGTGATGGCTGTAAAGCGTGTTCATGTCAACGGAGGAGTGACCGGTTAGCTTCATCCGCAATTCTTGGCTGACACCAGCTTTGGCCAGAGCTGAATTGAAGCTGTGGCGCAAACTGTGAAAGCTGAGCGCAGAAACACTTCGGCCAGCTGTGCCTCCCCGTTCACGAATCACGCCGGCCGCAATACCCGCTTTGTCCATGATCCGCTTGAACGCCATTGATAAGCCGCTTTTGCCCGCTCCAGGCTTGTCGTGAAGTTTCGGAAAAACAGGTGCGCTGGGAAGGGCACGGATCGGACGGGAAAGTAGATATTCCTCTAAAACTGGGTGGATCGAAATCTTAACCCGGGCCTTCGGAGTTTTCCCCTCAACCTTGCGCTGAATGAAAGTGATGGACTGCTCCGTGAGATCGACGTTCGACCATTTAAGCCGAGCCAAGTCCGACAACCTGCCTCCAGTAAAATATCCGGCTAGGATCAATCCTTTCCAATCGCCTTCAGCATGTTCTACGAGTTGAGAGATCTGTTGGGGCGAGAAAGTTCCTTTCTCGACTTTGTTAGCGTCCCGAATCGGCCGGATCGTCGAGCAGGGGTTTCTTGAGATCAGGCCTTCGTCAATCGCGACCTTGAATGCTCGCTTCAAAACCCTTTTAATCGTCAGATTGACCGTCAGAGGTGCCCGACCGCCCGCTTCGAGTTGTTCGCGATATTTGAGCACGTCCTTGGTCGTGATGTTCTCAAGGCGAAGATTGGCCACCGACCCGATGAGGCCAAGTTCACGAACTCGAACTAGATGCCGGCCATTTTGGTATCAATGCACAGGTGATCGGCCATCACGGCGAGCTTTTGGAAGTCTGCTAAGTGAAAAGAGCGCCCCTCTCCATTCGCGCCCGCGTTGCGCAGGTCGATTTTGCGGAGTGGACGCACGACGACCAGCTCCGTCAAAGTGTCTTCCTCGAATTGCGGAGCAACAACAGGGGAAGAATGTCGTGCGTGAATAGAAGGTGAGGACAGACGAGCCTTACGCGAACGCGACGGCTGCCCGACAATGATCGTGGGATTTCCCCGGATTGGGGCCAAAGCTTTCCTCCTCAATCGAAAGCTCGAGCAAGCCTTCCTAGACGTATTGAAGTGCAATCAGGCAGACATATTTTTACTGAAAATAAACGGCGCGACCGAGGCGTTGGGACCACTCCTGGCGCCGTTGCTATCGACGCCGTCCGGAGATTTCAAAGGGGGAAAGCCGCACTTGTTGAAAATTAAAATATCTACTAAACTGGCAAGCTCAACGCAGCTGAGTTCTCCACTTAGCAGAACCTCCCATCCCAAAATGAGCCAAATACTTAGTGAAGTCCTTGCCGCGAATGAGCGCTACGCGGCAAGTTTCGGTGAAAAAGCAGAACTGAGCCTACCACCAGCCCGGCATTTTGCCGTGCTAACCTGCATGGACGCCCGCCTTGCTCCGGCGAAGTTCGCGGGTTTGGCAGAAGGCGATGCCCACGTCATCCGCAACGCCCGGCGGTCGCGCAAGCGAGGACGCCATTCGATCCTTGGTCATTTCCTACAAGCTGCTTGGAACCAACGAATGGTTTGTCATTCACCATACAGATTTTGGGATGGAGCTTTTCACCAATGATATCATGCCCGCGCTGCTCGAGAAGAGCCTGGAAACGGCAAGGTTGACTGATGGCGGTTGGATCGACGTCGGTTCCGAGCCAGGATCACCCGCCGGTCGTGACATCGATTGGCTCTCTTTCGCGGATGCTCGAGCCAGCGTTATTGACGACGTCAGGTGCATTCGGGAGCACCCGCTGGTTCCGAAGCGGATTCCGATCTACGGTTACATATATAATGTCAGGACCGGACGACTGGAAGAGGTCAAGGAGGCAACGCCGGTTGGGGCGCGATCGGCCTAGACTGAAACTGCCGTCTCGATCGGAAGCCCGATCGTAGTTATTTTTACATAGTGTTTGCCGCTCGGCCAAACTCCGGATTGCGGGTTTAAGGCCAGGCTAAGGCATTTGGAAGCGACCGTCCGGACTCGCCCATCGCGTCCAACCGTTCAGGAGAATCCTTTTGCGCTTGGTCAACGATTCGGGCCAACGGTTGCGTTCCTTGACTTAAGATTCATGGCATCCGTCGCGTTGCGGGTGTTGGCAAGTGACTGAGAGCGGGACGCTCGGTCTCGAGACAGCGAGAGTCACGGACGCACAAATGGCGGCTCTGGATAAGCACGAGGTGACGCGTAATGTCCAGGAGGAGCCGCTATCGATAAAGGTATTTCGCGGTTACCGAATTGCGCGCCGAGGTTGAAAGACTGAAAAGTGAGATTCGAGCGACTCAAAAAGGACGCGACTGATGAAACGTAAACTGCCACCTAAAGTCAGTGGACGCCGGGTCAAGTCCGACCGCGGTATCCAAAAGGAAGACCGCCAAAAGATTGACGAGGCGTTAAAACGCAGCGGCGACCACGGATTCCGTGGCTGGTTCAGGCAGAAGAAGAGCAAATGAGGCTCACGCTCAGATCCGCGCTGGCAATATTGCTTGTCTTGCTACTGGCCAGCTTCGCGCTCGGTCAGGATCTCGCCATCCGGGGGGCGTCCACGACGGCGACTCGATCACTCTACTTGCCGTGGGCAATTCGCAGATCAAAATCCGCGTAGCCTTTTTGGATGCTCCGGAACTTGGCCAACCTTTTGGCTATCGGGCCAACCAAGCCATGAGCGAGCTCGGAATTAGGGTTCAAACTTCTCAGCCAAGGCACTCGCTATTATTTTCGACGTGAAGGAGGATTAAGGCTGGCCGCTCGTCCCGTTAGGTTATTTCGACGCTTATAGATCCAGTGCAAAAGTTCGACGAACCTTTGACTATCGATCCAAGCAAGATTTCGTTGTACTTAGGGTCGTCCGGCGAGAGTGGACAATAACCGCCGTTAAGCGGTACCGAAGCTTTACCGTGAATCAATTTAGGATACATACTATAACGACTGGTTGCTCATAGAACCCATTCCAATCGACACCGTACGTTGTCACTTGAATTCTTTTAAAAAGCTGGTTCCCAAAGCCGAGACGGAGGCCAGAGATAAACGATGCGGGCTCTGGAGCGATACTGGTCCGGTCGAGCCTTGGCTATATGGGCTCGCTGCTAGGCAAGCAAACTAAGGCCAAGGTGGTCACGTTTGGTTACACTCTTTACTTCTCCGCGCTCTCCGGATCGCGTTGTCATCCTCACCTTCAACCAACGCAAGAATCCGTTTATCAAGATCGCCGATCTTACCCGCGACGATTACCAGTTTCTCGTGCTGGCGTGCAAACTCAGCTTGCCAAACATGCGCAGTCAGCGTGTTTTCGCGACCGGCCTGATGCAGCTCGTGTAACGACTGGCGAAGCGTCGCAGCGTCACGCTCAAGGAGAGCTTTTTCGCTTTGAAGATCTGCTAAGGCGGTCGGATTATCCATTGTGGGCGCGAGCCTTAAGATATCCGCTGGGTTTTGAAGGTTTGCCGGCCCCAGAAATAGAGCTCGGTGTTACCGTGGTAACACTCGCCCGCTCAATGGTTTGTGCTAC
Source organism: uncultured Verrucomicrobiae bacterium (assembly GCA_963742335.1). Lineage (GTDB taxonomy): Bacteria > Verrucomicrobiota > Verrucomicrobiia > Chthoniobacterales > JAFAMB01 > JAFAMB01. The sequence continues at coordinate 159,849 of CAVULL010000006.1, forward strand.
CCGCTCAACCACGGCCGCGGTGGGGTTCGGCGAAATAGCGCTCGCGATCTGCCAGGCTTGCTTTTGCTGTTCGGGTTCGAGCCTGGCCAGTGGTTGCACTTGGCTTTCATAGCTGGGTGGGTTGTCTCCAATTGGAGACAAATTTTTAGCAACATTCGCCGCGTCAATTAGTCGATACGCTTGGGGTCGGCTCATCGCCCATCGTTCCCGGCAATAGTCCTCGAATGTCGAGAATTTCTGGCGGTAAAGCCGAGCGTCACGAATCCGGAAAAGCGCGTTGCGGTCGCCAATTTGTAAGCAGATTCTAGAGAGCTTCCGCCGTCTTCGACTCGCTTCCTTCCTGAGGCGCGAATTCTTCGATAACGAGATGGTGTCGACGAAGGTCCACACTCGGCCTTAAAGGCGGACTTCGGTCTCCTGTACCATTCGCCAGTCGCTAACCCTTGTGGACTGCTACTTCTTCGCATGTATTGGCCTGTTCGGTTTTGCCATAGTAGCGCGACCCTTCATCCCGCAATAAGACTCGAGTTTCATCGTCGCCGCGCAGCACCAAAGCGCGATACCCGTAAAGTTGATTTCGTAGATCCATTCACCAACACGCATAGCGGCGACGAACTTGGCCTTCATCGGATTAACAAAGTCAGGCCAGCGAGCAGAAGCGGCTGAACGTGATTTCACAAATAGAACAATAGAGCGTAGAGGGACCGAACGAACATTTCCAATAGGCGATTGGTCGATTGGTGACCATCAGAAACGACGTTCCGTAGCAGCAGGCGCGGGAGTTTGCATAGTCGCGAGACCGGCCCGGGAAAGCGCCGCCGCGAGCGTCTCCAAGACCACCGGCTTGCTAACGTAGCCGTTCATACCGGCGGTCAGACACTTCTCGCGATCGCCGGTCATGGCATGAGCGGTCATGGCGATGATATAGGGTTGTCGGAAGTCGGCGTTGCGGGCGCGGATCCGGCGGGTCGCTTCGTAACCATCTACTTCGGGCATCTGGCAATCCATCAAAATGATGTCGTAGTTGATGTGCTCAAGTGCGTCCAGGGCTGCGCGCCCGTTTCATACCGTGTCTGCACTATAGCCAAGCTGTTTTAACTGACCTAAAGCCCTCGCGTTTTCTCGGGGAGTCCCGTACTTTTGATAGCTCCCCGAAGAATGAAGAATCAGAAATTGTTACAACGTTTGGTTGAGTGCTTGGCAGCAAATGAAGGGATACAGCCCACGCAGGCGGAAATTCAGCGAAGGCTCGAAAGCTTAAGTCCACGCGAAGTTGATGTGTTGTGTTGCGTCTTGGCCGGTCAGCTCAATAGAGAGATCGCCCCCCAATTAGGTATTACCGAAAAAACGGTCAAAGCTCATCGCGGGCGTACCATGAAAAAGCTTGCCGTGCGATCAACTGCTGAATTATTGCCAATGGTGTTGCGTTACATAGCTTATCCCGCTTGGCCGAAATTCAGACGCCGGCGCAAGGAGTCCAGAAGCGACGGCCCGATTCGCCCCGGGCCAAATCCTACCGGGGCGTATAGTCGCTAAAAAACGAAAACCGCCTGCTCGTCGCTAACCGAGAGGGCGGTCTCGCTTATCGGGCTTCCTTCAAAGGACTAATTGCGACTCCCTCCGGAGTAGAAGCGATTTAATCGATTCGAATAAAAGACGCGCCTAAGCGCGCCCGGCGCAACTCCGGGCATCCTAGCGCGATCTAGTGCACGAGTCTGAGGCTCGTATAGCTATTGGGATTGACTGGAAATCTATGGGATGGAAAGACGATGTCGACTTACCTACGAGACGAGCACCGAGTGCGACTTGGTCGCGACAATGTCGGCGTCTACTGCGCGAGTGGGAGTTTCGCTACCGCAAGCCTCGTCCGGTAATTGCACGCTCTGACCCGCTCAAGCAAGCAGCGCATAAAAAAACTCCACCTCCTGGCCAACGATGAAACAGTCGATCTGTGGGCCATGGATGAGGTGCACTTTCAACAATACGGATCGTGGTGTCGAATGTGGGTACCACCGGAGGTCAAAGACCCCGTGCTACCACATCACCCCACTCGCAACAGCGTTGCCTACTTCGGCGCAGTGCATCTTCGCGACTGCAAATTCATTTTTGCCCGCGAACTCAACCGCTTTGATGCGATGACCACATGGAACTTCCTGCGTCTACTTCAGCGCCGCAGCCTCAATAGCCGGCGTCGCGTGATCGTCATTACGGACAACGCTAAATACCACCACGCCAAAGCGACTAGGGGCATGTAGGGAAACATTAGCAGTCGATTATTTTAGGTGATAACCTTGCGCAAAATTACGCAAGGTCAGATAAGGGTCTAGAAACCATTTGCGGGAAAATAGTAACCGACCGGACGCTTTGGGAGCGTTATGTTAGAATAGTATTAGACTAGCTTCGTTGTTAGCTTGTGAAGCAGGCGATGGCATCGCTCACAGAGCCAAACCACCTTAAGCGGTTAGGACGGCTAACTTGTTAGTATAACTGGTATGTTATGACAGCTAACTTGGTAGAGCTAGTAACATCTTCAATGTTAGCACGGCTAACCCAAAAGGACGCCGGGGTGACTAGCGGTTCGCTTAATCAGATTGATACCGACGTTTACGCGGTGGCGAGTCGGTCAGCTTAGGTAAGCGTGGACGTCCACGCAAAGGACAAGAAAAAGGTTCGAGCGTACCTTAAAACGTGGAGCAAACTCTAACTATCGACTAAGTCACAAAAAGTGAGAAATCGGCGGTTTTCTCACTTTGGTCGATCTTTCGTAAGTTGTTTCTGCTGAATAACCTGCCTCGCATGGATTCACACTGAACTGCTTAACGATCCTTGCCAGTTTTACGGTTTCTACTCGTTCGGGTTTTTGCCACGAATTCTTTGACCCTCAAAGCTTGTTCGCCCGTCATGCTTTTCCTTCCGTTCAACCAATCGTTAACTGCTTGTGGCGTCGCTCCGATTGCACGGGCCAGCTCGGATTGACGACCTCGTTTCTCGGCACACCAGTCGCCGAGCTCGGCCAATAATTCTTGAGCTTTTTCTGGTCCCGTGCTCTTGAGCCTTTCATGCTTGCGGATTGCTGTACTCAGTTGGCGGTGGTGGTTGAGCGCATCCTCTAGCGTGTTGAAGGAAAGCTCATGTTCGACTGGACCCGCTTGGCGGAGTATTTTATCAATCCTTTCTGCCTTGGCGCTAATCTTCGATTCGATCGTACGGCTCAGAACCGCCATAAAACTATCCCCGCCGAACGTAGGATTGGGCGGCTTGGTCAGTCGCACTCGCCAGAAATTTGGCTCTTCGCCCTCCAATACATGGACCTGACTGTAAAAACAGGTTTCTATTAAATAGTTTCCGAGCAGTTGTCGCTTGATCAGGCTGCGTTTTTGGCCGCGACGAAAGTACCAGCTTCTCCATCTCTGTTCGCTGCAAGGAACGACACAGCCCTTTGCATCCAGAATAGCATAAACTTCAACCATGTAGATCCGGCAATCTGCACCTCGAGCGCGAGCCGTGGCTTGTCTTGGCCTACGACCGTGGCCGCGAAATATCTGGCAGATATCCCGGCCTTGTGATTCGTGACCATCTCGTTCCTCTATGCCGTCGCGCCAATTATCGTTATAATCATCGAAATCGGCCTTGTTTCCGAATAATAGAGCGCCCCGGGCGACGATAACGGTCTGCCCCATCTGGACTTTGAGATACCCGTGTTCGTCTAAGTCGAGCGCAGTTAGTACGAGCGCCGTGCCGTGCGCCGTGCCACCCCGGCGACGCTGACGGGCGTAAGTGGACGCCCGACCACAGCCTTAGCGGTCGTGATAAAACTGTCCAAAACCGGGATCGGAAGTTCGAACGATCCGATGATTCCGGCGGTCAGCAGGGCGATTTTGAGTTTCCTTGATACGTTCATTTGGTGCCTCCTACGGCAAATTGATCTGGGAGTTCATCGATATTTACGAGTTTCTTCGGGTCGTCGACCTGCTTGGCATCGGTCGAGTTCTTAAAGCCGAAATCCTCCGCAGCAACCTCCGTGCCGGTCTTCCAGTCGCTGATCTGGACGCTGTATTGCGGCGCCTGGTCTTCCTGATTGGAAGTGATGACATATCTGCAGGGATAAGGGTGCTCGCCTTGTGCGATCCAGATCTGCCAGTCGACTTCTTTAGTCCGAAACGCGAGATGGTCGCATTCAGTGCCGCCAATCACGCCGCTGCCAAGGTCCTTCACATCGACGACGTTAGGCATCAACTCATCGTAGACATTTGTCACGAGGAGATCAGCGCCAGGGACGGGCCTGTGGTACTTGTCTCTTAACTCGTCGATCAGATGGTCAATTGTACCGGGCACTTCGAGCTGGGCGTAGAGATTGGTGTCCTTGCTGAGCATCGTCAGGGTCTTTCCGTCGAAGGTCAGCTCGACATCGGCAAACCCGCCAGACCGCCTGGCGCGGATCTTGTCGGGCCGGCTCATTTCAATCTTGCCCGAACTCGCAAGCAGCAGTTTCTGATGTTCTTTGGTGACGACCTCAAGATTGGTATCGTAGGCGAATGAAATGGCCTTTTGCCCCGCCAGATAGTCGGACATCGCTTTGAGCAGATCTTTGGCCTCCGCCTCGCCGGCCCTCGCACCCGAAGGCGTTGCTGACACAATGATCAGGGCCAGCGCCGCAGATGAAAGCGTGGCTGCAGTGAATTGCATGGCTTTTAGAGTTACCGTCTTCATCAAAGTATGCCTTCCTTTTGATAACGTACCTCCGCAGGGTAAAAGCCCTAATTTACCTTAAGGGAGTAGGAACGCAAGTCGTGCGCTCTCAAAACAAGGCGAATCCGGACGCAGCACAGCCATCGCTTAATGGCTCTTCTGGCGTTCAATGTGGCTGGACTTTTGGGTCCTCCCGCACACCTGCGCCGGACAGCGGGCGCTCGGAGCCCCAGCTTTTACCTAGGCACTCAGCCTCTAAAACTCCAGGTCCGGACCCCAGAAGTGCGCAGGGACGTTGGCGCGTCTAAAGATCCTCCCACGAGAGGGTTGCGAAGACTTCTTCGAGCGACGCGTTACGCACTTTTGTGGTCTCGAAACGGAGGCCGTTTCGGGCATGTCTGTCGAGCCGTCCGAGCGCGCGATGAAGCTGGTCGGGAAATCTACCGACGCGGGAACGAACCAACAACCCAGTGATTAGGAGTCTCCTGGTTTGCAGCAGAAAGACCGAACAGACGAGCGTGAGCGACGTCTGAAAGAGGATCTCTGGTCTGGTCTTTTTTTGTGGCACTCATGTGCAAACGGCGCTACGAAATGGAAAGAATTTTGATGTGATCCTTAACCATTCGGGCTAACTATTCGCGACGTCCGCCGGAAGGTTGAACCACTTCTTTCCCAACCCAGGCTCCAATGTCTGCACATAATATCGCTTAACGGTCCCTTCCGCGTCACCCATCGCCCTTGCCACGTCTCCAGAACTTCGAAAGGTTTGTGCATAAGTGGCGTAGCTGTTCCTCAAACAGTTTTCAGGCCACCGAACTCTCATCTGCTTGCAAAGCTCGCGACGGAGGCTCTGGAAAATACTCCTCGCAAGTTGGATCACTCGCCCGTCACCAGCAAGGGGTCGCAAGAGCTTCACCGTGGCCGCTTCCAGCGGCACATACCTTAGCTTGTCGCGCGCGCGTGTTTGCTTAGCTACTTCATCACGCACTACCAGCAGTTCCTTGTTCCACAGAAAATCGCGCCACTCAATGACCGGACAATCGGCGCGTTCTCTCACCATTTCGCAGGTCCGTAACCCTTGGAGTCCCCCCAGGACGAAATACGGCAGGAGAGGTTTGTATTTCGGCGCTTGCCTCCACACCATCCCTCGGGGCTTCCAGACCTTGCGTAATTCGCAAAAAACGTTGGAAAAGCTCCACGCTCAACACCTCGTTGTTGACTCCCCAAGCGTCGAGCGGTTTCAGCCGAGCCATGGGATCATTTTCGACGTGCCCGAGATCGAAAGCCCAGCGCCACAGCTTCCTTAAGGTCTTATAGTGTGATCGGCGATTCGTGCCTGGCGGAATCGCTTCAAGATATCCGAGGATATCCGAGCGCTTCACGGCCGCGGCTTTTGCTTCGCCCATGGCCCTTGAAAACGCATTCAGACGCCAGCGATCATCTCCAAGTGTCTGGGGAGAGCGGCGCTCTGTTATTTGTCGAGCGAAAAATTTCTCGCATAGCTGCAACACCGTGAAGTTTGAACCATTGCCCGTTCCTTCGCTTTCAAAGCGTCGCCACGCCTCCAAGAGCAGTTTGGGTTCATACTTCGCAGACTGCCGAATCACGCCCAGAACGTGCTTTTCCTCGACCGCTAGTTCCGCAAGTTCAACAGAACCGCTTCGCTTCGTCTCAAATATGAATTTCTGCGCTTGCTCTTTCGTTTCAAAAAATCGTCGGCAATTTTTCCTCGTCTCTGACAATCTTGCTGGGACCCAAACGCGGTAGCACTTTCGAGCTCGGTACCACTGTCGCTTCCATGCTCCCGAGTTTGTTGCTGTTTGTTGCTGTTTTTCAAGGTTTTCTTGGCCTTTTCACTTCTTTTTGGCCGATGTGTCTAATAGGCGTTTAGCCCTGTTTTGGTCTTTTTGCGCGAAAGCTCGATCGCTCTCCAAGCCGCTCTAGAAGCTGTTTCCTAGGGAAAATGTTCCCCGCTCGCATGAGCTTATGACTTGGCAGCGCGTACGGGGATCGAACCCGTATTTCAGCCTTGAGAGGGCCGTGTCCTAACCGGCTAGACGAACGCGCCAATGGAGACCGAATGTATCGTGCCAATGGATAAACTCAAGCATCGGCTCGAACAGCCGCGCAAACGGCTTCTGTCGTTGCAGAACCCAGCAAAACGATCCATCTGGTGCTAAAAAATTCGAGAAATAGCTTTATTTGCGACCTTGTAATTCTCAGCCAACGCATAATCAATCGCCTCCCGCCTCCCGCCTCCCGCCTCCCGCCTCCCGCCTCCCGCCTCCCGCCTCCCGCCTCCCGACTTCCGACTTCCGACTTCTCTGAAACTAGAGCTTGTGCCGCCGAGCAAGAGTTTCTTCTCAAATCCTTCACGCGTTCTTCCCGTGGGGTGCTTCTCTGAAACAGCGAGGTCCGCCGAGCGCAGTTGCTTCTCAAATCTTCACGTGCCTTGCCCGTGGGGTGCTTCTCTGAAACTAGAGCTTGTGCCGCCGAGCAAGAGTTTCTTCTCAAATCCTTCACGCGTTCTTCCCGTGGGTTGCTTCTGACTCAATTCGGCTTTTCGGCTCTCTGCGCGGCCTCAAAGCGGGGAATATCTCGCCCAGGGATGGTCGGTCGTTGAGCGAGTGGCGACAAACGCGCAATATTTCCGTTCTCGAAAGAATCGATCATTGGCTTCAGGCGCGGTTCCATTTTTCGCATCTGATCGCACATCGTAACATAATACACCCGCAAATATTCCCGTTTGAGCTCGTCGGTGTTTTCCCTCATTGCCCGCCGCCAAAAATAGACGGCATACGGGTTGCGAACTGCGATGGTTCGCAACTCTCGGAACCGAACCTTGTCCTTTTCCAATTGTTCAGCAGAAGCTGGATTAAGGATCGCGCCCGGAATCTGCGGTTTCGCTCCTTGCGGGATCAGATCATATGGAAGCGGGGGTCCGGCAGGCTGTGTCGGGAGCGTCTTGGACTCCGGTAAAAGTTGAGGCGCTTGCTGCGGCGTCGGAGTCGGCGAAGCAACGGGTGTCACCGGAGCGGTTTGCGTCTGGCTGCTCTGATCGCGGGGGGTTGCAACGGTCTGAGGAGCTGTGGGAGTGGGAGTCGGTGTCGGGCCAGTTTCCTGGGCCGAGTCGACAAAAACATCGAACAATAAAAGCAAGACCAACGTTAGCAAGAACCTCATTGGAAGCCGGGCTTTCCCAAGATGGAGGCTAACCGGCGTCTTTATCAAGCCCGAAAACTCCGGCCATCACGATCCCAAAAAAACGCAACCAACGCGGCGGCGATTGCGCTTGGGGCTTGCAAGGCTGACTCCAGTGTTAGAAGAAGCCAAATGATTGCGGAATTCCTTGCCGCCGGTGTTCGTCTCTTCAGCGGCGTGCAAGCGCGGTGGCTGGGATGCCTGCCAGACGCGACTCAGCGGGTCTACTTCGCGAACCATACGAGTCATCTCGATTTCCTTGTTCTCTGGTCGGTTTTGCCTTATGAAGCGCGCCGGAAGACGCGACCGGTCGCCGCCGGTGACTACTGGAAAGGAGGTCGTCTTCGATTCTTCCTCGCCAACTCGGTTTTTCGCGGGATTCTGATTCAGCGCGACAAAGTCACACGCGCCAACAATCCGATGAACCAGTTGATCCCAATCTTGTTGGCCGGAGAATCGCTGATCATTTTCCCCGAAGGCGGCCGAACGACAGAACCGGAGATGAGCCTTTTCAAGAGTGGCCTCTACTATCTGAGCAAGGCCGCGCCTTCGGTGGACCTTGTTCCCGTTTACATCGACAACGCCAGTCGCGTGTTACCGAAAGGCGAGTTTTTGCCCATCCCTCTACTTTGTTCCGTCAATTTCGGTGAACCAATGCGTCTCCTTCCGGCGGAGCCTAAGAATGCCTTTTTGACTCGCGCTCGTGCGGCGGTAACGGCCTGTTCAAGATTATGATCCCGCCGGTTCCGGATTATAAAATGGGCGCTTTGGCTGCCGGTGTCTTTATCCTGCTCGTCTCTGCTTCGATCGCCGGCTATCTCCTGCGGTTGAAAAGTAAAGGCGATAAAGCCCGCGAAATGGTTGCGAATCTGAACGCGAGGATCAAAGCGTGGTGGGTCATGGCGATTGTCCTTCTGGTCGCCATCGCCGCCGGCGACATAGGATCGCTAATCCTCTTTGGCTTGATTTCTTTTCTGGCTCTGCGCGAGTACATCACGCTGACACCTACTCAGCGAGCGGACCATCGGGTCCTCTTCTGGGCCTTTTTCGTGATCACACCGTTACAATACTTTCTGATCGGTATTCGATGGTACGGCTTGTTCAGCATTTTCATCCCTGTTTATGCTTATCTGCTCGTTCCTGTTCGGAGCGTGATCGCCGGCGACTGCAAAGACTTTCTTGCCCGTAATGCCAAGATTCAGTGGGGGCTCATGGTATGCGTTTATTTCGTCAGTTATGCCCCTGCCCTGCTCAGCTTGAAAATTCCTGGATATGAACGGCAAAACGCCCATCTCCTCTTTTTCCTGTTAGCCGTCGCTCAACTTAGCGATGTCTTGCAATATGTCTTCGGCAAATGCTTTGGCCGCCGACCTATCGCCCCGAAAATCAGCCCTCATAAAACGCTCGAAGGGTTTGCTGGAGGGGTGGTTTGCGCGGTGCTGATCGGGGCTCTACTCTGGTGGATCACTCCGTTTCGTCCCTGGCAATCTGCTCTGATGGCTCTGATCATTGCGCTGATGGGTTTTGCCGGCGGATTGGTTATGTCCGCAATCAAACGCGATCGCGGGGTCAAAGATTACGGTACGATCATTCCCGGGCACGGCGGTATCATGGACCGGATCGATTCCCTTTGTTTTGCGGCACCGATTTTCTTCCATCTCACTCGTTATTTCTTTACCTGAGTGAGTTTGGGATCAGGGCCTTACTTGGGACAAATTCGACGATGCCCTTCTGGGCTGAGCTCCCACCTTATCCATCGCTGGTCCGCAAAGCAGTTTCGTCGGTCAAGTCTAGACGAAGCGGCGTGATGGAGGTCCAGCCGTTTTCCACGGCCCAGCGATCCGTGTCCGGTTCCGCTTTTTCCAGAGGGATTACCGTAAACCAGAAATGCTCGCGTCCTCTTGGATCTTTGTCCGAAATAATTTTCCCATCATAATGCCTGACAGATTGACGGGTCCATTTCACTCCTTTTGAATGGAGCGGTATATTCACGTTCAACAATTGTTCTTTCTGCCGGTGAATCAAAAGCTGAAGCACCTCTATCACGGCAGGTTGCAACACCGTGAATTCAGGCTCGGTATCATCGACCGGAGTGCTTAGAGCGATTCCGCGCGTGCCTAACAATACCGCCTGTTTAGCCGCCGCTAAGGTCCCGGAATGCCACGTCGAGTTTCCGAGATTGGAACCCAGATTGATCCCGGAAAGCACAAGATCTGCCCCTCCCCAAAGATGCAATCCCAGCGCTACACAGTCAGAAGGGGTTCCATTCACTCGGTAAGCGTCGAAATTTTTGATTGGCGTTTTCCGGAATGAAAGTGGCCGATTGGCGGTGATAGCGGCGCCCATCGAGGATTGCTCAACATCAGGCGCCACGATCCGCACCTCTCCGAACTGGATGGCCGCTTCCGCCAGCGCAAGAATTCCCGGACTGTAAATTCCGTCGTCATTTGCAATGAGGATGCGCATATTCAACTCTTTAAATACAGCTGACTTTGTTCAGGTTCGTACTAAACAAGATGTCCGGTTTGGTCCCAGAGAATTTTGAAAATCGCCCTTTTCCATAACCCCAACGCTTTTCTCGGGGACACGGACGCTAGCGAACTGCGCCGGGTTTTTGAGCGAAAGGGCCATGAAGTCATCTATGTCAGTACGCATGAGCCAAACTGGCAAAGAGTCATTTCTCCGGCTGTTTCGCGAGCCGTCATCGTCGGTGGCGACGGAACGGTCCAGTTGGTCGCACCGTATCTAAAAGGTACGCCCTTCAGCATTCTACCCTTTGGCACCGCCAACAACATTGCTCAGTGCATACATCAAACCTCAAGCGCTGAGCTGCTGGCATCACACCTCGAGGAATCCGAAGTACGCTCTCTGGATCTTGGCATGGTGACCCACGCTAACGAAAGGAAATCTTTTCTGGAAGCTTCCGGGATGGGGATCTTCGCAGAATTGATCCTCCAGATGCAACAATGGCCGAGCAAGGTGGAAATGGAGCGGGCAGAATCCAGAAGAGAAAAATTCGCTCACGCACTGGAACGGCTTCAGGCAATGAGTGCCAACTACTCCGGGATGAACTGGGAATTGAACGTAGACGACACCGTCATCACCGATCGTTTTCTCTTGATTGCGGTGATGAATGTGGAACTGATCGGGCCGAAACTTCATCTGGCCCCGGGTGCGGATCCGAGTGATGGCTGTCTCGATCTTGTTTGTGTCCGTGAAAAGAACCGGGAAAGTCTTAGTCGCTGGCTCCAGGAGCAGTCACCAGGGCATATCAATGCGGCCAACTTCGAGCAGTGGCGATGCCGCCGTGTGGAAGCCCGTGCAGGCGAGGCCGCCGCGCCTGTCCACATTGACAGCCACCTGATGAAGGGCCCGGAATTTCCGATCCTGATCGAAGTCGAGCCAGCTGCTTTAGCGTATGCAGTCGTCCCTCATTGATCCTTTTGCGGATAAACCAACCAGGCGTCGGTCCGGTTTACACAAAGATTAGGGAGCCGATTTTCAAATTCGGCGGGAATCTGATCGATCTGGGTGGCCGTGAGAGACAGTTCAACACCATTGGGGAAATCTTTTTCGATCGCCAAGAGCGCCGTCTCTTGTGCCAATGCTTCTGCCAGAGTCCTGGTCACTCTCTCAGGTTCCGTCGGGCCGAGGGTGATATCCACATCTTCCTGTTCAATTCGGACAACGATCGATGGTCTGGCGATTCCAGAATCAGCCGATCTAATCGCTTGCGGATCGGTGCAATCAATCACAAAAATGAAAGGTTCGGCAGTTTCGCTGAGGGCCGTAGAGCACGAGTTACCTATCTGATTTTCCATATTCTCTCCCATAATTTCAGATTCCGGTTCGTCTTCGCGACGGGAGTTGGCTGTAGCGGCGGACCCTGATTGGAACATCAGGTCCAGGAGTTGTTGGATTCAGGAGTGGCAGAGTGGCAGAACCCGCCTCTTGCGCATGGTTGGGTTTTTCATTGGCTCTGAGAGGAACTCAACACCCTCCGAAACTGATTCGTCCTGAACTTATGCTGGCCTCCCTACTCAATGTCCCGCTGTGAAAAATGCCGGCGTGGCCGATCGGAGATGCTGGAAGCGTGAGAGATTTCAGGTGACTACAACATTTAACTATGATGTAGTATATGTCTGCATCAGGAATCTGCTCATGATCCATTCGCTGAGAGCGACCGATTCGCAACTCAAGCCATTGTCAAGCCATTGAAAAAACTCCTGCCCAAAATGGATCGTTTCCGTATTCTGCAACTCCTGACTCCTGCAACTCCTGAACTCCTGAATATCCTCCGTTAGCTTCTCATCCGAAGATTCTACCGTTATGATGCCATCATCACCTCCAGAAGAGGGGATTTCCGGATTGATCGAGCAGGTGAGTTTCCACAACGAAGAGACCGGCTTTGCGGTGCTGCGTGTCAAAGTCAAGGATCATCGGGAATTGGCTACCGTGCTGGCGACCGTAGCAACCGTCAACGCTGGCGAGTGGATAACGGCCCAGGGGAATTGGGTTCGCGACAAACAATACGGGCTCCAATTTAAAACTACATTTCTTAACTGCAGCCCTCCGACATCTCGTGAGGGAATTGAAAAATATCTCGCGAGCGGCTTGATCAAGGGTATCGGCCCAATTTACGCCAAAAAGCTCGTCAACAAATTCGGGGAGCAACTCTTTACCATTATCGACCATCACTCAGTCCAACTTGAGGAGGTGGACGGAATCGGACCTGCCCGCCGCCAAAAGATCAAGGCTGCATGGGTGGAGCAGAAGGCCGTACGCGACATCATGGTCTTTCTCCATTCGTACGGAGTCAGCACCAGTCGAGCAGTCCGGATCTACAAGACCTACGGTGATAACGCTATCGAGACCATCCGCGCGAATCCCTATACCCTGGCTAAGGACATTCATGGAATCGGCTTCAAATCGGCAGACCTGGTGGCTCAAAAGCTGGGGGTAGCTCGCGATTCGATTATCCGGGCGCTGGCTGGCGTCACGCATACCTTGCTCGAAGCCACTGGCGAAGGCCATTGTGCTCTGCCGAAAGAAGAGTTGGTTGATCGGTCCGCGAAACTACTCGAGATAGAGGCGACCATCGTCCGTGAGGCACTTGAACGATTGTTAATCGACGGCGACCTTGTCCGAGAGCTGATCGGCGGGCAGGAACTCATTTATTTACCGCACCTCTTGCGAGCCGAAAATGGGATCGCCACTCTCCTGAAAAAGTTAACGAATGCGCCTTCCTGCTTCCCGCCCATCAACGTCAATAAAGCGATCGCCTGGTGCCAACTCCAGACCGGCAAACAGCTGGCAACGGCACAGCAGGAGGCGCTCCAGAAAGCCCTCCAATTGCGCGCGCTAATCATCACCGGCGGGCCCGGCGTTGGCAAGACAACGCTTTTAGATTCAATCCTCCGCATTCTCCAGGCAAAAAAGCTTACTTGTTTACTATGTGCCCCCACCGGGCGCGCGGCAAAACGGCTGAGTGAAGCCACCGGCCTGGATGCGAAAACCATTCACCGATTGCTCGAATTTCAGCCCGGTTCGGGTCAATTCGCCCGAAACGCTACGCATCCATTGGAGGGCGATATCTTGGTCCTGGACGAAGCTTCGATGGTCGATGTACCTCTGATGCATAAGCTGCTCGAAGCATTGCCAGAACACGCCCATCTTTTAGTGTTAGGGGACGTAGACCAATTGCCCAGTGTCGGCCCGGGTTCCGCGCTCCGCGATATTATTCGCAGTCAGATCCTCCCGACGGTGCGCCTTACCGAAATTTTCCGGCAAGCAGCCGCGAGCCAGATCGTTACCAACGCTCACCGGATGAACACTGGGAGAATGCCGGAGTTTAAGCCACAGGGAAGCCAGTCCGACTTCTTTATTGTCGAACGCGACGAACCGGAAACCGTTCAGCCAACCATACTCAAACTGCTGACGCAACGCATCCCTGAGAGGCTACGGCTTGATCCCATTTTAGACGTCCAGGTCCTTTGCCCAATGAACCGCGGCAGTCTCGGCACCCGCGCTTTGAATCTCCTGCTTCAAGATGCGCTCAACCCGCGTCTCCCAAACGAACCGGCAGTCGACCGCTTTGGCTGGCAGTACCGACCCCGGGACAAGGTCATCCAAACACAGAACAACTATGACAAAGAAGTGTTCAACGGGGACATTGGCCAGATTGTCAGTATCGATTCCGAAGAGCGGCAATTGACAATCCGCTTTGATCAGCGCCAAGTCCTCTACGATTTCAACGAACTCGACGAACTCTCGCTGGCCTACGCCATTACGATCCACAAAAGTCAGGGCTCAGAATTTCCCGCGGTAGTGGTGCCTCTCACCACCCAGCATTATCCACTCTTACAACGGAACCTGCTCTATACCGCAATCACTCGAGGCAGAAAACTGGTCATTCTTGTCGGGCAGCAAAAGGCGATGGCCATCGCCATCCGCAACAATCATGCCGCGGAGCGATTTTCCGGATTGTACGACAGACTGACCAACACCGTAAATCCGTCGAAGCATAACGTCCCATAGGCTCCATCCAGGTTCCATCCTGTGTCCCGGCTCGCCGCTCACCTCCGCGGATTGCTCCCTGCCCATTGTGCAGCTGATTAACGGTCTTCTAAATATTAGGCATACCGATGATTTCGTTCGTGACAGGCAAGAGACAGGCTGGGAACCCTGTGCTTTTTTGCGACTGTGTACGACCACAATCGGTTCCTGTAGCGATCAATGTTGGATTGGGTAAAATTGCACCGGCGCTTACCGAAGCCGAGCCAGATTGATTAACAAATTAAATGAAGAAGAAACTATGTTACACTATGCGGTAGTTTTTCTAGTGGTCGCTATTATAGCTGGGATACTGGGTTTCAGCGGGATCGCTGGGACTTCTGCATGGATCGCCCATGTATTATTTGTTTTGTTTCTCATCCTGTTTATTATTTCACTCGTATTCAGAGGTAGGCCGTCGGTCTAAATTGGGAATCAGGAATTTGTTTTACACGCACGCACTCGCGGTACGAAGCTGCAGGATCCATCCCGGCGTTTCAACACGGCGCTTCGGACCCGATTCGAGGGCGTTATTTCACGACCGCGCGGGGAATTCGTAAACTCCTGATTGATTCTTTGCCCCCACACATGAGTGCGAAAAAATCTCCGCCGACAATTTGTACGTGCACGGTCGCTTTGGGCTTGATGGTTCTGTTTCTTCAGGCTTGCAGTGTAACGGAGCAAACCCCCGAGGACGTCGGTCAAAAGTTCCAGGAAGGGCTCCAGGGCAACGGTAAAATCGTACCCAATGAGAAAGATCCATCGCAAACCAGCCCTCCAAATAATTCACCGATCATCAAACCGACAAGCATCACGCAGCCTTAGCGACAAAGAGATAGAAACTTTTTCCGAGATCAGTGAGGGATGCGGTGGAGTTCTTCCCTTCCAAGCAGAAAGAGCGCATGGGATCTTCAGAATACGGGCCCGAGGGTGGCAATGAGATTATTCCAAAGTCGGCGAGCAATCGACCAGTTGGCCACTGTCTCCATCGTAACGCGCTTCGATGCCGCGATGTATTCCTGCTGACGTTCACGCATGGTGCCGGTGAGCGAACGATCGTAGAATAGGATGTTGTTCTCATAGTTCAGCTCAAAACTGCGTCGATCCATATTTGCCGATCCAATCAACGTGATCTCACCATCCAGGGTGAGCGATTTGGTGTGGAGCAAACCGCCCTGGTACTCATAGATTTTAACTCCCGCGTTAAGGAGATCCTCGTAGTAGCTGCGACTGGCTGCTCCGACGATCCATGAATCGTTCCTGGCCGGAAAAACGATGGTCGTATCCACGCCGCGGTATGCGGTGGTGCAGAGCGCGTTGTGCAGAGACTCGTCGGGGACGTAATACGGGGTCGTGGCGACAATTTCACCTCGTGCGGCAAACATCAAGGCTTCGAACATTTCCGGCATGGCCGAATAGCGCACTGTGGGGCCCGTGCCGATCACTTGGGCGGGCACTCCTCCTGGCATGGGCAAAGGCAAGGTCTCGCTCAAAAGGGCGTCCAGGTTTTCATCGACGTAGGTCATCCAATCGCTCGCAAACAGGAACTGGTTCTGGCGAGCGATAGGGCCTTCGAAGCGCATCACGGCGTCCACCCAGGGGGCATACTTCGCCTTCACGAGAAATTCGGGGTCAGCGCAGTTCTGACTCCCGCAGTAGGTGATCTGGTTGTCGATGACCACAATTTTGCGATGATTCCGAAGGTCGATGCGACCCTCGAACGGTCGTAGCAGAGGATTGCCTATGGGCAAGCTTGACGCCACGTGCACACCTGCCGCTCGCATCGCCCGCCAATGCTCTGAACGGATCATCGTGCGCGAACCAAGATCATCGGCCATCGCCCGACAGCTTACGCCCCGGGCTGCTGCGCGCTTCAAAGCTTCAACGACCTTTCTTCCGTTGTGGTCCGGCAGCCAGATATAGAACAGCACATGGACGTGATCCGTTGCCTTATCGATGTCTGCCACCATCGCGTCGATCGTGGCGTTAGAGCTCGGCAAAAGGCGCGCAGTATTGCCTCCCACCGGATGGAACCCGCTGATCGAGTGGCCGAGCCAAAAAAGATGCCGATGATGCTCGGGTAGGACGGACGGGAGGTCCGACGCCTCCCCGGTTGCCTGACCAGGGAGCTTCCGCATGCCCTTGAGGACGGCGTGCAATCGCGCCAGGCGGCGGCGGCCGATGTTCACTTCGCCCAAGAGCAAATAGGCAAACATGCCAACCAGAGGAAGCACGCCAACGACGACTAACCAGGCAATTCTGGAAGCCGGATCACGATGAGGCCGCAGGAGGATCCGCACAATGATCATCAGCTCGAGCAACGGGATGAGCGCGAAAGCGAACAGGGAATGTTGGAGCGTAGTCATCATCGAGCAAGGAACGATGGCCAGTCAATCCGCATCGCGCGGAGTGGCGATCTTGCGAGTTACCAGGCTATTGACAATAGCAAGCAACTCCGCCGGTTCCACCGGCTTCGCCAGATGGTTCTGAAAACCTGCACGGATCGCTTCTGTGCGGTCCTCCGATCGCGCAAAGGCGCTCAATGCGACCGCAGGCAAAGCGCTCTCCTGGCCATGCTCAAGCACTCGCAGCCGCCGTAAAAACGAATAGCCGTCTTCGCCCTGCATCCCGATATCGCATATAAGAATGTCCGGGCGTCTGGCAAGGATCAGCTCCATTGCCTCTGACGCAGAACTTGCCATCCTTACTGTTGCTCCAGCCATCTTGAGCAACCTTTTTACGAGGTATCGTCCATCCATCTCGTCATCTACTACCAGGATGTCCACGTCGGCGAGCGAGACTTGAGGTAAGGGTGGACCCTCGCCGAGGTCAGGCTTCGCCGGTTCAAGAACTTCTTTGACCGGCTCAGAATAGACGCCAACCAGAGGAAAAACCACTGTAAAAGTGGCTCCCTGCCCGATCCCGGGACTAGCAACCCGGATACTGCCGCCATGCAGTTCGATCAAATGTTTTACAATGGCCAATCCAAGTCCTAGTCCTCCATGTCGACGAGTTGTCGATGCATCCGCCTGTTGAAACCGGTCGAAAACATAGGGCAAAAACTCGGGTGCAATACCCTCGCCAGTATCAATGACGCTCACTTCCACCTGTGAACGGACCCGTTGGAGCCTGACCTCCACTTTGCCTTCGTTTGGAGTGAACTTGATCGCATTGTGGAGAAGATTCCAGAACACCTGTTGCAGGCGATTCGGATCGCCCGAAATTGGCAAAGCGAAAAGATGCGGCGCGGCTTTCAGGCGAACCCCCTTGGCCTCTGCCGTCGCGCGGAGTGTCTCGACGGATTGATTCAGGACGAAAGGAAGATCGATCTGTCGAAGGTCCAGACGAACTTTGCCGGAGATGATCCGGCTCATATCGAGCAAGTCTTCAATCAGCTGGGCCTGGGCACGCGCATTTCGCTCGATGATATCCAGCCCTTGCTTAAGTTCGTCACCTTGGAGTTTTTCGAGCCGGAGGATGTTCGCCCAACCCAGCACGGCATTCAGCGGCGTGCGAAGCTCATGACTAAGCGTTGCCAGAAACTCGTCCTTCATCCGATTCGCTCGCTCCGCCTGTGAGCGGGCCACTTCTGCTTCCTCGATCGCCTTTTTTTGCTCGGTGATGTCTCGAGCGATTTTGGACGCGCCCACCACGTGGCCGGCGGAGTCCTTGATCGGAGACACCGTAATGGAGACATTCAGTTGCCTCCCGTCCTTGGTCAGGCGAAGCGTCTCGAAATGGTCATAGCGTTCTCCGCGCCGGATTCGCGAAAGAATCTCCCGCTCCTCTTGCCGCCGATCTGCTGGGATCAATCGCATTACCGAGGTGCCGATCATCTCATCGGCAGTGTATCCAAAGATCCGCTCCGCTCCCGCATTCCAACTGGTAATGATACTGTTCAGATCTTTTCCAATGATCGCATCGTCGGACGAAGCGACGATGGCCGCCAACTGCCGGGACGTTAAGTCGGCCAACTGGCGCTCGGTCACGTCGCGAAAACTCCACACCCGGCCCGCTCTCTGACCTTCAACCGTGAGGACTTTGGAATAACGCTCCAGAATTCTCCCGTCCTTCAGCTCCAAGACATCGAAACTCTCCTCTCCCGCGGCAATTATTTCCTCGACGCGGGCAATAAATTTTTGAGGATCCGCGAAACTTTGGCTGGAAAGTCTCCGTACCTCGCCTAGCCTCCCCCTCTCCAGGACCGTCCTCGTGACCCCCCACATTTCGATAAATTTCTGATTAAAGTGGGTCACCTTGATTTTCTCATCAGTGACCAGAATCGCATCCGTTGTCGACTCCAGCGTCGAACGCATGGTCGCCAGGGCCTGACCGAGCTCTCTCGTTCGTTCTTGGAGGGCTTCGTTGGTCCGTCGAATTTCCTGCTCGGCACGCTGGCGAATTTGCAAAATCGTGGTTGCCGTCTCCAGGGCTGTAGACCGCAGCCGTTTTGCTTCGTCCTCCGATTCCACTCTATCTGCCATTGATAATTTCTTCTGCCAGCGCCGTTCCCACCACCCGCGACCGAATTTTCGCAAACGCCTTTTCCCGGGTGGTCGAAGTGTCGTCGCAGAATGGCGAGAAGCCGCAGTCGTCCGTGGTTCCAAGTTGTTCCACCGGAATATATCGCGCGGCCTCCAGAACGCGGTCACGGATTTCTTTGGGATCTTCGATCCGCGGATCAATGGGCGAAACGACTCCGATGAATATCTGGTGTTCTGGCCTGAGATACTGCCGAATGATCTTCAGCACACGCAGTCGATCCGGTTCTCCAGCCAGGGCGATATAAAAATTCCCTGCCTGCAGCTCGAACAGGCTCGGCAGTAGCTCCGCGTAATCAACCTGCGCACTGTGAGTGGAATCTTTGTCCGATCCCGGACAGGTGTGAATCCCGATCTGTCCGCGCTCTTCCTCAGAGAAACGGCTGAGCGCGAGATTATTGAGCTACGAAGCTGTTGAGCAACGTCCCCGCCGGATCAATCTTAACCGCCAATCGGCCCTCGGTGAAATCAATCTGTACTTTGCAGGCACCTTTCTCAAGACATCGGCGAATCTCCTTTTCATGTTCCTCAAGCAAATCCCCAATGAACTCCTCCCTGGTATATCCGGGAAGATTCTCCGCTGGATACATCAGGCTCAGAGCCGAAGGTGAAATGACCGCTTGCTTCACCGGGACATGCGCGTATTTCAGGGCCAGGCCAAGAAACTCGTAGCCATACGTCAAAAACCGAAACGGTCCGCTCGTCAGCCGCGGCCATCGGCGCGTGTGTCCAGCCGCGAACGGAAGTTTGAACCCATCCGGTGCGGTATTCGGCAGACCCTCCACGCAATAAGTCGCAAAGTTGTGGTACTTTCGTTGCTCGCCGTCAGTGACCACAGGTGAACCTGTGGCCTCAAATTGCTCGATGGTATCCCGGACGGCATTGTCATAAAGCAGCTGCAGCCCAGGATATGAGGCTCCGTGCCGACTGATTGCCTCAAGCAAATACAGAGGGCGAGGGATACTCCCGATCGGCTCGGTCGGAATTGTCATGGTCCGTCTTCGCCATATTCAGACCCACTCTAAAGGCGGTCAAGGAACAGTTCGCAGGAGTTGCAGGAGGCAGGAGTTAGAAGTTAGAAGTAATCCTTCACGCGTTCTTCCCGTGGGGTGCTTCTGACTTCCAGCAACTCCTTCCCTATTGTCCCGTTTTCCCGGTTGCGCCGTGGTGGCCGAAATGACACAAACGCGCTTCACCGGGCCGGTGGGTCCGGAAAAAGTGAAGCCGCAGAACAGCGACCGCCAGTCCCGCGCCCAGACAAGGTCCGATCCAGTAGACCCACCAGCCTTCCCAAAACCAAGCGACCAGGGCCGGTCCGAAGGAACGCGCCGGATTTGCGCTCGCGCCTGAAAGGGGTGCCTCCAGCCATGTCAGCACGGCAAAGAGAGGCGGGTTCACCAGCGGCGTAAAGGGCTGCGTCATCTTGTGCGCGGCGAAGATAAAGATCAAAAGGACGAGGAGAAACGTGCAAGCGGTCTCGCCGGCAATCGGAAGCCAGCCGGGAACTAATCTGTTCGGGACCGTAGCGCCCCATTGATCGCTGGCCCCAATGGCACCCCAGAAAAGCAGGGCCATTGCCCCGAACGCGGCACCGACCAACTGCGCCAGGATATACAAGCTCGCGTCTCGCCAACGGAGTTTACCTTCGAGCCAAAAGGCAAAAGTCACCGCAGGGTTAATGTGCGCGCCGCTCATTCTGCCAATTCGCGAGAAAGCGATGGCGGCTCCGACCGTGCCAAACAAAAAGCCGTTGAATAACCTGCGTGCGTCGGGCGAAATCGGCAGAGAAGCCAGCGGACCGCCACGGCCCCAGAGCGCGATAACCACCGAGAGTCCCAGGAAAACCAACAGCGCCGTGCCGACGAACTCCGAACCGTACATTCGAGGATGCAACTTATCGAATGGATGCGGCATGCCGGAAAGTGGTCGATCGGCTGCGGCCGTACTGCGCCGGCTCATTTTATTAGTCGTGTCCATCGTCATGAGCTAGCCAACCCTTCTAATAAGTCCGAAATGCGACATGCGCCCTGTGATTCCTCATAACGAATCGTGCGGACGAGTCAAGTTTCAAAAATTGCCCTCTTCAAACTCGACTGCCACGCCGATGGTTCACCACAGCCGAAAGAATCTGAATCTACTTGAACTGTTAGAATTCGCGGTTTGGGATAAACATCGTGAATATTCGAAACCACTTTGTCAGCGGATGGAGTTGGCCCTTGTTTGCGATCACAATTTTAACCGGCCTCCAAGTTTTTGCCGCCGGCGAAGACGCGCAGAAATCATCTCCTCCGCTGCTTACCATTGCTGCTGCGGCTGATCTTAAGTTTGCCCTCGATGATTTGGCGAATCAGTTTCAGGCGAAATACCCGGGAACTAAAATCAACGTGACCTACGGTTCTTCCGGTAACCGGAACAGGACGGGATGATTCTGAAATCGTCGAAAAATCTTGAGGCGGCGAGGGCTTTTCGGGACTTTGTCCTGGGCGATGGTGGGCGCGAAGTTTTAAAGCTCTACGGCTTTTATTTACCGGAAAAATAATCAATGGATTGGCGTGCCATTGAACTCAGCTTGCGACTTTCGACTCTGACCACCTTTCTATTGTTGATCCTCGGCTTGCCGCTCGCCAGCTGGCTGGCCTTCTCACGCTGGCGATGGAAGTTTTTTGTAGAAGCCGTCGTAGCCTTGCCGATTATCCTGCCTCCGACGGTCTTGGGTTTTTACGTGCTGATTGCCATCGGTCCGCACAGCCCGATCGGGCAAGTCTATGCGGCGCTTACCGGACACGGCCTCCCCTTTTCATTCCAAGGGCTTCTTTTGGCTTCGGTGCTTTACAGTCTGCCATTTGCCGTGCAGCCCTTCACAGCTGCAATTTCGGCGGTCGACCAACGGTTGATTGAGGCATCGTGGTGCCTGGGCAGGGGCTGGCTCGTTACATTCTTCCGGATAACCTTGCCGCTTGCCTGGCCAGGGGTCCTGACCGGCGTGGTTCTCAGCTTTGCCCATACCTTAGGAGAATTCGGGGTCGTTTTGATGATCGGTGGTAATCTTTCCGGAATTACACGAACAGTTTCTATTTCTATCTACGATCAAGTACAAGCACTCGACTATGGTGCTGCCAATCAGACTTCTCTGGCGCTGCTCCTATTCTCTTTTCTGGTACTCACGATCACCTACGGACTGCTACGGAGAGGTATTGCAGTATGGCCGATGCACTGACCCTGCATTTCCGGAAGACCTTCCCAAAAGGTGCGCTAATCGATGCTGATCTTGAGGTCAAGCTCGATCCCCCGATCGTCACTGTCCTGTTTGGACCGTCGGGCTCTGGTAAAACGACGGTTCTGCGCGCTCTCGCTGGATTGGAACGCTCCACAAACTCTGTTATTCACTTTCGCCGTGAGACCTGGCTGGACGACAAAAACGGAGTGTTTATTCCGCCGCAGCGACGTGGAATCGGATTTCTCTCCCAGGATTACGCGCTTTTCTCGCATTTGACGGTCGCGGGAAATGTCCGCTACGGGTTACGCGGTTTGTCGGCGAACGAACAAAAGCTTCGCATTTCGGAGCTACTGGAGCGTTTTCAACTTCGAGACCTTGCCGGGCGCTATCCCTATCAGCTTTCCGGCGGCCAGAAACAGCGTGTAGCTCTGGCACGCACGCTCGCGCCGCGACCACGATTGCTCTTGCTTGACGAACCACTCTCTGCGCTAGACGGTCCGACCCGAGAAGGCCTGCGGGGTGAGTTACGTCTGCTGCTCAGCTCCCTCAGTATTCCCGTACTGCTGGTCACTCATGATCGCGTGGAAGCCCTCGCGCTTGGCGACCAGGTCGCCATCGTCAATGAAGGTCAGATTGTTCAACACGCATCGCTCGAAGAGGTGTTCCGACGGCCATTAACCCCCGCAGTAGCAAAGATCGTTGCCGTAGACACAGTCCAACGCGTTCGCGTCCTGTCAGCGGACGATGAACTCGTTACCGTTGCCGTTGGAGAAACCCGGCTGATCGCCGCGGCCAGAAACTTCCCAAGAGGTGTTACCGAGGCGTTCATTTCCATCAGAGCCGAGGATGTTCTCCTCCTCAAGAGCATCGAAACGGTCCCGGCCAGTGCGAGAAACCGGCTGCCGGCGATCGTGAAATCTCTTTCTCAGGAAGGACCAATGTGGCGCATCCAGCTCGATTGCGGATTCACCTTGGCGGCGCTCTTAACTCGCCAAGCGTGTGAGGAATTAGCTCTCCAAGAGCACGACCGTGTTCTAGCATTGGTCAAAGCCACCAACGTTCATCTTATATCCCGTTCCAACTGAGTTGGCTTTTGGCTTTTGGCGTTCGTCGTTCGTCGTTCGTCGTTCGCCGTTCACTGTTCACTGTTCACTGTTCACCGTTCACCGTTCGCCGTTCACCGTTCGCCGTTCACCGTTCGCCGTTCACTGTTCGCCGTTCACTGTTCGCCGTTCGCCGTTCACTGTTCACCGTTCGTGGTTCGGCATTCGGCGTTCGCCGTTCGCCGTTCACCGTTCGCCGTTCACCGTTCACCGTTCGCCGTTCGCCGTTCGCCGTTCGCCGTTCGCCGTTCGCCGTTCGCCGTTCGCCGTTCGCCGTTCACCGTGCGCCGTTCATCGTTCGCCGTTCACTGTTCGCCGTTCACCGTTCACTGTTCGCCGTTCGCCGTTCGTCGTTCGCCGTTCGCCGTTCGCCGTTCGCCGTTCACCGTTCGGGGGGCGCAGTAAGCGAAGCGTCTCGCTTTGCCTCTTTGAGGCTTTAGCGAAAGCCCTTCAAACCCTCCCTAGAGACGCTTCCGCACCGCCCTGCCGATGATTCAGGTGGCTCAGCGAAAGCTGCCGGCAAGGGCAGTTCGAGAAACTTTAGCTGAACTCTATCGAGAGATGTACAACAAGAGCCTTCCGACCGCGACCATCCGAGGGTTCACCGAAAACTGGCTCAACGCGAAGCAGCCGGAAATATCGCCGGCAACGCCGGCATTTTATCGAAAGACAAGTTACTTCAATTCCTGGGATCCGCAGCGGATCTCGACCACGCCTCGGTTACGCGGACGACGCTCGTGGAATTCAGGAATCAGGTGGCGCAGAAGGCCTCGGCAACGACCACAAACCATGACCTGAGGGCGGTCAAGGCGCTGTTTCGCTAGGCGAAGCGGGATGGCTACATCGCCGAAGACCCCAGCGAGTTTGTCGACGCCGTTCGCAAAAGCTTCGACGACAAGCGGCGTCCGTTTACCATCGCAGAAATTCAGCGCATACTTGCGGTCTCAGACCCGAAATGGCGGAGTTTGGTCCTGTTTGGACTATATACCGGACAGCGGTTGGCCGATATCGCGGCATTGACCTGGGACAACCTGGATCTCAGTAAAAACGAGATCCGCCTCCGGACGCGAAAGACCGTAAAGCGAATCATGGTTCCGATCGCGAAGCCGCTGAGGCAATACCTTAATTCTCTGGCGGCCGGTGACCAACCCGGAATGCCGATTCACCCGAGGGCGTCCACAATTATCAATCGGCACGGCCGGTCAGCCAACCTCAGCAACCATTTCGCGGATCTACTGGCGCGGGCTGGCCTGCGCGAAAGGGCGCCGCATCAGCGGAGCAAAGGAAAGGGTCGGAGTAGTCAAAGAGCATCGAACAGTCTCAGCTTTCATTCACTCCGCCATACAGCCGTGAGCCTGCTCAAGGATGCCGGAATTGCCGACAAGACCGCCGTGGAGAGAATATGCTCGCGCGCAGAACGGTTAGGCGATTTCTCGAGAGAAGGACGCAGGACGAAATCCACCGGGCGACCCACGACTTCCTCGGCCTCGCCGGCCATCTCCAGAAGCTCGGTGACCGAGACGGGTGACGATTCGTCCAGCGTCACCAGCAAGTCCACATCACTGCCAGGTCCAGCCTCCCCTCGGGCGGCGGAACCGAACACGTCCAGCCGCTGGATGCGATGCTTTTCGCAAAACCAGCGCAATCGCCCTTTCAGTTCGGCCAGGGAAACCATGTCGTCGTTTTTCCGCGTGCGCCGACCCTAAAGGAGGGAGACCTCTTCATCAAGCTGGCACTGCTGGCCGTCCTCCCACGAGGCGACCCGCGAATTGCCGAGGTACGAGAGATCACAGAAAGACACAGTTTCCGGAATGGGCGCTATCAAAGCGGTAATCGAAAATTGCACCTCACTGACGCGCTCGCTTTTTGGCGGCGATACTCCGCGTAGGTAGCTTCGGCGCGTTTCTCTAGCGAAACCGACTTCTGCTCCTTTGCGATTCTGATGGCTTCGCAAAACGAAGCCTCAATCTGGGTCTCGTCAGCACCCAAAGTGGCGAGAAACACACCTCGGAGCCGGTGCAGTTCGGCGCTGCAATAACCGTGCTCAAATCTTTCAGCAATTGCTACCGCCTCGTTGATTGCCTCAAGCGCTTCAGAGGTACGATCCGCTAGATGTAAAGCTTCAGCCTTACGTGCAAGATCAGGTTCCAGGTCCAGCACCGAACCGGTTGCCCGAAGGTCTTTTATTCCCTGTTCGATCCCGGGAATACCTTCCGCTGTGCTACCGGAAGCGCTGCGCGCCCAGCCGCGGAAAATCGATCCTAGCGTTAGAAAAAACGCAAAATGGTGACGCGTGGAGAGTTCAATCAACTCCGATGCTAAGCGGTCAACTTCGGCAGGATCACGCTCAAGGTGGGCCAGACCCGCTGCAAAATTTAGCGCATGGGCTAATGCATACCTATCCTTCAGCTCCTTTGCTGTTGAGATCGCCTCGTCCATCAGCGCATGGCAAGAGGCGATCTCTCCGAAATGCCAGTCGCACATGGCCTCATAAGTCAGACAGTTGACGACTGGCGCCTGGATCTCTTCCGCAACAGGAGACTGGACGCTTCCCGAGCGCCAGATCTGAACACCACGCCTCGCGTATTTCCGGGACGAGTCAAACTCGCCCAAAAAGTAAAATATGGCTGCGAAAACTTGGTAGGCAGCTAACATGAGCCCTGCGTCATTCTGTTCCTGCGCCAGCGCATGAACTCGTTCGGCAATCTGCATTGCAGCAGACAGCTTGTCCGTTATCAGTGTATAGCGACACTGACCAAGCAATTGCATAAACAGAAGCCGGGGACGATTTACCGAATGACACAAGGGCTCGGCGCGCTCGTAACAAATTCCGGTCTCGGGTGCTCCAAATCCTCGCGTGACGGTTAGATATAGCCCCGCCTGCATGAGGATGAAGAGCTGATCTTCAGCAACGAGACTTTGCCCTTCGATGGCCGTTTCGATCAGCGATCCCCAGCGCCCGTGTTCGAAGAAATGACCTAAAGCAGAGAGCAATGGCCCTGTTGCTCCAAGAACGTTAGCCGCAAAGTGGGCATCCCCCCGCTGAATCCGGGGGATATAAACTTCATGCAGCGCCTCTCGAAACAGACCGGCGTTGCAGCCGCAAATTACTGCTAAGAAAAGTGGCTCCATCTCCGCAAAACTATCCGGCAGCTGCGGCGCGAGCGCTCGATAATAGTTAAAAAGCCGCTTGTTGCATTCCTTCCAAGCCTCGCTTCGTTGGCCTCGCAGTTGTTCGCCGTAGTACTCACGAACCAAAGGATGCGTATCGACATAGCCCGGATTGTGCGGATCTTCCCCAGCCAGAAGTCGCGCTCTTCTTAGTCTGGCTAGAATCGTCCGCCATTCAGTCGGGCTCAAATTCGTTAATGACTCTGTAAGGCCCGGAATCGCAGGCGGTCTTAGAAGCGCTGCAATCGCCTTTTCCTCAGCTGGGCGATCAAAGAGCCCTAACATGCGCAGAACCGACAGCTCAGGACCTTCACCAAACCAGGTTTGGTAAGATTTCATTACTTTTCGGGCGTGGGCTCCCTGTCGTACGTCGTCGAGCAAGATGTCCCGACACTTCGTTACGTGAACGAATGTCTCCGTTGTACGCATCAGTCAGATAGCTGCCCAACAGCGTCAGCGCCAGACAATGGCCGCTGAACTCATCGCTGGCACTTCGCAGCTCCGCTTCGTCTCCCTTTACGCCCAGCGCTCGGAGCAGCTGTGCTCCAGCATGGCTGGATAGATGTTCCAGGTCACGACGGAGAGCTGAGCTACCCTCGTGATCCGACAGATCAGCGACCGGCATCCGCGTGGTAATCACGCACAGACCCATATTGAAAGCAGCAAGCTCTCGCAATAGTGCCTGAAGGGACGGGTCCCGTAACCGCCCTTCTTGTGCACCAGGGGGATTTTGGAGCGGCTCCAACCCATCCAGAACAAGCAAGGTTCGCCGATGCCCAACGAGCTTCGCCAATCTTTCGCCCTTCTCCCATGCTGTTCCGAGCCGTGGATCTGGATCGCCAAACCAGTGAAGAGCGGCATCAAGAAATTCATCGGCAGACGAAGTGTCGCCGCTGGTGCCCTGTCTGTAGAAAGACCAGCCAAAGACGAGTTGCGCAGAACGATACTGTTCAGCAGCCATTCGTCGGAGCCAATGGTTGACCAGTGTCGATTTTCCGACTCCGCCCCAGGCAACAATTGTGACAACATTGACCTGCTGGTTTGCCCATGCATCGTCCAGGAAACCGATGTCCTCTTCGCGACCAAAAACATCGCTTCCTGTGATGGGCAATCTGGCTACGGAAATCTTCTTTGGGCCTAATCTTGCTTGCGCTTTCCGAGTTCCGACGCGTGAAGCGGGAGGGGGGATCTGCTGCAAGTTCCGACGTGTGATCCCACGTCGTGCCTCGATAGCGCCTGTTATTGTCGGCATCGCCTTGAGCAGCTCGTCCGGAGTCTGGAATCGCTGTGCCGGATCTTTCTCAAGGAGTTTCTCAAGGAGAACGACGACCGGCTGTGCAACATCTTTGAGTCGCTCAAGCGGTAAGGGCGCGTGCTGATGCTGATACATCACCTCAGCGGAAGTACCTCGAAATGGTGTTTGCCCAGTCATCATTACCCAGAGCGTCACGCCAAGCGAGTACAGGTCCGAGCGGATGTCGACCTGTACCCCTGCGAACTGTTCCGGACTAGCAAACTCGGGCGTTCCGGCAAATGCTCCGGGCGATGAAATGTCCGCTTCAGAAGCCGATTCGTCTACTGTCTTTGCCAGGCCAAGGTCGATAATTTTAGCCGTTACACCCCCTTCCTCCTTCAACCTGACCATGATGTTTGTTGGCTTGATATCTCGGTGGACAAGGTGCTGTTCGTGAATTGCGGCTAATCCGGCAGCCACCTGCGTTGCAATTTCCAGCGCCAGCTTTACCTCGAGTCGGCCTGACCGTTTGATGAGGTTCTCGAGCGTTTCACCTTCTACAAACTCCATTGCGTAGAAATAACTGTCGCCGGTTCTACCCAGATGGAACACGGAGGCAACATTTGGGTGACGGACGCTCGCCGCCGCCCGGGCTTCGCGGAGAAAACGAAGCCGTGCCGATTCATCACCGAGATATCGTTCACTGATGACTTTCAGAGTCACTGGGCAGTGCAAATTGATGTCGAACGCCTTGTAAGTGACCCCCATCGCGCCGCGACCCAGCTCGAGCGGTTTCCCGTCTTCACCCGTCACCAGTTCGTAGTGCTCAAATCTTTTCGGTGCCTGGTCCGGTGTCGGCTTGAGTGTATCCCCAGACGAAGACTCGCCGGACTCAACCCCGCCAGCAAGAGCCTTGCGAAGCATGCACACCGGACAGAATTCCATCGCTCCAGAAAACTCGTTGCCGCAGCTCGGGCAGGTGCGTTGGGGCTCCGTGCTCATGGGCCTAACCGTCCTCCGGTTGCGATCAGCGCTTCGCAAAACGCATGGATCTCCTCGTTGATCTCTGCCGGCGAATGCCTGCGGCACGGAGCGAAGATGTAGGTGGATACCAATAGAGCCGGCACGATCCGGCCAAAGCGGTGCCTCCATTGCATTGAATTAACGCCACCCTCATGACGATCGTCCAAGGTGTGGTATGAAAGCGTGCCGCGCCCTCCGCTGGCGGACCATGATCGCGTTCCACAAGATTTCCGTATTTCATCCAATAATAACGCGCC
>CAVULL010000007.1:0-216075 GCA_963742335.1 uncultured Verrucomicrobiae bacterium
GCAACATTTTCGAGAACCGTAAATCCAGGCAACAAGAACGGGACGAAAACAAAAACCCGAATTTCCGGTTTCGAATTTCGCCTAGGTCGTCCAGGTCGAGATCAGTGACACTCGATCCGTCGACAATTATTTCACCCGAATCAGGCGGCAGAAGAAGACCGAGGATTTGTAACAACAGGCGTTTACCGCCGAACTGCGACCCGGCAAGATGGTAAAATGATCCGGGCCGGAATCGAGTAGGTAAAATTGCGAACAGCTTCTCCCGGGCCGTCTTTGTTGGCAAATTCCGCGCTTAGATTGCTGGTTCTGAGAGGATCGAACGCCATAAGGTCAGCTGAGGGCTAAAAGCGGAAGACCAGGAACGAGCCACCGGGCCCGTCAGGCTAATAGAACGAGGAAATATGGACGGAATTTCGCGGTTTATGTTCCAGGCACTATTGTAGACCGGTTGACAATTTTCAAGAGCCTCCTTTTCCAGCGGGCACCGCATTAGAATCGAATCTCCCTGGCGTCATTTGCGACGCCCGGTAGAGGCAGACCCAACTCGCCAGGAACCAGGCCGCTAAAAATGATCTTCCAACCGTAAACAACGCCGAAAATAGCAGGTTCGGCACAGAATACCTGGGAAACGATTCCACTATGAAATCGCTCAGCCAGCTGATCGCAAACAAGTGGAGCCCGGCCACGAATAAAAACCAAACAATTCTCGACCAATGTCGACGCGCTAGTTGAGCATGCTCGTGCACAGCTTCGCGCAGGGTCTCATTGTGCAGAATCAATGTTACCTGGATCGAACAAAACAAGATCAACGCAACCGAGATCAGCGGACGAGCGGTTTGCTCGATATATTCGACCACTGCCTTCGTGAAATCTGTCTGCTGCGTGATCCACAAGTAACTGATCAGGAGCGGCAGGTGGATCAGGAAAAATGTCGCCAGTAAAACCACTCCGGCCCATTTTGCGGCGAATACACTACGTTTCAGAGCAAATTCGAAGATCCTGCCAGGTTCGGAATTCAATCCCCGGATCCAGATCAAGGTAAGCAGGACGAGAAATATCTGGATTAGCAACCCGAACAGATATTCGAACTGAAAAGACAACCAGTCGACGATCGCTCCAACACGGAGCAAAAAGATACCGTCGAAATATCGGTTAAGCCAATAAATCGAAAGCGAAAAAATCGGCTTACAGAAAGCGGCGAGAGCACAGAGCAATAAGGCCGAGTAAACGCCCAGCCACCATCGGCCAAGTCGAAATCTTTGCCACACGTAAAAACTGCATTTGATACCCTCGCCAATTCAAGAGAAATAGAATTCCGGCAAATGCCGAGACGGGATAACTCACCACGGTCTGATTGAATAATCCGGCCAGCAATTCAAGCGCGGCTAACCACGCCTGGCTGATCGATGCTTCCCAACCGGAAGGCTTGAAGGGTGGCCAGTAGAGTAAACTCACCAGCGAGAGCCCCCTTTCCCCCAATTGGAAAGCCTCGAGAACCTGAAAAATAGTGTAGAACAATCCCAGAACCGATAGCCAGATCCACATTCGGGGATGACGCTGCAGACATCGCAAACCATCTCGGAAAAACCGGGCAACAGGGTTTCCCAAAACCAGGATGATGTAGCCGACGAGGGCGCCTGCGATCGCGAGGAAGGAGTTCAGGAGTTGCAGAATGAGCAAATCATCGAATTTGCGAGTTGCACATAACAAATTATTTACTTGTTTTGATTATCATACGATCACCGGGGAATGACAAAATCAGCGAAGACATTCAAGGACTTGGTAGTCTGGCAAAAGGTCCATCGATTCGTACTAGCGACTTATTCACTGACCGCAAACTTTCCTAGAAGTGAAATCTATTGTCTTACGAGTCAAATGCGTCGAGCGGCCATTTCCATTCCCGCCAACATCGTTGAAGGATTCAAAAAGCGTGGATTGAGCGACAAAACACGATTTCTCAACATCGCGCAGGGCTCTCTCAAAGAATGCAGATACTATCTGATTTTGATTCAGGATCTTGGGTATGGCACTGCGACAGATACGGAGGCACTGCTGGAAGAAGTCTCCAAGCTGCTAATCGGATACGCGAGCGCGATCGAATCCAACCGCTGGGCCAGCCATAAGTTTTGCCTCCTGCAACTCCTGTCCGCCGCACTATCCGAGCCCAATCGGACCCAACGCTGCGCGCTCATTATTTCTGTAACTCGCGCTCCTGAACTCCTGAACTCCTTCTTCCCCTACCTGACAAATCCCCAATGGCTGGAAAACGGCCAATAAACAAACATTCCTCGCCCGACAACGTTCTGCCAAGGGACAAACCCCCAGTAGCGGCTGTCATAGCTGTTTGCACTGTTGTCCCCTAACGCAAAATAGCTACCCTTTGGAATCGTAACTGTGGCGTTGGGATCGCCTAAATACATGGTATCTCGGGGCACATTTCGATAGCCGGTGTAGCCATTCTGCTGGGAGGCTACTCGCCGGAAGGCATAAGCCGTAGCTTCCTCACCGTTCACGAATAACTTCGGCTGCTGAATCCGCAGGGTGTCACCCGGCATACCCGCCAGGCGCTTGATATAATGCTCGCTTTCAAGATTCGGCCCCGGAGGTATTCCGAGAATTCCGTTGGTCCGAAAGACGAAAACGTCCGCCCGATGCGGCCCTAAGAGGTTGTAGCTGAATTTATCGACGAAAAGCTGGTCACCAAGGTCGGCGTAACCGCGCACGATCGGCTCTCCCTTTTTAAAAGTTTGCCCGGGACCAACGTGCATCTGGTCCTCCAAGGATCTTGGATCGATTCCTACTCGGTAAACTTTTCCGGACGACATTCTAATCACCGAGCCATCCCAGAACGGATTCACCTTTGCCGCGTTAATCGATTCAATCGAATCGGTCGCTTCCTCGTTCACTACATCCTCGTAAGTACGGCCAAGCGTAACAAATTGAAACGCCCGCACAAATATATTGGGCGGTGGCGTTTCGCTCCGGTGCCCGATGACTCCGTTCAGAGTCGGTTGCATCGACCCCGTCGGGATTTTGAACGGCTGGAGATAGTAGCTTCTGATACCAAGAGCCAGAACGATCGCCACAATAATTAGCTCCACGTTTTCCCGAATGCCGCTGAAATCCCGCAAAGGTTGCACTTTACCTAAAGAGGGGAGCAGTTCTTTCTCCGCTTTTTGCACCGCTTCGCTCGACCGCTTCTTCAGCGCTTCCTTCAGCCCCGCAAGATTCTGCCGGACTCGCTCGAGATCTTCGGTACGGGCAACATCTTTTCGATAATTAATTACTTTCCGCGCCGCCTTCGCCAGAGCACGCCCTTCTTCTATGTATTTGGGGGTAAACATCAGTTGGTCTTCAAAACTTCAATAAACGCTTCCTGCGGGATATTCACTCTCCCGATCGCTTTCATCCGTTTCTTGCCCTCTTTTTGCTTCTCTAAGAGTTTTCTTTTCCGAGTAATGTCGCCACCGTAACATTTGGCAGTCACGTTCTTCCGCAGCGCGGCAACGTTTTCACGCGCAATGATTTTACCGCCGATGGCGGCCTGGATCGCCACCTGAAAGAGTTGCTGGGGAATAACTTCCTTCAGCTTGGCGGCCAGGATTCGGCCACGTCCTTCCGCCTTGTCCCGATGGACGATACTCGAGAAGGCATCGACAGGTTCTCCATTGACTAGCAAATCGAGTTTAACCAGCTCCGCCGCCCGATAGCCACTTTGCTCATAGTCCATCGAACCGTAGCCGTGGGTCAGGGACTTTATCTTGTCATTAAAATCGACCAGGATTTCGTTGAGCGGCATAATAGCAGTCAACATCACCCGACGCGTATCGAGCGACTCGGTGTGCTCGACCTCGCCCCGCTTTTCCATCATCAACTGCATCATGTCTCCGATATTTTCGTTCGGACACATCACAAAGCATTCTTACCACCGGCTCCCGAATTTCCTCAATGACACTCGGATCAGGCAAAAACGAGGGATTATCGACTTCTGTCAAAGTCCCATTCGTCTTCAGAACGTGATAAACGACACTTGGGTAGGTCGCGATAATGTCCATGTCGAATTCACGCCTTAGACGCTCCTGGACAATTTCCATATGGAGCAAGCCAAGGAACCCGCACCTGAAGCCGTACCCCAGGGCGACCGAACTCTCGGCTTGATAGACAAAAGCCGAATCGTTGATCTGGAGTTTGCCCAATGCGGTCTTCAAATGCTCGAAATCCGCAGTGTTGATCGGATAAATCCCGCTGAACACCATCGGATGAATTTCTTGAAACCCAGGTAACGGTTCCAGCGCCGGGTTTCGCTGGTCCGTTAACGTGTCTCCAATCTTAATTTCAGTCGTCGATTTGATGTTGGCGATGAAGTAACCGACATGCCCTGCTTCCAGCTTAGGCTGAGCCAACGGTTTGGGCGTGAAGATACCCACTTCCTTGATTTCATAGTGATTGGAGGTCCTCATCAGTTTGACCGCCTGACCGGCCACCAGACTTCCGGAGAAGATGCGCGCGTAAGCAACTACCCCTCGATAAACATCGAAGATTGAATCAAAGACCAGTGCTCTCAATTTCCCGTCAGCCAATGGCTTTGGCGCAGGAACGCGATGGACAATCGCTTCCAGAATATCTTCCACCCCGAGGCCGGTCTTTGCGCTGGCCAGGATTGCCTCATCCGCCGAGATCGTAAGGATGTCCTCGAGCTGCTTCTTCACCGTGGTGACGTCGGCGTTCGGAAGATCGACCTTGTTGATGACCGGGATAATGGTCAGATTCTGCTTCATGGCCAGGTGCACATTGGCGACCGTTTGGGCCTCGACACCCTGAGCCGCATCGACGACCAGCACGGCACCCTCGCAAGCCGCAAGGCTGCGAGAAACTTCGTACGCAAAATCGACGTGACCAGGAGTATCAAGGAGATTGAGCCGGTAGGTATGCCCATCCTTGGCCAGATACTTCATCGCCACGGGGTGCGCTTTGATCGTAATGCCCCGCTCCCGCTCCAAATCCATTGAGTCAAGCAACTGATCTTGCTTATCTCGTTCTTCGATGGTTCCGGTCAATTCGAGCAGTCGATCCGACAATGTCGTTTTCCCGTGATCGATATGGGCGATAATACAAAAATTGCGAGTGAACCGGCCTCCCATCTGGATGCGCACTATTCTCTAGTCGGACCACCACGTCAAAGGGGAACGTATCGTGGTAAAAGCGCAGAGCGTGCCGGCACGGGTAAGCGAAGCGTCCCGCTTTGCCTCTTCGGAACTGCCGTACAGCGTTCGCCGTTCACCGTTCACCGTTCACCGTTCACCGTTCACCGTTCGCCGTTCGCCGTTCGCCGTTCGCCGTTCGCCGTGCGCAGGGCGCAGTCAGGACATCGGTAACACTTTTGGCTCAGGACATCAGTTACACTTATGGAACGCGGGCAAGGGGCACCCCGTCCCCTGCGGCTTCCGTTTGCCTCGGTTCAAAGAGGCAAAGCGGGACGCTTCGCTTACTACGCCTACCACGCCAATACGCCGTCACGCCGATCCGTTCTGCTGGTGCGCCGTTACGCAGTTTTAACTTGCCCCCGACCGGCAGGCCCTTAAGCTGGTCTCATGGCAACTACTGCTCCGGCAGCTTATGATTCTAAAGTTGAGGGAAACATCATTTTCTCCCGCCTTGATGCGTGCATCAATTGGATGCGTAAAAATTCGCTGTGGCCGATGCCAATGGGGTTGGCTTGTTGCGCGATCGAAATGATGGCGGCCGCCTGTGCTCGTTTTGACATTTCACGGTTTGGCGCGGAAGTGATGCGGTTTTCGCCCAGGCAATCTGATGTGATGATTGTCGCCGGCACGGTCACCTACAAGATGGCTCTGGCAGTCAAACGAATTTATGACCAGATGCCGGAGCCAAAATGGGTGATCGCCATGGGTGCCTGCGCCTCATCGGGCGGCATGTATCGCAGCTATGCCGTCCTCCAAGGGATTGATCGACTTCTGCCAGTGGACGTTTACATCAGCGGCTGCCCGCCGCGTCCGGAAGCACTGCTCGACGGTCTGATGAAGTTACAGCGCAAGATTCAGCTCGAGAAATCCACCTCCGATCAAAAGAAAGAGATTCTGGAGGTCTTTTCATGAGCCTGGAGGCAGTCGTTTCCAAGCTTCGAGAACAGTTCCAGGTCGTCAAGCAGACCGATTTTCGCGGCGAGACTACTCTGGAGTTGACGCCGGCGCAAACCGAACCGGCCTGTAGATTTGCCAAGGAGCAGCTCGGTTTCAATTTTCTCTCTGATCTCTCCAGCGTCGATAACTTCGGCGATGAGCCTCGTTTCGAAGTGGTCTATGAACTTTACTCCTTGGAGTCGAACATTCATCTTCGACTGAAGACCCGCGTATCTGAGGACCACCTTGAAGTGCCAACCGTCGTGCACCTTTGGGCTACCGCTAATTGGCACGAGCGCGAAGTTTACGACATGATGGGGATTCGTTTCTCCGGCCATCCTGACCTTCGCCGGATTTTGATGTGGGAAGGGTATCCTTATTATCCTCTCCGAAAAGATTTCCCGCTCGAAGGCAAACCAAGCGAGATGCCGGATGTCGCTTTCAGCCAACCGGCGCCGCTGGCCGGCGGGCCATTCGTTACGCTGCCCAGTCCGGGGCACATCGAGGATCGGGAACCGCGCGCGCGTCACGCTGAAGATTTGTAGGCGGGCTTTCCCGGGTCAACTAGCAGCGTACGGTTCGGTTTTTTTAGCCGATATGCGAAAAAATTCCGTGTTGTCGGCTTTCTTTGAGGTTAAGCTGGGGAATGGACCTCGAAGTAGAGTCGCGCATTGTATGCCCCTACTGCGGAGCGGTCTTCACCACAGTCGTTGACACCTCGTCCGGCGCGTTTTCCACGATTGAGGATTGCGAAGTTTGTTGCCGTCCCATCGCCTTTAACGTGCATTGTCATTGCGGCGAGATTGAATCGGTCGAATTCGATCGTGCGTGAAGAAACTTGCTTGCGTAGGAAGCATGGCACCTTGTATTCCCTGCTCTCGCTGACCTCAGGACCAGGTAGCTGAGTTGCCAGAGCGGGGACCGAAAATCTACTTGTCTGCGATTTTGGCCGCTTCTTGCTCTCCGAAGTTGCCTCGAAAAAACGGGGAAAAGCACTTCATCGACATCAGCAAACTTATTGTCTATCGCTCCGATAGAGCCGCGTCTATCACATAAGGCGACGCTCGCACTTGAGGGCCATAATCTTGCCCAAGAGGCTACCCCACCTTAAGATGTCGAATCAAACAGAGGAACAATCCGGCACGTCTTCGTCAAAACGTCGAATCAGAGTGGGAATTGTCGGGTGCGGGGAAGTAACGCAGATCATACATTGGCCAAGTCTGTATCAACTTGGGGATAAGTTTGAGGTTACGGCCCTCTGCGACGTGAGCCCGCTGATCCTGGAGGAATTGGGAAAGCTTTGGAACGTCCGAACCCTGACCACGAATCATCGGGACTTGGTGGCCCGGAGCGACGTGGACGCGATACTGGTCGCTAATCCTAACGCATTCCATGCCGAGGTGACCCTGGACGGTGTCGCAGCTGGGAAGCACGTGCTCGTAGAAAAACCGATGTGCGTGACCCGCCGTGAAGCGGACCAGATCATTGGCGCACAGAAGAACAGCAAGGTGGCGGTCCAGGTCGGTTATATGCGCCGCTATGCCCCGGCGTTTCTGGAGGGGTGCGAGGAGGTCAAGGCCATGGAGGAAATTAAGTTTGCCCGAGTCCGCGATTTTCTGGGGTCTAACTCTTTAATCGTAAATCCCACTTCCCGGGTGATTCGCGATGAACAGTTGCCCAGGTCGGTGAAGAACGACGCCAGGCTGCGTGATGAAGCGCTAATGGACGAAGCCCTGGGGGGAAAACCGTCGCCCGTTCTCCGGCGAGCCTACGCGGTCATGCTGGGCTTAAGCAGCCACGACCTTTCCGCGATGCGCGAATTGCTGGGTATGCCAAACAAGGTGCTTTTTGCGGCGCAGCGCGGCGGCGGTCTGTACCTGGCCGCGGCCTTCGATTACGGCCCATTCGTCTGTCAGTTCGAAACCGGCATTGACGGGATCGCGCGTTTCGACGCTCACCTCGAGGTGTACGGAGAACAAAAGGTGGTCCGGATACAATACGATACGCCTTACGTCCGGAATTCGCCGATCAGGCTCTTCGTCACCAAAGATAACGGCCACGGCGGGGTGACGAATTTCGATTCGCACCCGGTTTGGGGCGATCCGTTTGTGGCGCAGTGGAAGACATTTTACGAGAACGTGACCGAAAACAAACCGCCGAAAACCGGTCCTGCCGACTTTGCTCAAGACCTTGAGCTTTTTGCCGAGATGACGCGGCTCATGCGCGGGGAGACGTAGTGGCGTGTGGGCGTATCGGCAGTGGTGGTTCGGTAAGAATGCTAGACAGGGCTCACCGAGAGAGAGAGCCCGGATCATTACTTTTACTTTAAACCTTTAAACGACTGTTCGCAGAGGCTCGACTCACCCCGTTTCCGTTGCCACAGGTCTGAGCCAGAACGTCGATGAATTGAGAAGCAAGTACCGGACAGCCTGGCGCTTAATGGATATCCAGCTTCCAGAGCCCACGACAGAAGGAATCGCGAGTTTCCGCTTTGCCCTGAATCGTCAGAAATTGCGCATCGCCCGCCGCAGGGAAGGCCGTTACCTGCTTCGCACCAACCTTTGCGGGCGTGACCCAGCTCAGTTGTGGGAGTTTGACATCCAGTTAGTCGAAATCGAAGCGGCCTTTAAGAACCTGAAGGACGACTTGGCACTGCGTCCTATTTTTCACCAACTCGAGCACCGGATCGAGGCGCATATCTTTGTGGCCTTCATCGCCTACTGCCTGCACGTGACCCTGCAGGCCCGGTTGCGTCCACTGGCACCCGGACTAAGTCCGCGTGCTGTTTTGGACAAATTTGCCGCCATCCAAATGCTCGATGTGCACTTTCCGACGACCGACGGACGCGCCTTGATTTTAAGCCGCTACACCCATCCAGAACCCGATCACAAGATCCTGCTCGAACAACTCAAGCTCACACTGCCGGCCCAACCGCTACCCCGCATTAGGTCTCGCGGGAAGCTCTTGAATCAGAACTAAACCATCGCTCCTGTGGTACAGACCTTTTGTGCACGATGTACTTCTGGAGCGCCTTCCCGCGTTGCAGGCCCCTCGAGTTGAGAAAGATGGTCAGATGTTTCTCGTGCCATCAATTTCCGGAGCTAACAACACTTTCCTCTGGCAACCGATACCTCCGCGGCGCTCAGAAATGGGCATCACTCGCGACCTTGATTGAAAGCGTGCAGCCCTCACGTTCCGACAAGTAGCAATTTTCATCATACCTGAAAGCGAGCCTCACCCCGTCGGAAAAAGTATAGGAGTTTCTGATTCAAACCGTGCGAAGATTCATACGGTCGTCGCCTTCCGTATTTAGACCTAGAAAGCACCAATGACAGCCATCCCCGCAGAAGTTGTTGCCGCCCACAGGCTGGTCAATCAGTATCACGTGATCGTTCGCATTGGAGTTGGACGCTATGGAGGCTCATTCGCCACCCTTGTCTTTGGAGACAACAAACCGTTCATCGGTGCTTGTCACGATCGCCGGGTTGATCTTATTTACCTTCAAGATCCCGGACTTTTTACGGGACAACGGTTTCCGCTGTGGTCGATTCAATAACCCGAACCCGCAGCCGATATGGCCCTGGAGCGTCGTTTTGGTTTCCCCGGTCACCAGTCCGGCGCCGGCGACAGTCTGATGCGAGTCAAAACGCTCGAGGGAGCTCCGGTCCACTCTTTTCAGACTTTATTGCCTGATCTATCCACCATCGTTCGCAACTCCATCACACCAAATCTTGAAGGCGCTCCGGCTTGGCAACAACAAACCGAACCCTTAGTTCTCAGCAAAGGGCGTTTGATCTGCTCAAAAAACATCAGAAGCAATTACCGCCCGAGCTTCAATCGTAAAAAGCTCAAGTCCAACCAATTAAATCTTCGCCCAACATCAACCACCATACCTCTGTCCAGAATTCGCTCCACGATCTCGGCGAGCCTCGATGAATCGCTTGATTTGTTGATTGCTGCCATTCACTTATATCTTGGGGAGTTTGCGGTGACGGACCGATGCGGACAACATTTTAAAGATCGGGGGCCTTGCTAGAGTGACCGGCGCGCCCCGTTTATTAACCATTGGCGGCACTATAAACTCTCTTAGTCAGCGCCTTCCTCGAACTGCTGCGTTTGGGATGTTTGGCAGGTATAATTGTCACGCTGACTGCGTGCCCACCGGGGCCGTGAACATCCGCCAGCCCTAATGGGTGACCGCCAAGGCTGGTTCAATTGGCTCCACTTGCTGTTTTATGATTATGGTCTCAACTGTATCGTGAGAATAAATTTCATTTTGGGCCATGCCACGCTTTATCGCCTCGAGGAAGCCCTGGTAAGATGGATCGGAGAGCGCGTGTACATTTCGAAAGTCCTTGTCGAAACAAGGTCCGAGGATCTCCACAAACCACAGGTAATCGGCGATATAATTCCGCATTTCTGGCGATAGTTTTGCCAGATCAACCGCGATTTTCGCCGTGTTTGAAGGAGCCTCATTTCCACAGCGAAATGCTTCCTTCTGATCAACGTCACATAGGATTAACATAATATTGTTTACCGCTTGCACGCATTTTTTTCCGTGCCCCCAGTCAGGTAGGCATCGCTACTTTGGATCACACGCCCATCGAGTTCCACTGACGCTGGGCTTGACTTCGCGATTCTTTCATTGAATCGACAGTTACCAGAAGACTTCGAGCCGATCCCGCTGACGGCCGAGGCGCAGGAGACCGACGGTCTCGTGAACCGCGGCTTCCTCCGCTGCAAAGCGTCGACATCCTGACCGTCGCGGGTACGATCCGGAACCTTCGAGGCACGATCTTTGATGGCGTGCCTGCGATCCGATTGCAGAGGTTGCAGCGGCTCGCTCAACTATCGACCGCCCGCGCCGGAGTGTTGAGCGCTGGAACTTAAAGCATCGCTGGAGCCAGTCTGCAAATCCTGACGGCTCTGAGGTGCTTATATTTAAATTTACTTTGGGCCTAAAAAGTTCAGCGTTTAGCTCCTCTTGTGAATCGCCGGCACCCTCGCGCCCGGGAACTCGCGGGGAGGTCACCTGACTTCTCGGTCCTGCCCAACAAAACATCCGATCCGAGGGATAGTGACGGAAGGGGAATTAGTCCTCGGTTTTAGGGTCCCGTCCGGCTGAATCAGGTAAACCCAATTAGCGTTATCCACCAAGCTTTGATTGGACACGGTGATAAAATTGCCGACTGGGTCCATAGCCATTGCTAACTCGGATGCTGACGCACGTATCGCTCGACGTGACCTTGATTTGCTTCGACCACCGCGACACCTTGATCGTCGAGCCAGCGGCACAAACTGTCCGCTCCACGAATATAGCGACGAATGGTATCCCGTGAGAACACGCTTCTGCTCCAGAGCGCTCACGAAGCGCGGCAGATACGGTCCAACTGAGCCAGATCGCAGACGAATAAGTACTTTCGCCTGTGAAAAGTAACGTTCAATCATCCGACAGTTCTACCGTCGGGATCAAATCGGTAGAGCGGAATATTCCGAGCCGAGCAGCTCCGCGCTCCTGAATTCATCAGCTCCTAATGCCGACACGGATCGACAACTCGGAATATTCCGGTACTCGGAATATCGGAAAATAAGGCACGTTTAGATTGGCTGTTCATTCGCATTGGTCGCACTCGTGACATTGACCGGGATTTTTATCGATCGCCTGCCGGGTTCTTAAAATAGCGTTCCAAAGACGACTGATGTCCTCGCAATGTAAAACATGGAAGAGCCAAGAAAGAATTAAAATGCACACAGAGGTGAGTTGCTGGCCTAGATTGAGCAGCACCAGCCGGTGACCCGCGAGAGGTTGCTTGTGCGTTTGAGGACATGGACTACGAGGAGTTACAGGCCTGGCTTAGCGAGCTTCAGACCAAGCGCAGCCTGTTCGAGGCAAACCCGGAAACATACTACACCACCACCGAACCGCCCGACTATCGGCGGGGATAGACGGGCAATAAGGAACCGGTATGCGCCACATGCCACCGGTGGTTCCGGGATCGATGCGGTCGGCCGAAAGCCATAGCAGTTGGTCGGACTACTTCCAAGGCGAATTGTGATTGGCAACAGACTCAGCATATCCGTTCCCTACTGTAAAACATAACGTAGCGTTTATGTGGTAGATGTCCTAAGGGCCTGTCACAAAATAAGTGTATCAATATTTCTTCACAATTGATACTCTGGAGCTAATGGTTGATATAGACGCAGTAAAGCGTCGTTTCGAGAGTTTGTTGCCCGCAGTGGATGAGCGGGTGCGCCGATTGATTGCCGCTGCGGAAAGTCTGGCCATCGATTACGGGGGTATCTCCATTGTCTCTCGCGCCACGGGAGTGTCCAGGCGCGCGATCGCGCGTGGCATTGTCGAACTAGACAAGCCCCCAGTGGCTTCCGGCGGAGCTATCCGCAAACCCGGCGGAGGACGCAAGCGCACAGTCGAACAGGACGCGACGCTGGTGAGGGATTTGGAGCGCTTGATCGAGCCGCTGAGCCGAGGTGACCCGGAGTCTGCGCTGCGCTGGACTTGCAAGAGCGTGCGCAAACTGACCCAGGAGTTGGGCCGTGGTGGTCACCGCGTCAGCCACCGTTTGGTGGCCGAGTTGCTGCACGAGTTGGGCTATAGCTTGCAGGCAAACGCCAAGACTCTGGAAGGCTCTTCGCATCCGGATCGCAATGCTCAGTTTGAGCATATCCACCGCAAGGTCCGACGCTTCCTGAGGCAGCGTCAACCGGTCATCTCGGTGGATACTAAGAAGAAGGAGTTGGTGGGGGACTTCAAAAACGGGGGCCGAGAGCTTCGGCTCAAGGGAGACCCGGAGCAGGTGCGGGTACATGACTTCGTCATACCCGAGTTGGGACGGGTCACTCCGTATGGCGTCTATGACGTGGGCAAGAATCGAGGATGGGTGAGCGTGGGTATTGACCACGACACGGCAACCTTCGCCGTGGAGAGCATCCGGCGATGGTGGCGTTCGATGGGCAAACCCGTCTATCGCCAAGCCCAGCGCTTGCTGATTACCGCTGACTCGGGCGGTAGCAACGGCTCACGGGTAAGGCTCTGGAAGCTGGAGTTGCAGAAGTTGGCAAATGAGACCGGCTTGCAGATCTCGGTGTGTCATTTACCTCCGGGCACTAGCAAGTGGAACAAGATCGAGCACCGATTGTTTTCCTTCATCAGCCAGAACTGGCGCGGTAAGCCCTTGGTGAGCCACGAGGTCATCGTGAATTTAATTTCAGCCACGACCACTCAGACTGGTCTAGAGGTGAGGGCCAAGCTCGACACCAACTCCTACCCGCCAGGAGCCAAGGTGTCAAAAAAGCAGATCGCAGAAATAAATATTCGTCCTGACTCGTTCCACGGAGAATGGAACTATACAATTCGTCCGAATAGTGGCGTAACTTGATACACTTATTTCATGACGCTCCCTAAATGTGAGAACCTAATTTAAAGCGGGGTTAGCATTCAGTGAGTGTCCAAGTAATTCACTTAGGATGTGAAATGGAAGAGTAGGGATCGGCGACTAACTTCTTTAGTTAGCGGCCACTTTATTATAGAAGCCGTTGATTGGTGTTATGATCTGAGATATAAAAGTGGGGCAAAAATGCAGCGTGACCTTGCCCGAGCAAACGCAGAGCGTTCTCTGCGCTTCACGAAGCGCAATTGTCGTTACGGCGTGTTGGATAATGCTCATCGGATGTATACGTCGGAGTTGCGTCCTTACACCTCCTACGGAGAAGCGTGTTGTGAGATCACTTGCTTCCACCGGTTGAAGGCCGATATTTCTGCAGTCCTTGAGTGCGGCGCAGCCGCAATCACAAAGCGATGCAAGAATTAAGGGGGTGCACGTGCGTTTCAAAGCATTTTCATTTGGCTCGATCTGCATTGACGGAACGACTTATGAGTATGACGTCGTGATCGACCGTGGTCGCATCCGCAAGCGCAAGAAAAAACCGTCCAAAAAATTCCGTGACAAGTTTGGGCATACACCGCTCTCGATAGAGGAGGAGATACCCTGGAAGTGCCGGCAGCTTGTGATCGGTACGGGCACTGGGGACTTGCCGGTCATGGAAGAGGTGAAGCGCGAAGCGCATCGCCGCAAAATCAGATTGGCCATACTGCCGACAACCGAAGCTATCAAGACGCTGCAGGAAAACCCAGAGGAGACCAATGCGGTCCTGCACGTTACATGTTAGAGTTTGAACTCGGTCCCGAATTGAAAAAGGTATTCGATCGCTATGCTTGCGGCCTGCACCCTCGACGACTGCATGACGCAGCGGGGTATTCC
The DNA here is from genome assembly GCA_963742335.1 of uncultured Verrucomicrobiae bacterium. Lineage (GTDB taxonomy): Bacteria > Verrucomicrobiota > Verrucomicrobiia > Chthoniobacterales > JAFAMB01 > JAFAMB01. The sequence goes on from CAVULL010000007.1 coordinate 14,420, forward strand.
AGCCGCAGGGACGGTGGTCGAACGTTTTAAACTAAAAACCGACACAGGAAAGCGGAAGGCTTAATCACCCGTCAGCGCGGATAGAGCGCAACACTGTTTTCTCATTTGCACCAATGCAAAACCGATGTATTTTCTGCGTAGAATGTACGTAGAATACGCATATGGAACCTAAACCTATTAACGGGACAGTGAAGCTTGAAGGAAGAGCAAATGCCAGAGCAGAGGTTCGTCTGAGTTTGGTGGTTTCGCCGGAACTCAATGAGACTTTGGAGGAACTGGCGGAGAGATCACACTCCAGTAAAAGCGACGTTTTACGGAAGGCGATTGCCCTGTTTGATGTCGCCGCCCAAGCGAAGCAAAAGGACCAGCGCATTGGAATCTTAGATCGGGATGACAAGGTCGTGAAAGAGATCGTCGGTATTTAGTGTGCCTAATCAGATCGATCTGAACGCTCTCGGGGAAGGGAGTAAGTACGCTCTCAACATCGAGAGCGAAACGTTCGAGGACGCCGCCGCCAGACGGCAAGAGCAAGCCGAAGAAGCAAGGCACAGACGCCGGATCCAATTTTGGACTATAATGCTGACGATTGTCCTGGTGCTGTTCGCCGTCTTTGTGTGTGGAGACGTTATCCTGACCGGAGTCCCAGATGAAAAAAAAGTGGCCTGGCCTATTCTTGGGGCAATCCTCAATACCTTTGTCTCAGGGTTGGTTGGATTTGCGATCGGTAAAAAATCTGGCTGACCGTAGGACTAAAGCAGCCCCGCCGCAATTGCCTCGGCGATTTCTTCCGCCTTCATTTCGCCCTCAGCCAATGGTGCCGCGTCCCCAGCGACCATCGGAGCGTCGTCATCGTCAGGAGGAGCGGTGTCGGCGGCGGTGTGGAATTATCCTCGTCATCTGATCAACCTCCGCGTCGGCTGCTGGGGCTCGAAAGACCCTCGTCCAGTCCGCTTGGTATAGTCCCGGATCGCCTTTTGGGGTTCTCCCAACAGTCGTGTCATCAGGGCACCGCAGGTCTCCGCTGCCGAGAGTGTGATTTCAGATGAGGCGACCGCGGAGACCTACTCGATGGTTGGACGAAGGCTACCCCTGACGTTGCTCAGCGTCTGGGAAAAGTACCGTGCGCGATGAGGCGCAGAGGAGGCAGGGAGCGATTTTGGATGCGTTTCTATTCTTAGCGTGCCAGCAGCCAGCAGCTTTGCAAAGCAGGATTGAACTGGCGCCAAAAGATTGAGAGCTGTGGGTGAGCGAGGAGAGTGTTCATGAGGAATCGCACGGATTGGTCCGGCGCCGATCATGTGCAGAACGCCGGCGGCATCGGTAAAGGCCACCAGACGAATTCCGGCTTTTCCGCACAACGGACAACACGTTCGGCCACAGGGCGGATCCACAATGCTCTGCGGCTGAAGCTCCACGGCGCACCCGTGGCGCTTAAAGCCAGTCTATTCTATAGCTCAGCCCCACCGTTGTACCGCTGTGTTATGAGTCCGGGGAAAGCAATCTGGCCAGCTTGGCAGGCGGCCTATCCCTGATTGCAGGACGTTGTGTGGTTATCAGCGCCGATTTTGGCCTCTAGCTGTAGCGGCCTTTTGGGCTACTGGCCTTATGATGCGGAGTCGCTCCATTTCCCAGATGGACCGTATGGTTAGCATTACGCCATCGTCTTATTCGCGCAGGTTGTGTCGTCGAGCTTTTTGAGCACCGGTGGGCGCCCGGTCGAATTGCAGCGCATTATTTACTACAGACGGACTCCCTCAGAAACCCCTTGAACTCAAGTGACTCGAGTTCTTGAGTTCCGTATTCTGATCGATTCAGGCTAGCCCCTTTTCTTTCGCTATCCGTTCCAGAACCTCAAGCGCATATTCGGGTAGTATCCCCTTACCACTGATCCCTTCTCGCTGCATCCCCCAGATGCCGTGGTGATCGGAGGGGCTGAAAACAATTCCTAGACCGTGGGTGTACCAGCAGAACAGCAGTTTCGAGCTCTTGTGTGCCTCGATGTACTCCTGCAAAGATAATTCCCAGTCCGTGAGCGCTACTTTGTCTCCGAGTGTTTCCGCAAGGAAACGCATGGCGTCCTGTTTGGCTTCCTCGTACGGTAGAGCTCTCATCGTGCGGCGGATTGTCTCGATATCCAATAAGTCAGGTGTGATTGCCATTCGATCCTCTGTAGCTGTCGATGGAAAAAGTCAATCCGTTCTAATAGCCCCGATCAATTCTCCTGGCTGGTAAGCGTGCGCGATCCGGCCAACAGGCAGTGGAAGACTGACTTAGTGCTTTCGCTGTGGAGAGTCGCCAAAGTCCTTGAGCAGCAGGGCGCGCCGCAGAAACGCGAAACCGGAGTCGATTACCAGCGAGCACTGGAGATTTTGCGGCCGCTAGCCATTGAAAACAGGCTTACGGCAGACAGAAAACATGGATCTCCCGACTTGAGGCCCGACTGAAAGCAACAACAGAAAAGCCAGCCAAAGGGCCAAACGACCAGCTGTAGCGGCCCTCACGAAGTCTGGGAACTCACGGTGCAGTTACTTCGCTCTCCGCATCCTTCCAAAGTAGGAAAGTACAATGCTGCTGTTTTCCAACGAACGGGGACAGCATTGCGCTTGCACTTTGCTATCAAAGGGCTTCAGTGCAAATGGCTGCCATCGGAACAGCGGGTGAGCAAAAGCGCTCATCGAGCGTCGGCCCAGGGTTAACCGCGAAGACCCTCGCTGGATTTCATAATGCGATCTAGAAAATACCGTAAACATTGGAAATCAGTCCCAGATGTTAACGTCAAGATAAGGCTACCCGGAAGTCCGAAACTGGGTGTGGCCAGAGTAGTGCTTTGATCAGCTGCCACTTGCTGCAGCTAAATTGTTCGTGTTCGTTTATCAGTATGGATTCATCCGCGAAAACTTCATTAGAAGCGGTCGAGGACGACCGCACCGGGTTAAGTGTACCGGCCCTCAGAAGAGCGTGTGCCGACAACCTTTATTACGTTCAAGGCAAGTTTCCGGCGATCGCAACAAAAAATGATTTCTACATGGCGCTCGCATATACCGTGCGCGATCGTCAGTTGCATCGTTGGATTAACACAATTGAAACGTACCTTAAACAAAAAGAGCCTAAAGTCGTCTGTTATCTATCTGCGGAGTTTCTACTTGGGCCGCGCCTGGGAAACGCTCTCATTAATCTCGGTATCTACGATCAAGTCCGCCGGGCTATGGAGGAATCCGGGCTGGACCTCAAAGAATTGCTCGAACAAGAAGCCGAGCCGGGCTTGGGCAATGGGGGATTGGGTCGGCTTGCCGCCTGTTATATGGACTCCCTCGCAACACTGGAAATCCCCGCGATCGGCTACGGTATCCGGTACGAATTCGGCATTTTTAGCCAGGAGATTCGGGATGGTTGGCAAATCGAAAGTGCAGACAAGTGGCTGCGCCTGGGCGACCCCTGGGAACTCCCACGTCCGGAATCGGCCGTCGATGTGAATTTCGGCGGCCATACGGAAGCATATCCTCAAGATCAAGGTCGCTATCGGGTGCGCTGGATTCCTGCGCAAGTAGTCAGGGGTGTCCCGCACGATATGCCAATCCTTGGATATAAGGTCAACACAGCCAATACTCTGCGCCTCTGGAAGGCGGAAGCACCTGAATCATTCAACTTTCAAGAGTTCAACCTGGGAGACTACTACGGTGCCGTCCACGACAAGGTTGTGACGGAAAACATCACCAAAGTTCTCTATCCTAATGATGAGCCCATTCAGGGGAAGCAATTGCGGCTGGAGCAACAATATTTCTTCGTTTCCTGTTCTCTGCAAGACATGATCCGTATCCATCTGCGCAGAGGGAAAAGCTTGGACAAGTTCCACGAAGCATTTGCCGTACAGCTCAATGATACCCACCCATCGATCGGGGTTGCTGAACTCATGCGTTTGCTCGTAGACGAGCATCAGATTGCTTGGGATGCGGCTTGGGAAATCACCCGCAACACGTTTGCCTACACCAACCACACGTTGCTGCCGGAAGCCCTGGAGAAGTGGCCGGTCAGCTTGTTTGGCAGCCTACTACCCCGGCATCTGGAGATTATCTACGAGATTAATCGTCGTTTCCTGGACGAGGTCCGCCTTCAGTATCCCAACGACACGTCGCGGGTTGCCCGGATGTCGCTGATTGATGAAAGCGGTGAAAGGTACGTCCGGATGGCTCATCTTGCCACTGTCGGCAGCCACGCCATCAATGGAGTGGCCGAACTACATTCAAAGCTTCTTCAAGAGACAACGCTGCACGACTTCTTTGAACTTTGGCCCCACAAATTTCTCAACGTGACCAATGGCGTTACCCCGCGCCGATTCGTGGTCGCGAGCAATCCTCAACTCTCGCACCTGGTTAGCAGCAAAATCGGAGATAGCTGGATCAAACAGCTGCACGATCTGCGAAAGCTGGAGCCATTTGTTGAAGACGCTGGATTCCGGATTGAGTTTCAAAAGATCAAGCAGGCCAATAAACAGGAACTAGCTGCCTACATTCAAAAACAGACGGGCGTCGTGGTTAACCCGGAAACCATCTTTGATATTCAGGTGAAACGGTTGCACGAATATAAACGGCAACATTTGAATGTGCTGCATATCATCACGCTGTATAATCGCATCAAACACGATCGCAATACTGAGAGCGTGCCCCGCACGTTTATCTTTGGCGGCAAAGCGGCCCCAGGATATTTTATCGCGAAGCTGATCATCAAATTGATTAACTCTGTGGCGGAAGTTTTGAATAAAGATCCAGACGTACGCGATCTCCTCAAGGTAGTGTTTTTGCCCAACTACAACGTTAAGCAGGCTCAATGGATCTATCCCGCTGCAGACTTGTCCGAACAAATTTCCACGGCAGGCTATGAAGCATCTGGGACAAGCAACATGAAGTTTGCCCTGAACGGGGCGTTGACGATCGGGACATTGGACGGCGCCAACATTGAAATCCGCCAGGAAGTTGGCGAAGAAAACTTTTTCTTGTTTGGATTGACTGCTGAAGAAGTCCGACAAAAGAGGGCCGGCGGATATCATCCGTGGGATTACTACAATTCTAACCCTCATCTGAGAGAAGCGATTGATCTGATACAGTCCGGGCACTTTTCCCACGGCGACACCCATTTGTTTAAACCACTGGTAGAGACTCTGCTAAAATACGATCCGTACATGCTATTCGCAGACTACCAGTCTTACGTAGATTGCCAAGACCGGATAGGCAGGGCTTATCAGGAGACAGAAAACTGGGTGCGGATGTCCATTCTCAATACAGCACGAATGGGCAAATTTTCCTCTGACCGTGCGATTCAGGAATACGCTAAGGAAGTTTGGCATGTCAAGCCGGTCAAGGTCGAGCTTGAAAAGTATATTCATGGCGACGCCGGCTTGAAAGTGGAAACAGCCAGAAGCAGTCCTTAGGTGAAAAATCTGACTTTGGAGGGTGAACTTGAGTTTAACACTATATTTTCTTACGGCACGGAGAGACGATTTACAGTGAGACAGGTGCCTACTGCGGGGAATGGATGCGGAACTAACTCCCGAGGGGGCTCAGATGGCTGAAGCGTTGCCCAGGCCTATCGATCGATACCCTGGACAGCTGCTTATGTCAGCCCGATGAAACGGACAATCGCCACGGCAAAGCCTTTGTATGAAGCCGTTGGCCGGAATGTTTTAGTGGGCTTACAAGTGTTCTTTTCAGTGATCATGAAGTTATTTGCGCGCCGGTTGGGCGAAAGTGCCCCCGGCCTAGCCCCGAGCGAAACTGGAAAAGTCCGAGACTAACCCGGCCTGATCTCTTGGACGGGCAGCGGGTGCAAGCCACACGCATTCAAGTCGGCAGATTTTGCAGCGCAATCGGGGCACGTTTCTGGCCAAAAATGGTAAAGACTTTTCGCGCTATTTAGGCATTTGTTTAGCAACGGAGGGCAATATGACTCTAAACTTCGGTGGCGGACTCTCTAAAGACAGGAATGCGGCCGCGAATGAAGCAATGGTTTTGAGCGTAGACGCAGACAGTGCACCAGATACATTGCGCGTAAGTCTTCAATGGCAAGGCGATCACGATATCGCGGATTTCGATCTGCAACGTTTCGGTAAAGTTTTGCAGATTCAGGATGAGACTGAACACACTGGGTGGGCGATTATTGAACGTCGATTCCATGCGAGGATCGCACATACATTACCTGGGTGGGCGCTCCATGAATCCGTGTGTCCGTTGAAAGCGGGAGACACCATACCGCTGCGGCGAGATCTCGAATAGTGGCTAGATCGAACGGGTGGCGAAGGCGAGGCCCTCTGCGCGGCTGAATTCAATCAAGGTACGAAAAATGGACATGAGGCCACAAGACTTAGGTTCGGTCGAGAATGGCTCGCCGCAGCGACTCCTCGGGTTGCGTCAGGTCAATCGGTTCGCCGTGGCGCGGGACGCTCTTGAAGGGGATTCCGGGTGGGCCAGTACATCTAAATCATGTGCCCCTCGGGGTCGTCGAAGTAGAACGAGAGCGACTGCGGTGGTTGATGGACCGCTTGATCGGCACACCCTTATCGATGACGCGCTGGTAAGGCGTGCAGATCCGCCAACGAAGCGACCTCGAAAGCGAAATACTGTAACGCTGAATTCGGAAAAAACACGAACTCCACCGATCCCTGTCTCCGGATGGCCGCTCAGAAAGGCAGTCGGGCCAGGAGCAGCCGTATCCCGGCAGATTTGCCCGTTGACGTTATGGATGCCAGCCGGCGGATTCTTATTCGGGGAATGCACGACAACTAAATTGCTAAACCTGGGGACGACATGAATGCCGGTTATGTTTCCGCCTTTGCCGCTTTGGCCGGTTCGCTAATCGGAGGACTGACAACTTTTGCGGCAGCATGGGTTACGCAGCGTCAGCAGGCGAATGTACAGTGGCTCTTGCAAGAAAAGACAAGACGGCAAGAGCTCTACCAGCAATTCATTGAAGAGGCTTCGAAATTATACGTGGATGCGCTTTTTCACGATCAGGCCGAAATTCCACCGCTTATAAGCCTTTACGCTTCGATCAACAAAATGAGGGTCGTCTCCAACCCCGGCATCGCCGAACGGGCAGACAAGGTCGTTCGAATGATCGTCGACAACTATGTCTTACCAAACAAGTCTTTCCAAGAGGTGCGCGCGATGATGGAGAGCGGTGCGCTGGACCCTTTGCGCGACTTCAGCGAGGCTTGCCACGAAGAACTTTCGCTTCTCTCTTCCCGAGCCCTCCAAGTCGAATATCGTCGCGCGTGAACCGATCTCTTTGATCGAGTGCCGGCGCAGATCGTTCTTCAGCTTCCGGGGACAATTCTCCATTGCACTTAAAGAGGAGACCGCGTGCGTCCGTGCGTGGTCTCCCATTTAAATGCAAAAGCGACCCAATTCGCAATGGGCGGGAATTTACTTCTTCCAGGGAGAAATCTCGCAATGTAAACATGATTGCGGGTCTCCTAATTAAGTGCGATTCGTGAGCGGAGTCTCCCAATTAAGTGCAACAAACCACTCCTTATTCTCCAAGTCTCCTAATTTCGTGCAGAGTGACAATTATCGCGCACGCCACGGGCACAATTTTTCCCCTCTCCTGTAAAACATAACATCGTGTTTATGTGTCGTATATCCTGAATTTGAGAAGGTAATTTGTACTGGGGACGGCATTCAACGATTTCTCAAGTAGTTCGTTTGCTGCGACTTAAGTATGGCCGATGTGGGTGCGAACGGCAAGGCAGCGAGTGGGGCGAGGCAGAGGAGGTGGGGGGCCAGGAACTGAACTTGGCGGGTCAGTCGCTATTTTAGATTGGAACAGGTTGGCTGATGTTATGAGTCACGCCAGAGGAGAAGGTCGCGATCAGGGCGAAAGGGCGGGCGACCATTCATTGTGTGCATCCAGTGGCGGGATTCCCGCTGTACGATGGTTTTAACACCCTGGGGATCCGGGCCGAAAAACGCGGTATGACCTCGCCAGAATGGAGCCGCGAGCGGCTGATTAGTCTCGTTTGCCGTCGTCGTCGACCAGCCTTGTTGATAATTTCCCTACGGTACACTCGAACATCATTCATTGGTTTTCAGAAGCCACAAATAGCGTCGGTGGCTTGTCGCATTTCAGGAGCGGTTCCGGCTGGAATTTCTTCTATCCGAAATCCGCCCTGAATACGCTTCAAATGCAGGCATGCTGCTATCAGGAATGCCGTGCCCAGCAAAATGCCAAAAATCCCGCCGGGTATCGACGCGCCGCCATCGTGTTGATTCACGACGATCAGGAAGCCTAAAACGGAGAAGCCCATGGCCATGCCGAACAAGCTTATTGCGGTCGATATTTTCTCCAGTCGCGTTTGGGTTCTCATCTTAAATTCCAGTTGGGCTTCATCAATTACAAAGGCGTTAGAAACCCCGAGTTTCAGGAATCGGCAGAAATAAAGCGGCGCTTTTATCAGGAGTACCTTTAGGCGGTCCAAAATTTTCTGGATCCTGGTGCGGTTGAGTATGTCGTGCCGTCGGATGTCCCGGTGAAGTCTGATGTTTTTCGTTCCTATTATTACTGGCAGCACATACAATGGAACACACAAGCTTGTGGAACGGGACAACAGTTTGCCAGGGGCCCTGCTGGCCGCTTTCGCACCACTCGGTGGAGCGTGGTGTTGTTTTCGGCTCAGATTGCGGCTGAAGGGCCGTTAGGCCCATGAAAGCGGAGCCTCAACGCATCTGCCCGAGTTGCGGTAACGAGTTTTCTGGAGCAATGGAATTCTGTCCAGTATGCATGCTTCGCAAGGCTCTCGCTGGTGACGTTCAGTCCGGCGAGTCTTTGTCTGAGGATACACTCAAGGCGACGTCTCAAAACCCGGTGCAACGCTTTGAGCATTATGAGCTGGTGACGGGCGAAGACGGCAAACCAGTCGAGTTGGGTCGCGGTGCGATGGGCGTCACTTACAAGGCGTTCGATGTCGATCTGTACTGCACTGTAACACTGAAAGTCATCAGCGAGCGATACCTGGGTGATGAGTCGGCGCGACTTCGTTTTTTACGCGAAGCCCGCGCGGCGGCGAGGCTGCGGCATTCAAACGTTGCCTCCGTATTGCACCTGGGCAGAATTGGTCAAGACTACTTCTACGCGATGGAGTTTGTAGAAGGGGAAACCCTCGAGAACTTCATCAAACGCTCCGGCCGACTCGAGGTAAAGCTGGCGCTGGAAATTATTACGCAGGTCGCCGCCGGCTTGGCTGCGGTGCACAAGCAGAAACTCGTTCATCGGGACATCAAACCGAGCAACATCATGGTGAGCTTGGAGGATGGAGGCGTGGTCACAGCGAAAATCATCGACCTCGGCCTGGCCAAGGCAGTCAATGAACCAGGCTCTAAAACCGCCATTTCAATGCCGGGAGTCTTTGCCGGGACACCGGAGTTTGCCAGTCCCGAGCAATTTGCCGGAGTCGGCGTGGACATCCGCTCGGACTTGTACTCGCTAGGTGTAACGCTTTGGGCGATGATGAGTGGCCGGGTACCGTTCCGAGGTACCGCCGCAGAATTGATGCACCAGCATCAGCACGCGCCCTTACCCCTCGATCAACTTAAAGATGTCCCGCAGCCAGTCGTTGTTCTACTTGAGGTGCTCCTCAAGAAGGATCCCGGACAGCGCTTCCAGAGCCCTGCCGAGCTTTTGAATGTGATGCCTATCGTAAGGGATGCAATCGCTGCGGCGCGTCCCCTGATGAAGACGATCCGCGTTTTTGTCTCCTCTACCGGCGACGTCCAGAAGGAGCGAATTCTGGCAGACCGACTGATCCGCTCGATTGCTGCAGAGTTCGACCTTCCGGTGAGTACCTCCGACTCGAACTTGCAACGCTTGGCAGAACAAGATGAAGAGCCTAATACCGAACGGGAGAATCACCGAACATTGGTCCTATGTCCTTATTTCTGGGAATATGAGAAGCTTCAACCGGACGCGGATTACCAAGGACAGATCCCGAACACGGCAGAATTTGATCTGGTGATTTCTATCCTTTGGTCGCGCCTCGGCGCCCGGCAAAACCCGAATTTAAGTATGCCGGATGGCGGCCGGCCCGGTTCGGGAACAGAATACGAAATTGCCTGGGCGTTGGACCATGCAAAAAAAAATAAAGGCGTTCCCCAGTTGCGCGTTTATCGTAACTGTTCGAAGCCGACACCGCCGTTGGAACCGAAAGAGGCGCGCGAAGTCTTTATTCAGCAGTGGGACTCCTTGCAGGAATTCTTTGCGGATTGGGAGAAGAACAGCGAGGGAAGCTTCGCCGGGACTTGCAACAAATATCGCGGCCTGCAGGAGTTTGAAGAGCTTTTTCGGGGACATTTCCGTGACTTCTTGGCGCGTCAGGTAGAGCGGGAAATCGGACAAAAAGTTTTGGGCAGGAATGTCCGCCGATGGAAATCGTGTCCATTCCGTGGACTTGATTTCTTCGATTTCGAACACGCCCCAATCTTCCACGGTAGAACTAAAGCGATCGGGGAAGTGCTGGAAGCCTTAGAAGCGCAAGTCAAGGCCGAACGGCCGTTCGTGCTGATCGTGGGTGCCAGTGGCTCTGGAAAAAGTTCGCTCGTCCGAGCGGGCGTGCTTCCGTTGTTGACCCAACCCGGTACGATTGAGGGCATCGGCCTCTGGCGGCGGGCGGTGACGAGACCGGGAGCCGGCGGAGCTGACGGTGACTGTTTCAATGCCTTAGCGGCAGCGTTGCTGGAACCGGCCGCGCTGCCAGTCTTGGGGGATCGAGAATCGCTGAGTGCGATCCGCAATCTAGCGAACGAATTGAGGGAACACTGTGACAGCGTCGCACTCCGGGTCCGAGACGCGCTCGATCACGCTGCGCGGGAATGGAAAATCCAGCATTCCCATTATCTCGAAGGAAGAGAGCGCCGTCAGCGGGAGTCCGGGAGATCGGACGCCGCCGAGTTGGCTAGGCAGCGCAGGGAGCAGCTTGAACTACCGAAAGCCCGTTTAGCTTTGGTGATTGACCAGTTGGAAGAATTGTTCACGGCCGACTTTTCATCGGAGGTTGAGCAGAAGTATATCTCTGCGATCGCTGGTTTGGTTCGGAGCAATCGAGTCTTTGCCCTAGCGACGTTACGGAGTGATTTTTATCCGCGATTCCAGGAGTTCTCGGATTTGGTCGAAGTCGCGAAACCAAGTGGAAAGGTCGACCTCCGGCCTCCGACGCCCTACGAGCTCGGGAACATGATCCGGTTACCGGCCGAAGCAGCGGGTCTGCACTTCGAGCAGGAGTGCGACACGGGCCAACGCCTGGACCAAGCGCTGCGCGACGCAGCCGCCGCTACACCGGAATCCCTGCCGTTGCTCGAACACGTTTTGTCGTTGCTCTACGACGAACAGGGCGTCAGGGGTGATGACTTCCTGCGGTGGTCGGATTACCGCGAATTAGGGGAATTGAAAGGTGCCCTTGCCAAGCATGCCGAAGGGGTATTCAGCATGTTGAGACCACATGAACAAAGGGCGTTCCCATTGGTGATGCGCAATCTGGTCACGTTGAGCCAGGGCGAAGAGGAAGTGCCCAACCGGCGGACGGTGCCTTACCGCGATTTTGTTGGCTCAGAGGGGGCAGACCACGAGCAGAAAGCAGGTGCAAAAGGCTTTGTTGATCTATTCATTGAGAAGCGGCTGTTGGTCGCGGACACCGACCCGCAGGGAGAGGTTACTGTGTGCGTCGCGCACGAAGCGCTGCTACGAGAATGGCAACGTTTCACAGATTGGCTGAAGCAGAACCGCGAATTTCTGCGGATGCGCGACCGCCTGGACGCTTCGGAGCGGCAATGGAAGCTAAAGGAGCGCCACCGAGACTACCTTCTGCCGGCCGGACTTCCTTTGGCGGAGGCGGAAAAGTTAGTTGACGAGTTCGGAGATTCGCTCAATCGAGAACATCTCGACTATATTTCGGCGAGTATTGCCGAACGAGCGCGAAAAAGAAGCTTAAGAAACCGAGTACGAAATTTAGTCATCGTCGGCATCGCCCTCCTCGTCACTGGCGTTGCTGTGCCTCTGGCAAGGTGGGCTCTGCAAGAAAGGACATCTGCCTTCGTGATGCTGGAGACGGCGGCGCGGTTGGATCGGCTAGTGGCCCAAAAAAATTTCCAACGCGGGGAGGACGCCGAAGCGCTGGCGTACCTGGCCCGGGCAAGGCGCTACCTGCCGAAATCCTCACTCGCAGCCGAAGCCGCGATACCCGGCCTCGTGTCGCCGCCGATTCAACAACCAAGGATCACTTTCAAAGGTCACATCGGCCCAGTTACTAGTGCGGTCTTTAGCCCAGACGGCCGCCGTGTGCTGACGGCCTCTGTAGACCACACGACGCGGCTCTGGGAGGCCGACTCCGGCAAGCCCTTGGCCACTTTCCGGGGCCATACCAACGCCGTTAATGGTGCGGTCTTTAGCCCAGACGGCCGCCGTGTGCTGACGGCCTCTGCGGACAACACCGCGCGGCTCTGGGAGGCCGACTCCGGCAAATTGCTGGCCATATTTCAAGGGAGCCGAAACTCGCTTACTGGCGCGGTCTTTAGCCCAGACGGCCGCCGCGTGCTGACTGCCTCGATAGACAACACCACACGACTCTGGGAAGCCGACTCCGGCAAACTGTTGGCCATATTTCAAGGGAGCCGAAACTCGCTTACTGGCGCGGTCTTTAGCCCAGACGGCCGCCGCCTGCTGACTGCCTCTGGAGACAACGCGGCGCGGCTCTGGGAGGTCGACTCCGGCAAGCTGTTGGCCGCTTTCCAGGGCCATACTGGGAGCGTTTGGAGCTCGGCGTTTAGCCCAGACGGCCGCCGCGTGCTCACGGCCTCGCAGGACAGTACCGCGCGACTCTGGGAGGTCGACTCCGGCAAACACTTGGCCACTTTCCAGGGCCATACCAACGCCATTTTTAGCGCGGTCTTTAGCCCAGACGGCCGCCGCCTGCTAACGGCCTCTGCAGACAACACCGCGCGGCTTTGGGAGGCCGACTCCGGCAAGCCATTGGCCATTTTCCAAGGCCACACCGACCGGGTGACGAGCGCGGTCTTCGGCCCAGACGGCCGTCGCGTGCTCACCGCCTCTGAGGACCACACCGCGCGGCTCTGGGAGGCCGACTCCGGCAAGCCATTGGCCATTTTCCAAGGCCACACCGACCGGGTGACGAGCGCGGTGTTCAGCCCAGACGGCCGCCACGTGCTCACCGCCTCGGAGGACGGCACTGCGTGCCTGTGGGAAGTCGATAGTGGGAAGCTTTTGGCCGTGTTCCAAGGCCAGATCGGCGCGGTTTCGGGTGCGGTGTTCAGTCCAGACGGCCGCCGCGTACTGACGGGTTCTGCTGATCACACGGCTCGGCTCTGGGAGACTGACAGTGGCAAGGTGGTGACGATTTTTCAGGGCCACACTAACTGGGTTACGAGCGCAGTCTTTAGCCCAGACCGCCGCCGCGTGCTGACCGCCTCTGCAGACCATACCGCGCGGCTCTGGGAGGCCGACTCCGGCAAGCCCTTGACCATTTTCCAAGGCCACACGGACTGGGTTACGAGCGCGGTCTTTAGCCCAGACGGCCGCCGCGTGCTGACGGCCTCTGCAGACCACATCGCGCGGCTCTGGGAGGCCGACTCCGGCAAGCCCTTGGCCATTTTCCAAGGCCACACCGACCGGGTTACAAGCGCGGTCTTTAGCCCGGACGGCCGTCGCGTACTGACGGGTTCTGCTGACTACACGGCTCGGCTCTGGGAGGCCGACTCCGGCAAGCCCTTGGCCATTTTCCAAGGCCACACCGACCGGGTGACGAGCGCGGTCTTTAGCCAAGACGGCCGCCACGTACTGACGGGTTCTGCTGACCACACGGCTCGGCTCTGGGAGGCTGACAGTGGCAAGGTGGTGACCATTTTTCAGGGCCACACCGACTGGGTTACGAGCGCGGTCTTTAGCCCGGACGGCCGCCGCGTGCTCATCGCCTCCGCAGACCACACCGCGCGGCTTTGGGAGGCCGACTCCGGCAAGCCCTTGGCCATTTTTCAAGGCCACACCGACCGGGTTACGAGCGCGGTCTTTAGCCCAGACGGCCGCCGCGTGCTGACCGCCTCAGAGGACCACACTGCGCGCTTGTGGGAGACCGACTCCGGCACACTGTTGACCGTTTTCCAAGGCCATACTAGCGAGGTTCGGAGCGCGATCTTTAGTCCAAGCGGGCGCTACGTGCTAACCGCCTCGAGTGATGGGTCTGCACGACTCTGGCCCGTGTTGCCGGCTGACGTTCCTCCACCGGATTGGTGCGGTGAGTTTTTCATTTGGCTCGGAGGTAAACGAATCGCGTCGGACGGCCAGATTGAGACTCTTGCCGGAGACGAGCTGCTCAAACTCGAAATGCTGCTCCGTCCGCATGCAAACGAGAATTCCGATTACGCGCGACTGCTGCGCTGGAGGTTGTTGCCCACCGAACAGCGGCCTGTCGGGCCGTACGGCACAGTCACTCAGGCGCAGGCCGCCAACCTGATTATTCGACCCGACATGAACTCAGACGAAGCCAAACATGCCTATGATCTGGACCCATGGCACCCTCTAGTCCACCTGGCCCTGGCTAACTTTGACCAAGATCCCATTGCTGCGGATTTTCTTCGCCAGTATTCGCTGGCTCGCCTGCCCGACGATCCGAAACTTCGGGAGAGCGCCGCCGCGTTTCTGCGCAGACAGGGAAAGGAGGATTTGGCGCGGGAAGTGACAGAGCGCGGCAAAAAGTAATTTGTCTTAAATCGGGAACCCCGTGTGCGTGATCTTCGCCATCGCCACGAAGAGCCTCGTCATCCCTTCTCCACTGAAGGCGATGTGGATTTCGCCGCAGTAGCGACTCGCCATTCACAGGTCCTCCTGCCGTGTCTACTCTAATGCGACCGAAAAAAGTTATTCTCAGATCTATGCTGAACAGGTGGCTTTAGCGATATCCTTGTGTAACCAGCTCTTTTACCTTTGCGACATTTTCCCAAGTGACGGGAACTGTGCCCGTGTTGATGTCAGTCGGAGTGAGGTTATATCGTCAGTCTTGAGCACGTAACAGCCATCGAGCTTGGCTTGTTCATTTCGTGCGGACTCATCGATCTGTAATGCCACGCAACGAGCTTTGCCGCACTTGAGTTCAACCCAGCTCTGAAGCTTCAACTTTTGGACTTCCTTGCTCAGAGTCTTGATCACCGTTTGAGCTTTGGCTCGTGGGTGAGCGGTCAAATAGGCATTGCTTTCATTTACTTTGTGTTCAAGGCGGCCCAGTTTATTGGCGCGAGTGGCATCCATCTCAGCCGCCCGTTTAGGATTACGCCGCAAGATATAGCGGACCTGTTCTTCACGGACCTCGGCCAAAGGCTGATCGAACAACTCCATCTGCAACACTTTTGTATTGAGTAGTGACTCTATCTGCGGCTTGGTAATCGCCGTGATATAATGCATCCCATGCTCGCTCAAGTGCTCGATTTGAGGGATCTTAAGCATGCCTCGATCTCCGACAAAGGTCACCGCTCCGCCGCCAAAATGGCCGACTATTTTTAAGAAGATAGAGATTGATCACGCTCAAGTAGCCCTGCAGGTAGGGCTTCTGATCCATCGTGAACTGCAACTCGCCTTTCTCAATCGCATTAAGAACTTCCGGAACCAGGTCAAAAGAGCCGCCCGCTACCTTACCCTTCAGTTGGTCGCGGTCGATGATCTGCGCAATGGCTGATCCCGCAACCTCCTCCACTCCGAACATGCCCTTGATGCTTGGATCCTCGTGAAGAGCCGAAGTGATGATAGATGCCGCTTGGACCAAGTCTGTTCCGGTGGCCAAAACCCGGTACGAGTACTTTCCGCGTCTATCGAGCGCGTCCTCCACACCTTTGATTCGTGCTTCCATATTCCCCATTCCGGCCGCGCGCACGCATAGCAGCACATGGCCGCCGCGGAGAACCTTAAAGATCTCCTCTCCCATAGATATACCTGCCTCATAGTTGTCTTGGCCAATGTAAGCCAGTCGTCCACTCGCCGGCGCATCCGCGTTCAATGCAATGACGGGAATTCCGCGGTCCATCGCTTCCTTCACAACATCATTAAACGCAGTAGGATCAGGCATGGTAGTAGCGATGCCATCAACGTTCTGCGCAATAGCCGACTTGATGAAATCAACCTGCTTCTGGATATTGAAGTCTGGAGGTCCGGTGTAAGTCACTTCCGCACCGAGCAGTTGCCCAGCATCTTCGGCGCCTTTGCGAATTGGCACGAAAAACGCCACGGCCGTGGAATGAGTGATGACAGCAAACTTATACTTCGGAAGGCCCGGCTTGGCCGCCGTTTCAGGGCCTGTAGCGAGAACCATAGGTGCCTCAACGCTCGCCGCCATGGCAGCGAGCCCAAGCATGGCGACGAGGGCTCGTAGGAGAACTTTCATTAGTATAGGAGGTGTATGGGAGTCTGTGTTCGCCGAACCGATGATCAACAATCAGAATGACGCATCCTTCAGTAGAACGTTAATACGTTGATTTCTTTGGACAATGGCAATCGCTAGGCATTGGCCCTGACGCCAACCTCGAGCGGCGGGTAAATCGAGCGCACTGGCTAGATCGAGGTCGCCTTGAAAGAAATCGACGCCTTTTCGGGAGAACGTGGATTCCGACTACCTCTTTGTTGACGCCAAAGGAAAATTCCAAAAATCACAAATAAAATTAGCCTCGCCTGAGGATTACCCCACATTTTTCCCCTCCTGAATAAGTGCACGGCCGGATTGACATGCTCACCGCCCGCTGTCGTACTTTGAGAGTGACGATTTTCGTGGGGCCGTGAAGCAAGTGGAGCGCGGGTGAGCGATTTTGTCGGAATCGATGACTTGGCGTCGAGCGTCCTGCAGCGGCACTTGAAAATGCGACGCTTGGGCAAGGTTGAATCAAGGGAGGGCAAGCGATTGGTCGCGGTGGCATTATCTTCCGCCACCCTCTCTCTGATGATCCCTGCGATGGCCGATGCCCTTTTGCTCTGAAGGCGGAAAGGATTTTCATTCGTTAGGCGCTCGTTCCACGAATCTGGGGGAGAATAGTGATCCATCATCGCTCGATTGCGCCTGGTCATCGATGGCCTGCCGCAGTGGTGCCGATATGTACTTGTAAAGATCGTCTTCTCTTACAGCGTTACAGAAGGTGCGCCCCCATCGCTTAATCTCTGATCTAGCAACGATGATGAAGTTGTCGACTAGGCCGTATGATGCCGATGAGGCAAACATATTATCGGTCCAGAATCTGACAGGCGCGTGGAGGATGGCTGCTGCTAGCTTTGGTGGAAGCCCTGGCTTGCGAAGCAAGGCGATCAGTGCATCGCGTGCTTTCTCGCCGCCGATCTTTCCAAGGGAGTGCACAATCTCGCTAATGATTACCAATCGATCGCCCGTCACGTCAGCCGCGTTTATCAGGTCCGGCACGAATGCCAGACCCCAATCGTGATCTCGAAGTGCCGTTTCTCCTATACGAAACGCAGTCCATCTGCGAACTCCCCCATGCCGTGAGGTCAATCCTGCTGCCAAGGCGCGGCCAGCCTGCGGTCCGCGTTGCAGTGCGAGTGTGTTGAGGGCCGCGTCCGCCATTCGCATGTCGCCACCCAACACTACTCGGTGGAGGGTTTCAATCACCCATGGCCGGTTAGAATGAGCCAGAGCGGCAATAGCTCGTTAAGCGCTAAGGCCGTCTCCGGCTTCAAGCTCCTTTATCAACCGTTGTTCTCGGTCGAGGCTCATCTGTGACAGGGCGCGAAGGCCCTCATCACGGGTGCTTTGCCTGGCGAAGTACTTGCCGAGATCGGCTGCAATCATCGCTGCCAGCTGATCTTTCCGAGAGAAAAAGCTGACAACGTGCCGGGTCTTCAGTTGCGCTTTGAAGCATTCCAGCCGCGTTTGTGCCTCGCCATCATCGCACTTTGTTGCGGCCCACTTAGCGTTGCTGTCGAGAAGATACACAAAGCGATTCAGGCCCACCTCTCCAGCAACCTCGTATTCATACGCCGTAATGGATGCTGCATCTGCTGGTGGCGTATAGCCCCAGCGCCACGCGTAGATCCCGACAAATGCGGCCGCCTCTTCGCGGATCAAACGCTCGCACTCGTCTTTAGGCCGCTCCTCTGTGGAGCCCATATTCTCCATGGCTATGTCCACAGCTCCAAGTCGCCGGATCGTCGCGCGGACGGCCTGACGATAGGCCTTGAGGTCCTGAAAAGTCGAGGACACGAACACATTGTGCACGGTGGGCATCGGACTTACTCCAACACTTTAAAGTTCATCGGTTCTTATCGGTTCTCACAAACTCAACTCTCCTTCGCTAAGAACACGTACGGTCGATGGACAAAAGCCATCAGAAAGCAATCTAAGATCAACACGAGATTCGCGAAAGTCGTGATGCACTGCGGCGAATCGAGAGAAATCTCATCCTGCCGCCGGTCATACAGCTTGGTCGTCCGAGGCGATTCATGATTGGCTATGTGTTGCGCCACTTCCAGCTTGCCGCTGTTCTTTAAATAAGCAGTGATGCCGGTCGCCCGGAAGGTATGATTTCCAATCTTCGTCTCGATGCCAGCTGCCTTCGCGCGCTTCTGGATGATACGGTAGGCGTCTTGCTGGTGCAGGGGGCTTTCCGTGAGGATGCCTGACCTGTGCATCGTCGTTCGAAACAGATAGCCGTTGGCGTCCCCGGCGATACCGGCCGCTGCGATATATTCGTCCAGGAAGTGGTCGAGATTGTGGTGGCAGGGAACGTCATGCTCTTTTCCGCCCTTCTCATGTAGGCGCACCCATCGCCGGCGGCCTTGCACGAAATAATCTCCGACCTTCATCTGCAGGACCGCGCCAACGCGCGCGAAGCTGTAAGTCATGAGGCCGATCAGCGCCCGGTCGCGCAGACCCATAAGATCGGGTTTTTCTACGATTACGCCGTTTTGGTCGGTCGCCTTTCTGATCGGAATGCTGTCGAGCAGCGCGCGAGCCTCGTCGGCGGTGAGGACCGGGGTTTTGCCTTTCTTGACAACGTATTTTGGGCCGCGCACGGCATGGGCCGGGTTGACGTCGATCACATGGCCGGTCACGAGCCAGTCGAAGAGCATTCGGAGCGCGGCCAGGTGCTGCTTGACGGTCGGCGGCGAGACGTCGGCCTGAAGATCCTTGATGAAGGCGGCGACACCGCGAAACGAACAAACGCGGCCTTGGCAAGGAACCACCGTCGGCTGGATAATTGTGCGGACGCGATTTACGAGTTGTTGCCGGTGGTGATGGCCGGTACGCGATCGATCAAACCCTCGGGATTCTGAACCGTCGGCAGTTTCGACAAGACTATCTCGCTGCACGCCGATTTTCTTTGCCTCCGATTTGGATCCAGGTTTGGCGTCTGTCGAAACATTTGCAGTATGCCAAATAGCGCGCAAAAATTTGTGCCAAATTCGCAAAGTGACAGAACAAATTTAGCCTCGCCTAACTTTAGTCCTGCATAACCTGCATTCCGATCGGTTATTTCGAATACAGTTTATGTATAAGTTGCTGGACAGCAGGTAATTCCATCAATAATCAAAGCTTGATCTGCGAAAGTCCTTATCGCAACCGCCGACTCTTTTGCATAACCGCGAGCGCACACCAAGCCAACACCTCTCAGGTACAGCGGTCCGTGGGCTGAAAATGAAGCAGCAATAATCCCAACCCGCTCAGCACCGCACAAGCGATGAACAGGGATCGATAACCAAAGGCCAGCCCACGCTCCAGCCGTAAGACCGGAAAGTAGAAAACCGGCATTGATAGTGTTGGAAAACAAGGCTGCTACAATTCCAACTTGATTCGGCATGAGCTCTTGGATGTAACTGATTCCCTGGTATCCAATCAGGCCGATGCCGACCGCGCGCAAGACTTGCGCTCCTAAGAGGACCGCAACGGAAGAGGTCCATGTTGCAACTAGAAAGTAGAGCATAAATGCTAGGAACCCGAACGAAATCCAGTGGCGACTTCCCGCTTTGGACGGTCGGATAACAAACGTGAACATCACCAGCACTTCAAGAAAAGCGCAGACGCTAAAAATCAGCCCGACGTCTGCTTTGGTTCCTCTCAATTCGTGAGTCGTAACGATAGGGAGAGCGATGGAACCCATGAACATCGCCATGTGAAGAAAGAACCAGACTAGACGCGGCAAGCCCAGTTTGACCACTTAGTTGAGTGGTTAATTTTGATCTTGAATCCAGTTGTCGAGTGGACATAGCGGGCGGCGCATTTGCGCAGTCGGTACGCCGCATCGCCTATCCGTACTGTTCGAAAGGTTCGAATGGCGGCGGGTGACACGACTGTTGGGTCTACCCCAAGCCCGAAGTTTGAGTCACTATTCTTGGGGCTACGGACTAATCGCCACGGAATTGGGGCCGTTCCCCGTTTGAAAAGGCGAACCGGCAACCTTAATCAGCGTCCCAATGGCTGGGTTGACTCGGTAAGCGGAGATGGTGCCGGGGTCCCCCGTACCGGCGTCATTGTAGTTTGCGACATACGCGAACCGCCCCAAAGGGTCCACCGCCACGGAAGCCGGCTCTAGCCCCGCTGGGAAAGGCGAACCGATTACTTGTGTCAGGGCACCAGTGGCAGGGTTGATTCGGTAAGCCAAAACAGTGCCGCCCCCGCTGTCTGCCACGTAGGCAAACCGCCCCGAAGGGTCCACCGCCACGCCGACGCAAATTTGCCCGGCGTGGAAGGGCGAACCATGAATGGCCCTGCTGTTTGACGCGAACCGACCCAACAGTATCAAGACTTCTGTTCCGCCGCTGAATGCTTTACAAGTGACTTCGCATTCACATCCACAATGTGAGTACGGTGGAGCGTCTCGATTTGTGCCGCACAGATACCCGGAACTAGGCTGAATAACTCCCGTTGGTTAGGGTGGGAAAGGGGAGAGTGGGGGACCGGCAACTGAACGTCTTGGCAAGCCGCCCATTTTAGATTAGAACCCGTTGGCTGATGTTATTGCCTGAGCGTCGGCCAAGTGTGGAGCATCGACAGCCGGCCTTTGCCTATAATCTCCAGGCCCTTCTCCGCCTGAGTAAGTAACTCCTAGGAAGGACAATCCTCGTCCATCCCTAGAGCTAGTCGGCGCAATTTAAGCGAGTATCATCGGCTCACTTTCGGTGAGCGGCATCGTAGTAGATAGTCCTCGAAGTAATTTGAAAGAAAGACAGCCGAAATTCCCAAGATGACACCGGAACTCCGTTACCTTGTCTATTCGACCATCCTTGGCCTACAGTGCCGGTGACCCAATTTTGCGATCCGCAATCTGGAACGTCGCCACCGGGGGCATCATTTTGCTTATTATCGCTCTATTGACGTGACCTAAATCGATAAATGAAACTAAACCTTCCTCGATTCTGCGGACACGGAAGACCCCTATGCCGGCCTCCAACCGTTGCTCCACGGCTGCGCCTTGACTGACGCTGTCTAAAAATGCTCTGCAGTATTCCGTCAACGGAATACTTTCCGTTTCCTGTACTGACCCCGATCTGCAGTCCACTTTGCACGGCTGCTGCGTAAAAAACCACAGACGGCATCACCCGTCCAGTCTTTAAACGCCTCCCAAAACGTCGCAGGACGGTCGCAGGCGCGTCCGTCGCTCCAGCAATACATGGTCCCCGCGGATCGGTATTCCCCAGCGCCTACAGGGGCTTTTGTTAAACTCGGCGATGCGTCTCCTGAAGAACTCGACGGATTTCTTACCGCATTGGAGCGGGGGGAAGAGGAGAGAAGACGAGTGCGGGCCGCACCTAGAGACGATAGCTAGCGCGGAGTCAATATACAATCATAATCACTTAACAAATCAAATCTGGATTATATAGAATCCATACTTATGTAGGACTATTCACTACAAGCCCTACACTTCAATGGGACAGGGCCAGTTTGCCAAAGCGTTTCAGCTCGCCGGCGAGAGTCAAAAGAGATTTGGAGATGGAACCGGGCTATTCCGGGCTAGGGATCTACAGTAGCCTAGCCTGCAACAGTCGCGTCAGGTTGTTGAGGTCGGTGGCGACATTCGGATGGTCTGGCCGTAGCTCTTCCCATCAATTCCGAGGGCGCGCCGCATCACCGGCTCGGCCAAATGCAACCCATCGGGCAAAAAAGACGAAATCATTGGCACCTTCCATTGTTAGAATTTTAATCTTTTTTCTTAGTGCATAGCGCTCTGCAAATGGTTAGAAGTGAGGGTGCCCGTTCTCATTAAACAACGGGAGGAGTCCAATGAACAGATCAATGATTGGTGTGCCGCTAGCCGCGGTAACGCTGGCCGTGGCTGCGGCCGGGCTAGCTCAAGCGGCCGAACCGCTGCAGCCCTATCCGGTGAAGGGCCAGGTCATCCAGAGGCTGAATGCGTTCGACAACCCCGAAGGCTCTATCTTCAGCGCCGACGGGGGGTTCGTGATTATCTCCAACGCCGCTGAGTTGGGCATGCCCGATAAGGGATTCCACTGGACCCACAAAGCCGGCTATATCAGCAAGCTCGCGGTGCAGCCCGACGGCACGTTGAAGATGGTCAACGAGAAGCTCATCACCGGGCTCACGGGACCGGTGGGCATGGCGGTCAGTCCGGTTGCCACGAGGAAGTTCCCCAAGGGCACCGTCTTCCTAATCGAGGCGTGGGCGCCGTTGGCGGAAGCCGACGGCACCGAGATCAAAGATCCCAGCGTGCTCGATCCAAAGATAATCGCATTCAATACGGACGGAGAGATCCTCGGAGCGATCAAGATGGGTGCCGGCTCGCCAGCGGCAGCCGCGGCTGGCGTGATCGCGACCCTGGGGAACGCCTTGTCCTTCGACAAGGAGGGGAATCTGTACGCAACCGACACGGGGATCGCTGGGGGCACATTCAACCCACCGATTCCGACCAAAGGGGGCGGGGCATATATGTTTCCGGTTTCCTCGCTGGATGCATTGGCCGACGGCCAATCGGCACCCTTGTTCTACATTCCGGTGCCCAATGGAGGGCCTGACGGGATTGAAGTCGCTCCTGATGGTGCAATTCACTTCAACACCGTGGGCGGTTTGGCCGGGCTAAAGGATCCGGCCGACGGCGGTATGTATCGGCTTACCAAGGAGGACTTTAAGAGCGGTCATCTGCCTGCGCCATTCGCGCAGGGCCTGGGAGCACTGGATGGGTTGGATTTCGCCGGCGGCGTGCGCCTAGATACTGAGACCAAGAACACCAACAGCGTGGTGGTTACACCGCCCTACGGTACGCCGATGATGCTGACCTACGACCAGGACATCAAACTGGCCGGCCCGGCGGATATCGCAGTGCATAAGATGTCGGATGGGAGCTCTCTGTTCGTGATTCCGGAGCTGTCGGCGACTTCGCCGAACAATCACGACAATCCCGTGATTGTGATCAGATTGCCGGCCAACTTCGACCGGTTTTGAAGCTCGAAGGATTGAAATAGAAGGGCGGAGCAACTCGTTCCCCACCTTCACGGTTCTGGACAGCGAGCCTTTCGCCGAGGTTAGCCTCGGAAGGAAGGTCCGTCCGGGGGATTGCGTCGGTTTTTAATGTCCATCCGGCAACGATCTATCGACTGGCTGCCTATTCAGCGACTGGAATGGTTAACTAACTGAAATGAGAAGACCTATCCTGGCTCCAACGACTGGCTGATTAACGCGTCCCGCGAAGCTGGTTTCACCCCTAGAATTCTGCAAGACGCCGACCGAGAGCCCGCCGTGATTAGCTTCGTCGCGGCCGGATTAGGAGTTGCTCTGCTTCCGGGACAGATGTCACGTTGTACGCAATTAGGAGCCTCGCGGACATTGCCCTTCGAGGGAGTCTCTTCTTTTAGTACAATTTTTAATTGCACTTAAAGAGGAGATTTTTGCGCTTTAATAGGAGACTGCGTGCGTCCGTACGTGGTTTCCCATTTAAATGCAAAGCTACAAAATTGGCGATCGGCAGGGATTTACTTCTCCCAGGAGAATTCTCGCAATTTACACAGGAGTGCGGGTCTCCTAATTAAGTGCAATTCGTTTGCTGAGTATCCCAAATTTAGTGCAACAAACCGGTCATATTCTCCAAGTCTCCTAATTTCGCGCAGCGTGACAACGGGACCTGTTTTAGTCGGTCAGTTTTGGGGGCGGGTGTCAACGATGATGGTCACGTCGGGCCGCGAGCATGCACGTCGCCAACAAATGAAATGTAACGCTTGATATTATAAACATGTAATTTAAAATATGACATCCGGACGATTTGGTCGACAAGGACGAAAGCAGAGCCCGCAGACAGGTCGTTAGCGCGACAAACCATCGAACCCTTTAGGGGGAAATAATGAAATACGCTTAGTAGTCGCCCTAGTAGGACTGTCAATCGGGTTTGTTTTACCGACCTTTGCCCAACGAAAAAACACGGTCGATCCAAAAATAGCCCCAGCAGATTCGTGCGTTGGGTAAGTTTTTCTATCCCCGACTAGCTTAACCTCAGCTTACGATTTTCTAATTCCGACTGAAGCAGAACAAAGAGAGGAATACATGACACTCGCAATTATGAATCGACTGCAGGTTTGGAAAGTAGTGGGTGTGCTACTTCTGGCTGTTGGCTCGCAGTTGTACGCACAGCATGCAGACTTAGATGCTTTCGCCACATTGAAAGTGGCAGCTGGTCGAGAGGCGCTTACCCATGCCCTCGCCGACGTCCCAGGCCGGTTCAGCCCCTTCATCACGTTCGATATCCCCGGCGCCGTCAACGGCACCTATCCCGCCAGTTTCAACCCGGCAGGAGTAATCACGGGATATTACAATGACGCAAACTTCCTGGGTCACGGATTCCTGCGGGCCAGCAACGGTACCTTCATCACATTCGATGTCCCCGGTGCCGTCAAAGGCACCTATCCCGCCGGTATCAACTCGGCAGGATCGATCATGGGATATTACAATGACGCAAACTTCCTGGGTCACGGATTCCTGCGGGCCAGCGATGGCACTTTCACCACGTTTGATGCTCCGGGCGCAGTGGTCGGTACCTTCCCTTCCAGCATCAACCCGGCGGGGGCGATCACGGGATATTATTATGACGTAAACTTCGTGGGTCACGGCTTCCTGCGGGCTACAAACGGTACCCTCACTACGTTCGACGCCCCGGGCGCTGGCACAACGGGCTCTTTCCCAGGCACCTATGCCATCTGCATCAACCCGGAGGGGGCGATCGCGGGAATGTATACTGACGCAAACAACGGCTCTCACGGGTTCCTGAGGGCCAGCGATGGCACCTTTACCAGGTTTGATCCCCCGGGCCGCATCGCCATCTTCGTCCGGTTCTCCTTCACGATCGTCAACTACCTGCACTCGATCGTAAAGGGCGACGGCTCGTTTGTTGAGCATCTCATTGACCCAATCACGGGGATCAGCTTTGGCGATGCCTCGGTTCCAGGGCTGAACAGCGGCTTCGGCCTCTATCTGTCGGTCGATGCGACCGGCACGATCGTTGCGGGGAAAACGACCTTCAGCACGCTCGACATCTCCCTGATGGCCGACGTCGGCAACAACGACGGCACGCCCAGCGCGACTCTTGGCACCGCTAGTGCGCCGGGTACGGTCGCCTTTTCCAACCCTGCCGGAGTGGCCGACGACATAACGCTGGGGTCCGGAAGCCTGATCTCGGCCAGTATGTACCGTGACACCGCGCTAACGCGCCACGCAACCTACCTCGATACCTTTGCTTTCGCTCCCGGCGTAAGTGGCTTCTTTGTCTCTCCGACGCCCCTGCAAATTGAGGAACTGCTGACCACGTTGCCCAGCGCCTTCACCCAGTCTATGCCCGACTCGACCGGACAGTTCGAGATCGCGGTCAACGGCGGCAGCGGTGAGGCTCATTTCGCGGTTCCCGAGCCCGCCTCAGTGACCCTTCTTGGACAGAATTTATATATCAACCCGAACGGGGTGATCACCGGAACCTACTTTGAACCCATTTCGGGGAATCCCTTCGGGGGCAATTACCGTGTCTTCGTGCGGACCCCAGACGGTACCTTCACCACATTCGATGCAGCGACCTATCCCCACTGCCGTATATGGTCGTTCCCCTCCGGTATTACACCGGCGGAGGCGATCACGGGATCCTTCAGCGACAGCTTTGCCGTTAAACATGGCTTCCTGCGGGCCAGCGACGGTACCGTGACTACGTTCGATGTCCCGGGCGCCGGCACAGCCTTTAACCAAGGCACTGTACCATTGGGCATCAACCCGGGGGGCATAATCATGGGGCTCTACATAGACGCAAAATACAGACATCACGGCTTCTTCTTTCTGCCGCGGCGCTGAATGCTCAGGCTACTCTCGCGTAAAAAATAGAGAATCTGGTTCACCACGCCAACGGCTTGGCAATTGGCGGCTTGCCAGGAACGAAAACAGGGTCAGGGAATTGGCAGGGACCTAAAGGAAGCGGCGCTCATGGCGGCAATTTCGAGCATTTGTGAGCCGTTCCTTTCAGGGCGTGTAGATGGCCGTAATCGATACGGCATTCCGCCGAGTAGGGTGGGGGAGGGAAGTGTAGGGGGATTGGAAACTGAACTTCTGGGCCGGTCGCTATTTTAGATGAGAACCCGTTGGCTGATGTTATGCCGTCCGAAGACTCTCGAGTGTGGGATTGATGGCAAGCTCAAACATCCAATACAATATACATTCCCGGTTATAACAGCTGTTCAAGCATTCTTACGAATCGTACGCCTAGCGCGTGACCGGAAGGTCTGAATCCGCATTAACGAAGTGGTTTGACTGTTTGACTCTTACGCACTTCCCGATCAGGGGCTTTCCCAACGAATTGATCAGAAGAGGTCATTGTAATGCTCTGGTGTCCCTGGCCTGTAGCAACGAGACTGCCGTCGTTGTTGTACAAAATAGACGCGGACGTCAGGGCGAACGTATTCAGTCCTGTCCGCTCCCATGTGCCGGATCCGGGAGTTAGAATCGGGCAACAGCCCCCTTCTCCCTGAGCCGATCCCACCCACCCCCTAGCGAAGTAGTTAGCGTTGGGAAGCGGCGTAGTCGCCCAGAGATCAACCGACTGGTGCTGGAACTCGAATCCAGCGGGCGTATATTAGACTGAACAACTCGCCTTGATACCTGTCTCCGACCTACTTTAACGTGTATGTGTGATTCTTTTATGACCTTTATCGCGTCATAACAGGCCGTGCCGCAAGACCCCAATAGCTTCGGCTCTATACTCTCCTCTGCAAAGGGCACTTGATTTATTTTGGAGCTTTGTTCCTCTCCAAGACGCTGAGTAGTCGTTCTAAGGTGCCTGAATCGAAATCCGGCCACACCTCGATCCTCCGGCCGCTGGATAGCACCACTCGCAAAGCGCTTGCACCTCGTGCATCCTTACTGCCATTCGTTCCAGCCAATGCCACGGCAACCAGCCGGTCATCCTGTTTTGCTTGGATGTGCCCCAAACGCTGCCTCTTTAAATGCCGTTGCAGGGTGCTCGGCGGCAAACCATGCTTGCGGCAAAATTCCATAAGCCGCAATCCGCTCGCTTCAAATTCGATTGCGAGCCGCTCAACTTCCTCCCGACTTCTCCGCCTCCGCCTCTGGACTTTCCGTTTTCCGTTCACATGTCGAGTTCATCAAAAACTTGCCGCACCGAAAAGGGGAATTAGTCGCCGATTCGCCTGGGAAATCCGTTCGTTCAATCGAAGATATAGCTATTGACGACAAGGTTGATCTGTTGCACCTGCGCTCACGTCAAATGACCAACCGCATGACACTTGATCTGGGCAAAAACTCGGGCTCCGATTTCGCGGGCCACAGGTGAACACGCAGATCTCCTTCGCCCTATGGGGCTGCCAATGGTACGAACCTACCGCGCATACAAGTAGCTGAGCAGCGATCAAAGCTATAAAATTACCCGGAGGAGATGACATGAAAAGCAATGCAAAAGCGTATCGAGAAGTAATAGCCCTGCTCGGTGTCGCCCTGCTCGCTACGAGCATCGCGAGAACCAGTCAGGCCAGAGATTTTGCGAACAAATCGAAGTTCACGAAGATCGAAATACCTGCCGCCTTTGGGGGCGGAGCGTTACCGACTGGGATCAACCCGCGAGGCGACATCGTGGGCACCTACACTTCCAGCATATACCCATTTTCCAATAGTGTGGGCTTCGTGCTGAGCAAGGGTACTTTCACAAGCATCGAAGTACCGGGATCGATTCCGGGGAGTACCAATGTGGCGGGGATCAACCCGCAGGGTGAGATTGTCGGGTTCTACACTGTGAACAACCAAAACAACGATTTTGTGGGTTTCCTCCTGAGCAAGGGCAACTTTTCCACGATCGAAGCACCTGGCTCGACGTTTAGTCCAGCGTCAGGAATTAACCCGCAGGGCGACATTGTGGGGTTCTACTTCGATAACAGCGGCGGGCATGGCTATCTGCTGAGGAAGGGCATCTTCACCAATATCGATGTACCGGGAGCGATGGTTGGAAGCACGACCCCGACTGCGATCAATGCGCAAGGCGACGTTGTGGGGACCTATACGGACATGAGCGGTGTTGCCCATGGCTTTCTGCTAAGCAATGGTGCATTAACGAACATCGATGTACCGGGAGCTTTGGTTGGGGGCACGGCCCCAACTGCGATCAACCCGGAACGTGAGATTGTGGGGTACTATTCTGACAGCAGCCGTAACTTCCATGGTTTTTTTCTGAGCAAAGGAGCCTATACCACTATCGATGTTCCTGCGGCTTTTGGGAGCGGGACGCAAGCGTTTGGGATCAACCCACAAGGCGACATCGTGGGCACCTACTCTGTCTGCACTGAAGATAACGGCTGCAGTCCCCATGGTTTTCTGCTGAGCAAGTGATAAATCACAAGCTGAACGCAAGCGGCAAAGCTCTGCGAATCTTCCCCGACAATGCACTGGTGTCCTTCCATGGGACCTAATATGCGGGGGAATGAATATCTTGGTTACCACTCTATCGGCGTCGCGAAAAGATCGAGGTGATTTATCGAGAGCGGAACATCGCGGCACCGTAGTGTGATTTTGAGACTTATTTTGCGCCCTCTGGCCACGACTTACCGGCGCTCGAATGCGAATGCCCGAGCGTGAGCATTTGAATCCGCAGCTCTTTGCAGCCTCCGATCACGCAATTAGCGGATAAGAAAGAAGCGCAAAATAAGATGTGACTTCCATGATAAATGGCGTGCGATTTTCCACGAAATTTGTCGTGACCGATTCGTGCCGGCCTCGTTTCTGGTTGCAAATGACCGGGCCGCGGCCGCTCCATGCGCCAAATATCGTGGAAAAACGACGCCAAATGATTTGGAAACTCACAGCAAAAGTTTTAGTCGACCTAAAGGATTACCCAACATAACCCCTTTTTATGATCACCAATCTGATGCGTAAGTATCTGGACATAAATGACTTAGGAGCCGTACTGAGGATTCAACGACAGCAATTTTCCGGCCTCGTTCGGCCGGATCCTCTTGAAGCCGCGGACGGGAGGCTTCCCCGCTCAGAATGGATACACGTCCGCCTTACCCTCGTAGAAGCGCTCGATAGGTTCAAAGACCAAAGACCTCCTTCCAGGTTAGTTCACCCGCGAGCTCCAGCCGGCCGCCCCTTCGATCGCCCGTGCTACAGGGCCTTCGCTATGTTCATTGGAACTTGTCATTCAATGACTCTACGAGCTTCCGGCCTCACCTTCCGATCCTGGCGGTCTTTCAAGCCGTCGGGACACGGTGACCAGATGCCTTTGTTCCCTGCTCCAGCTTTCCCCGACGTTTGGAGGATACTCCGAAGAATTCACCGGCAAACCAGATCGGCATTTAAAAGGGAGTCTGGGGGGAATCAAGATTAGATTTTGAGTCCATAGTCGAAGAAGTCAGGCTGTTTGTGGCACGTATGCCTCCCGCCGACTCGGCGACCGGACTGGCTTGTTGTCTGCGGAGTTTCTCAGCGCTTGGAGATCAAAGGGCTGAAATTCTTCCGGTTCAGCGACCACCCACTCTTGCTGTCGGTGAGCGTTGTATGATGCAATTAACGCGAATATTAATATTTCCATTGTTTCTCTCAGCATCATGGATCAGCGGCCCTAAATCGGGATGCCTTCCAAAATGCCCAGAGAACTTCCTTGGAAACTTGAGTTGGAGGATATACGTGCCCACTCGGCCAGTCCACTTAGTTTAGTTTAGTTTACATATATAGCTGGATCGCGGGGCTAGGCGATTGCACGAACCGCAGGAAGAAAATCAATTCTGCCGACCAAAGCTGGACGCTGGCCTTTGCCCTGTCTCGCCGTCGCGGCAGCCTTTCAACAGTGGCGTTTGCGCGTCAGCCCGACACAGAAATGTGCGGTCAGTCGGGCATTGGCCGGATCCACCTGTATTGCCGACTCCGAAAAGATCGAGTGTACCCTCCTTGATCCTTGGATCTGAGACGATAAATGCCATTATAGGATTCGGGCGCATCCGTAGTAGCCAAGACGGCGATCGCTGCACCACCGTTGATTATTACGAGGCTTTGAACAAGCATCCTGTTCGTAGCAACGGTTTGCCTCGCATCCTCATGGCTACGTTCGCGCGCTAGTAATCGAAAAGGGTCTTCCGGGGTTTGGTTATCCATCGATTGAAATCTTCGCCGCTAGCGAGTCTCTTAATGGGTTTTTGGAGGCTCTTCGGCCTGATCTCCTGGTCTTTCCGTTTGCACAGCAAGAATTTGACCGCTCGTGGCGTCGACGCGAATCTCTTTGGCATTTTTCGATCCGGGCTTTGCGATATAAACGGACCAGAAGCGCTGTCCTCGTGCCGTCTCCAGTTCCGCGCTACGGATGCTGCCGCCTGGCACCTTGGTTAATGCGATCCGCTCGGCTGTCGCTTTCGTGATCTTACCGGAGTGTTTTGCTTCATCTTTGTCGCTTGCTGCGCCCAACGAAATGCCAAAGGCAGATAAAGCAACGATCAAAATCACTGAACGAAGGAAATCTTTAGGCTTCATGATACAAGTTCGGCTTATCAGAGAGTATCGTTCTGGCAGGTTCTGGTGCAAACCGGAAAAGATCGGCTCGCGTCGTGACTGGCGGCGCCAGCTATCAAATCCAGCTGTGGCTTATGAGCCGATCTGCGGCGAAGCTGGTGCATGGCTGACGATTCTGAGACGAGCCTTAAGATTTACCTCCGAGAGATCATGCAGACACCGCTGCTGACCGCGCAACAAGAGATCGAGCTTGCCGCCCGCACTAAGAAGGGCGACCAAAAAGCTCGGGCGTGGATGATAAAAGCAAACCTGCGGCTTGTCGTTAAGATCGCTCATGACTACTCGAATCTAGGGCTTCCGCTACTCGATTTGATTTCTGAAGGAAACATTGGTCTGATGAAGGCCGTCGAACGCTTTGACCCGGCAAAGGGTGGCAAGTTGAGTACGTATGGTGCTTGGTGGATCAAGCAATCGATCAAACGAGCGCTGGCGAACCAGAGTAAGACGATCCGGCTTCCAGTACATCTGATCGACAAGATCTACAAACTGTACCTAGCCTCGCTGAAAATGAGCGAGGAGTTAGGTCGTGAACCGACCGATGAAGAACTGTCCGAAGAGATCGGTATCTCGAGCGCTAAGCTTTCTCAGTGGAAGACGGTGTCGATTCGACCTGCGTCCCTTGATGCTCCGATCAGCGAAGATGATTCAACTGAATTTGGTGAGATGGTCGGTGATGAAGATGCGCAGACGCCGTTCGAATTGTTCAGAGACAAGAACATGCGGGACGAACTTAGCGAGCTTTTGGAGGTGTTGAATGACCGCGAGCGCACGATTATCTTCAAGCGATTCGGGTTGGACGACGGCAAACCGAAAACTCTCGAAGAAGTTGGAAAGAAATTCGGAGTGACCAGAGAGCGGATCCGGCAATTGCAGAATATCGCCCTGGCGAAACTGCGTAGGGCGCTCGCCAAGAGAGAGAAGCCGATCGTACGGCGCGACCCAATTCACAAAAGTGACACAAAATAAAGCCGCCCCGTTTCCGCTCCCTACTGTAAAACATAATGCAGAGCAGTTTTAGACCAGCGACGCGGCGGAAGTGGCTTGGAGAGCAGTCGGAGGGTGATCGCCGCGACGGTGATCTAAAACTGGGTTGGACTAAGCCGTTACCCAGCGGGTGGCCTATGGGTATTGATTGTTGGCCGGTTTTCGGACGAGGGGCCCCTGGAGTCGGAAGTGAGCGCGTGGGATTGCTTTGTAGGATCGCGGTGCCTGGAGTGACCTATGAAGGTGTAGGAGTAATGAGATCTGTGCCTCAGATTTTCTTCGGGATAAGCCGTTTGGCAACGTTGCTCCTGTCGCTCGGTTCGGCCAAGCTTGTGCAACACGGTTGGATCTCGATGCAAAAGCAGTCCTCTTCATTATGAAGTATCCTTGATCGGCGTTACCTGCCTCTGCGGGCTTGGCGCCAAGATCTCAATCACCAGCATGCGACCTTGGTGACAGACTGGGCATTCCCATAACGAATAGCCGGTGAGTTGTTCATAACGATCACGATAGTCTTTGCTGAGCTCTGAAGCCGGTAGTTCCGGCGCCGGCATGTCCAACAATTTTCGGCAGCGAGCTAGTTTATGCTCTCGGTACCGGTTGGCCAGGAAGCCGTAGTAGCGGATGCGCTGGAAGCCCTCGGGCAGCACGTGTAAAAGGAAGCGGCGGATAAACTCTTCGGCTTGCAGTGTCATCGTCTTTTGCTGGGCGTCATGACGATAATCCTTGTAACGAAAGCTCACCTTGCCCTCCCCGATGTCCAACAGACGATTGTTAGAGATCGCCACGCGATGAGTATAGCGCCCGACGTAGTCCAACACCTGCTCGGGCCCGGCGAAAGGCCGCTTGGCGTAGACCACCCATTCGGTCGCGCGGGTTGGAGCCAGGTAATCCAGGAATGAGGGCCGATCCCGGAGCGATTCTAGCGAGGAGAAAAACTTCAGTTTACCGGCGTCATAAGCTTTGACCAATTGTTCCAGGAACAGACGGCGAAACAAACGGGAGAGCACCCGCACGGGCAGAAAAAATCCAGCTCGGCAGGAAATCCACTGGGTGCCGTCCGGAGAGAGTCCACCGCCGGAAACCACACAATGTAAGTGGGGATGATGAAGAAGGTTTGAGCCCCAAGTATGGAGCACGGCAAAAAAGCCGATTTCGGCACCCAGATGTTTGGGATCAGCGGCGATGATGCGTAAGGTCTCCGCCGCGGCGTGGAACAGAATGCCATAGAGTTCTTTCTTATTCTGATAGGCGATTGTGGCAATCACTTCGGGCAGGGTAAAGACCACGTGGAAGTATTCGGTGTTTAAAAGTTCGGCTTGACGATCCTGCAGCCATTGAGCCCTGGCGAGTGATTGACATTTTGGACAATGTCTATTGCCACATGAGTTGTAAGCATTGCGCTGATGGCCACACTGATCACACTGCTCCAGATGACCACCCAGAAAAGCAGTGCGACACACCTCGATTGCTGTCATGACGCCGTGCTGCCCGTTTGACATCGAAGCGCCATGCTCCTGACGATAGTCTGTGCCGTAGCAGCGGAACACATCCGCCACTTCGAACTGCGGGCGATCCATTTTCCGGGCGCTCTAAGCGTCGTGGGGTCCAGCGAGCTTCTGCTCAGCGCCAACCAGCTGCGGGTCCAGATCGAGCGGACTCTTGGTAGAGCACACCTTAGTAGCGGCCAGACAGAGATACTTGGCCGTGGTAGCGAGGTTGCGATGACCAAGCAGCAGCTGGATGGTGCGCACGTCGGTACCGGATTCCAACAGATGGACTGCAAAGGCATGTCGTAAGCTGTGAGGTGTGATCGGTTTGGGAATATGGGAACGTTGATAGGCCTTTTGACACGCCGCCTCGACGGTAAACCTGCTGATGTGGCTGCCGACTAGATCGCCAGGGAAGAGCCACCCTTTGGGCTTGTTTACTGGCCACCAGGCGCGCAGGATTTCGAGGAGCTTTGGGGAGAGCATAACATCGCGATCTTTCTGTCCTTATGTGTTGGTAAAAATTATGTTGCGATGGCAGCAAGACGGCAGTGGGAAAGAACAGTGGCGCCTTTTGGCGGCAACATAACTTTTGCATGTGGATCCTCAGAGTGATCTCAGGAATCCGATAAGCCCCGGATCGGAATGCCAGGGCTTGGTCGTGACGTCGTTTGGCAGATCGCAGAGCGCGAGTGCTTTCGCCTTCATTTCCAGGTCGACCTCCGCGTAAATGTGCGTGGTGTCCAAGGAAACATGCCCAAGCCAGGCCCGGATGGTATTGATGTCCACGCCGGAGCGAAGCAAATGGACGGCGCACGAATGGCGAAGACAGTGCGGGCTAATGCGCTTTGCCGCGATTGACGGCAGCGTCCTACTGGCTTGATCGGCGGCGCGGCGAACAAGGCTATAAATGCCGAAGCGCGTCAATGGTTCATTGCGGCGGTTGAGAAAGACGAACTCGTGGGTGTTGCGTCCAGCGACAAGCGGTTTGAGTATATCGGCGGTGCGCTTCCAAATGGGGCAGGAGCGACTCTTGTTGCCTTTGCCAACCAGACGCACCGCGGGAGAGCTGCTCCAGGTGATGGTGTCAATCCTCAGCTGCGCAGCTTCCTCCACGCGTGCGCCGGTGTTGTAGAGGAACAGTAGTAATGCGTAATCTCGGCTCCCCTGTGGCGTTCGCAGATCGGGGGCTTTCAAGAGCGCATCGATTTCCGGTTTGTCGAGGTAGGTGAGAGTGGATTTTGGCGTCTTCTTGAATGGAACCGCACGGATTTCTGTGGACCAAGCTACATGTTCCGGGCTGCGCATACCAATGAACTTCGCGAGTGAGTGGATCGCGGCGAGACGTAGATTGCGCGTAGCGCCACTGCAGCCACGTTCCTTTTCCAGATATTTCAGGAATGAACGCAGCCGAGACGGCGAGAGATCGTCGATCATCAGGCGATCGGTTGGCTTTTTTTGCGCTTGGCTCACGAACGGCAGCAACAAAAGCAATGTATCCCGATAACTGGCTTGGGTGTTGCGGGTCAAATTACGGTCCGAGACCAAATGTTCCAACAGGAAACGGCGGATCCAAGGTCCGATCAGGGTGCGGTCACGCATGGCGGCACCTCCGGTTCGGCATAACGTTCGAAGCGAAGACTGGCTTCATTCAGTAGTTCCGCGGTCATTGTTAGGTAGCGTTGGGTGGAGGAGACGTCGACATGCCCAAGATAGGTCGCCAATTGCGGCACCAGCTTTTGGACGTCTGCGCCGGCCCGATACCAAGCGATCACCCGATGAACGGCTGCGGAGTGTCGAATATCGTGGATGCGAGGCTGGTATCGAGCGGTGGCCTCTCGCCGAATCTCAGCGGATTGTCGAATCCGGCCAAATAGTTTGCTCACACGCTTGTAGTCCAAACGAATGCCTGTGTGCGCAGCAAGGAAAGCCGAGTCCCCGCCGGCCGACAACGGAAGCTGACAGCGCTCGGAGAGATAATCGGTCAAAACCGTCGTCAGTCGCGGACCGATGGGAACCAGCCGCGTCTTAAAGAACTTGGAATCACGCACCATCAGCACGCGGTTCTCCAAGTCGACATCCTGTAAAGTGAGAGATAGGGCCTCTCCAATCCGCATGCCCGTGCCGTAAAGAAGCAGAAACAGCGTGCGCATTGTTAAGGCCAGCAGCGGCGAAAGAGGTGTTTGCAGAATTTCGGTGGCCGCTAACAAGCGTTTTAGCTCGTCAACCGTGTAGATGTACGGAGTCAATTGAGTCGGGGGCCTTGGAGTGTCCGTGGGGAGCGGAGATAGCGTCGCAAATCCGCGGCCGACAGCATAACGGTAGAAGCCTCCAAGCACTCTGTGGTTTTCGATCCAGCGAGCGGTGATCGGGCCAGTTCCAGCGATAAAAGCGAGGACGCATTCAGGCTTGACCTCCGCGATGGCGATGTCCCCCATAGCGCGGTTAAACGCTCGGAGTACGGCAGCTTGAGATCGAAAGCGCATCCCCAAGGAATGCTTATAATCGACATAGGCTTCGACGATATCGTGAAGTTTCATGATAGTTCTCCCAGATCGAAGGCCGCCACTTCACGCAAGCCGAGCAGATCTACCTTCGCATAGACACGGGTAGCAGAAGTGCTGCGATGTCCGAGATGATCGCCGATCTCTTTGAGGGTCAACCCTTGCGCAACCAATCGAGCCGCACAGGCGTGCCTCAGACTGTGGGGTCCGTGATGAGCGCACTGCACGTTGAGCGACTTCAATCTGGCGGCGACCATGTCGTACAGGCCACTGCGTGACAGCGGGCAGTACGGTGACACGAGGGTCAAAAATATCTCACGATGAGACGTCGATCGGCGGACCGACAGCAAGTAATCGGTGAGGGCCCTGCCGACCGAAGGGAGAAGCGGGTAAACTTGTGGCTCACGCCGTTTTGCACGCGGTATGCGAAGTTGGTCATGCTCCCAGTCAATGTCATCGAGCCGAAGCTTTGCCACTTCGCTCTCGCGTAAGCCGTAGATTGCGAACAGCATCAGGATGGCACGATCACGCACGTCCATGGACCGATTCGCATCCAATCCCGCAAAAAGGCGCTCCACATCTGCCCACGTGGGGCCAGCTGGCAGTCTCTCCTGCGCATAAATCCGCGGCCCTTGAACGGTATCTGCCAGATGCCGCGGACACCATCCCTCTTGGGCACCGTAGCGGAAGAATGCCCGCAGGGCGGATACGACGTTGTGAATGGTGACACGAGCCCATCCCCGGGCGCTCCCAAAAGCAAGATAGGCATCAATATCGGTGGCATGAACGCTGGAGAGCTGCCGTCCGATTGGACCATACCAACAAAGAAATCGCCGGATTGTTCCGCGAAAATAATAAATGCTGCTGTCGGTAAGGCCGCGCTGCTGCTTCGCCCAGTCGCAGTATTCAAGCAATCGTGATCCGAACGGAATCGGCACACTTGGTTCGCAGAGATAGCCGAGATACCGGAGCCATGCACAAGCGTGTCCCAATAGCCGCTTGCGTGTCGAGAGCAAGTTGAGATCCGGGCCACCATCGTCCCCATCATGCTGGCCATTGACAACCAGCGCTCGTATTTGGTCGCTCGTGACTTGTAACTCAGTGTGGGAATTGAGCTTACGGGCAATCCAGAGCAAGTCATGAGCTTTGCGCAACCGTTCCCAACGGGAGTCGCCTCGCTGCTCGCAATAATCCAGATATCGAGTTCGCTCTTCAGCAAACGGCGCCGTCGCATGACGAGCTCTCGTTGAGGCACGCTTAAAAAGTTGATTAAACATGGCTCAACTTCCATTAAAACAATCGGACGTTGGCCACCGGAGAGGCAAAACTTATGTGTAGTCAATATCAAGAAGATGCTCTGATGGCGGGGAGCTGCGAAACCATCGCAACATAAATTTCACCAACACATAAGGGCAGAAATGTTATCAGCAACATTTCTGCCCTTTACCCTGTCGGATTCGGATGACCATGCGCTCGCTGTCGATATCGGTGACCTTCAGGCAGATCGCCTCCGAGACGCGCAGTCCGGCAGCGTAGCAGGTCGTCAGAATGGTGCGATGCTTGATATTCCGCACGCACGCCAAAAACCGCAGGACCTCTTCCGGACTCAAGACATTCGGCAACTTCTGAGGCTTCTTGGGCGTCGGAATAATTTCTGCCAAGCGCCAATCCTTACGAAGTGTGACTTTGTAAAGGAAACGAAGAGCCGCTACGGCGATGATAATAGAGCTTGGAGCGAGCTTCCTTTCGTTCGTGAGATAAACCTGGTAAGAGCGAATCTCCTCAGGTCCCAGTAACTGCGGTGACTTATTGAAATGGCGTGCAAACAGCGAGACCTGCTGCACGTAGGTGGCTTGGGTCTGCAATGAGAGATTCCTCACCTGCATATCCTCTGTCATGCGTCGACGAAGTGATGTCATGGAAAGCTCCTTTGCGAAAAAGGGCTTTGCTGCAAACAGCTTTTCCAGACGCTGACATTGGGTATGAATGCAGTTCGATCTAACTAACGTAAGCCACCTTTGATAGTTAGTTAGGCATTAATGCTAGCACTTCCGCGTACCGCGAAGCGGTTTAGTCCAACGTCCTTTAGGTAATGCAGCGCGGACGGGCCAGATGGCCGAAATTGCCTCCTTCCTCGAGGTGCCATAGCTAGACGGTGTCGGATAGGCATTCAGGCGAGGGTGGGGCAGGGAAGAGTGGGGGATTGGAGCTTAACTCGTAGTCAGCGGCTATTTTAGATTAGAACCCGTTGTCTGATGTTATCGGCTCGTTTTTCGAGAGACATGGCCGCCCAAAAGACCGGGGTCGCGCCCTGCAGCCGAAGGCCACAGAGGAGATGTTTGTGAGACATTAACGGCAGGGATGCGAGTGTCAATTTTGAAAAGATCTTTTGAGTCTCTCCCGTTTGGGTATAACGAAATCGCGTCGAGACTCGCGGCCACACGGGAAGTTGCTGAGGTCATGAGGCACACGGTTTTAGGATTGTTAATCTCCACATCGCCGAAGGTCGTTATTAACACGAGACGCCGAAGGACACCGTCGTTGAGAATTTTGTTCCGAAACTTGCTTTGATTCGCTACGATTGACGAAATACGCAGTCGTTTGTGGAACGGGACTACAGTCTGCCTGCGGAAGGCGTGGATCGCATTTACGCAATGAAAACGGAGGAAAGACGCACCTGCCCGAGTTGTGGTAACGAGCTTTCTGGAGCAATGGAATTCTGTCCGGTCTGCATGCTTCGCAATGCTTTCGCTGGCGGGGGTGAGTCCGGCGAGTCTGCTTTCGAGGAAGCGGTCAAGCCGACACTGCCAAGCGCGGCGCAACGATTTGAGCAGTACGAACTCGTAGCGGGCCAAGACGGAAAACCGGTCGAATTGGGTCGCGGTGCGATGGGCGTTACTTACAAGGCGTTTGACGTCGATCTGCGATATCCCGTGACCTTGAAAGTCATCAACGAAAAATATCTCGCTGACGAATCAGCGCGGCTTCGTTTTTTGCGCGAAGCGCGAGCAGCCGCCAGCGTTCGTCACCCGAACGTTGCCTCGGTCTTCCACTTGGGCAAGAGCAGCGGGAACTACTTTTACGCGATGGAGTTTGTGGACGGAGAGACCCTGGAATATCTCATCAAACGCTCCGGCCGGCTTGAGGTGAAGCTGGCAGTGGAAATTGCGACACAGGTCGCTGCCGGGTTGGATGCGGTGCACAAGAAGAAACTCGTTCACCGGGACGTTAAACCAAGCAATATCATGGTGAGCTTGGAGGATGGAGGCGCGGTGACGGCCAAAATCATCGACCTCGGCTTGGCCAAGGCGGTCAATGAACCAGGTTCTCAGACTGCGATTTCAATACCCGGGGGCTTTGTCGGGACACCAGAGTTCGCCAGTCCCGAGCAATTTGCAGGAGTCGGCGTAGATATCCGTTCGGATCTTTACTCGCTGGGTGTGATGCTCTGGGAGATGGTGACCGGCCATACGCTGTTCAGGGGCTCACCCGCTGAGGTGATGTATCAGCATCAGCATGTTACGTTACCGCTCGAAGAACTCAAAGGTGTCCCCCAGCCGCTCGTTGTCCTAATTGAGGTCCTCCTGGCGAAAGACCCGGCGTGCCGGTTCCAGAACCCGGCCGAACTCCTTAAGGCCATGCCAACTATAACGGCCGCTATCGACTCGGAGCGTACAATCACTCCTCAGAGCTTGCAGAAGATGCCTCTCGCCGATTCTCGCGCCGTAACCCGCAGGCCAGCAAGATTGGGTCCGGAGAAAGTTTCAGTAGCCAGATTGCCCATTACAGGAAGCGATATGTTTGGTCGAGAAGAGGATATCGCTTTCCTGGATGGGGCCTGGGCAGACTCGCATGTCAACGTTGTGACTGTTGTGGCTTGGGCGGGTGTGGGCAAGTCGACGCTGGTCAACCATTGGCTTGGGCGAATGGCTGCTGAATATTATCGTTCTGCGGAGCTCGTTTTTGGCTGGTCCTTCTACAGACAGGGCACAAGTGGGCGCTCTTCGTCCGCAGATGAATTTATCGACGCGGCTCTCGCTTGGTTTGGTGATCTGGACCCGCGGATCGGAACGGCGTGGGAGAAGGGCGAAAGATTGGCGAAGCTTATCGCCCATCGTCGAACCTTATTGGTTCTGGATGGCCTGGAGCCACTCCAAAATCCGCCAGGTCCACAAGAAGGACGGGTACGCGAGCCTTCCCTCCAGGCGCTTCTCCGCGAGCTCTCTGCCTTCAATACGGGGCTTTGTGTGATTGCCACAAGGCTGCCGGTCCCTGACGTTGCAGATCACGAGGGCACCTCAGCCCTGCATCGGAATCTTGAGCAACTATCCAGCGACGCTGGTGCGAAGCTCCTCCGAGCGCTGGGCGTTAAGGGAGATGAGTCGGAGTTGCGAAGTGCCAGCGACGAGTTCAGTGGCCATTGTCTCGCTCTAACGCTGCTGGGCAGCTATCTGACAGATGCTTACAATGCCGACATTGGTTGTCGCAAAGAAGTATCAAAATGTCTTGCTCAGGATGTACGACAGGGAGTTCATGCTCGAAAAGTAATGGAATCTTACCAAATTTGGTTTGGTGAGGGCCCGGAGCTATCAGTTCTGCGGATGTTAGGTCTATTTGATCGACCCGCGGACGCCAAGGCGCTGGGCTCACTGCTGCGAACGCCTGCTATCCTTGGACTGACGGAATCATTGGCTAATTTGGGCCCGGCCGAGTGGCGAACGATTCTTGCCAAGTTAAGAAGAGCAAAACTCCTGGCTGGGGAAGATCCCCAAAATCCCGGGTCTCTCGATACGCATCCTCTCATTCGTGAGTACTTCGGCGAACAATTGCGGATTGAACGAACGGACGCTTGGACGGAATGCAATGGGCGGCTTTATCATTATTACCGAAGCCTTGCGCCGCAGCTGCCAGACAGTTTTAGGGAGATGGAGCCACTTTTCTTGGCCGTAATCTGTGCCTGCAATGCCGGTCTATTTCGCGACGCGCTGCATGAAATTTACATCCCACGGATTCAACGAGGTAACGCGTGGTTCGCTGCTAACATCCTCGGCGCCAGAGGGGCATTGCTCTTAGTTTTGGTTCATTTCTTCGAACACGGACGCTGGGGGACCCTTGTGGAAACCGGCATCGAAGGGCAGAGTCTTGCTTCGGAAGATCAGCTCTACGTCCTGATGCAGGCGGCGCTATTTCTGACAGCCACTCGAGGAC
The DNA here is from genome assembly GCA_963742335.1 of uncultured Verrucomicrobiae bacterium. Taxonomy (GTDB): domain Bacteria; phylum Verrucomicrobiota; class Verrucomicrobiia; order Chthoniobacterales; family JAFAMB01; genus JAFAMB01. The sequence goes on from CAVULL010000007.1 coordinate 55,624, forward strand.
TTGGAGCACCCGAGGCGAGAATTTGCTACGAGCGCGCGGAGTCCTTGTGTCATTCGCTTGATCGTCCGCTGCTCCTTTATGCGGCATTGATGGGTCAATGGCACTATTCCCTAGTAACTGAAAAGCTGGCTGCAACTATGCAGATTGCCGAACGAGTTTACTCACTGGCACAAGAGCAGGATGACTCGGCGCTAATGATAGGAGCTTACCGCGCTTCGGCATGCACGCTCTACTTCTCTGGCGATTTCGTGACCGCGCGACAAAATGCGATGCGTAGTCTTCAGATTTGGCGCTCCGCAGCCGTAAAGGCTCATGTAGAAGAGGTCGACCCGCCCGCCGTCGCTTGCCTTTGCGATGAGGCCCTATCTGAGTGGCATTTAGGAGAAATCGCAACTTCCGAAGAAAGCATGGCGCATGCGATCGCCGTAGCGAAGGAGCTGAATGATATGCACGGATTAGCTCAAGCACTATATTTTTCCGGTTGGCTCGCGCACTTTGAGCGCAATCCTACTAAAGTGGAACGCTTGGCATCGGACGTAATTGAACTGTCGACACGCTACAATTTTGCGTTTTGGCTGGCTCCAGCAGCCATTCTCCGCGGTTGGGCGCGTAGCGCTTTGGGTCACACAGCTGAAGGTGTCTCGTGGATTGAGAAGGGAATAGGAGACTATCGGGCAACCGGTGCTATCATCGGCCTGCCGTTCGACCTAGCGCTAAAGGCTGAAGCCTTGCACCTTGCGGATCGTACCTCGGAAGCTCTCCAGGCGATAAAGGAGGCAGAAGTATTCGTTGAAAGATCTGAAGAGCGCTGGTGGAGTGCCGAACTGCACCGGTTTCGCGGCGTGTTTCTCGCGACTTTGGGTGGCGACGAGACCCAAATTGAGGCTTCATTCTGCGCAGCCATCAACACCGCACGGGAGCAAAAGTCGATTTCGCTGGAGAAACGCGCGGAAGGAACCTACGCAGAATATCGCCGCCAAAGAGTGAGCGCGTCAGGAGGACGTGGATTCCGACTAGCTCTTTGTTAACGCCAAAAGGGAAATGCCCAAAAAAGCAAAAACAAATTTAGCCTCGTCTAACGATTACCCCACATAACCCACATTCCGGTCGGTTACATCGTCATACACTGTTTCGTAATGCTCTGGAAATAAGGTAATTACGTTAATGATGGCTTGAGCAAAGAAGGACCGAAGCGCGGTGGGGTTCCCTGAGTATTTTGGCCCGAGACGTTGACCGCTAGATGGATGCTGAACTATTCTGCGGCCGTGGATTACTCGAAAATCATCACTATTGAGCCCGGCAAGCGCAGCGGCAAACCGTGTAATTCGCGGCATGCGAATTACAGTGCAGGATGTTTTTGAGTACTTGGCCGGAGGTATGACGGAGGATCAGATTTTACAGGATTTTCCTGAGCTTACTCGGGAGGACATTAATGCTTGCTTCGCCTTTGCGGCCGACCGCGAGCGCAAGCTCTTCGTGGCGCCGGCGTGAAGCTGCTATTGGATGAGAACCTCTCGGACAGGATTATTTCTCGGGTTGCTGATTTATTTCCTGATTCGACGCACATTAAGGCAGTCGGTCTGAGAGAGGCGGATGACTTCGTCGTCTGGGAGTGGGCGAAGAAGCACGGGTTTACGATTGTATCAAAGGACACAGATTTTCATCAAAGGGCTATTGTGTTTGGCCACCCACCGAAGTTCATATGGCTACGGGTCGGGAATTGCGAGACTGGCCTGATTACGAATCTTCTGAGATCGCGCTATCAGGTTATTCGGCAGTTTATTGAGAGCGAGACGGAGAGTCTACTAGTCCTCGAACGACCGCAGACCTGAATAAACCACTGCAGCCCCACCACGACCTGCTCGCACCGGGAACTCAAGGCACTCAGGGCAACAAGCGAGTGGAAGGGATAATCAACACACCAACGAGCAGGGTGGGGAAGGGGAGAGTAGGGGATTGGGCCGATTGCCATTTTAGATAGAACGCGTTGGCTGATGTTATGGGACCCATTGCTTTCTTAATAAGGCACTATCCCCGGTTCCTGAGCCATCGAGAACATCAGAGGGACGCGTATCCGGTTTTGCACTTTCAACGGAAATAGCAAGCTGCCTGCATTTACGGAGTGTCGAGAGCCGTTCTCGCGTGGCTGGTGATCGACCGGATAGCCAGAACGTGCAGCACCACCGCCAAGGGGACGAAAAACCCCGGGACAAACATGAAAGGGAACGTGCCGATCATCCGGTTGGGAACTTCCGCGTGGATCAGGTTCAATGGACCAGGAGCCGTCAATACCGCGCGAGTCACGACGTTGGCCAGCGAGAGCAGCCCCAGTAGGTTCCAGAGCAGCGCGAGCCTTTGCCCCCACCCGCCGCGCATGGATAACCAAGCGATCACGGGCGCGGATGCTCCGATGTAGATGTCCACATTTGCGCCTGCGAAGGTCAGCATCTTCGGGGCGAGGCCATCAATCCAAAGCTGATGGATGAACAGTTCGACGCCGACGCGAAAAGCTTGCGTGCCGATGAGAACCCAAAGCGGAAAAACCAGGGCCATGCGTGCTCCGGCGGATGATCCTACTCGAAGGATAAAGAGGACGAGAAATGCCACGACGGGAACGAAGATCAGGGCGATCCCCGGGGGAAACATGGCCGTGTTTGCAATCACGCCGAGATAACCCAGCACACCGACATAGATGAACCACGCACACAGCGCAGCTAGTACCCCAAAGGCGAATCGGCCGTTCCGGTAGCGAGCGCTCAGCGCGACGATGGCCGCTGTCATTAGCGCCACAAATCCGAGAAAGAATGTCGTGATCATGCGATACCTCTTGCCGGCTTGAAGGGTCTGCTATTTTCGGGCTAAACCGCGCCTCGTTTTCCAACGTTCATTTTTCATATCAAAAGCCTTAACAGGCGTTCGGATTGCTTGTTGGTGTTAGTGTCTTCATAATCCCCCGAATCATGAAATACCCGTTTCTATTTTCCCTGGCTTCCCTTGAGTCGCCTTCCCGGTCTGATTCGGCAGAAACGGTCGTCAAGATTCTCCACATTTATCCGGTTCCCAGGGTCCTTGAGATCTGGCAATCGGCGGCGCTTGAGTATGAAAAAGCCAATCCCGCGGTCAAAATCGAGTTTGATTACCTAGAAAACGAGGAATTCAAGGCAAACCTGCCCACGCTCCTTCAATCCAACGATCGCCCGAGCCTGTTCCACAGTTGGGGTGGAGGCGTCATGCGGGAGCAGATTCAAGCCGGAGTTTGCCAGGACATTACCAACGCCATCGATGGGGACTTTAAGGATTCATTCTATCCAGCTGGGGTTCAAGCCTTCATAGCTGACGGCAAATTGTACGGGTTGCCTGATAGCGTTGGTCCGATCGTTTTCTGGTATAACAAGGAGCTATGCGAGAGAGCCGGCGTTGATCCAAGCGCGATCAAATATTGGGAGAATTTGCTCGATGCTGTCCAAAAGTGCAAAGCGGCTGGGGTCAGTCCGATCGCCGTCGGAGGATCCGAAAAATGGCCCCTCCAGTTCTATCCCGCGCTTCTGATGATGCGAATTCTCGGAAAGGACGGGATGGCATCGGCTTACAAAGGTGAGAATGGCGGGTTTGCCGGGCCGGAAGTCGTTAAAGCCTGGAAGCTGTACAAAGAGCTTTGTGATCTGGATTCCTTCCAAGAGGGCTTTCAGACAATGAATACGCGCGACGCGGCGGCTTTCTTCCACAACGGCAAGGCGGCATTCCATCTTCAAGCGGGCGCCTGGGTTCTGACAGCGGGTCGACTGTACGCTGCCGATAAAAAGGGGTTACCTGAGGCCAAGCTCGGTTGGTTTTTCTTCCCTAAGGTTCAGGGTGGCAAGGGGAAAGCTAATGACATCTTTGGCAGCGTTTACGGCTGGTTGGTTTCCAAGGATGCGCCCAAAGAGACTCTCGATTTTATGAAAGTTTGGCTGGGGAAAGAGACCCAAACCAAACTTGCCGCTGAGGGTCTTTCTATCCCGATGGTCAAAGAGACCGCAGAGGCGATCCAGAATCCTTTCTACAAAGCCCTCGCTGTGGAGGTGGATCATTCGGGCTGGATTTGCGTGGCGATGGATCAGCTCCTTGGGCGCGAGACGGGTCGCATCTTTAACGACGAAGCTGCGGCTGTCGCTGCACGTGCCCAGTCCCCGGAAGAGGCGGCGCAGGTGATCGAAAACTCCTGGTCCAAAAGTCGGATTTAGGTAGGCATCGATTGTCCCAAATAGCACGCAAAAAGTTCGGCCAAATAATTCGCAAAGTGCAGGCCGAAAACGCGGTATGACCTGGCCAGAATGGAGCCGCGAGCGGCTGATTAGTCTCGTTTGCCGGCGGCGTCGACCAGCCCTGTTGATAATCTCCCTACGGAACACTCGAACATCATTCATGGTTTTCAGAAACCACAGATAGCGTCGGTGGCTTGTCGCATTTCAGGAACGATTTCGGCTGGAATTTCTTCTAGCCGAAATCCGCCCTGAATTTGACGCTTCAAATGCAGGCATGCTGCTATCAGGAATGCCGCGCCCAGCAAAATGCCAAAAATCCCGCCGGGTATCGACGCGCCGCCATCGTGTTGATTCACGACAATCAGGAAGCCTAAAACGGAGAAGCCCATGGCCATGCCGAACAAGCTTATTGCGGTCGATATTTTCTCCAGTCGCGTTTGTGTTCTCATCTTAAATTCCAGTTGGGCTTCATCAATTACAAAGGCGTTAGAAACCCCGAGTTTCAGGAATCGGCAGAAATAAAGCGGCACTTTTATCAGGAGTACCTTTAGGCGGTCCAAAATTTTCTGGATCCTGGTACGGTTGAGTATGTCGTGCCGTCGGATGTCCCGGTGAAGTCTGATGTTTTTCGTTCCTATTACTACTGGCAGCACATATAATGGAACACACAAGCTTGTGGAACGGGACAACAGTTTGCCAGGGGCCCTGCTGGCCGCTTTCGCACCACTCGGTGGAGCGTGGTGTTGTTTTCGGCTCAGATTGCGGCTGAAGGGCCGTTAGGCCCATGAAAGCGGAGCCTCAACGCACCTGCCCGAGTTGCGGTAACGAGTTTTCTGGAGCGATGGAATTCTGTCCGGTCTGCATGCTTCGCAAGGCTCTCGCTGGCGGGGTTGAATCCGGCGAGTCTTCTGCTTTCGAGGAAACGGTCAAGCCGACAACACGGGAACAGGCGACGCAACGATTTGAGCACTATGAGCTGGTAACGGGCGAAGATGGGAAACCGGTCGAGTTGGGTCGCGGTGCGATGGGCGTCACTTACAAAGCGTTCGACGTCGATCTGCACTGTCCCGTGACACTGAAAGTCATCAGCGAAAGATATCTCGGTGATGAATCGGCGCGGCTTCGTTTTTTACGCGAAGCCCGCGCGGCGGCGAGCGTTCGTCATTCGAATGTTGCCTCGGTTTTCCACCTAGGCAGAACTGGGAGCAGTTACTTCTACGCGATGGAGTTCGTAGAAGGGGAAACGCTCGAAAATCTCATCAAACGCTCAGGCCGACTCGAGGTAAAGCTGGCGCTGGAAATTGCAACGCAGGTGGCTGCCGGATTGGCCGCAGTTCACGAGCAGAACCTTGTCCACCGAGATATCAAGCCAACAAACATCATGGTGAGGTTGAAGGAGGAACGAGGTGTAACAGCGAAGATTATCGACCTCGGCCTGGCGAAGACACTCAGACGAATCGGCTTCTGAAGCTGGGATTTCATCGCCTGGGGCATTTGTCGGGACACCCGAGTTTGCGAGTCCGGAGCAATTCGCGGGAGTTGGCGTGGACATCCGCTCGGATCTGTACTCGCTTGGCGTGACGCTCTGGGAAATGGTGACTGGCCAAACACCATTCCGAGGTCCTTCCGCTGAGGTGATGTATCAGCATCAGCACGCGCCCTTACCGCTTGAACGACTCAAAGATGTTCCGCAGCCGGTCGTTGTTCTCCTTGAGAAACTCCTTGAGAAAGATCCGGCACAGCGTTTCCAGACTCCGAACGAGCTTCTGAAGGCGATACCGACGATAACAGGCGCTATCGACGCACGGCGTAGAATCACTCGTCAGAGCCTGCAGAAGACGCCCTCTACCGCTTCGCGTGTCGGAACTCGCAAGCCGCCAGCAAGACTTGCACCGAAGAAGATTTCCGTAGCCAGATTGCCCGTTACCGGAAGCGATGTTTTTGGTCGAGAGGAGGATATCGCTTTTCTGGATCGTGCATGGGCAAACAAGGATGTCAACGTCGTTACAATCGTTGCCTGGGCTGGGGTCGGAAAGTCCACGCTGGTCAACCATTGGCTCCGACGGATGGCTGCTAAACACTATCGTTCTGCGGAGCTCGTTTTTGGCTGGTCCTTCTACAGACAGGGCACCAGTGGGGACACTTCGTCCGCAGATGAATTTCTTGATGCGGCTCTCACTTGGTTTGGAGATCCAGATCCACGGATCGGAACGGCGTGGGAGAAGGGCGAAAGATTGGCGAAGCTCATCGCACATCGTCGAACCTTATTGGTTCTGGACGGCCTGGAGCCGCTCCAAAATCCGCCTGGTCCACAAGAAGGACGGGTACGTGAGCCTTCCCTCCAGGCGCTTCTGCGCGAGCTCGCTGCCTTCAATACGGGGCTTTGCGTGATTACCACGCGGATGCCGGTCGCTGATATTGCAGATCACGAGCGCACCTCAGCTCTGCGCCGTGACCTGGAACAACTATCCAGCGATGCCGGTGCGAAGCTGCTCCGAGCGCTGGGCGTTAAAGGGGATGAGGCGGAGTTGCGAAGTGCCAGCGACGAGTTCAGTGGCCATTGTCTTGCTCTAACGCTGCTGGGCAGCTATCTGACCGATGCTTACAATGGAGATATTCGTTGTCGCAAAGAAGTGTCAGAACGTCTTGCTCACGACGTACGACAGGGAGCCCATGCCCGAAAGGTAATGGAATCTTACCAAACCTGGTTTGGCGAGGGTCCTGAGCTGTCGGTTCTCCGCATGTTAGGTCTATTTGATCGACCCGCTGACGAAAAGGCGCTTGGAGCCCTGCTGAAACCACCTGCGATCCTGGCCTTACAGAGTCATTAACTGATTTGAGCCCGACCGAGTGGCGAACGATTCTTGCCAAGTTAAGAAGAGCAAGACTCCTCGCTGGGGAAGATCCGCATAATCCTGGACATCTCGATACGCATCCTCTCGTTCGTGAATACTTTGGCGAACAGCTTCGGAGTCAACGAACCGAGGCTTGGAAGGAATGCAATAGGCGGCTCTATCATTATTATCGAACGCTTGCGCCGCAGCTGCCGAATAGTTTCAGGGAGATGGAGCCACTTTTCTTAGCCGTCATCTGCGGCTGCAATGCCGGTCTGTTTCGCGAAGCGCTGCATGAAGTTTACATTCCGCGGATTCAGCGAGGGAATGCCTACTTTGCGGCTAACGTCTTCGGAGCCAGAGGGCCATTGCTCTCGGTTTTAGTTCATTTCTTCGAACACGGACGCTGGGGATCACCGGTTGAAACGGCCGTCGAGGGGCAGAGTCTCACTGCGGAAGATCAGCTCTTCATTCTCATGCAGGCGGCGAAATATCTAACGGCCACGCGAGGATTGGGAGCACCAGAGGCGCGAATTTGTTACGAGCGCGCCGAGTCCTTGTGTCATTCCCTTAATCGTCCCCGGCTCCTCTGTTTGGCACTGATGGGTCAGTGGCGCTATTCCCTCATGACTGACAAGCTGTCTGCAGCGATGCAGATTGCCGAACGAGTTTACTCACTGGCGCAGGAACAGAATGACGCTGCGCTAATGATTGGAGCCTGCGCCGCTTTGGCAGCCACGCTCTACTTTTTGGGTGATTTCGAGTCCGCGCGACAATACGCGATGCATGGTGTTCAGATCTGGCGCTCGGGAGGCGTACAGTCTCATCCGGAAGACGTCGATACGCCAGTCGTCGGCTGTCTGTGCTATGAGGCGCTATCCGAGTGGCATCTCGGAGAGATCGCCTCTTGCCAGGCGAACATGGACGAAGCGATCTCACTAGCAAAGGAGCTGAATGATATGAACGCATTAGCCCTGGCACTAACTTGGGCAGCGATGTCTCGGCCACTGTGAGCGTAATCCTGCTGAAGTGGACCGCTTGGCGTCGGATTTGATTGAACTCTCAACGCGTCACAATTTTGTGCATTGGCTAGCGGTAGGAGCCATTCACCGCGGTTGGGCGCGCAGCGCTTCCGGTGACACCGCGGAAGGTATTCCGTGGATCGAGCAGGGAATAAGAGACTTTCGGGCAACCGGTGCGGTGCTGGGCCTGCCATGTTACCTGGCACTAAAGGCTGAAGCATTACATCTAGCGGATCGTACCTCCGAAGCTCTTGAGGCAATAAACGAGGCGGAAGCACTGGCTGAAAGATTTGAGCAGCGCTTTGGTGTGCCGAACTGCACCGGCTCCGCGGTGTGTTTCTCACGGCTATTGGTGCTGACGAGACCCAAATTGAGGCTTCGTTCTGCGAAGCCATCAGAATCGCAAAGGAGCAGAAGTCGGTTTCGCTAGAGAAACGCGCCGAAGCAACCTACGCAGAATATCGCCGCCAAAAAGCGAGCGCGTCAGGAGGACGTGGATTCCGACTACCTCTTTGGTAACTGTCCAGCCCAAAATATCGAACCAAGAAGATGTGCCAAATAATTCGCAAATACACTGTCTATGTTTCTGTCCTGATTACCCGACATAACCTTGAGTCGAGTAGGTCTCCGCTGCCGAGAGTGTGATTTCAGATGAGGCGACCGCGGAGACCTACTCGATGGTTGGACGAAGCCTACCCCTGACGTTGCCAGAGCGTCTGGGAAAAGTACCGTGCGCGATGAGGCGCAGACGAGGCAGGGAGCGATTTTGGATGCGTATCTATTTAGCGTGCAGCAGCAGCTTTGAGAAGCAGGATTGAACTGGCGCCAAAAGGTTGAGAGCTGTAATTGTCCCACGCCAGTAAGCTCGGATGGCGAGAGCGGGTCTTCGCAGAGGACACGAAGACAACGGCGAGAGCCCGAGCGTATCCAGAGAGGGTTTTGCCGGAACGCATGCATCAAGGTCGGTATTGGGTGTGCAAGGAGAGTGTTCATGAGGAATCGCATGGCATTGGTCCGGCGCCGATCATGTGCAGAACGCCGGCGGCATCGGTAAAGGCCACCAGACGAATTCCGGCTTTTCCGCACAACGGACAACACGTTCGGCCACGGGGCGGATCCACAACGCTCTGCGGCTGAAGCTCCACGGCGCACCCGCGGCGCTTAAAGATCGCGCGAGCTGCTTCGATATCACGTCTTCTGCGATTATTGCCCAGAATTCCATAGTGTCGGATACGCACCAGTCCCGGAGGCAGGATATGCAAGCTGAAGCGCCGGATGAACTCCAAGGCGGAGAGGGTTAAATCCTTGCGCTGTGAGCCATGCCGGTAGTCGCGATAGGTGAAGGTGACGCTCTGATGCTGCGCATCGACGGCGAGGATACGGCGGTTGCTCAGCGCGACGCGGTGGGTGTAGTTGGCCAGGTAGCTTAAGACCTGCTGCGGTCCGCCAAAGGGACGTTTGGCATAAAGGACCCAGCGCTTGCGGTAGAGCAGGGAGAACCAGCGAGCCCGGTTGGCAGGTATCTGGAGTTCCAAATCGGGCAGGTGCAACTCTCCCGCGTCAAGCATCTGAGCGAGCCCGGCCAGGAACTTGCCTCGGAATAATGCGGCAAGCGCTCGAACGGGAAAGAGGAACTTGCGCTGTTTGGGTGAGCGCCACTGTTTGCCATCCGGACTTAATGCTCCACCGGTGACAATGCAGTGAAGATGGGGATGGAAGTCGAGCTTTTGTCCCCAGGTATGTAAGACGGCAGTGATTCCCAGATCGCCGTGGAGTCGGTTGCGCCCAAACTCCAGCAGACTCTGTGCGGCGCAGTCGAACAAGAGCGGGTAAAGTTTACGCTGGTTGGCTAGCATCAGGGAATTGAGTTCCGCCGGTAGAGTGAAGACGCAATGGTAGTAAGTGATCGGTAAGAGACTCCGTGTCTGCTTTTCGAGCCATTGCCAGCTTTTGGCGGCCAGGCAGCGCGGACAATGACGGTTACCGCAGGAGCGCGGCGCCCAGTGTCGGTGCTGGCAGTGTGGACAATGGAACAGATTGGCGCCCAACGCCGGTGTACCACAGGCAGCAAGCTGCCAGAGCACCCGCAGCTTGTGGGCGCCCAAGTTGAGCAGATGGAGCAGAACGGGTAAAAAAGCGCGCAGGATGCCGCCCAAGGTTAATTGGTCGCGGACAGCCTCGCCGCTGCTCTGCACCGATGGACAGAGCGTCTCCATGTCAGTCCGCTTGGGGGCGGATCGGCTAGAGTGAGTCCAGTGTGTGCGCTTACTGTCCGATGCAGCCGCTGCTGATCAGATCCAAAGGTGAGCGCACCTCGGCTAGCCTGCGTGCCGTCACATGGAGATAAAGCGCCGTAGTCTTTATGCTCGAATGGCCCAGCAAGACTTGGACTACTGGTAGTTCTACGCCGCTTTCCATGAGGTGAGTGGCAAACGAATGCCTCCTATCAAGACAACGTGATAGGAGGCACTATCCCGAGTTTCGGACTATCGCGGATAAGTTGGAAGCAACTGCTCCAAACCCTTTGTTCACGAGGCTTGGAGCAGCATCGATTCGCAAGTCAACGCGGCATAGTCCTGTCTCCAGCTAAAGGCCCTTAAGAAACGCCAGCAGTTTGTCGTCGGGTCGATAACGCCCGGTGTTTTTCACGTTGGCCGGTGTAGTCTTCGCCAACGCCTGTTCTTTAAGAGCAAGGTCAGCATCAAGATAAATTTGCGTCGTCTCGATTGACTCGTGCCCCAGCCAGAGCGCGATCACAGAGCGATCGACTCCTGCTTGCAAGAGCTCCATGGCCGCGGTGTGGCGCAAGCAATGCGGGGTAACCCGTTTCTCATTCAACGCAGGACACCTCTCTCTAGCGACAGCGACATGCTTTGCCAACAGATACTGAACACCGTCCGGGCTGAGCCTGGTTCCTCTGGCATTGGGAAAGACAATTTGGCCGTCGCCGCGCATGGGCTCCTGCAGCCAGAGCCTCAGAGCACTTGCTGCTTGCTTGGTCAGAGGAGTGCATCGCTGCTTGCGCCCCTTGCCCAGGCAATGGAGATGCGCACCGGTTCCCAGCGCTACATCCTCGCGGCGCAGGCCAGTCATCTCCGAAAGCCGCAAGCCAGTTTGAACCGCGACGAGTAGGAAGATGTGGTCTCTGCGGCCCGCCCACGTATTGCGATCAGGAGCGGCCAATACGGCGTCGATCTCCGGCCGCGTTAGGAAGCTGACCACCTTTTTTTCGTAGCGCTTACTGGGCATCGCCAACACACGTTGGATCAACCCAGACTGGGAAGGATCCTCGAAGGAGGCGTAGCGGAAGAAGGACCGGATGGCCGTCAGCCGTAGGTTACGGCTTCGGGCGCTGTTGCCCCGCTCCTTTTCCGACTGATCAAGGAAGGCGCCGATCAGCCCAGGATCCAAATCGGAGAGCGCCAGCGCCGAAGGCAGTTTGTGCAGCCGCTTGGCAGCGAACTGCAACAGCAAGCGAAAGGTATCTCTGTAGGAGCGAATCGTGTGAGGACTGACTTGGCGCTGAGCCATCAGACGCTGCGTGAAGAAGCGCTCCAGCAAAGTAGGAAAGCTGAGCTCCTTCTTCATGAGCCGGTCCCCCATCGTTGTTCCAGCCGGCTGGTGGCAAGTCCCATCAGCTCCGGATGAACGGAAAGATACCAATAGGTATCAGCCACGTGAGTATGACCCAGAAAGGTAGACAATACGGGCAAACGCCGTTCAATATCTTCGCCTGCTCGATACCACTGAATCAAAGTATTAAGAGCAAATCGGTGTCGAAAATCGTGGATCCGCGGGCCGGTGTGGTCGGCAAGGTCCGCGCAAGCCAATCTGACGCGAGAGATCATGGAAGGTTCGGAGCACCGTGGATCTCTCCAAGCAACGGCCGCAATCGTTGAGCAGAAAACAGGATGATCTTGGGCTTGGAACCAAGCGGTCACGGTGCTCGGCGTATTCGGTCAAGACATCCCGGGTGGAAGTATGGAGCGGAATCAAACGGCTCTTGTTGAACTTGGTTTGGCGGATGGTGAGCAGTTCTTGGTGAAAATCCACATCTTGCCGCTCCAGCTTTATTGCCTCGCTGATCCGGAGCCCACTGACTGCCAACAGACCGAACAAGCAGTGATAAGTCCATGGCCGAAGCCCGCTGGAGGATGAGAGGCTTTTGGCAGCAGTCAGCAGCCTCTGAATCTCCTGTTCGGTGTAAAGATAAGGACGGGCTCGCCGCGCTCGAAATGGGAGTAAACCGGCGGGCGGAATTTCGGTGCGCGGATCGGTTGCGCTCCAATGGCGAGCGAACACGCGAACGAAACCCAATCGCTGAGCCCAATGGCTTGGTGAATGGTCAACTGTCTGCATCGCCCACTCCAACGCCAGTGCGGTCGTAATGTAGGGCGCTTCTTTCTGCTCCAGAAAAGATGCGAACTTTCCCAGGCTGGTGGCCATGCCGTGCAGTTTGAATCCCAAACTGCGACGCAGAGCGATGTAATCCTCAATGGCGTTTCGCACTGATTTCATCGGTCACCTCCGGGCCAAGGCAGAGCGATGGAGCGAAGCGAGACTATGTCGACCTTGGCGTAGATTGCGGTTGTGTCCGGACGCCGATGGCGCAGCAAATCGCCAATCTCGGCCAAGGAGGCTCCCTGCTTGAGCATCTGAGTCGCCAAGCTGTGCCGGAACAGGTGGGAGCCTCGATAGGCGGACTCAACTCCTGCTCTTTCCAGTGCCCGGTCCACCAGCGAACAAATTGCGAGGGAGTTGGCGAACCCGACCAACGGCGCTTTGCCCCGGATGAATACGCTACGACTGGAACAATCCGGTCTGGCTTGCCGCAGATAGTCGGCCATCGCTGTGCCCACTTCGACAGGCAGGGGCATTTGTGCCACCCGCTTGCGTTTGCCCCGGATTGTGATCAGGCCGGCTTCCCAGTCGATATCGTCCAGCCTCAAAGCCACTACTTCGCCGGCTCGCAGCCCCAACTGCGCCAACATAAGCAGAATGGCGTAGTCGCGCCTGCCAATCGCGGTATCCCGATCGCAGGAGTCCAAGACACGTTGGATCTGCTCGGCAGGAAGGAACTTCGGTACGCTTGATAGCGACCACGTTGCAATCGCTGGCACGCACGCTGCCAGGTCGGTGTCGATCGCACCGCGATGGAGCAAGTGCCGAAGAAATGAGCGTAGCGCGGAGCCCACGATTGTTGCGTGTTTGGCGCTAATTCGCTCAGCTTGGCGTTTTACGAACCCGGCAACGTCGCCGGCGGAGATCTGATGGAAGTCCGAGATGCCAGCCGGAAAACACTCTGCAAGAAACGCGCTTACAAGGGGAGTGTAGCGCGTAATGGTTGCCTCGGACAATCCGCGCTCCTGCCGCAAGTAGTGCTGAAACTCCCGCAGAGCAGTCTGGCACACGATCGGCGGCGATAACGTCATCTCGACTTGGCTGGGCCGAAGGATACGCAACATACGAGCGAGAGCCGCAGTGTCGCCTGTTCGCAGCTTCCCGGCTTTTATTCTGAAACGTCTGTATCGTTCAACCGTCGACGAATCGATCTCATCTGGCGACGAGACAGTTGCTCTGCAGCCACCTGTTGAAGTGCCCAAGCATTCGCAGTTGTAACTGGCCCGTCTGGACTTTGTACCCTTGGTTGTACAGCTGTTGTGCATATGCCTTTAGATGCACAGCCAATGGGCCGCGTGTGAGCGCGTCAAAGTTTTCCGGTTCAATTCGGTCATTAAAGAAATGGTCAAGTGGGGTCTCCATGCACCCAGCATAAAGCTGTTACACGTTGCTCTGACTATGCCGAGTTAACCTGCATACCGATGCTGTGCCAAGGCTCGTGAACAAAGGGTTTGGAGCAGTTGCTTCCAACTTATCCGCGATAGTCCGAAACTCGGGATAGTGCCTCAAAAGATGAATGCCGCCCTTGCGTCGCACACCGCTCTTTTCCAACGCGGTGTAATAGATGTTCTGCCCGGTATATCTACCCATCGGTTGACCCGCTTTTTTGCCGAGAAAGAGCCACGGACTGTCATGATCTGCTTTACCCTGACGTTGCGCTCGCCAGTAGTTTTCTAACTCTTTGAGCAAACGCTCGCTTAATGGCAGAACGCGTCCTTTGACTCCCTTGCCGTTGCGTACTCGCAACTGCATACGGGCGCGGTCGATGTCGCTAGTCTTGAGCTGTGTCGCCTCCGAAATTCGCAGCCCGCAGCCATAGACCGTCATTAAGAGCGCGCGGTCGCGCGGCTGTCTGGGCGCAGTCAAGATCGCTTCGATCTCGCTGCGCGCGTAGACTTCCGCGCGCCGGGTGGCGCGCTTCATGTGCGGGACCGATGCCATCAAGTCGAGCGTCTCTCGCCCAAGTGTCACGGCGTAGAGAGAAAGCGCACGGCGCTGACGGCGATGTTGACGCTGGAGGCTGACAGTTGGCGTTCCTTGATGAGATGGTACAGCCAGCCCGTGACTTCCTCGTAGGAGATCAGCTCTGGCGAACGGCGATAATAGCGTGCCAGATCACAGACGTACCTTGTATAGGCTTCCTGAGTGTTTTTTGAGCGGCCACGAATGACGAGGTCCCGGATGTATTTGGCTCGTAATGGGGTCATAGGTCGGCCATTATGCCGACCACGACTTCACCGCTCACGACTCCGCGCAGCGGCTTCGTTCAACCCACATTCCGGTCGGTTATCGTCGAATCATTTCTATGCATAACCGTTGCTTATTCAAAGTTGATTACAACAGACTGACAACGCCAGAAGGGCGCCGCTCGTCGTATGCCAGTAGGCTTGAATCCTATTCGTGTTATCTTTCTCGGAAGGAGAGCGCTATGAGAACCACACAGCAGTTCAGCATTACTCTGCCTCACGACAGGCCGAAGCCGGAAGAGCTGGAATCAATTCGGGGTCTTATTCCCCGTAAGCGAAGTCGTGCGCGAAGCCGTGCGCGCTCTGTGCAGCGCGACTCGGCGGTGGAGCGCTGGCTCGGAAGAAGGGTGCGGGCACGAACCTGCGCGATCCGTCGAAGGCGTTCCATCTCGACACGCAATCCGTCGCTCGGCCAACCGCACTGCGACCGACAATAAGCACTCCGTTGCGTTCAAAGTGCTCATCCCACCGGCCCTGCCGAGGATGAAACAGCCGGACGAGTGCGCCGCTTTCCGGATCAAGTCCACTCAGGTTCGGACCCTTGTGCGCATTGCAGTGGTAGCAGGCGAGAGCGAGGTTTTCGCTGTCGTCCCTTCCGCCATGCTGTCGAGCAACGATGTGCTCGACGTGATAGGCGAAGAATGGCTCCGCGCTTTGCGGAAGGCAACAGTATTCGCAGCGATGATCGGCACGTTCACGGACGGTTTGCCGGAGCCGCTCGTCCATCAGGCGGCATGACCTTCAGCCAAGAGCCGACGAGCTTTCGCTTGCAGAATGGCAACGAAATTTCCGACACGGATCATTGCTTCATACTCGTCACGCTCCTCAGGGGTAAGCCTTCCTTCGGTGCATTTGTCGGCCAGTTCCTCGATCCTCCCCTGCATCTCCGTGTCAGCGCGTAGACGGAGCAGCAACTCGGCGCTCTGTCGGTCAAGGCACTGCCCGACAGCCGCAAGCACGCGCTCCAAAGCAATTTGCGCTGAATCAGCCGGCATATTCGGAAGAATAAGATCGCTGGCTTCCAGGTCAAGGAGGCAGTGGGCGTTCCAAAAATGGACTTCTTCTCTTGGAGTCTTACCACGTAACTTCCAGCAACACTTTGCTCGTGTTGAAGCGGTGGTCCTTCAGAAGGATCCGGCACAGCGTTTCCAGACTCCGAACGAGCTGCTGAAGGCGATGCCGACGATAACCGGCGCTATCGACGCAGGGCGTAGAATCACTCGTCAGAGCCTGCAGAAGACGCCCGCTACCGATTCGCGTGTCGGAACCCGCAAGACGCCAGGAAGACTTGCACCGAAGAAGATTTCCGTAGCCAGATTGCCCGTTACAGGCAGCGATGTTTTTGGTCGAGAGGAGGATATCGCTTTCCTGGATGCCGCATGGGCAAACCAGAATGTAAATGTCGTTACAATCGTTGCCTGGGCGGGTGTTGGGAAGTCCACGCTGGTCAACCATTGGCTCCGGCGGATGGCTGCTGAACACTACCATTCTGCGGAGCGGGTTTTTGGCTGGTCCTTTTACAGACAGGGCAGCAGCGGGGGCACTTCGTCCGCAGATGAATTTCTTGACGCTACTCTCAGTTGGTTTGGCGATTCCGATCCACGGCTCGGAACTGCTTGGGAAAAGGGCGAGAGGCTCGCCAAGCTCGTCGCGCATCGTCGAACCTTATTGGTTCTGGATGGCCTGGAGCCGCTCCAAAATCCGCCTGGCCCCCAAGAAGGCCGGCTACGTGAGCCCTCCCTTCAAGCCTTTCTGCGCGAGCTTGCGGCTTTCAATACCGGGCTTTGCCTGATTACCACGCGGACGCCGGTCGCTGATCTTGCAGACCACGAGCGCTCCTTGGCCCTGCGTCGTGAGTTGGAACGTTTATCCAGCGCTGCGGGTGCGAAACTGCTTTGCGCGTTAGGCGTTAAGGGGCATGAGGCGGAGTTACGGACTGCCAGCGACCAGGTTGACGGCCATTGCCTTGCTCTCGCGCTACTGGGCAGCTTTCTGACCGATGCTTATGACGGAGATATTCGGTACCACGCAGAAGTATCAGGGCGTCTTGGTCGCGACGTACGACAGGGAGTTCATGCGCGAAAGGTAATGGAATCTTACAAAACCTGGTTTGGAGAGGGTCCTGAGCTGTCCGTTCTCCGCATGTTGGGTCTGTTTGATCGACCCGTCGATGAAAAGACGTTCGGACTTCAAATCTGGCGCTCTGGAGGAGTGCACTTTCCAGTCGAAGACTGGATCGCGCCCCCCATCCATTGTCTGTCCAATCAGGCCCTCTCCGAGTGGCATTTAGGAGAGGTTGCCTCTTGCCAAGCAACCATGGCCGAAGCGATCTCGCTAGCAAAACAGCTGCATGATACCCAAGCGTCGGTCTATCTTCTCTATTGGTCCGGGTTTCTCGCCTACTTTGAGGGTAATCTTGCCGAAACGGAACGCTTGGCATCGGATTTAATTGAAATGTCAACGCGTCAGAATATTGCAACTTGGCTGCCCCACGGGAAGGTTCTCCGCGGCTGGGCGCGCAGCGCTTCTGGTGACACAGCCGAAGGGATCGCGACGATCGAGGACGGGATAGGAGACTATCGGGCGGCCGGCGCGATCCTTGCGACGCCGTTTTTTCTAGCACTAAAGGCCGAAGCTTTCCACCTGGCAAATCGTACGTGCGAAGCTCTTGAGGCGATAAACGAGGCGGAAGCACTAGTCGAAAGATCCGGAGCGCGCCTATGTGTCGAACTGCACTGGCTCCGAGGTGTGTTTCTCACGGCCCTAGGTGCGGATGAGACCAAAATCGAGGCTTCGTTTTGCGAAGCCATCAGAATCGCAAAAGAGCAGAAGTCGGTTTCGGTAGAGAAACGTGCGGAAGCAACCTATGCAGAATATCGCAGGCAAAAAGCGAACGCGTCGGGAGGACGTGGATTCCGGCTGCCTCTTTGTTGACGCCAAATAGGGAAATCCCCAAAATCAAAAACAAATGTAAATTTGGGAATTATTTTGCGCGATTCTTTGGGCGGTATTTTGCGCGTTCAGAGCAGCTCAGTGTTGATTCGCGTCGACTTCGTCGCTTTGGCCCACGGCTTTTTCCGCGGCCTCTTCTTCGGCAGGATTCATTTTCTTCAGCTTGGTCGTTATCTTATCATTGTCCCGGTGAACCAGTTCTTGAGTAGCTGGGCTCAAACCGAAGTAAACAGCCCTTCATGGAACAGGCGATCATGGCTGCGTTTTTTCCCGTTCACTCGACGAGCTTGAGCGGCGGCAGTTTGTATTCCACGTTCAAAAGCGCGGGCTTCGGGCAATAGCTCCGCAAATTGGCCGCGAATGTGCCAAGCGTGATTCGGTCGCGGTCCTCGATCGTCTCATTATCGATGATGGCATGGACCATCTTCCAGTATTCGAGTCCGGTGGGTCGGTTCATGCGGAACTCCTTGCCGCCCTTCGCGGGATCTCCCATCAGCACGAAGTCCTTGGCAGGCGGATTCGCGGCGTCTGACAGCCGGTAGGTCTGAATCTTTCGCAGGATATCGGTCGCCTGCTTTTCAGACATGCCCTCCTTCACCGAAACACGAGTGATGGAGAAGATTTGATAAAAGTCTTGGGCCGGGCGACTTGATAGCCCTCCGGGAGATCTCCCTTGTAGCCGGGCGGCACGAGAAGGATGCGATCCCCCTTGCCTTTGTTCGGGCCGACGACGCCGAAGTCATAAACCGGGCGCATCCACATGTCGAAGAAGCCCGCGTTGATCGGTCCCTCGGGGACGATGTGAACGACCGGGCCGGTCTTTTTTAGGTTGATGGCATCGTAGAGGTAAACCACGCTTTGGTTCGGAGTCAGTGTCTCCTGGCCAGGCTGCATCCGCTGGTCGTAGATCATCGCACCCAGGTTGCGAACGCCGACCGCTTCCATCCCACGGAGAATTCGCAGGGCAAGGCCGTGGTCCTCGTTTTCGGATCGACGCGTGAACGCGATGCCGTGTTTCGTGGATTCAATAGCCGCTGCTTCCGGAGATTCTCATCTGCACGGCGGTAAGGATTCTGGTTTATGTCTGATCGCCTGTGTCGTTCGTCATCATGCGGTCCCAGCGGCGGGGAACGCGCGAGGTCGCGCACCTGGGCCGCCGATTGGTCGGTAGCCACGAAAGCGCTCCACCACGAAGGTCTTTGGGTAGCGGTCAGGAGCGGACGGCAGCCGCGGATGATCGCCGAACTCGTAGATACTGAGCATGAACTGCATCGGATACGCCGGGGACTGGCGGATCACTTTAACTAGCCGCCCGTCGACGTAGAAGGCGACGTTGTCCGGGGTCCACTCCGCCGCGTAGGTGTGCGATTCGCGAGCATCGATGCCGACCGTCTCGGCGGCGAATTCGTCTGTGATGGCAGGATCTCCGAAGGGGTGGACGCCCATCCCGACCCGAGTCTGGAGCGGACCCACATCACGCCCGAAGATCTCGCAGATGCAGATCTCGGCCGAATGCGTCGGCTCGTCCTCGTAGCCGATCATCCACAGGGCCACCATGTTCACGGGATCGCCGAGCGCGCGGGCCCGGAGCTCGAACAGGCCGTACTGCGGCGTGTACAGCGCGACGTTGCGTTGCGCTTCACGGACGATTATGCCCTCGCGGAAGCGGTGTTGACCGATTGCGCTTCCGACGGGTCCCGCGAATACACCGGTCTGGAGCGACGAGACCCGCAGATGACCGGCAAACTCGGGGCTCCAAAGTTCCTGGTCATGCTCGATGAACAGGCGGAGCGTTCCGCTAGCCACTGCATAACGAGCTGCCGACCCCGCCCGCGAGCTCCAATGCGGGAGGTAGTACGGGATCCACAGCCGTCTGTCCAGAACCGGTCCTTCGAAACGGTCCTCCAGCTCCAGTTCGTAGTTAGCCAGATCGAGGATAGCACCGGGCCGGCGGCCCGTCAGATGGCAAAGCATACGGCAACCGAGGAAACCATTCAGTGACAGTAACGTCGATTGAAATTTTTTAAGTTTCAGTTTAAAACAGCCGTCACCGCTCCAGCCAAGGTCTCAGAGTCGACGAGGCCCACTCGCCTTTCGAGTTTGATCTCCGTACCTCTGTTGGATTTGAACCGATCTTGAAGAAAGCGCTGAGCAGCCTGAAGGCTTGCGGCTAGGCGAGCGGACGGGCGATCGTGCTTTCGCGTAGGTAGTCATAGAACGTTGCCGGGCTGTTCACGCCGCCTCCCAGCCCGCTGCTGTTCACGCCGCCGTAGGGCAGGCCGTAGGCAAAGACGTTGTGCGCGTTGATCCAGTTGTTCCCCGCGACCATCTGTTCGGCGACGCGATTTGCGCGCGCGAAGTCGGCGCTCCAGACGCTGTTTGCCAGTCCGTAGGAGAGGGAGTTCACGTCCTGGATGACCGCCTGCTCGTCGCTGAACTTTGTAAGATAGGCGGCGGGTCCGAAGATCTCCTCGCGGAAGCAGACATTGTCGATGGCGCCTTGGAGCAGATACGGCTTCACATAGAAACCGCCCGAGTAGCCGGGCACTTCGGCGAGCCCGCCATCGAGCACTGCGGTGGCGCCTTCGGCTTTGCCCTTCTCCAGATACCCGAGCACGCGGTCCTGCTGCACTTTACTTACCAGTGGTCCCATTTCCGTCGCCGGGTCCAGCCCGGGGCCAATCTTCGTCTTGCGCAGCACTTCAGAGACGGAGCCAACGAACTCATTGTAGATTTTCTCGTGAATCATCCAGCGTGTCGCGGTGCAGCACACCTGGCCGCTATTCATCGTGATCGCGCCGGCGAGCTGCGCCGCGGCGGAGGCTACATTGACGTCGTCAAACACCACGGCAGCGCCTTTGCCGCCAAGCTCGAGTTTGCACGGGATGAGACGCCGTCCGCAGGCTTCGCCGATCTTGCTCCCCACCTCGATCGATCCGGTGAACGACATGCGGCGCACGAGCGGATGATTGGTCAATGCTTCGCCCGCCTCGGGTCCCTGGCCGACGACGACATTGATGACGCCAGCCGGGATGCCGGCTTCGGCCGCCAGCTTCGCGATGTAGAGGCTACTAAGCGGGGTGATTTCGGAGGGTTTCACGACGACCGTGTTGCCCGCCGCGATGGCGGGGATGACGCCCCACATGAAAAGGTCGTACGGGAAGTTCCACGGGAAGATGAAGCCGCACACGCCGTATGGTGCGCGGAAAATGCGGGCCTCGATGTTCTTGATCGCGAGCGGCACGCTATACTGCGCGTGCACCGCGAATTCGGCATAGTACCGGATGCACTCGATCCCGAACGGGATGTCGAAGCCTTGCGCGAGCGAGATCGCCTTGCCCACGTCGAGAGACTCGATCTGCGCGAGCGTTGCGCTTTCCTTCTCGGCCCGCTCGGCGAAACGGTGAAGCAGGGCGGAGCGTTCGTTAGGCGGAGTCGCGGCCCAGCCGGGAAAGGCCTTGTGCGCGGCCTCCACGGCCGAGTTGATCTCGCGGGCGCCGCCCAGCGAAGTGGTCGCGAGAGCGCTGCCGTCGGCGGGATTGATGACGTTCCACGTCTGGCCATCGGCGCTGGGCTGCCAGTCACCGCCGATGAAATGCAGAATTGGCGAGGTGGAGAGGTAGTTGGATACGGATTCGGATATTTTGGCGTTCATGGGAAGTCAGGTGTTGCGTATTGGTCACGCCGGAGACGATCAGGCCAGTTGGGCTGTTTTTGCAACTCCCAAAACTGTGTCCCTTTGGTTCGTCAGTTTTTGGGTTTGATTCCGACCGTATCCTGCTGTCGAACTGCACTTTAATCGTAGACACACTCTCACTCGCCTACGTTGTTGCAACTGACCGATAGATCTCGCCGCCAGCCGGAGTTGGATTTGTCAAACGACCGCCCCTTTCCGAAACATCTTTCAAGTTCCCATGCCGGTCGTTTCGCCCTTTGTTGGTTTTGCGTCACCATTTTTTGCGATTGCATTAATATTGTTGTCAGAAAAAGGCATCTCGGCCCCAAGAGCCAGGAATTACGGGAATCCACGATGGATTGTTCTTTGCCGGCACGAATTTCAAAAATTGTGCAATTGCAAAAAAATGCGTTGACGCGTTTCGGAAATCCGTGCGATGTTTCATTCAGAAGCTCAGGAATCACCCGGAGCCTCACAAAGAAAAAGAAGCAAGGAAAGAACATGAGTGCGACAGATACCAAAGAGGCAATCGCGGCAACGTCGGAAACCATTGACGAGGTTTGTCAAGAGGCCATGAGCTGTTATGAGAAGCGTGGGGAGGAGTTTGTTGAGACCATCAACCGCATGAGCAATCAGACCATTGATCTGTTCGAGAAGACGCTGGGCGTTTACCGCGCCACCTCGGTGCCCGATGCGCAGCGCCGCGTGCAGGATTTGATCGAAAGCTCGCTGAGCGCCCTGCGGATCAACGTTCACAGCGCTCTGAACACGAACGCTAAAATCATCGCTTCGTGGAAGGAACTCTCGCGGATCGTTTCGGCCCGTGAAGTAATTGCTTGAGCCAACAAGAAGACACTTGGCGATAAAGCAATGCTCGAAGAAAATTCACCCCGCCGGCAGCGGCGGGACGCCGTGAAGTGAATCCTTCACCGGAACCGGGGGCGCTGAAAACACCCCCGGAACCATTGCAGAATCACCCACCCCAATCGGAATCGAAATGAGTGCTTCTATACCTGCTGGTTCTACACCAAACCCGGCGCGCTACAAAGACGCCCGGCGCCGTTGCCGAAATCACTGGAAGCGGCAGGCGGAAGTGCTGCGCCCTCGGCCCAAACGCCGCCCGCCAGATCGGGATCGGGCCGGGGCTTCGTCGTCGGCGGAATGAAGTGGTGGAAGCTGCTCTGCCAGCACCTTTGCGTCCGCGGGCGACTTCAAGGAGAACGAAGCGGCTGTCCCGTTTTACGATCATTCCTGGCGCTCCGCCTTCGGGGATCGTCACCTCGGCGGTGATGGTGTAGTCCTTGTCCAAAATGTGGGAGCATTCGCGACGGGAATGCCGGCGTTCTCACCCGAGTAGGTAAAAACCGTAAAAATAATAAAAACAATATTGATAAAATTTATTTATATAGTAAACAAGGACTTTAATTCAGGCTTTTCAAAAGCGTCTCTCGCTCGACGTCCTACTTTTAAAGATTTAGTCCCTCACTCGCAAGCGTCGCTCGGCAGGCACTCCGCAGAGCTCAGGAGCAAACAATGAAGACTTTTTTGCAACTCTCATTTGCCGTCCTTGGACTGAATTTTGTCCAGAGCAGTAATGGCCAGATTGACGTGGCGGCCTATGTCCCTCACGAAGAGTTTGACAATGTTTCGGTAATCGATACGGGGACGAACACACTCCTCGGTAATCGCATTTCGGTGGGAGCTTATCCCTATGGCACTGCGATAACTCCGGACGGAAAGTCCGCGTATGTGGCCAACTTTAGCGGCGGTACTGTCTCGGTGATTGACACCGCGACGAAGACGCTAGTTGGTCCGCCGATTCCAGTAGGAAGTGGAGCCAGAGGCCTGGCTGTAACTCCGGACGGCGGGTGTGTATACGTCCCAAACTACTGGATCAACACGGTCTCAGTAATCGATACGGCGACAAACAGGGTGATCGCCACGCTCATTGCCGGGGAAGGGCCGGAAGCGGTTACCATAACTCCGAATGGCAAGTATGCCTACATTGCCAACGGCCTTAGCCGAACCGTCTCGGTGATTAACGTCGCCACGAACATGGTCGTCTCGACCATTGCGCTGCCAGGGATCTTTAGCCCAGAGACGGGGGTATTTGAAGGTGTAGCGGTAACACCGGATGGCAAGTATGTGTACGTTACAGACGTCGACCGGGTCCCGGGGAGGCTCTGGGTCATTAAAACCGCGGCAAACAGGGTGGTGGGCTCACCTATAAATGTAGGAATTGTTCCTTTCGGCGTAGCGGTAACTCCGGACGGCAAACACGCATACTGTGCGAACAGAAACGATGGCACGGTTTCGGTGATAAGCACTAAGACGAACACGGTGGTCGGCTCACCCGTGAAGGTAGGAACGGTTCCTACTGGCGTTGCTGTGACTCCGGACGGTAACCGAATCTACGTTACGAACGAGACGGATGGGACGATCTCGGTGATTGAGACGGCGACGAATAGGGTCATTGACACGATTGCCGTTGGAAGTGCGCCTACTGCTTTTGGTTGCTTTATTGGACCAAACGTTATCGTCGCTAAGGGTGGTCCCTTGTCGATCGCTAATGACAATGCATTAACGGCTTTGGGCTTCAGAGAGTTTGTGGTGTTCAACGGAGGCACTCTGAGAACCGCAGGTGCCCTGCGCACAGATCGTCGGATGTCGCTGCTCGCGCAGGGAGGAACGATCGATACGAATGGATCTGATTCGCTACTCCAAGGCGAAATTATCAACTCAGGTTCGCTGACAAAGAGCGGTGCCGGAACGTTAACGCTCACTGGCAGCAACACTTACAGCGGGGGTACGGTCATAAACGCCGGCGCACTTGAGGTGGCCAGCCCGCAAGCATTGGGTCTGGGCTATGTGGTTGTGAGCGGTGGCACTCTGAAAGCGGACCTGCGACAGCCATTCAAGGTAAACGGGGCCTACAGGCAAGGTGCTGGTGGCACCTTGGCGTTGCGCGTAGGGGGTACAGCGCCGGGGCAATACGACGTGTTAAACGTGAGCGGACATGCAGCCTTGGAGGGGACATTGCAGCTTGTTAAACGAAATGGCTTTCAGCCGAAGGTCGGCGATGAATTTACACTGATAAATGCAGTGGGGGGTATGTCGGGTCGGTTTGCGAACGTTATTGACCAACTTGGCTACAGCCAAGACTATGCCATTGATCTGCTCTATGGGCAGAGCTCGCTGGTGCTAAAACTAGTACCGCAAACCCCGACATCCTCGCTCTCAAATTCTAACCGTGTCGCCGAAGAACTTTAGCCGGGCAAAAGACTAACAAAGCTCGGATGACGCAGGATGCGATCCGCGCATGTGGAATTGATTCGCTTCGACCAACGCAACGCCTTGGTCGTCGAGCCATCGGCACAGACCGTCCGCTACACGAATAGAGCGACAGATGCTAAGGCTTGAGGAAGATTTCACGTCCTGCGATCGACGACTCGATACAGCCGAAGACGGCGCGGAGCATCTTGAGGTTGTCCCACGCGCTAGGTTCAGGCTGCCTTCCGTGGATGATTGATTCAATGAAATGGTCGAGTACGGGAACTCGCCGATCCCCGATGGATTCTGCAAACGGAATCTGTTCCGGGGAACCTCCGGGACGTTCGATGAAGATCTTCGGATCAAACCGATTCTTTATTTCTTTGTCTTGTTCTCCTCGCCAGAACATCCTTGCTTCTGACCCGATAAATTCCCAATCTCCTTCCCACGAAGTCCGCGGATGCTGGCGGCACCAATCTCCGTCCCATAGTACCGACACGCCGCTTTCCAAGTTGAGGAGACAAATCGCGCTCGACGGATAGCGAAAGGTGCTGTCGGAAGGCTGATACTCAAACGCGCTCACTTTCGAAAACTCCTGACCAACCAGGTAACGGATGAGATCGAAATGGTGATTGGCCATGTCGATCAGTATCGAGTGCGGTAATTGAAACAACGGGTGATCCTGTTCCAAAATGTCAGGAACATATTGGCGAAAGAGGATACGGATTGCTCGCAACTCGCCGATTCTTCCGCCCTCGATCGCCTGGCGAAGTATGGTCGCGCTGTCCATGAATCGATAGCCCTGACCGACCATCACTTTGGCTTCTGTTTTTCCAATCGCACTTGAAATTTGAGCGGCTTGTGCCGGCGAGGTGGCAAGCGGTTTTTCGACGAGCACATGTTTTCCATGCCCGACTGCATTGAGTAATACGGGACAGTGGAATCTCGGCGGAGTCGTTACCAGAACCGCGTCGGCATCAATTTCTTGAAATGCTCTATCCAAATCCGAAAAGTGCGCGACGCCCAAATTTTTCCTGCTCCAGTCTCGCGCCTCACTCAAAGGATCGACACTGGCAATCAGTTGAACTTTAGGATGGATCTTCAAAACATCTGTCCACGACCGTCCCCACCAACCGAGACCTGCAATCATTATTCGGATCGAATCATTCACGGCGACAAGGTGCGCATGAACGCGCAAAACACAAGCTGTTGCAAACGGAGAAGCACCCGCTTCAGGCTGAATTGACTACCGATGTCCTGACCCAAAAGTGTTACCGATGTCCTGACTGCGCCCTGCGCCCGTCGAACGCCGAACGCCGAACGCCGAACGCCGAACGGTGAACGGCGAACGTCGACGGAACGGTCGAACGTCGAACGTCGAACGGTGAACGCCGATTCAAAGAGGCAAAGCGGGGACGCTTCGCATACGATGCGATTGCGTTCTGCCGAGGTGCGCCGGATAATCAGCGCGAGAGCAGTTTAAAACTCGTCATTGCACCTTTGATTTCCGGATCCTTGAGCGGGTGCAGGTCACCCTGTTTCATGCCGGCGATTTGATAGATCCGGTTGTTCGCCTCAAACATGTCAACGACGAGACCATAGTTGGCGCCGTGGTAGACCGAGTCGCCGGTCAGCCGATACCCTGGCATACCGTGCAATGAGATCCGTTCGAGGCCCCGGCGAAAACCTTGCCCTTGACCAAAGAAGCGTTTTTCCAGTTCCTCGATCGATTTCTCGTTCAGATGGAAATTTTTCCGCTTGGATAGATCGACATAGCCGACAAAGACGAAAGCGGACCGATCAATCCTCCTTGCACCCACCAGAGTGCCGTCTTCAGTCGACCCTAAGGTCGTCCAGTTGGTCGGGCTATTGTTGGATTGACCGTCCGGCAGGTTAATTGAGCAATCAAAATCTTCCGATTGCCAATATGCGGCAGACGCGGAGGCGGCAAAAACGAAGAGGGCCAGAAATGCTGCGTGAAGAGGATTCATGGTTCAAACACCTTATGCTGGGGGAAACAGATCACG
Source organism: uncultured Verrucomicrobiae bacterium (assembly GCA_963742335.1). GTDB lineage: Bacteria > Verrucomicrobiota > Verrucomicrobiia > Chthoniobacterales > JAFAMB01 > JAFAMB01. The sequence goes on from CAVULL010000007.1 coordinate 82,296, forward strand.
ACTTTTTTTGGAGTCAATCTTCTGGAAGTGGTGGCCAGGGCTGGGGTCATTTCGCCAGGAAATAGCTCTTCTGCCTCTCGCTGATGCCACGGCCGAGTCGCTCGAGAACCTGGAGCATATCTTCCCAGACTTTTCGTTTTAAAGATAAAGCCTGATTTCGCAGCAGGTAAGAAGGATGAAATGTCGCCATGACCGGGATTGAACCAAAAAGATGCCAACGTCCTCGCATCTGGCTCATAGGTTCGACCTTGGCGAACAAGCCTTGCATCGCGGTTGCGCCCAAGGCAACCATGACCTTCGGCTTGATGAGATCAATCTGCTGCCTTAGATACGGCAGACAAGTCTCCATCTCGGTGGGTGTCGGTTGACGATTTGGAGCCCCTGGGGGTATGTCCGGACGGCATTTCAAAACGTTGGCGATATAAACATCCGAACGTTCATAGCCCATTGTTTGAATGATCTTAGTTAGAAGTTCGCCGGCGCGGCCGACAAAAGGTTCACCTCTTAAATCCTCGTCTGCTCCCGGGGCCTCACCGACGAACATCAGCTCTGCATCCGGGTTACCGACGCCGAAAACGACGGTGTGCCGGAACGCGACCAAATTGGGACATTTGGTGCAGGCAAGGACCTTGGCGCGCAACTCTTCGAACAACTGTACCGTGGCAGGCTCTGGCCTTCGCTCCTGATCGGCAATCCGGACAGGGGCATGTTCCTGAGCAGGCTCATTGACTCGGGTAATTTCGGCAACCCGCGGTGCCTCAATGGCGTTCGCATCCTTCGTGGCGAGCGAGTTGATCCTCTGCAACGTGGAAAAGTCCGCACGGAATTCAGGCTGGTTTTCCAGACCGCGCAACATTTCGACGACCAAGGTCAGACCGCGCTCGTACAATTCCGTTTTCTTTGACGCCACTTTGTAGAAAATCGTCTGGCAATCCGGCTTCGAATTCCAACCAATTTTCTGCAATTGGATGAAAAAAAGCGAGACGCCATGCGTGCAACATCTGTCGCCCATATTCGCTCGCTGTTTTTCCGTACACCTTATCGCCAAGAACTGGATGCCCGATTGAATGGAGATGGACCCGAATCTGGTGGGTTCGCCCAGTGTAAATCTGGCATAGAACGAGAGCCCATCGGCTTGTTTCCTGGATAACTTCGAACCTCGTCCGAGCCGGCCTCCCGCGCGGGACGATCGCCATTTTTTGGCGATGCACTGGATGGCGGCCGATCGGCTCAATAATTTCGCCTGTCAACTTCGTGAATTGTCCGACGCACAGCGCCAGGTAAAACTTCTCGACTTGGCGCTGCGCAAACTGGTTGCTCAATCGCAGATGCGCCAAGTCATGTTTGGCCACCACCAGGCAGCCGCTGGTTTCCTTATCGAGTCGATGAATGACACCCGGCCGAAGCTCGCCCCCGATTCCGCTCAGATTTGATACCTGATACAGGAGCGCGTTAACAAGCGTGCCGGACTGATTGCCTGCTCCAGGGTGCACTGTCATCCCGGCCGGTTTATTGATCACCAACAAGTGATCGTCTTCGAAAAGAATCGGTACCCCGAGAGCCTCAGGCCGGAGGACGACTGGTTCGGGCTCCGGCTCAGAGACGATGACTTTGTCGTTTGCACGGAGAATCTGTTTTGGGCGACAAGTCTTCCCGTTCAACAAGATGTGCCCCGACTGGATCAGCGCCTGTATCCGTGCACGTGACAGACGATCTATCTGTGCGGCGAGGAATACATCCAGGCGCTGTCCGGCATCGAAAGAAGCAACGGAGATCTGGCCGAATTTTTCTTTGTCCATCTCAAGAAATGCCGAGCGAGACGTGTCGCCTGAATTTCACTTTGTCTCTTCGGCTATCTCCAAAAAACTTTCCAGCAACGCGCGAGGGTCCCTCGCTCGCATCAGCGATTCTCCGATAAGCGCCGCATGGGCACCGGATTCGATCACGCGACGGATATCTTCGGTTGTCCGGATTCCGCTCTCACTGACAATTGTGCAGCTGCTTGGTATCTTCGGGGCCAGCTGTTCCGTCACGTGGAGATCTACTGTGAAAGTGGCCAGGTTTCGATTGTTGATGCCGATAAAATCAGCCCCGGCGCCAAGGGCCCGGTCCAGCTCGATTTTATCATGCACCTCAACGAGGCAGTCGATCCCGATCTGTTCCGCCACGGTCTTGAAGTGCTTCAATTCACGGTCGGTTAATACGGCAACGATCAAAAGTACGGCATCTGCGCCGGCCAGCGCCGCCTGATAAATCTGGACTTCGTCGATCGTGAAATCCTTTCGCAAAAGGGGCCTTGGGACTCTCTGCCGGATCAGAGCGAGGTAATCGAGGTGCCCTTGGAAAAACTTCTCGTCCGTTAAGACGGAGATGCAACTTGCGCCCGCTGCATCGTACACCGAAGCAATTTGGACAGGGTCGAAATCCTCGACGATCACTCCAGCAGAGGGCGACGCTTTTTTAACTTCGCCGATGAAGCCAAACTTCTCGCTAACCAGCGCTTTTCGAAAACCTCGAAATGGCCCAATCCCGGCTGCCCGCTCACGCCAGTCCGCAGTATGCGCCAACCAAGGCGCAATCTCCTTCCGCTTATAGGCGACAATCTCTTCGAGGCGATTCACCAGGTGATAAATTTAGTGTCCTGTACCCGAAATAGCATCTGTTTTGTCAGCCCAGGCTGCGGCGCCGGCAATTCTTTAAATCTCCCGAGCGCAGTGTGACATATATGAATGAGAGTTATAATTGCGAAAAAGAATATGGGAACTAACTGCTGGGTCCGTGCGATGTGACAATTGGTAAAAGGGGCGAAACAATAAAGGCAAACCAGGTCCGAACCGTGCCACAAGAAGCAGAGCGAAAAATGCTTGGGGATCGTATCCGGCAGGCGCGGATACTCCAGGGATACAGTCAGCAGGGTTTCGCCAGCAAATGCGGTTTGCATTCGAGTCATTTGGGAGAAGTGGAGCGCGGGGAGTGTGATGTAACCTTCGCTGTCCTCTGCGCGATCTGTGATGGCCTTTCTTGTGACATTGCAGCAGTCACCAAAGGCATACCTTCCCGTCCCACCTGAGCGCTGCTGGGAAACGAGCGAGGGGGGAACCGTAGCGGCGGATCGGCGAGTAGGCGAAGCGTGACGCTTTGCCTCTTTTTAGTTGGAATCGATCGCCGCGCCGCTCTCTTCGCGCCCAAAGGGGTCGGAAAGACTGGGACGAGCGCCGACTAACGGAACGATCATACCTAAAGCTGTAGGCAAAGTAGGCGAACCGTCTCGGTTTGCTCCACTCGGAGAGGCAAAACGAGAGGCTGCTTGCCCAGCCAGATAGCCAGATCGCGATGCTGACAACCGGCAGCCTGCAATTAGGGAGCACGGCGATCATCGAGAGAAGAAAAGCAGCTATCCCGAAAGTGTGCCGGATCGTTCTGAACCTCTGAAACCGGCTCCTCTATCGTTGATCGTTGGATCGTCTCCCGCCGCCCAATCGTTTCCGTTCCGAAATCCTCCTCGGTCTTTGGTTTTCGCAGGCTGCTGGGCGTTTGTGGTTTTATGGTGCCGTTGTACCTCAGAGGAAGATGAAGCATGAAGCTTAAAGCGTCACGCTTATGCTTTGAAACGCCATCTTTTGGTTATCAAGAAGAGCTCTTACGAACTATAGATCTGATGATGAGAGGACATATATTTCCCAATCAAGTGGCAATTTACGGTCACTGTCGATCCAACAAGCAACAAGGAAAAATTCATGTCACAAGATAACGCCCAGGTTTGGTTCATTACCGGCTGCTCCACGGGTTTCGGTCGTGAAATCGCCAAGCAGGTTCTTGGCCGCGGCTGGCGCGCCGTCGTTAGCGCACGCAATCCGGAACAGGTGCGAGACATCGTTGCAGGTCAGAAGGACAATGTTCTCACTCTGCCGCTCGACGTCAATGACAAGGACGCGGTCGCCCACGCTGTGCAAGCGGCAGAAGATAAGTTCGGGCACATCGACGTGCTGGTTAACAACGCTGGCTACGGCTACCTTGCTGCGATCGAGGAGGGTGAAGAGGTCGAAGTCCGCGCTATGTTCGAGACCAACGTTTTCGGATTGATCGACCTGACCAAGGCGATCCTGCCCGGCATGCGCGCGCGGAAGAAAGGTCATATTGTGAACATCTCCTCTATCGGCGGCCTGGTCAGCTTTGCGGCTACGGGCTACTATCACGCGACAAAATACGCTGTTGAGGGTCTCTCGGAATCTTTGGCTCAAGAGGTAGCCCCCCTGGGCATCAAAGTGCTGATCGTTGAACCCGGGCCTTTCCGCACCGAATGGGCCGGTGCTTCGCTCAAACAGTCGAAGACGCGGCTTTCCGATTATGAGCAAACCGCCGGGCAGCGTCGCGCGGAGACGGAAGCGCGCAGCGGCAATCAGGCTGGCGATCCTGTTCGTGCTGCCCAAGCGATCATCAAGGCCGTTGAGGCTAAAGACGCGCCGCTGCGTCTTCTGCTCGGCAAACCAGCGCTCGATCTTGCTTACAAAAAGCTGGAAATGCTGAAAACAAACTTCGATGCCTGGGCGGAGACGACGCGCGGCGCCGACTTTCCCGAGGCAAAGCAGAAAAATACTTTCTGAGGCGAACCGGGGCGTTCGGCGTTGCGGCGTTGCGGCGTTCGGCGAGAGGCGTTCCGGGGCAAAGAGGGACGCTTCGCATACCACACAACCCACGCCCCCCTCTTGCGCCCGCTGAACGCCGAACGCCGCAACGCCGAACGCCGAACGCTGAACGCCGAACGCTGAACGCCGAACGCTGAACGCTGAACGCCGAACGCCGAACGCCGAACGCCGAACGCCGAACGCCGAACGCCGAACGCTGAACGCCGAACGCTGAACGCCGAACGCCGAACGCCGAACGCCGAACGCCGAACGCCGAACGCGTTAGTGCGGCATTTACGATGCCAATCAGAACCTAGAATAGGCCGCCGAAGATGGCGGGGAGAATGACAAACGCCACAAACGATAAAGGAGATAAGGAAAGGAGCAGTAATTGGGTATTATCCATAGCGTCACACTCTGCGACCGTATGTACCATAAAATCCATTATATCCATTATAATAATATTGTCAAGAAGATATGGGGCGAACTGTCTTGCCGCCTGACGGGCCAAGCGCCTTTACTCCTATAGATACTGGTGTTCCGCACGGACTCCTTGGGCGAGAGATCTAAAATAAGATATCCCATGATTTACTGTATATGCGATATTTATGAGCCAAGCTCTCTGCTGGAAAATAAGCAATATGCTCTCCAAATCGCATCGGCCTGATTCGGCGCCACTCGAAGAGGCCTTGCGGACAGAGCAAGCGCGGCTGATCTACAGCTCGCCGGGTGCCATATTCTTTAACCTCATCGTCGCTTCCATCGTGGCTGTGGTGTTATGGCACATCTGCCCGGCTTGGATCCTTCTCCTCTGGCTCGCGCTTTTTTGCATTGTGATAGGGGCCAGGTTGATTGACCAATGGAGTCATCGGCGAGAGCCGATAGTCAGTAAGGGACCGAAGTATTGGTGCCGGCGCTATGCAGTCGGCTGTGCGGCCACGGGTGCATTGTGGGGAGGCTTTGCTGTAGCGGTCGACCTGATGACGTCCGATCCTGTTTACCGTGTCTTCATGACCTTTGTGCTAGGTGGCATGATCGCAGGTGCGATCCTTCAGCAAGGCGCTTATCTGCCCGCCTTCTATGCTTATGCAGGATTCGCACTTACTCCCCCGATCGTGGCCGAATTTTGGTATTGGGACCGTGCATCGCTTGGGATGGGCTTCGCCATGATAGCCTACGCTTCGTTGAGCGGAATGTTAGGACGTCGCAACAATCGGTGGATTGTAAATACGTTGCGGTTGCGAATCGCGCAAACAGCTTTGGCGACTGAGCTGCAGGCCAAGATCGTGGAGAATGAGCTAGGTAACGTCGAAATAAAGAGGGCCGCTGAGGAAATTACGAGACTCAATCTTGCACTTACGGGGAGACTTACCGAAATAGAACAAATCTATAGGTTCTCGCCAGTTGGTCTTTGCCAGTTGGATAGGGATGGCCGCTTTGTGCGGATCAACCAACGCATGGCAGAAATCAGCGGTTTGCCGGTCGAAGCGCATATTGGCCAGACGTGGCGTGAAGTTGTCCCGGGTCTCGCGGAGCGCCTCCTGGAGATCTGTTCTCCGGTTTATGAACGGGGCGCAGCCGTTCTGGATGCGGAAATTCGTGGTACGGCTGCCGACACTCCTGGCGTATGGCGAGACTGGATTGCAAGCTTCTTTCCTACTTTTTCCATGGCAGGCGAAGTCGTCGGCGTAAACGGAGCTTTCATTGAAATTACTGAGCGCAAACGGGCAGAGCAGACGGCGCGCGAGAGCGAGGCACAGCTAACCGCATACTTTGACGCCGCTCCGACGGGTATGGGAATGGTGGATGCGCAACTCCGGTATTTGAAAGTCAACCAGCGGCTGGCGGAGATGATCGGACTGCCGGTGGAGGAAATAGTTGGCAGTAGTATCCAGGAAGTTGTGCCGCAGGTGGCCGAGATTCTCGAACCGCTGTACCGGCAGGTGTTTGCTACGGCGGAGCCCATTACTAATTTCGAACTGAGCCGAGAGATGGACGCTGCTCCGGGCGGGCTCCGCGATTTTCAGATTTCTTATTTCCCCCTGATGGGAGAGGAAACGAAGCCCAGGGCGGTCGGTTTAGTGGTGACCGAGATCACGGAGCAGAAACGTGTTGAGGTGGAACTGCATCACGCCATAGTGGTCGCTGAAGCGGCCAACCGCGCGAAGAGCGAATTTCTCGCGAACATGAGTCACGAGATCCGAACGCCGATGAACGGCGTGATCGGGATGACTGAGCTGCTCCTCGACTCGCCGCTGACGATTGAGCAGCGCGACTTCGCAGAGACGATTCATTCCAGCGGCGAGGCGCTTCTCACGGTAATAAATGACATCCTGGATTTCTCCAAGATGGAAGCAGGTAAATTAACTTTTGAGCAACTTGACTTCAATTTCCGCAGGGTCCTTGAGGGGACCCTCGCGTTGCTGGCTGAACGCTCCCAAACGAAAGGGATCGAACTGGCCAGTTTCATCGACCCTGCCGTCCCGACACTGCTGCGGGGCGACGCCGGCCGGATCCGGCAGGTGCTTACTAACCTGGTGGGCAACGCGATTAAGTTTACCGAAGCTGGCGAAGTGACTGTGCGCGTCTCCTGCATCATGGTAGAGGAGAAGCACTGTGACCTCCGTCTGGAGGTGAGCGATACCGGTATCGGTATCGCTCCAGAGACTCAGAAGAAGCTTTTCAAAGCCTTCAGCCAGGCTGACACGTCGACGACACGTAGATTCGGCGGCACCGGTCTCGGACTGGCGATCTGCAGGCGTCTGATCGAACAAATGGGTGGCAAGATCGACCTGGAAAGTGTGCAGGGAAAAGGCTCGACCTTCTGGTTCACGCTGCGCCTGCAAAAATCGCCGACGCTCCAGTCCGCCATCGACGGTACCCAACGACTCGTCAACATGCGGGTGCTGCTTATCGATGACAATACGAGAAGCGGCCAACTTCTGCTTGAGCAGATCGTCGCATGGAAGATGCGGGCTAGCACGGCAAACTCCGGCGTCGACGCACTCGATTGCCTGCGGCGAGCGGCGAGAGAAGGAGACGGTTATCTGCTAGCCATCATTGACCGGGATATGCCGAACATAGACAGTCTGACGCTCGCCCGAGAGATTAAAGCCGAACCGGAGATCGCCGGCACGCACCTCATCTTGCTCGCCGGTCTTGGTAATCGGATCAGTTCCAAAGACTTGAACGCGGCGGGATTTGCGGGCTGCTGCTTCAAGCCACTGCGGCCATCTTCGCTTTTCGATTGCCTCGCAAACGCGATGCTGGAAGTGTCGTGCGAGGTGCAGCCGAGCTGATCGTACGATCGGGGCCAAATTCGACGGTGCTAAAAACAAAGCACCACAATCCATGGAGTTTCGGTTAGTTAGGCACAATAAGAAGGTGCTATCGCATCAGCTTTTTGGGGGTTGAGTCTCCCTGAGGCGAATACGCATCAACTGGGCAACGATTCCGGTCCAACCTGTCTGGTGATTGGCGCCGCACCCGCGCCCGGTTTCTCCGTGAAAATATTCGTAGAACAAGACCAGTTCTCTCCAATGCGGGTCGGAAGCGTAGTGCAAGTCTTGACCATGGCACGGTCGTCTGCCTTGACTATCCGGTAGAAAGAGACCGACGAGCCGGCGGGCAATCTCGTCTGCCACTTGCTGAAGATTCAGCAAAACGCCAGAGCCGGTTGGGCATTCTACTTTGAGATCATCGCCGTAGAAATGATAGTATCGTTCCAGAGCCTCCACGATCAGATAGTTAATCGGAAACCAGACCGGTCCTCTCCAATTTGAGTTGCCACCAAATAGGTGAGTATTCCCTTCGCCGGGAATATAATCGACGCGGTACTCGCGGCCGTCGGCATGAAAAATATAGGGTTTTGTCGCATGGATTTTTGAGAGCGAGCGGATGCCGAACGGAGAAAGGAACTCATTCTCGTCCAGCAGATATCGTAGGATTCGGAAGAGTCGCTCCTTGGTCGGTACGGCCAGGAGGAGATGGTTATGTCCCAATTTGTTGTCTATCGAAATCAATTTCGCCAGATCACGTCTGTATTTCAGAAACCAGTCCATACGGCGCCGGAACCCTTTGGCTGATGCGATTCGCTCCTCCTCAAGAACCTCCACGGCGACCAGCGGCAGCAACCCTACCAGGGATCGGGTTTTCAGAGGAATCGATTTTCCGTCTATTTTGAGCTGATCATAGTAGAACCCGTCTTCTTCATCCCAGAGTCCGGTGCCGCCGAAGGTGTTGGTGGACTCGCAGATTGCGACAAAATGCTCGAAGAATTTTGAAGCCATGTCCAGGTAGGCCGTCCGAACTTGCGCAAGCTCCAGGGCCATTGACAACATCGTCAGACAGTAGAAGGCCATCCAGGCGGTCCCGTCAGCCTGCTGGAGGTAACCTCCTGTTGGCAGAGGTTTCGATCGATCAAAAACGCCGATGTTGTCCAAGCCTAGAAAACCCCCGGAAAAAATGTTATTTCCTTCAGTGTCCTTGCGATTCACCCACCAAGTGAAATTCAACAGCAATTTTTGAAACACGCTTTCAAGAAAGTTGCTATCGCGAGAACCGCGGGGAGCACTGATCTTGTAGACGCGCCAGGCGGCCCAGGCATGGACCGGCGGATTGACATCAGAAAAGGCAAATTCGTAGGCTGGAATCTGGCCGTTCGGGTGCATATACCATTCACGAAGAAAGAGCTCCAATTGCTGCTTCGCGAAGTGCGGGTCAAGATGAGCAAATGGCAGCATGTGAAACGCTAGATCCCAGGCGGCAAACCAGGGATACTCCCATTTATCCGGCATCGAAATCACATCGCGGCTGTAAACATGCAACCACTCATGATTTCGCCCCGAGCAGCGGCTGCTTGGCGGCTTAGGTTCGTACTGGTCTCCGGCCAGCCAGTCCTTCACGATGTAGCTATAAAACTGCTTGCTCCAGAGTAACCCGGCAGCCGCCTGTCTGGCCACGTTTCCGTGAACCTCGTCGAGGCCGCCGATCCATTGCTCATAAAATTCGTCGGTTTCGCTTTTTCTGCGGTCGAACAGTTCGGAATCCGCGTTCGGCTTGCCATCCCACTCAGCCGCGGAGACGAGTCGGAGACAGACGACTCGGGAGTTTCCGCCGGCAACCTTTATTCGATAGACGGGAGAAACTTTGGTTCCGTGAAGTTCCAGATTGGTCGCTGATTTGTCGCCCGCAACGATGTAGGTGTGAAAAGAGTCTTTGACAAAAGGCGAGCTGTTTTTGGAGCCGTAAAGGCGCTGAAAATTAGTTTCGTTTTCCGTAAAAAGAAACTCTTCAGTAGAGTCATACAACAGGTACATCGGCTCGAGTGTTTCGTGTTCCGTCTGGATCAGGCCCTCTTTGTTGCGCCAGATCCGCGGCTTTGGCGTAAAGCCCTCACGTGAACTTCCCCAAACCCAGGTATTGCGGAACCAGAGGGTTGGGAGAAGGACTATCTCGGCTGCCTCATTGGCGCGATTCGAGACCGTGATCCGGATGTGAATATCGTTCGGGTTTTGTTTCGCGTACTCTGCGAACACATCGAAATAGCGATTGTTTTCAAAAACGCCCGTGTCGACGATCTCATATTCGGGGAGGCTAAGCCCCCTTCGACGATTCTCGCAGACCAGTTCGTTGTACGGAAAAGCTGCTTGCGGATACTTATAAAGCGCTTTCAGATAAGAATGAGTCGGCGATGAATCGAGATAGAAAAAACATTCCTTAACGTCCTCCCCGTGGTTTCCTTCCGGCCCCGTCAGTCCAAATAGACGTTCTTTCAAGATAGGGTCCCGACCGTTCCAGATGGCGAGTGCGAAACAGAGCCGGCACTCGCGATCCGTGATTCCCAGTAATCCATCTTCTCCCCAGCGGTAAGCTCGACTCCGCGCGGATTCGTGAGGCAAATAGTGCCAGGGATCGCTTTCCTCTGAATAGTCTTCGCGAACAGTCGCCCATTGCCGTTCGGATAGATAGGGACCCCAGCGTTTCCAGTGTTTGATCCTGGCTCGATCTTCCTGTAGACGGTGAAATTCTTCGTTCAAAGGTGATACCGGAGTGGTGACGCCAGTGGCATCCGATTACCAGGATAACGCGGGTAGCGAGCAGAACTCTAATAAAAAACAGTCAATTTTATAAATACCCTAATTTTGGCGTATTAAGGCCAGGCCGAAGCCTCCGCCGGGCGAAAAACGGCTCTTTTGCTCTAGTGTCCTGTCCCCGAAATACGAGGTATTTTGCCGGAGGTCAGTTGGCTGTTTTTCAAGGCGCGAGCGAAGCGCCCATATCTGAGTTATACGGGTCGAGCGAGCAACGCGGAAAAACAGCCAACTGGCCCCGGCCCAGAGGGTTGCGATGAAAATGGGTCGGCGGCTGCGTCGCTCGTCGGTCACGTATCGATTCAGATATGCTCCCTCCTCACGCCTTGCCGGCGGCCCATTTTGATCGCAACAAAATACCTCGTATTTCGGGGACAGGACACTAGGTTGCGGGGAAACGGCGACTGAGGACTACGACGGACCGGGGGCTGACTTGATAATCGAGCGACCAAAGCGGCTGCTCACCGCCCGGCTCACAAATGTCTTCCGGACTTGGTAGACTCGTGTCCAGGATCCGATTCCATTCGCCCGCTTCACCCTCTGCGATGCTGAATAGGAGCGGCTCCCACCAGGCGTTAATCATCACGTAGAGGTCGCCTTCGCTAAAACGCTTTCCGCGCAGATAGAAGGCGAGGCTGCGGGATTCATGAGTCATATCGACCTCTTTGCCCGTGCCGTGCCAGCGGACATCCTCTCGCCAAAAGCGGCTGCGAGCGATGGCGCGACGCGTCTTGCGCAAGGCAATCATTCGCTGGAAAAAGCGGAATAGCTCGCGATTTTGTTCCAGGCGCTCCCAGTCGAGCCAAGTAATTTCGTTATCCTGGTTGTAGGGATTGTTGTTACCGCGCTGAGTGTTAAGGAACTCGTCGCCAGCGCAGAACATCGGTGTCCCGTTGGACAGCATCAGCAAACAACAGAAGTTTTTCGCTTGCCTTCGGCGGAGCGTCAGAACGTCGTCCGGGGCGCCGTCGTCGCCCTCCCAACCGCAATTCCAACTCAGATTGTGATCTGTGCCGTCAGTGTTGCCGTGTCCGTTTGCCTCATTGTGTTTCTGGTTGTAAGCGACAAGGTCGTAGAGGCAGAAACCGTCGTGAGCGGTGATGAAGTTAACGCTCTGATTGGGACGATAGACATCATCGGGACCGTCGGGGAAAAGATCATCACTACCATACAGGCGTCTCATGAGTGCGCCGACTTTGCCAGCATCACCTTTGACGAAACTGCGCAAATCGTCACGAAATTCCGCGTTCCACTGGCGCCACATTAGACCCGGATAACTCCGACCCAGCATGTAGCTGCCGATGTCCCAAGCCTCTGCCACCAGCCGCAAGTCGAACTGGGTCCCTAAATCGCTAATCTCGCTGATCACCGGCGGCTCACCGGTCTGAACATTACCACAATCGTCTCGGGCGAAGATTGATGCGAGATCGAAGCGGAACCCATCGACGCCCATTTGCTCGGCCCAGTGCCGAATACTGCGCAGGATAAGGGCTCGCACAACCGGGTGCGCGCACCGGGTGGTATTGCCGCAGCCGGTGTCATTGCGATAGCTTCCGTCGGGATGCAGGAGATAGAAGCTGGAGTTGTCCAGCCCACGCAACGAATAATTCGGCCCCGTTTCGTCAGCCTCGCAAGTGTGGTTGTAAACAACATCGAGCCAGATCTCGATACTCGCCTCGCGAAACGCCTTTACCATTTGGCGAAATTCCTGTACGGCATCTTGCGACGCGTAGGACTCGTGCGGTGCAAAGAAGTTCAAAGTCATGTATCCCCAGTAATTGCCTTCCTGTGGGTCGAACTCTTGCACTGGCAGCAGCTCAACCACGGTGATGCCAAGCTCCTGAAGATAGGGGAGTTTATCGACCAACCCGAGAAAAGTACCCCGCCTTTGTGATGCGACTCCAGAATTGGCACGTGCGGTAAAGCCCTTTACGTGCAGCTCATAGACGATCGTGTCGTGGGTATGCCGTGGCGGAAACCCGCCTCCCCAATCGAATGCCGAACGTCTGCGTGGCAGCACACCGAGGGGCGCGCGGCCATCGTTGGCGCCCGGTAGCTTCGCGGCGCCGCGCGAAAACCCCGGCGGGTAGTGAACCGCTTCTGCGAATGGATCGACCAGGATCTTTTCGGAGTCGAAGCGGTGTCCTCTGCCGGGATCCCAAGGTCCTTTGACTTTGTAAGCATAGTAACGCGCAGAGGGGGCCGCTTGCTCCGGAACAAAACAGTGCCAGGTGCGCCCCGTCTTGTTCTGGAGCGGGTCCATCCAAAACTGATGCATCGGTTTGGCGAAATCTTCCTCGCCATAGAGCAGCAGCGTAACACCTGTCGCGTGTCGGGAATAGACGGCGAAATTCCACGCCTTCTCAACCGCGACCCAAGTCGCCCCGAGCGGTGCTGGACTTCCTTCATCTCGTTCCCAGGCTTCGATTCTCCCCCTTGGGTCGAACGCATCGCCGACTCTGTTTCGTCGATACCACATCGGTAGGATCAGCTTCCGACTGCAGAGGTCACCGCATCCAATTTGCGATTTTTGATTGAGGCTTGCCGAACAGAAAGCCTTGGCCGAGATCAACTCCGATGCGCCGAAGATTGGTAAACGTTATTTCATCTTCCACGCATTCCGCAATGCTCTCGATCTTCAGCCGGTGGGCGATATCGTTCATCATCTCGACAAAAATCCATTGTCTTTGATCTGTTTTCGCTTCTGGGATGAAGCTCCCGTCAATCTTCAGGTAGTCCGGAACCAGTTCTTTGAGATACTTAAAGGAGGAAAAACCAACACCGAAGTCGTCCACCGAGAACCGGAAACCTGCGGCTCGCAGACGGCGCAGCATGATCCGCGCGGCCGGCAGATTGGAGATAACAGCCGTTTCCGTGATTTCAAAAATCACCCGGGAAGGATCTATGTCGGCGGACTTGTAACAGTGCTCGATGAATTCGGGCAGCGTTTCGTCTGCGAAAGACTGTCCCGAGAGATTTACCGTAAGGTACAAATCATCGATAGCGGCAAGATGAGGTACGGTCTTTCGAATTACCTGTCGGTCGATTTCGGGAAGCAGTCGAAATCTCTCCGCGATGGGCAGGAAGGATCCCGGGAGTAGCAATTTGCCATCGCTATTCATGCGGGCCAGCACTTCATAGAAAACAGGCCTGAGTGTTCCGAGATTGATGATCGGTTGAAACACGATATCGAATCCCTCATCCCGGATGGCTTCCTTTATCTCTGCTACTCGCGGTCCTTGTCGTCGTACTTCCGCCATTGATTCATCGTTCCGATCGTACGCTTCCACCCGATTTTTCCCGTGGATTTTCGCGGCGTAGCAGGCAGAGTCGGCAAAGCCGAACAACTCCTCGCACCCGACAGTGCCGTCGATCATAGCGATTCCCATTGACGCTTCGATGTGGAATGTCTTGGTTGAATCGGAAAAGGCGAATTCTTTCGTTCGTAAAAGTATTCGCTCCGAAAGCGCTTTAGCCTCATGCAGCGCGATATTTCGGAGGAGAATCGCAAACTCGTCGCCGCCAAGTCTCGATGACACATCGTTGGCCCGGACGGAGCTTTGCAGGATCGCAGCGACTTTGGACAGTACCTGGTCGCCAGTCGCGTGCCCACGGGAATCATTGACAAGTTTGAAATTGTCCAGATCCAGATAGACGAGCGCACTTTGATTTCCAGTTTGTCCGGCCTTGACGGCGTCCTGGACCATTTCCAGGAAGGCGGTGCGATTGAGTAGTTTGGTCAGAGGGTCATGCGTGGCCAAAAACCGCAGGCGTTCGCGCTCCTCGTTAAGATTGGCTTCCAGCGTTGATTGGAGCTGGATACTTTTGACTCGCGCTTGGGCAATTTTCAGCCGGATGTCGAGAGTATCTGCATGGTACGGCTTGGTAATATAATCGTCCGCGCCGGCATCGAGGATCTTTTGGAGGTCCCCTTTTCTATCGCTCGAAGTTCCGACCAGAATAAGATGCCTCTTTCCTTCGGGCTGGCGGCGGACCCATCTGCAAAACGAGAATCCATCCATGCCAGGCAGGAACAGATCGAGGAAAATTAACGGGTAGAATGCCAGCTGATAAGCTTCGATGGCCTCTTCGGCGCTTGCACAGGCGGTCACTTCGTATCCATGACCAGTCAATAGACGAGCCAGAATCAAGCGGGTAACCGCGTCGTCTTCCACTGCAAGCGCCTTCATGAGCAAGTCCTAGAAATCTGTTTCGTATAGACCACTCCGTGGTTCAAAGAAATATTTAAGGAGCCCGGCGCCGACAAATTCGGAGTAGTTAGCTGTTTTATTGTAGCTCAACGATCCGCCGAATGCGAAGTGAGAGCCCAATAAGAACAGGCCATCAATTCGAGCGGTCGTGATGAAGGTCTCGGCTTGCGTTCCCTGAAAGCTGGCCGCTGAATTTACGAGAGGAAAAATCGGCGTGACGGCCTCCTTATAACTCTGCAGCCCAAAGCTGAAATCCCCTTTGAGAAGGTATGGGCGGCCCTCCTTGGTCAGAAACCTGGTCGACAAAGCCCCCTGGACAATATAATCGGGTGAAAAATAGCCCCCTTGCCCAAAAGTGAAAAACGAAAGATTTTTTGCGTAGTGCTCGAAGCTAAGCGTGGGACCGATGGTCATAAAGGTGAAGCCAGGGAGCTCAATTTGCCGATTTAAGGCGAGGGCCACGGAGACATGTTGGTTGGTCTCGACGTTCGGACCTTCCAGGATACTGCCCCCGAGCTGGCCGTAGATACCCCAGCCGTTTTGCAAACTGTCGTAGGCGGTCAAGCTCGCGCCATCTTCGCTCACCCGTCCCCAGCTCACTCCATTGTAGGGATCTCTGAAGCCAGTATAGCTCAGGATGGACTGCTTTACGCTGTTTCGATAAACTCCGACTGACCAACTGCCCCAATCCTCTAACGCGTTGACACCCGCCCGGCCAACCGCGGTGGGGCCAACCGCTCCTCCGACCGGCGAAATCCCCAGTTCGAGGAAAGGAGTGTAGTAGCCTGATCTCTCGTAACGGACGCGAGCATCCACGAGATTGTTGTAGGAGTTTATTGGTGAGAAAAGGTAGGTGCGCGGCCCGACCAACGGTACGTTGCCAACGAATGCGCTGTTCGGTAGTGGTTGGCTGTTCAGACTGCTGTAACCGACATCGAGCGAAAAGCGATTAATGTCAGCTTGGTAGAGGACCAGACTGGCGTCGCCTCGAAGTTCGTCCAATTTCGAGGTGCCCGGATCGCCAGATTTATAGCGCGTGAATCCGCTCAGAGAGATCGCTGGAGAGGTGTAACTTTTGAGTTCAGGGTATTTATCTGGAGCAGTCGCATACGCATTGGCGTAAAGTCGGTGATCGTAATAGCGCTGGGCGACGTAGTCCCGGTAAAGGTCGCTCAAAGGTCCCCCGTAGGTTTTACTTATATCACCTATCTTTGCCCAATCCTTAAGTCTGGCGTAAGAAGCGAAAACGCCGGCCGCTGCGAATTTGTCCGGTTTCTCGGCATACAAAGTTTCAAATTCCTGGGCTGCCCGTGTGTAATTACCGATTTGGAAATAGTTCCAGGCCTGCAAGATTTTTTCGTCGCGAGTCAGGGATCGATAGGTTTCGATTTCCTCGAAAAGCTGCAAGCTACGTCGGTAATCCTTTTGCTTGTAAGCTTGGACCGCCCTGGCGGTCAGGATGTCGCCGAGGACTTTTCGCATCGAGGGATACTGATCCAACCGCCAACGGGCTACCGCTTCCGCTTTGTCAGTTTCCCCTTCGCGAAGCAAAGTCAGGGCCAACCCGTAAGCAGCCTCGTAATCGGCGTCATCCCATTGCACAGCCTGTTTAAACCATTTCTCGGCCTGAGAATAGCTATGGTCATTGTAACGAGCCCAGCCTATACTTCTAGCCAGAGCAGAGCTTTGATTGGCCATCGCAATAGGCTCAACTTCGCTATAGCGGCGCTGTTTAACCAGAGTTTCAGGGTCTACTTCCTGAATCGCTGGTTTTTCGGTTGAGGGACTGGGAGCCGATCGAGCAGGTGAGGCTTGAGGCCTGAGTGGTTGCTCGCCGCCAAAGTAGACGCCAGGGCTCGTTTCCGGCTTTGGCGGCGCTTCCGAGGTCGTGGCGGCCGGTGGGGCGGGCTCTGGTTTGGGTTGAGGAGTAGGCTGTTCTTCCTGGTCGTCACCGAAGATGATTGTCGGATTCTTGAGGATTGGCGTTGCCGCAGGGGTTGGAATTGGGGTCAGGATTGGAGTTGGCGATGGCACCAGAGGTGTCGATTCCTGGCTGGGCGGCACTGCCACCGGCTCTGGGACCGGCAGCTCGACGATCGCGGTCATGATGCGACCAGTAGAAGAATCTCCGCGTGGCGTTGCCCGTTGCGGCGAATTTGGGCGGGAGGATTGTAGAAAAGCGGGGCGCGACGAGCCGGCGTTGACATCGGGATTCGGCGGCAACTCGGGAATTGGGGTCTGGCTAAGGCCCTTGACTGAGAGAGCCAGCAGGCCCGCTGTAGTGATGCAAATTTGCCTGAAGATCATGGTTTCTGCTACCGATTAATCCTATTTGCTTCGATCGCTCCGCAGTTACTCAAGAGTCCCAGGCTCGCAGAGTAATAACTTTCGCCCGGGAGAATTTTTTCGTAAAGCGGCCTTAATAAAGCGGGGCGCAGATTGCTGTTGCCGGCCACTAGGGCGTAAATGATCTGCATGCCCGGAAGCGCCTGTTCGTCGCCAAATTTTCCGGATGGCAGGAAAACCTTGGCCGGCACCGGTCGCAAGGCCGGTGCCTCATTGAGTCGGCGAAAGCTGGCGTAAAGCTCGGCTGTCTCAACGCCGGCCCAAGCGAGATAGAGAGGAATTCGCACGGCGTTGTACCCGTAGACGGCTTCCTGGTCTGGAGCGATGGCGACGGAATTTTTCGTCACGAGAAGCCAATCCGGTGGTAATTCCCAAGAGCTGAATCGGGCACTCCCCAGAAGCTTCAAGCCCGAAAGCTCGAGCGACTGCCATTCAGGAGCGGGATCAATTTTTTGCAGCGCTTGGAAAGCGGGAAAAACCCAATAGGAGAGGTTCACAATTATACCGTCGGTCTTCTCAAATCCTTCTGCTGCCGGGAGAAGAACTGGGCCGAATTGTGATTCTCGGATTAATTTTTGCCGGACGTTCTGCGCAATTTCTCGCGCGGATTCTTTAAACTTGGCGTTTTTCCACTTTGCCGCCGCGCGACATAATCCCCAGGCGATGAGGATGTCGCCGTCCGTCGCATTGTTCAGATCATCGACCATTCCTCCGCCTGAACTCGGTTTCCATCGCCACGCGAATAGATGATCTTTGCGTTTACGCAAATTTTCGGCGGTCCACTTCCAGATGCGATTGAATGTTTCTTCATCATCGTCTGCTTCCGCCAGGATCAGCCCGTATCCCTGGCTTTCAGAATGCGAGACATTATCGTTCGCGTCGTCGACAACGCGGCCGTCCACGCTGACAAACCGTTCTTTGTACACATTCCAAATCTCTTGCTGTGCGTTCGGCCTCTTGGAACAGGCAAGAAAGAGGAGAGTGATCGCGGGCCATGCAGCCATGCCAAACCTGAAATTGCGACGATGGACCGGCGAAAAATTCATTGTTCTGAGCCCGGTCCCGATATTCTTCGTTGGTCGAGCTTCGCCAGTATTTTTGAAGTCAGGATCACAAAAACCAACAAGGAGAAGACGACAATCGCGACCCACAATCGAAAGCTCAGCCTTTCTCCGAGAGGAAGCTCAACGAGAGGATTGCGCTCAGCCTCGTGCGCTTCGCCTGGCACGTGGGCCTCGAATGAAGCAGGCTCTTCACCCCATCGGTCGATATCGCCCCTGATCTGATTCCAGAATGGCGGCTGCACGAGGCTTCTAACACGCCGCAAAAGACTTTGTTCGGTAAATGCGGTTACAACAAGAGTCCATCCCCGTCCGATTGCCGCCGGGGGAGCCGTCGCGATGACTCCAAATTCGCGATCAACAAGGGCCACTCCAGAGACGTTGGCACTCTCCGTCGCCTTGCTAAGCTCCGCGGCGCGCTTTTTTCGCTGATCGAGCAGCTTTTCGATCAATTTTTTGAGATTCGTTCCGGAGGAGACGCTATTAAGTTGCGCCAGCGGCACATTGAGATGCGCTTGGTCGAAGGCTCGCATCTCGGCCATTACTCGAAACGCCGGCGGCAGATTTGCGTAGGTGCCCACGACAAGTACGTTGCGCCGGGCTTCGTATTGGTCGAAGCTCAACTGCATTGCGTAAAAGAACGTATTGGCGGACTGGGCGAGTCGGGCAAGCAAGGTCCAGGCCGCGTGAATCGTCTCGTCATTTCGTCCCGCGAGTAAAAGCGCGAGATCAGCGCCATTCGGCTGACCGATGAATGGATAAAAAGTCCGGGTTTCCAATCGTAAGTCCGGAAGCTTTGGTCCGATTAAAATTTTGGGCAGCGTCAGGTCCGAGTCGGAGAAAATACGAAGGTTATTAGTCTCGCTCGTTTCTGACGTTGTATCGCCAGTGGTGATTTCCAGGACGTTCTTGCCATACTGAAAAAGCCGGAGAGGAAAGGTGTAGGAAATCTCATTTCCTCCTTTGGCCGACACTGTGGGACTGGACTGATGAGGGCTTACCTCATTCCCGTTGATTCGCACGACCAATGAACCTGATGAGCGAAACGTATGTGCACGCAGAGAATAGTGGAGGTTAATCGTCACAGGAGAGTCACCTGCTATATCATAATAGCCTGGAAAGAACATCGTGAGGGCCAGTCCGCCGGTGGGAAGAGAACTTAATTCGGCGCCGCTCTGCTGAAGCTGGCCAAAGGTGATGGTTTTATTAGCTTCCAGCGGGTCCTGCCGGAAAAACGGAGGAGCGTCAGGTAAAATAACGTCTCGAATCGACACGGAAGACTTGTCTGGTAATTGCACGCGGACAAAACCCAGACTGAGCACGCTGCTATCAATATCTTCAGGTTGGCGACCCGCGACGACGAGGACGAAACCATTACTTTGACCTGGAATTCGTTGAATTGAGAGATAGCCTTTCTGAACCAGTTTCGCTTCCTGGTCCGGAATGAAATTTCGGAGCTGATCGACAGTGCCAATGACAACATTGAATTTGTTAGGCTCCGGTTCAGGACCATGTGACACGAATAAAGGGCGGTAGCCGGCCCGCAAGGCGAGAGCTTCCGAGAGAGCGGCACCCTGGCCGATTTGAATGTTCGTAAGCTCGGACTTTGCCGCAAAACAGAGATGCACCTCCAACGGGTCTTGCGAGGCGCTAAGGATAGTTCCCAGCTCTGACAGATAGGGGTCACGTTGACTCAGGGGCACGGCCGGTTTTACGACGATTGGCGATCGAGTCGGTGCGGCTTGCCGTGATTTTGGTAAAGGCTTGGAACGGTCAGCGGGCGTCGGAGTAATCTGGGGAGATACTGGATCGACCAGTCGTGGGCCCGAGGGCGACCCAGCGCTGGCCGGCGTTTCCACCTGTCCCCAGGCGGTGGCAACCGACAGGCTCGCCGCGCCGAGCAGCATCGTCCCGCAGAACCTGAGAAACTTCAGACTAGTACATCGTCTCATAAGCGGGAGACATACCGTTGGCTTCAAAAGGGTCTGGATGCTAGGCGCGAGTGAGGAGCGTATCCGCTGCGATCCGTGACGAGCGAGCAACGACGCAGACGGACCCTTTTCAAGCCAACCCGGAGGGCCGATGGCGCTTTGGCCGATTTTCTGCGTTGCTCGCTCCTTACGTACGGATCTCAGTATGCTCGTCGCTCGGCGCCTTGAAAATCGGCCAAATCGCCGACGGCGGTATGTCTCCCACTTATGAGACGATGTACGAACTGAACAGTTGCATCCCATTAGCTTTCGAAAGTTTGGGTTTCGATGGTGCGTGCTCGACCGGTAACGGTGTCGCCGGCATGCGTTACCAGATGGGACAAATGGCGCCAGGAACTCTTGACGCCGAGATAGGTAAAACTGAGAAAACTGCCAAGCACCCCAATTTTGGCTTCGCGTTTCTTCTGGAACTCGATCCAGCGTTGCTTATTTCCGGCCACGAGTCGTACTTTGACGCGAGTTTCATCGAGGCTCTCGTGGGCGAACTCCGCTCCGACGGCGATTTCACCGGACACGTCATCAATGCGTAAATTGCGAAGTCGAAGGTTCAGGATTTGATCGAGGTGCTCTTCTCCGATCTGGATTCTCAATTGGCTCCGGCCCGGTTTGGTAAATACACGTTCGGGCACGCCGCGAAACACCATTTTGCACCCTCCAAGCGAGAGGTCGGTTATTTTGCAGGGATGCTCAGTTTTCTCAAGGAGGAGTGTCGCACTGACAGAAGACGGCATCCTGGGGGTGACTCGCCTTTGGCGGCGTTCGAGCAGCGCGCCAAGCGCTGCGAGGAGCATTACACTATTAACTAAACTCCAGAAAAGGGTGATCAAGATAGGATAAGTTTCTTCAATGCCATGCGTGTGATAGAGGCGATAGATTCCCGCGCCGACCGTGCCAAAACTGATCAGCGCCAGAAAATAGAAAGGAGTGCCGAGCGGCGAAATAAAATCTCGACTGAGAGTTTCCCCTTTGGGAGTTACATTGAAAGTCGGCGCCCGTGGGTTGAGTACGGTGGCGAATATTGCCGGGAGGGTATAGACAGACTGGAGCAACTCATAAAGCTCAGAAACAAAGGCCCAACGTACTTTCCCATACAGATAGTTAGAGACCGTGAAGACGGTAATGATATACGGGATTACGTAAGCAGAAAAGGTCTGCCAATTAGTCGCGTAAATGCGCAGACCGAAGATGAGAAGAGCGGTCGGGGCGATCAGGTAGATCAGCCGTGAGAATGGAAAGAACCAGAAAAAGCAGCTATTAAAGTAACATAGTCGTTGAGGCAAAGTGAGTCCGCGAATGAGGAGCGGACACTTCAGGAGAAATATTTGGACCATCCCGGTCGCCCAGCGGATTCGTTGTTTGATAAACGCTCCCATCGTTTCGGGAGCGAACCCGGAAAGCAGCGGAGTCGCCACATACACACTGTGGAAACCTTTGCTGTGCAACGTCAAGGCCGTCTCAGCATCTTCGGTGATCGTCTCACCAGAAAGCCCACCCGTAACCTCGAGATGACGGCGTCGCATGACCGCTCCGGAACCGCAGAAGAAGGCAGAATTCCAAAAGTCGAGGCCCTTCTGGATAACCTGGTAAAACATTTCGTTCTCACTCGGCATTTGGTAGAAGGTGCCGAGATTTTTTTCAATCGGATCGGGATTGACAAAAAAATGAGGCGTCTGAACCAGAAATAACAATGGATCTCGACCGAAGAAGCCTACCGTTTTTTCGAGGAAATCTTCAGTTGGCATGTGATCAGCATCGAAAATAACGATTAGATCTCCTTTGGTCTTCTGAAACGCTTCGTTCAAATTCCCGGCCTTTGCGCCCCGGTTTTTCGGACGTGTCAGATAGTTTGCCCCTAAGGTCTCGCATAGCGCGGTGAGTTTTCGCCGGCGCGCTTTGGCTTCCGCCTGCGACTCTGGCGATCCGGAACTGCACTTCTGATCGGTCCCCCCATCATCGCAAAGATAGACATGGCATTTACCCGCCGGGTAATTCATTTGGAGCGTGGCGAGGAGGGTTGCCTCGAGGATTACCGCGCTTTCGTTGTAAGTTGGAACAAGGACGTCAACCGTTGGCGCTTCATTCGGCGGGGGTAAAGGGACCGTCGCGCGCGTGATTGGGTTTACATTAACGAAATTCCCAATCAAGAAGACGCAAATGCCGTAAAGCTCGGCAAAATAGAGAATCAGCGCGCAGGTGAAACTGACCCAGTCCGTGAATTCAATAGTGTATAAGGTTCGCCAAAAAAAATAACGAAGGACGATAAAAGTTGCCACCGCGAGAAAGAGCACCCGGGGCACCCGGCGTTCGTGGTCAATCCTTTTGAAGATGAACAGGACCAACAACAAGCCGCCGGAAAAGTAGAACTGAGGATAGGGATCAGCCTGCGCCGCAGAAAGGTAAGCCAGTCCGGCGCCCATCAAAAACCAGATCAGAATCAGCAAGACAAGCCCGCTTCGATTTGCGGAAGAGCTTTGCCCGCGCTGAACCGGAATAGCCGAAGTCAGGTCATCTGCTGCAGATCTGGGCTGAACGCCATTCTCCGACGCAGGATTAGCATCTGACGCCAAAGAAACTACTCGACTCTTGGATGAATGACTTTTCCCTTTTGGCACGACGGTTTGCCAACAAATTACACGTGTTTTTCAGAATTTTTATGTTTAATAGCGCAATAATGCAATTTTAAAGTTGCCGCATATTTTTTTGCAAGGCAAAAAGCAACAAGGAGATGCCGGGGCTGGATGACTAGGAGATATTCTCATGGAAGTTAAGTTGGCGAAGCGGGTCCCGAGGCGGATGAAGACATCGGCTCCAGAACATGGATGGTCAGCTCACCGGGGCAATTGAGACGAGCCGGTACACCGCAACCGCCGGTGCCAGGCGAGGTATAGCCCTGTGTATCGTCTATTCGCCACGGACCGCGGATAAACTCTGGTCTGAGCCCATGAACAGGCACGTGCAACCAGTGACCCCCAGGCAGGCATAACTGCCCCCCATGCGTATGTCCACAGAGTACGAGATCAAATCGATCTTTTGGCAACTCCAGAACAATTTCGGGAGAATGAGCCAACAGAATCGTGCAGGCGTGAGATGGCAGCATCGTGACGACGCGCGCCAGGTCGTGGGTGGAGTAGAAGTGTGAATCATCAATGCCAGCGATCCAGAGTTGGTCTGGACCACGATTCAGACTGGTGGCTTCATTCAGAAGGATGGGCAGGCCGAGGGATTCAAGCTCCGGCACTTGCTCAATGAAATCGTGATTACCAAGGATCCCTAAACGGGGTTCGCGCAGGGTGGCAATCAGTTTGCCCGCCTCGGCCACCGCCGTGGCGTGATTGTCATAGGTAGTGTTGCGGAAGTCGCCTGTCACGACAGCTGCGTCATAGTCGAGGCCTCGCATGATAGCGATTAAGGCAGGAGTGAAATCAGAATCGAGATCAAGGTGGAGATCGCTCAGCTGCAAGAGACGAAAGCCAGCAAATGCTAACGGAAGACGAGGCAGGCGCCAATGACACTCGATAATTCGGGGAGCGAGGTAGTTGGCGCGAGCGCGCCTGGCTAACCCGCTCAGGCGGAGAGCGCCGGAGACGAGGGCATCCAGAGGCAAAATTGTTTCCAGGCGGAATATCCCGTTGCCTTGGTGCGAATGTTGGGCCCAGTGATTTGCCTGGCGCATCAGACGCTTTTCCAATGTGGCGCGCCCAATTCGCTGAGCGAGCGCAGCATATGGTTCTGGAAGAGTGTTCCCCAGACCCTTGAGTTGCTGCCGTGAGGTTGCGGGCTCAAACGATCCTAAAGAGGAGAGGTTCACAGAGGGAACGGCTGGATGGTTATGAAAACGCTACTTCCTTCGATCCGCTCATCCTGAAAATAGAGCGGAATCGCCTGGCGATCTCTTTTTCCGACAGATTGGCAAGTCGGTCGACACTGAAAGATTCCACGCAAAAGCTCGCCATCAAGCTTCCAGCCAGTGCCCCGCGCTTTAAATGTTGGAAGGTCGGAGCTCGCTTTTTCCGTGACAAATAGCCCACTAACCCCCCGGCAAAGGTGTCTCCGGCCCCAGTCGGATCCTTCACCCTCTCGACAGGAGATGCGGGGCATCTGAATATCTCGTTTGGCGACATAAGTATGCAGCCGTGTTCGCCCTTTTTTATTGTTACGTATTTGGGCCCGAGTCCCAAGATGGCACGTCCTGCACTGATGAGGTCTTTTTCCGCGCTGAGCTGGCGGGCCTCGGCCTCGTTAAGTAACAGGAGATCGATCCGGCGCAAAAGTCTCCGCAGCTCAGGCTGGGCCGTCTTGACCCATATGTCCATGGTGTCGGCTGCGATGAATCGCGGATTTTGTACCTGATCGAGAACGTGAATCTGGAGCTTCGGGTGCATGTTGCCGAGCAGCACGAAGGCCCCATCGTTGTAAGCAACGGGTATCGAGGGGCGAAATTCATCGAGGACGTTTTGTTCGACACGAACCGTCTGACGCCGATTCATGTTGGCCTCGTAGGCGCCGATCCATCGGAATGTTTTTTTGCCCTCAACGATTTGCAGCCCCGCAAGATTGATCTGACGGGCGCGGAAAATATCCAGGTAACTCCGGGGAAAGTCGCTCCCAACAATGCCGACCAGGTTCACTGGTCCGAAATAGCTCGCGCTGAGTGCTGCATAGGATGCTGATCCGCCGACGACCTCCAGATGGTCTTGGGTTGGGGTACGGATCTCATCGATCGCAAGGCAACCGGCAATCAGGACAGACATGGCTAGCAGTTTCTCTTTTCGGGTTTTTAAGGGTTAAGAAATTAGTGAATGCTATAAAATGGAGATGGAGTTTAGCCGCTTGAGCGAATTCCCTTCAGGAACGGCCAGCCGGTCATTAGAAGGGCAAGTAACATGATAGTCCCACGCCACATGCAATCGATGAACACCGCATTTCCAGAGATCGGGGTCAGCCATAAAATCATCGCCAGAACACCCAAAGCGGCGGTCAATGGCAGCCATACCCTCGCGACAAACGAGGCAAGCATTTCGAACACGCTGATTTTCAGAAAGCGGGCCGTCAGCGGCACAATCCAAAGCCATCCAATGAAAAAGGTCGGAATCATCGTCCCCAGGGCCACCCCAAGGACGCCGAACCTGGAAACCAGGACGATGCTGGCCACCAGATTAATGCCGGCATCCACTAAACTTGCTTTCAGGAGAGCACGCTCCCAGCCGCACATCATCAGAATGCGTTTCGAACAACTGCTGGTAACCAGCGAGCTGAAGGTCGCGAGCAGCAGTGCTTGGCCGACCCAATAGGTGGACGGCTCGACCGATTTGAGACCGGTCAGAATCTTGATCAACGGCTCAAGATAGGCAACGCAGAGCGCATAAAGCGGCACGGTGATAAAAAGCATCACCCGGGTGCTTTTAATCAGCAGGTCGCGCAGACCAGCTTCATCTTTGGCGGCATTCATGCGGGCGGCTGCTGGTGATAAAGCGTCCTGCATCTGGACCGAAAAAAGGCCGAACATTTCTGCCGCCTTGTATCCGGCTTGATAAACCGCCACAAATCCGACGCCGATCGTGAAGCTGATCACCACTTGGTCGGTCCGCGACATAATCAGGTTCGTGAAAGTTATGACATAGGCCACGATGGAAAAAGAGAGCACCTTCTGGATCGCCGAAAATCGGAAATGCTTTGGATGTAAGCTAAATCCGCGAATTCGGCGCATCACGACAAAGAGCGCGACGAAGTTAGGAGTTACTGATGTTGCCACGCTGATCAGGATGATGATCTGGAATGGCCACCTGGCAGGAAGCCCAACGGCGAGTAGTCCTAGATTGACCACCAGTGAGACGATGGTGATGAGATTCGCGAGATCAATGCGCTGTAACCCGCGCAACATTTCCGGGAAAATTCCCAGAGGAAAGGCGAGAGCCATGGCGCAGAAAAAAATTGTGTACCCCAAACCAAACGACTCCCGATTCCCCAAGCTCACTTTCGACCAGTCCAGGAACCAGGGTTGCAGAACCGAAAATGTCGCGAGCATCACAGCCCCGAAGAAGGCGAAGGTCCAAAAGATGGTGCAAATCAGATGGTTTAATTCATCAATGCGTCCAAGGGTTGTTTTTTCCGCTACAGTTTTCTGCGCGGTAAATCCTAGACCGAAGTCGAGCAGGATGGTGTACCCGAAGAGCGACCAGAGCAGCGAATAGAATCCGAATTGCTCCTGCGACAGGAATTGAAAGGTTAGTCGGAACAGGACAAGTCCGGAAACAAGTCGCAAGATCGTCCTGGCGTAGTTAGTTACTGTGTTCCGCCAAAAATAGCGTTGCCAATCGGCTGCATGCATGAGTCGTAGAGGTAAGTTTCGATCTCAGTCGTTATTTTATTAAGATCGTAGTGGTCGCAAACTTCCTGGCGGGCAGTGGCCGCCATCCTTTTGCGGAGGTGTGGGTCTTGTTCCAGGCGACGAACTTGGGCGGCAAGGTCATCCGCATCGCCGGTCTGAAAGGCGAGGGCGTTATCGCCGTGGCGGATCAATTCCAGGCTGCCCCCCTCAAGGGTGCTAATGACGGGAAGCTGCGCCGCCATCGCCTCAAGCGGCGTCAGCGCAAAAGGTTCGGCCCACGCCGAAGTGAACAGCAGCGCATCGTGCGCGGCATAAATCCCTCCCATGTCTTCTACGCCGACCGCTCGGAACACGACACGGTCGCCGAGTGTCTCCGCTTCTTCCTTCAGTCTCTTGGAGTAAGCGGTATCGCCGCGTCCATAGATCGAAAGAGTGAAGTGGTCGGGAAGGAGTTTCATCGCTCGGATCGCAGTAAGGGGATCCTTATCCTCAGCGAGACGTCCGACATAGAGGAGTCTCTTAAAGCGATCTCCAATCCTCCGTTCGGCAAAGCGGTCTATGTCAATGCCGCAATGGATAACGGCGGCCTGCTCAACAGGGTAGCCGGCGGCCAAAGTCAATAATTTCAGTGCCTGGCTGCAGAAGTAGAGACGGCGGAAGGCGAGGTCCTGCCAAGGGGCAAACGGAGCGTTCCTGCGCACCAGGGATGCCAGACCGGTGCGACGAAGACCTTGGCGCAATAGGCGTGCGGGCAAGCCGCCAGTCTCTCCATTCCACCACTGCAGCCACACATCCGCCTTCAAACTGCGCGAGATCCAGTGGTCAGAAACGTCAAACACCACAGGTCGTCCGCCGGATTGCAGCGTAAGCATGAGCGACTTGTTCAAGCCGCCCAAATTCCAGACATGGATGATCTCCGGTTGAAAGTCGGTCACCTCCGATCTCAGCGCGCCATGATTGCGCCGTTCCAGGAAGTAAAGCTGCCAGATAGGAAGCCACGGATGCCCAAAAAAGCCGTGAATGTGCAAGCGCCGGTGAATAGGATCGTCTTGTTCTTCGCCGGACACGCCATGCGTGGAAGTCAATACGCGAATCTCATGGCCACGGGCGCGAAGACGGTCGATAACTTGCCGACAACGCTCTTCATATCCTCCTATCGCATAGGGGGGATAGAGATTGCTGACGACCAGAATCCTCATGACTTGCTGAGTCCGTGGTGCATCTCTCGTACTCGAGATCCCGGCAATTCGCCGGTAACCGGAGAAAGAGAGATCGATAAAATTCTGGCCCTGAACAGATTTTGGAGATTTTCGATGTTGCCCCCACGGATTTTCTCAGAAAACTTACCTAATCCATTATATTATAATAGTTATAGTTCAAGATAATATTTATATTCCGTAGCTCGTCACCTTGTTTTGTATGAAAACTGCTGACCAAAAACGATTGGGACTCTATCGATGAAGGCCACGCCGCTGTCCGCCGATCGCATCCTTCATGTGCCCCGTCGTTTTGTGACGCACGAGTGGGGGGGCACCGAGACGGTGATCGCTTCGCTGGCGCAAGAGCAGCTCCGCCAGGGTTGGCGCCCGGAAGTGCATACTTCGCTTGCGCTGACAACGACGCGCCGGGAGGAATGGAATGGGGTGCCGGTACGGCGTTATCGATATTGCTATCCATTCGTCGGACTGAGCGCCGCGCAGAAGCTCCAGATGGACAAAAAGGGAGGGAATCTCCTTTCGTTGCCCCTCTTTTATGCATTGGCTCGGACGAGAGGAGCGCGGATTTTTCATGCTCATGCGCTGAAGAGGCTTGGGGGAGAGGTCTTCACGGCTGCGCAGATCCGGAAAAGGCCGTTTGTGGTGACACTCCATGGGGGCGTCTTTGATGTACCGGCTGCCGAACTAAGCCAGATGATGGAATCGCAGAGCGGAAAATTCGAATGGGGCAAACTGTTCGGCGCGCTGTTTCGTGCCCGGAGGATTCTGGAGGAAGCGGACGCGGTCATCTGTGTTGGACGCAGCGAGTTTGAACATGCCGTGCGTACCTTGGGGCACAACCGGGTTCACCACCTTGGCAATGGGGTGGATCCTGACCGTTTTGCCGATGGAGACGGCGGACTTTTCCGGCACACTCATGGGATCGCGTCGACCGCCTTGGTACTGGCGTGCTACAGCCGCTTTGATCCCCAAAAAGATCAGTTGATGCTGCTGACGGCTTTCGAAACATTGGCAGTGGAATTCCCGACCCTCTACCTCCTGATGGCTGGCCCGGTCACGGTGCCCGCCTATGCGGAAGCTCTGGACGAACGCATCTCGGCGAGCTTGTTTCGGTCTCGCATCCGGCGTCTAGGCGCTCTGCCATTTGCGAGCAAGACGATTGCGGATGCCTATCATGCGTGTGACGTATTTGTCCTGCCTTCGCGTCACGAGCCTTTTGGAATCGTTATCCTGGAGGCTTGGAGCGCCGGGAAACCGGTGGCAGTCAGTCAGGTCGGCGGCTTGCAGGATCTGGTGAGCGACGATCTGGACGGCCTGTTCTTCCCTAGCGCTGACTCTGCCGGGTGCGCGGCTTCGTTGCGAAAGCTTTTGAGGAAGCCCGAATTGCGAGAGCGACTTGCCGAAGCCGGCAAACGCAAGGCGCACGAGGTCTACTCCTGGCGGCGGATAGCCGAAGAAACGGAGCGCATCTACGGACTGGCCGAAAAGAATGCCGTCTCGAGGTATGGCACGTCATGAGTGACTGGATTAAGGGCCCGATCATTTTATTCTTCTACTTCGTGCTTGGTCCCTTGATTGGCAACTCGATCCAAGGGTCGCGCAAAGGTCAGCGTATCGTATTTGGGCTAATGGTCTTCGTCACCTCGTGGCATATCCACAACTTGACGCTGATGTTTAACTCCATCGAGACCTATCGTGGACACACCAAAGGTTTTGAGGCGTCCCTGATCGAGGTTCTCGCCGTGGCCCTGATTGTGGCCTCAGTAAAAGATAAACAAAATCAACCCTCATGGCGTTTCTGGCCGCCAGGGGCAACCCTCTATCTTCTCTACTGTGCAGCCTCATGGGCCTCGATTTTCGGAGCACTAAACCAGCTTTACGCCCTGATGGCCGGCGTCCGATACACGATGGCCTTGCTGGTCTACATTGGAGCCTACCACTTCGTCCGTGACGAGGAAGATGTTCGTTGGCTATTGAAGTCACTCGTCGGCACGCTGTGCGTCCAGGCGCTCGTGGTGCTGAAGATGAAGTATGTGGACCATTTCTATCAGGTACACGGGTGGTTCGAGCATCAGAATCCGCTCGCGATGTGGTGCTATATGTGCGGCTTGCCGCTTCTCGCAGCTTGCATGAGCAAAGTGCCAAAGGCGGAGGCACGGTGGTACACGGCCGGATTTGTTGCCTCCGCCCTGATGATCCAAAGCTCCCTTTCCCGAGCTGCGCTTCTGTTTTTCGCGGTTGGAGTGGTAATCGTCATTATTTTTGGCCTGATTGACGGCATCACATCGACGCGGGTGACGTTCGTCCTCGGCATGACTGTCTTGGGAGCAATCGCCATTGTGATGTCTCTGCACACGATCGTGGGTCGCTTCCACGATGAAGGAAATGACCAAAGCGCTGAGACCCGGGTCGTGATGAACTTGAGTGCGAATGAAATGCTCCATCACTCAATATTCGGAATCGGGTGGAATAGCTTTGCCTTGGGAATCAATCACCCCTATCCCTTCGGCGACATTATTGATGACGCGGAGCGGGATAAAGGCCATAAAGTTGACGAGGACTACGCGAAGGGTGTGGTAGAAAGCCATTATTGGCTTCTCTTGGCAGAAACAGGGTATCCCGGGTTTGTGACTTACCTGCTGTTCATTGGTGTGACCTCCTGGTGGTGCCTTAAGGGGATGTTTTATTGGCGCGGCACCGTTTCCGGTGTGTTCCTCGGCGGGCTATTCGCGGCGCTGATTTTGACTTACATTCACAGCAATTTCGAAAGGTCTCTGACCCAGACGAAAAATATGTCGATGTGGCTGATCTTCCTCGGCGTGGCAGCCCGAATGAGTACTTGGCGGCATGCTGCGCGCTCACGACGATGATGCGAAGACACCGATGGCTTTTACTTGCCGGGTTTGGACTCTTGGCCGCGATTGCTTGTTTTCTGTTCTGGCCAAATCCACTGCATGTGATCATTTACAACGATACCGACAGACCTTTCGCGCGAGTCACGGTGACTCTCGGTTCGCAGTCTGCTGAATATGCGTCATTGCAGGCTGAAGAAAGCATTTCTCTCGGCTTTACCCCGGTGCAGACAGCGACCGATATCAATTTAGTTGTGAAAAGCGATCCTCCGGTAACCTGGAGCGCGCCTTTTTTGGCTGATCCTGACGTGGCGCGTATCACCTTACGGGTGGACACATCAAATTCCGTGATTTTTACCGTAGAACCGACTTGGCGCAAGCGGCTGGAGCTTTTGCTCAATCAGATTTCTGTGATTTAGGCCGCTGGTTGTCAGCATTGCAATCTAGCCGGGTAAGCGAAGCGTCCCGCTTTGCTCTTCGAGTAGAGCAAAGCGGGACGCTTCGCTTACCTTCGCTGACAGCTTAAAGAACCTAATTGACTTCTTCAAGCCTTCAGGGAGAGCGCACCACGTCGCTGATGCGCACTTCGTCGATATCTGCATCCACATTTCCCAAGGTCAAAATCCAGGCGTTGGATCGACCATAGTTTAATTGCACAGAGGCGCTGGAGATCAGTCGGCCATCGAACCAGCAGCGAACGATGCCGTTGGGCGCAAGCATCATCTGAAGCTTATGCCAGGTATTCGGCACGACTGAAGCGTTCCATTGCGCGGCGCTGACCACCGTCGTGCCGCCTGCGCTGACGGTCGGAGCCCCTGGTGTATTCCACTTGCCATCAAGTACCTGGAGCGACGTATCCCACCATTGCGCCAAGGAAATCACCGGATAGTTCCCGACGCTATAAGCCTTGTAAGCCCTGGGATAAATGCGGGCTTCCAAGGTGAGCGTTGAAGCTGTCTTGCCGGGTAGAAGCTTACTATCGGGAATGCTCACGTTTAGAGTGTCGCCCAAGCCGGAGAAGCGGGCCACCTGTCCGCTCGGGACCGCCATCCAGCCGTCATTACTATTTGCCAGGCTGACATTGCCGGAAGGCGTCAGGTTAAAACCATTCCGGCTTGAGTCCCGGTAATTGCCGTTAAAATGGTAAAGAGCCACCGTATTGGCATCGAGCACAAATTCGTTTCCGCCGTTGGCCGCTTGAGTAGAAAAACTCCCGGCCGCCACGACCCGGCGGCCGTCGGGCAAAGCCGCTTCAGCTTCAACCCACTGAGGGCCGACGCTGGTCGGAGTAAATGTCCATTGAGCGCTGTTCCCGATCGAAGGCTCCTGGCCGCTCGCTTCCCACACTACCCGCGCCGCGCTCAAGTCGACGCTCGGCGCTTGCAGGGTGACGCTCACCGGTGCGTTAACGCCCACGTAGCCCTTGGGGACGGTGACAGTGGCGTTTGCCGCCCGCCAATTCTGGCTCGCAGCTGGTGTCCGGGCGGCCCAAAAGGCGAGGCTGGCCAGACTCCGAGCCTGGTTGACAGAGATAAATTCGGTCATCGTGTTAAAGCTGTCGCCCCAGCGGTCATAAAAGGGGTACGGTGCGTTTGCAGCTCCATCGGCGGGAAAAGTTAACGCGCCCAGATCGCTTCCATAGTTACTCAAGTAAGCAAATCCCTCTTGAATGTTGCCAAGCGGGATCCCTGAGGGTGGCAGTACACGCCGGTCGTTCTGCGCGTACTGATTGACAATTTCCCGCTGGCGTCTGAAACCCAGGCCGGTCAGGTGAACCACATTGACCGGGTTAGAACCGGCTTCGTAATTAAGATTGCTCATCACTGCGTCGGCCAGATCGTCAGAAGGCGCGATCTGGTAGGCTACGGTCATGTCAAAGGCCCGCTCGCTCGAAAAATACCAGCCTGCGGTTCGCTGCCGCTTGGATGCAGTGTCGAATGCGGTGCCGTAAGCGTCGTTGAGCGAACGGCCGAGCGCGTCTTGGCCGGCCGCCAGAATTTGAGCTTCGCATTTGGCAAGATAGGTCGGGTCTAATTGCCAGGGCTGGAGTCGCCCGGTCCGGACCGCAAAAGCGTAAGTTCGGGCTGCGCAACCGTAACCCTCAAAGAGTCTCCACCAGCCCCAGCGCAAGGTGGCAGGTGAGGATGGATCGTACCAGGCTTCTAATTGTGCCTGATAGACAGGATCGCCCGTCGCGGCAAAGAGCGCGCAGGCGGCCCAGGCCAGTTCGTCGTCATGCATGAAGAAATCGCCGTAACTAGTCAGCTTCTGGTAGCTGCCGTTCTTCCCGTAGCGGGCAATCGCTTTAGTGAGGAAGGTCCAACCCAGCTTTGCTTTCTGTAAATAGGCTGCCGCGGCTGCAGGGAACTGTCGCTTAAAGAGCGGAGAAGAGGCAGTCTCGGCCAAGGCGGCTGTTGCGGCAGCGGTTGCGGAAGTATTTTTAGGCCAGACTACCTGCGGATCGGCTTCATCGGGCAACACATTGTACTCGTATTTTCGGTCCCGCGGATAGACCAGGAAATAAAAGCCGCCGTCCGAGTCCTGCATTTTGGCCAGAAAATCGGCTTCCCATTTTGCTTCCTCCAGCAGATCGCTCTTGTTATCTCCGCTTTCGGGGATACCAAGGTTGTCCAAGGCGCCCACGCCTGTAAAAGCGTCCGCCGCGAAGACGAGATAATGGATAAGCTGGGCGCTGTCGATCGTGTACTTGCTGTAATCGCCCGCATCGTGGTGCCCGCCTGAGATGTCAACCGAACCGGTGCGGACAAATGGGTAGAGCTGGGCGGCCTGATTTTTCAGTTCCGGCGCGGTATGTCTCGGGTTAGTGGCATAGTTGGCGTTGGCCGCGGCGATAAATTTCCAGGTCTCGGCAAAGTTGGCCTCGGGAATCGGCACTTGAGCCGGCGCGATGTGACAGACGCCATGGACGTGGCGGCTAAAAGGGAGTACCACGGCCGCGCCGCAGCGCTGGTTGTAAAGTCCTAAAGCGTAGTCTCTGACAAAGACCATCACCAGACTGTCTCCTATTGAAAAGGGGACCGAGGCGCCTAATCCGGGGATAACGAGCTGGTATTTACCGGGGATGCAAAGGGCGCTGAAGTCTGCCTGGTAAACGCACTGGTAGGGAATCGGGGTGTAGACGTATCCGACATCCGGGCGGGGCGTCAGGCTACCACTAAAGAGTCGCTGGCCGCTCGAAGCGTCGACGACATAAAAACCGTTTGCGCTTGGGATGGGCATTTCTCCCAGACTTCCAAGATAGTAGCCGATCATCGCTTTCTTGGGGAAGTTAGTAGTGTAGCCTTCCTGATTGACGTGGATCGCCGGGCTGTAACGACCTGTGTCCATGGTAGTCGCCAAGGTGAGGGTACTCGGAGACGAGTCGCCGTCGAGGTTCGTGGCGATCACCGTCACCTGCTGGCCATCGATCAATGGCGTTTGCAGCTGCAGATAGAGTCGGTTGTCAACACGCAGGTCGCGTATCGCAAGGGGGGCGTAGAGCGGTCGGCGCTTAAAGCCTTCCCCGCATACCCGGGCTGGTTTTCCGTTCACGGTGACTTTAAAGCGGGACACGGGAGGGGCTTGAAAGGCGCCGTTGGCGTCGACAAAGTTCCAACAATTCACGGGGCCGCTGGTCGGCTTGGTGTTGATTTTGATCAGTTCGAGCAAAGTGGGAGAGAGGATGTGCAGAGCCGTATCGCCGACTTTTGGGAGGGGCCCGGTCAGGCCGTCCATGGTGTCAAGGTTTGCGCCGATCAGCGAAGCACCGGGCCAGAGGACCAAAACGGTCAGAAGCTGCAAAAGCAAGGTCGGGAAGAAGTCGGTCATTCGACAGGGGCGCTGCTGAGATTGGGGCTGAGAGGAATCGACCGGGGAAAAAGAGGACAACAAGAAGGCTGGCATTACTATGGCATATACGATAAATATAATATTTATAATAGCAAGCTGAACCTGCTCGAAAATTGCCCTCTAAGGTGCAAAGCGGATTCAGGTCCGCAAGATGTTCTTTCCGGTCGCCCGCAGTTTCGCCCAGCGTTCCTCAGCGAGGGCGATCAAATAGGCCGGCAGGCGATTGCGGGCGCGAAAGCTCCATGGCATCGGCGGTGTCGTTCGTCCCGTTTTCTGCACCCAATTGAGCAGATCGAGGACATGCCGATGACAGTACCAAAGGTGCTTCCGCCAGCGCTTCCAAGGCTTCGGATTGGCGCCAAAATGCGCGACATGCGCAGAGGGATCACGGTTGAGGCGGAAGGTGGAAAGGGGGGGTGCCAAGCGGGAAAAGACAAGGAGGGAGCTAAGCACCGATTCGTCAGACATGAAATAAGCGTGCAAACTCGAATCGACGACCCCGGTGTCTCCGGATGGAAGAACCTTTGCGATCTGGGTCTTCCATTCTCGGATGAAATCGAGATGACGCCGGTGAAGGACAAAAGTGTTTGTCACACACGTTGTTGCAAGCCGGGGTAGCCCGAGTTGGTACACATCCTGGCACCACCGACAAAGCACCGACGCGGGAAGACCACCGCGCTGTTCACCCACGGCGTAGTGGTCTCGCCAGACCCAGCTATTCTCCCAGGGTTCGCGCAGGCGAATCTGGAACTCATGGTTTTCCGGAATGAGCAGCGGCCCTATATCGCCGACAATCATGCAATCCGCATCGAACCACGCGATATATTCGGTCTCCGCCGTCAGCAACGCTTCGGGCTTGCGATTGCAAACATTGCGCTGATTTTCTACAGAAAGCCCCAAAACACGGACATTAGAAAACTGCTGCAGCAAGCTGCGATCCTCCGGCCTAAACCCGGTTTCCAAAAGGTTAAAGGGAACATTCGGCAGATGCCGGGCCGCGCTGGCAGCCAGTAGAAAGGCTCCCCAGAGATAATTCCGGTCGCAGGCAGAAACGATCGTGAGGTTCATTGATCCTGCTTTGGTGTGCCGTGGTAATGATGCCACCCCTTGCGAAATCCGACGGTCTTGCCGAGACGTTGCGCCAGGCGAACGCAAACCGCGTGCGGCCACTCGCGGAGTCGGCTCTCCTGGCGACACCAGCCCCAGTCCCGCGCGGCGTCCTGCGTGGCGGCGAAGACGACGCCATACACCCAATCGGTGGGGCTGAGCCGGATTTGGGACTTGGTGGCCGCGCCGGCAAACGTGTCACCGTAGGCACGCTTGTAGGCCTCGCCTAAGGTATAGTTATGAGAATGGATGGCGATCGAATCCGGTGCAAAAGCGATCCCCCAATCATGGGCCTTGAGCCTTCGCGACCATTCGTCATCTTCTGCATATTGAAGGTCCTCGCGGAAAGGATACTTCTCCCAGGCGTCTCGATTCACGATACAGCTGACCATGCTGAAGAAATGGTCCCAATGTGCCGATTCGCGTAGCGGTCCGAAGCATCGGTCATAGTCTCGGGCGTACACCGCCGAACAATCGGGTCGAGGCACTTGCCGGCTAAAGGCTGCGCCCAAATGAGCTTCCGACCTGGTCGCATCGATAAGCCCAGATAGCCATCGCGGATTCGCGGGCTCGGCATCAGAATTCAGAAACACCACCCACTCCGAGCGCGCTTCGCGCATTCCGCAATTCAGGACCATCCCAGGGACATACTCTTCGGCGCGAATCTGAATCAATTTGAATGGTCGCCGTGCTTGAATCTGAGCCACGGTGTTGTCTGTCGAGCCGGAGTCGAAGTGGATGACTTCCACGCCGCCAGGATAATCTTGATTATAGAGCGCTCTCAGCGTTGCGCCGATAATCGCTCCGTCGTTCTTGGAGCGCATGACCACTGAGACCGGAGGAGTATAGTCCATGGAAGATAGATCTGAAGTTGAAGACTGGTAAAAAACGTTGATGGGTAACTGATTGATATCTGCATTTCAGGCGAAGTGAGCGGCTGGTTGCGGCCATGATTTTGAAGTGATCAATACGTTGTTTTTTGCAGACGATTAGCGGCAGCTCGCATCACTCCGTGAATTTGTTCGATCCGGTGGGGTGGTTTTTCTACCGGCACATTGGTCAGCCAGGATGCGGCGCTGTCCGGCGCCGCCGGATCAAATCCATGCATCGCGGGGACCAGGCGCTGATTCATATAGGAAGGGGCAAAAATAGTCCCGTTGTGCAGCAAATAGAAAAGTTCCCCGTAGCGTCTGTCTTCGAAATAACATCCCCATTCGCTCAATTCCTGGTCAGAAACGATTCGCCCTTCTTTGCGTCCGGCCAGCCAGGAGATAATGTCCTGCCTGGGCGAGGGATTCTCCGTAAACCAAAGCCGTAACATGGTGGAATCCCAAACCGCCACGTAGTCCCGTCCATAACGCAGGCCAAGTTTCTCAAAGTCATGCAGCATGGAGCTGATCTCCTTCGTATTGGTCATGCCGTGGTCGCTAAAGAGGTACAGCCGCACGTCCCGGTAGCGTCGACATGCCAACGCGTGAATTTCCCGGAGCCATTTCTCGAATCGGTCAAAGGCGAAGTTTGTTCGCGCACTGTCGACGGTA
The DNA here is from genome assembly GCA_963742335.1 of uncultured Verrucomicrobiae bacterium. GTDB lineage: Bacteria > Verrucomicrobiota > Verrucomicrobiia > Chthoniobacterales > JAFAMB01 > JAFAMB01. The sequence goes on from CAVULL010000007.1 coordinate 119,516, forward strand.
TGAGCATGCATCACGGCATCCAGACCGGCAGTAAAAAGGTAGGCGAGTTCGACTTCGCCACGGTCAATGGCCTGCAGGAGAGATGCGACATTCGTTGCGTCATCGCGACGCCAGTCCGAACGCATCCATGGGCGTCCAGATGCTTGCCACCATTCAAAAATAGCCGGCTGTCCGCCGAGAATTCCGCCCGGTTCGTAGATGTCCCGTTTCTCGGTATAATCGAGCCAGGGCAATTTGGAAAAGGGAACGCTGTAGAGCTGGAAATAACCAGTGTAGCCATTCTTGCGGGCAACCCATCGGCTAATCCGGTTTCGGATACGATGATGGCCCGCCAGAGAATTGGGCAGCCACCCGAAATATTTTGCCCAGGCAAATGGTTTCGCGGTTTGTGCACGGATAAAAAAAGAGAAATGCCCATGTTCTTGCGGCAGACAACCGGTCAGGATGCTCGGATCACAGGTGCAAGAATATCCGAAGAGGGTCTCGCAGCTCTGCCGGAATGGAAACAGATCCTCCATAAACCGGCGTTTTCGAACTTCAGCCCAACCGAGAGCGTCCGCGAAGACAAACAGATCGAGCGCTGAATTCACGACCCAGGCCTTCGTTTTAAATCAAAGATAAGTTCGTTAGGACGGCTCATTTTTTCGGTGCCAAACCGACTCGTTTCGTCAGATGGATCGAATGTCCTTTGGCTGAAACGGTATGCCTTACGGTGTCTACGAGCTGCTCAATCAGGAATTCTCCACGGCCCTCTTCGGCAAGCGGGTCCTCCGGAAGCATTGCTTTATGTTTTGGCGGCTGGTAATTACCGGGGTCGGTGATTTCAATTTGAATGGTTTCGTCTATCCAGCTCCACCGGCAGATAACTTCTGCTTCGAAACGGTCAACGCAGCCGTGTTCGACGGCATTGTTCAGGGCCTCTGCGACAGCAAGCTCCAATCCGGACCAGACGTCGGATTGAAGACCGCGCTCCAGAAAAAATATCTTCATGGCCGACAACGTGGTGGCGACGAGCTGGAGATCCGGCTTCAACCGGCACTCCCGGCTTTCGAAATTGGAATCTTTCGCGGTCATAGCTCAGGTCGGAGAAGCGCCAGATGGAACATTTGTCGCTGGAGCAATAGTTTGACCGTCGCATCTGGCTGTAGCACCTGATAGGCGGCATGGATCCATTCGTCAGGCGAGGAAGGGTTGTGGCAGCCTTGGAGATCGGCCCAGGAAAAAACACCAGGCGGGCTGCTCCGCAGGCGTTCTGCTGTCTCTGGAGGGAGGTGATCCCAGTCGTTGCCGGCGCGGGGGAGAATGCCAAACCAGCAAAAATTTCCGAAAGCGATTTGTCTAAGCCATGGCCAGCGGCGTAGCAGGAGGGGTCCTCGAGATCCGCTTTCGAGGGTCACGTTCAATCCCAGATGGTTGATAATGTCTTTTTGCTCCCAGCTCTGGCCAGGCCACAATTTCGCGAACGGCGTGAGAAGGACCCAGAGTCCGAAGGCGGCGATCTTTCCGGCCGTTGAAGCTCGTCCTCGATGCCGGGCCACGGTACCGAGGATGAAATTTTCACTGATATCGATCCGGCAGGCCCGGCGAATGTCCACCATGATGCCACCTTGCGCGATCGCCTCATTCAGTCGGGTATTGCGGCCCAGATAAGTTCCTGGAAGCGCTACCGCGTTCTCGATTTCCACGTTGGAATCCAGCACGCAGCCTTCTCCCACTAGAGCATGGGGTCCCACCCGGCAGTCGGCGCCAATCTCTGTGCGGGTCCCGATCCAGAAGGGTGCTTCCAAGTTGGCCCTGGGGTGCAGGCGGACGTGCGGTCCGACCCATCCCCCGGGCATGATTTCTGTGTCAACTGAGACTGTGCCCGGGTCGCGGTGTCTTAGCCAGAACCGCTGCATCTCCAGCCAATGGGACAAGAAGCTCTGCGGATCCAGAATATGGTTTTGCTGCTGATCCTGTTGTGGCAACCGGTTCATTGGAATCGCTTCCGAAGGGGCATCCTCTTCTGCCCGAAGCGCGAACACTTTTGCTTTCCGGCTCCAATATCCGCCTGCAGAAAGATGATGGCGGATTTCAGCCGGCCGATCAGTGGCGTAAATCCGGAATTCAGCCGCGCCTTGGCGAACGGCCTCATCCATCCAGTGATCGATCAGCCCCTGATGGCCCACTGGCCAGAGAACGAACGGCAGCGGATTCCGCCAGATAGAATCGAGCGCCGAGAAATCGGGAGCCAGCAGTGAGATCGTTTTCAATAGGCTCCCGTTCCGAAAAGAATCGCCGGGATGGTCATCAAAAGTAGTTTGAGATCCAGCCACACGCTCTCTGAACGGATATACTGAATATCCAGTTGGACTTGACCCGTAAAATCGATGTTGCTGCGGCCACCGACCTGCCAAAAGCAGGTCAAGCCTGGCTTTACGATCAGGCGCTGAAGCTCTTCAACTTTATATTCGGCCACCTCGCGTGGAACCGGCGGCCGTGGTCCGACCAGGGACATTTCCCCGTTGAGCACGTTTGCCAGCTGTGGCAATTCATCGATCGAGAACTTCCTGATCCATTTCCCGATCTTAGTGATCCTCGGGTCGTTCTTCATTTTGAATAACACGCCCCCTTCCATCTGATTTTGCTGCAATAGCTTATCTTTCAGCGAATCGGCATTAACGACCATGGAGCGAAACTTCCACATGGAAAACGGGCGCCCCTTGAGCCCGACGCGCGTCTGCTTAAAGAAAAGCGGACCGCCGTCCTCTAATTTGATCAGGATCATCGTCAGCAGAAATAGGGGTGATAACAAAATCAGTGCACATCCTGCTGCCAAGGCATCAAGGATGCGCTTCAAACCAAGCGCGCCTCCCACGACCGTGCGCCATAAGGCGAGTTTGATCCACCGCCGTAGCCGGATTCGCAGATTCCCGGAAGTGGTGGCGGCTTTGCCCCAGTAATCGATCAGCCGCTGGTCCTGGCTTTGATTGACGCTGGGACGGCCGTTTTTGTTTGAGTTTGATACTGGAGGTGACTTCATGGGCGATGAGGATGCTGGCAGGGCCGGCGATGAATCGGATCTCTTTCCATTCGCGAGAACAACTCTTCCAGACGTTTCAAGTAGGTGTCGAAATCATAGTCGCGCGAAACTATCTCCAGCCCGCGTTCACCCATTCGGCGAGCCGAGCCCTTATTTTCTAAGAGTTGATCGATTCGGGCAGCGTATCGATCGATGTCCATCCAAGGGACTAAATAGCCGTTCACTCCGTCGTGAAGCCAATCCTTAATGCCTCCCGCATCGAAGGCGACCACGGGCAGGGCGTAACGCATGACTTCCAATCCGATGGTGGCGATAGGTTCCGGCCACAACGAGGAAATCAAGACCACCGAGGTGTCCCGATAATACTCCCTGAGTTGCGGCTGCGGAATAAAACCCTTGAAAACCACCCGGTCCGAAAGTTGCAAGCGTGCGGCCAGTTTCTCACAGGCCTGGCGTTGGTTACCGTCCCCGAGAATCACTGCTTCAAAGCGGCCGCGAACTTTTGCCAGCGCCCTTAACAAAACGTCCACGCCCTTTCCGCGAATGATCTGTCCGGCGTAGATCAAAAGATTTCGATCCGAAAAAGAGCTGCGCAGCGCGTCTCCCGGCCGCGGTACGGGCGGAAAGATCTCGATCCGTTCAGAGGCGAACCCATTGGCTAGCAGTTCGCTTTTCATATAGTTGGTCACCACCAGGTGGCGGTCGAATTGTCGATTGAGGGCGATTTCCTCTATTTTCGCGAAGTAACTTACCCAGCGGAAAGGAGGAAATCCGCCGCGATTCCGCTTGATCGGGGCCAGGCACGGAAGAATGCAGTAGGGGCTGGCGCGGCGGGTGCAGATTCGCCGAGTCAGGACGTTGTACTTGTAGCTGCGGAGACAATAGATGTCATGATCGTGGACCATGCGAACCAGCGGCCGATCAGTTTCCAGCAACCGGCGCAGCGAAGGGAGATGCTCCCATTTGTGCATGTAGATCACGGTGGGCTGAAATTGCTCGAGCGCCGCCTCGAGATGATCCAGAGTGTAAAATCCATCCGCAAAAAGCTCGCGCCAGGCCTCCTCGTTCTTGGCGGTGCCCCGTTGAGTCAGGAGCGCCACTTGATGACCTCGGCGCTTCATTTCCCCGGCCGTGATGAAGGCATTGGCCTCGGCGCCGCCGAGACTGCCGTAGCACTCATGAACGAAAAGTAATTTCATCGAACCGATGGAAAAGGTGACTTTTGATTTACAAATCCAGTTCCCTGTTATATTAGTAATTATAGTGGAAATAGCAACAATGGAAACCATCGACGCTGAACTTGACGGGACCACTCTCAAATTGATCGTCAAAGTGGCTCGCCTCGATGCATCCACGGTGCGGGGGTTTAAAAAGGAATGTCAGAAAATCTGGGATCCCAAGATCAACGATATTTGGGCGGATTTGAGCCAGGTCACCTTTCTCGACAGCTCAGGTGTTGGAGCGTTGCTAAGTCTTTATAAGCTCCTGCCCTTGTCCAATGCTGGATTCAAGCTTCGCCGAGTCCAGCCTCCGGTGCAGGCGATGATCGAGCTGTTGCGATTGCACCGGATTTTCGATGTCAAGCCGTAATGTCGAGCCGCTCTAGCCCGCGCTACTTTTCCGAAGACGAGCCGGCCCTGAGTTCGCTGCTTGACGCTTTTCTGCAGACCTTACGAGACGACCTGGCCACTGGGCCACTCGCTCGAAGTGTTCGATCCCTGCTCTTAGCCGGAGGCTACGGACGAGGGGAAGGGGGGATCTACCGGGAAACTGACGACGCCGCGGGCCAGCTCTACAACGATCTTGAGTTTTACCTGATCCTTACAGATCGGGCGTCGGTGGCCGCGGCAGAGCAGTGGTGCCAGCAGCAAGGCGTGCGAGGCGAGCATAAACTTGGAATCGAAGTGGAATTTAAGGTCTTAACGGAGATGGCCCTTCGGCAAGCAGGGCCTTCAATGTTTATCTATGATCTGCTGGTGGCCCATCGGTTGGTGTATGGTTCGGAAGACTTCGTCCGGACGCTGCCGGCAAGGCTAAGTGATCCCTCTAAGATACCACGGCAAGAAGCTACCCGGCTGCTCTTTAACCGCGGAAGCGGCTTACTGTTTTCATTCTCCGCGCTGCGAGCCGGAGACGACCGCACCCGCAACGGTTTTGTGGAGCGCAACCAGGCCAAGCTGCGCATGGCTCTGGGTGATGCGGTCTTAGCAGTGAATGGCCGATACCACTTTTCCTGCCTGGAACGCCAGCGGCGGCTCAGCAAGCCTCTCCAGCAGGTTCCGCCAGACTGGCCCCAATTGATGGCCTGGCACGCCCAAGGGGTGTCTTTCAAGCTGCGTCCGCGGCATCGCTACCCGGATCCCGCAGAACTGCAAAAGACGCAAGAGAAGATGACTCGCGCATGTCTTAATACTTTCCTGTGGGTTGAATCGATGCGTTTAAATGAGAAGTTTTCCAATGCTAAGCAATATGCAGGTTGCCGGACGCGCTTATTCCCGGAAATGCGGCCTTGGCGCAACCTCGCTCTTCATCTCAGGGACAGGTGGAAGCGCGGAGCTTCGCTGGCGCGTTGGTTCGATTATCCACGCGCCGCGTTACAGCGGGCCTTGGTCCTCATGATGAGCGAGCCGCGCGACTTTGAAGCGGCTGCTCGTTCGATGGGACTTCAATGGCCGTCTCAACCGGAGCAGGTTCTTGATCGCTACCAATACTGGTGGAGGTTTTACAACTGAAGAAGAGCTGATTTGCTTATTTCTTTTGTCCGGTTTTCAGATTTAGCGGACTGGAATCAATGGGTCGGCGGCGGTGTGGAAATAGGGTTGATGGTGATGGAAGACTGAACTGGGGGTGCGGCTTTAATTGCGGCATTACCACCTTCGTTTGCTGCGACCGTGCGTACGAAGGTACTGATGACGAGTCTGGTGTACCGTTCCAGGCGCTCCCAGGGACCATTCGGGATCCAAACTATGTCGCGCGGTTCGAGGGCAACGTCAGGGTCCTTCCCGGCGAGAATCAAGTCCAGGTTCACCGTTGCGACCGCCGGCTTCGCAAGGGATCCGCGAATAATCACAATGCGCTGTCGGTAGGCGGCAGGAAGCAGACCTTTTGCGTTGGCGATCGCGCTGACCAGGGTGACTTGATCGGCAAACCCGACGGCAGTGGGCTGCTTGACCGCCCCAAGGACGTAGACCTCCTTTGAGAGCGCGGAGGGGAGATAAATGTAGTCACCGTCGCGGAGATAGATATTCTGCGATAAGTCTCCGTCCCGCAGCAGTTTGTAAAAGTCTACGGGAACAAACTCTCCGTTCCGCACCAGGAAACTGTGCTGAAGGTCTGCCAGCTCTTCCGTCGTTCCTGAAAAACGAGAGGTGAATAGTCCGCCGGCGCGGGCGATTACTTCCAGGACAGTCGTCGGATTGTCGAGGGGGTAGAGACCGGGGGTGTTTACTCGTCCAAGTACCCACACCTTCTGGCTGCGAACTTCCCGGAGAATGATGGAAACTTGTGGATCCCGATAATACTCCCGCAAACCCTCTTCCAGTCGTGCCTTCAGTTCTGGCAGAGTGAGACCGGTCGCCTGGACGGCAGGAAGAGTATTGTAGTAAAGGTTGCCGTCCGGCATCACTATGCAGTTCTCTCTGGTACCTCCAATCTGCAGAATCTCGATATCTAACTTGTCCGCGCTGCCGAGCCGAAAGGGCTCCTTCGCGGGCATTAACAAGTCTGCGGGGAGTTTGTTGTCCGAAGGGAGTTGATTAAACTTCAACGAGGCGATCGGTTGGGCCTTCGTGGCCTTTGGGCGGGGTTCAAACCTTGGCCCAAGAGGAGAACAGGCGCACCAGCAGCCTGCCACCACCGCGAAAGTGATCGAGCGCATGCTCACCGAATATTACCCTGTGGCAGTAAAGGAGAAGTAATAAAAGGGCCAAAATGAGCTCCGGTCCAGCTGGTCAAGGCGCCTTGGCTAAACGCATTGACCGCATCCTCCAAAAGTTGTTCAGCAAACTTCCACGGCCTGGCACTGACGTAGACGATATCTTTGGGCTGGAGAAGAAAGTCTGGCTGCCGGCCTTTCAGGATCATATTGGTGTTGATCACAAAGACCTGGGGGTGAATCAGCGAACCGCGTACCACCAGGACCCGATCCCGGTAGGCGGCTTCAGAAAAGCCCTGTCGCCGTGCGATCGCGGCCACTACCGTCAGCTTCGGGGTGAACCCGAGCACACCCGGCAAACTAACTTCTCCGAGCACATAGACGTCGTTGGTGATGTTAGACGCGAAATAGATGAAGTCGCCTGGTTCAAGCTCGACATTCTGGCTCATGTCTCCTTCGAAAAAGAGTTTTTGGAAATCGACGTGCAAATGCTCGTTTCTGCGAATGACAAACGAGTGTTCCAGGTCAGCGAGCTCGACGGTATTCCCTTCAAACAGGCCGGTCTCGATGCCACGCGAACGGGCGATTGCCTCCAGGAGCGTCGTCGGGCGATCCATGCTGTACGCTCCTTTATCGACGACTTTACCCAGGATAAAATACTTTTTGCTGCGCATTTCGACCGGCGCAATGATCATGCGCGGGTTTTTGTAGTAGTCTCCCAATTTCCGTTCGAGAGCGGCCCGCAATTCGTCGATGGTCAGGCCTTGAGCCAGAATGTTCTGGGCCTGTAAGTAGGTGACAGTGCCGTCCGGCTGGATGAAGACCTGATCACGCTCAAGATCGGGGTAGCCATAAAGGCCGAAGTTCAAAATGTCGCCCGGTCCCAAGGTGTAGCGAACGCGCCAGGAGGCTTCGTTCTGCGTCTGCGCTTTTGACGATGGCGCAATCAGGGCCATCCAGGCGAGGAGGCAAACCGCGAGTTTCATTTCCATGCTTTCGAAGGGAGTTCTCCGACGGCCACGACGCCCACCGGTGAGGCAACGGTGCGCTCCAGTAGTTCACTCTGAATGCGCCAAAATTTCGTCGATTCCTTGTTCAGGCGGACGAGCACGAGCGGTGGGGCGCCGCATCGGGCCAGGGTGGCCAGAGGTTCCTGCACCGGACCCGCCAGCCGAACCCAAACCACCTCGCCGCCGCGGCAGGCTGCTTGCAGCTTCATGCCTAATTGCTGCGCCTGGGCAATAGAAAACTGGTCCGCGGGCACCGATTCGATGACAATTTTTTCGTTCTCACTTCTTAAAGGACTTGGTCCGCAATCCACTAACCGGAGCAAGGGAAGCAGCCGTGCGGCGCAGTCAAAGAGAGGTTGCCAGAATTGCGCCTCTTCTTCGCCGGGACTCGGGCTCCAGACCACGCGCGGGCGGCTGGTTTCTGGATGCGCGGCGATCCAGCGACTCCAGATTTCCAGGGCGCGGGAGGTGTCGGGCTCTCCACTTTTAAACTTTGAAAGCAGTGAACCGTGAAATGCCCGTGCGGCTTCCCAGCTGGTTCGCAATTTCGGATCCAACAGCTCGGCTAAAAGTGCTCCGACAACTGAGCCGCCGAAAAAAAGGACACCCCCAATGACCGTAAAAAGTTCCATCGTGAAAAGTTTGCCGCGGGCCTGAACGCCGGCCAGCGTGGCCGGTGCGAGGATGCTATAATAGCCACGAGAATTGTCCTCGAAGAGCTGCGCTTCCCGCAGCCGACTGGACAGCAAAGTCCGCGCTGTTTCCAAGGATTGTTTGCGCAGTTTTAATTGCCCGAAAGCGGCCGCCTTTTCCGGCATCGCATCGACTTTGGCTCGAGCCTCTTCTCGCAATTTCTCAAGTTGTTCTTTTTGGTAGGTCAGAGCTTTTTTCTCGTTCTCGTATTGCACCAGATCCAGGTAGAGAGTATTTCCGAGAGTGGTTCCGGCGTAGACGGAGGGGTCATCCTGAGTGTTTTCCTCAGCAAGTTTCAATTGGTTTTCCAGCGCCTGGATAGTTTCTAGTTTTTGGACAATTAAAGGGTGTCGATCGGTGTATTGAGACCGCAACGCCTGGAGCTCCGCTCGGGCGGAGCGCAGCTTCTCGGCAATCGGGCTCTGTCGCTGCAGTTCCTCTTTTACCCCTTTGATTTTGAACTCGATGGTCTCCAGATCGATCCGCGTCGATTCAAATTTGAGATCCAGGTCGCCGAGCGAACGGAGATAAGCGTCGGTCTGTTTGTCAACGTCAATAAGATTTTGCTCTTTCGAGAATTGAAAAATCTGATCGTTCAGCTTGTGCAAGTCGCTATCGATAATACTGACCTGTTTTTGGAGAAAACTTCTGATCTCTCGACTGTCTAGGGATTGCATTTCCCGAGTGAAATCTACCACTTCCGTCGCCCAGAGATTGGCCAGATCGACTGTGGCTTGGGCGCTCCTGGAGCCAGACAGGGTAAGGAAAAGAAAATCCGTATTCCGCAAGTCTTTTACCTCGACGGAGCCGCGCAACTGACTAAGCGAAACTTTCGGGTCGGACTTGGCGACGACTCGTTCAAGCACCTTCGGGGAGGTGGCCGTTCCGATCAGAGTTCCTACCGAAAGGACTGGCGGCCGGAATGCTTCGCCGGCTTCGTCAACCCTGAATGAGGAGGGCACTTCACGCTTAATGAGTTGAACGATGACTTGGTAGTGGGCCTGGGCTTTCAGCAAGCCCATGCCATACCCAGCCGCAATCCCTACGACGGTCAAGATCAAGATCCAGAAACGGCGTTTCCACAGACCGCCAGCGAAGCGCCACGGATCGAGCGACAAAGCGCTTTTGGTCGCCGCCCCGCCGGTGGGTTCAGGATGCGCGGGGGTCTTTAGAATTGCCGGCTCCGTCATTTCAGAAACCTCTCATGCGGTCGCGTTCAACGGCGGAGGTACCCTTGCCCAGGCTTGTGGTGAACTTCGACGCCCTGGCGCGTCGAACTGTTTTCTGACCAAGCCTGCGCCACGCCATTTGTCGGGAGCAGCTTTCATCGAAGGGATGCCTCAATGGCAATGCTGTATATCGTAAATTATAGTAATAGCCAAATTATAATAATATCCCTCTTATCTATCAATTCTAGTGAACCCTCTCGTTTTTATCGGACTACCGACTTGTTTCTAGAATTGACACCCGCCCTTGGCAGCTTTCGCACAGCAAAATACTCCGCCGGTTTTAGGCCAGCTCGGGCTAATCAAATCAGCGGCGTGTGACGTCCATGCCCACCAGGCACACGTCATCGGAAAAATTATCTCGCTTGGAAAAGTGCCGGATCTCGCCAAAGAGTTCGGCGACCAATTTCGCCGATGGCAGCCCGGCGCGTTCGCGCACAGCATCCACCAAGCGCTCGCGACTGTAGATTTTATCGTCGGGTGCTTCGACTTCGAATAGGCCATCGGTAAACAGCATAATAAAGTCGTCCGCCGCCATCGGACACTGGCAGGTCTGATAACGGGCATCCTCAAACAAGCCAAGTGGCGGGCCGCCGCGGCCGTTAGCGCTCATCGACTTGAGTTCACCGCGAAGGCGGTGCAACAGCAATGGCTCCGGGTGACCGGCGTTCGCGTAAAGAATTTGCGAGCGTGCGGTATCGGCGACGAGGTAAAAGCCAGTGACGAAGAGGGAGTTCTCGGAATGCTTGAGAATCGCCAGCAGGCTTTGGTTGATCTTGGTGAGCATCTCGGCCGGATCTGCAGCCACAGCGCTGAATTTTTCAACAAGTGCGCTGATCATGGCCGTGATTAATCCGGCGCGCACGCCGTGACCCATCACATCGGCGATGAAAACGGCGACCGAGTCGTCTGAAAGGCGATTGATAGTGCAAAAATCCCCGCTGACCGCCGCCATCGGGTAGTAGAAGGTCGAAAACTCGATACCGCCTTCCGTTGACGGGCGACCGTCAGGAATGCTGTGGAAATGCTCAGGCAGAAGCGCCAATTGCAAATCGCGCGCCATTTTTAGTTCTTCCTCCATCTGCTCGTTTTTCTCACGCAGTTCACGCGCCGTTTCCGCGACCCGCCGCTGCAGGGCGACGATGCGTTCCGCGACGTGAATGCGACTCGCCAGCTGGTCGGAGTCGAAGGGCTTGGTGATAAAATCATCCGCGCCGGCCTCCATCGCTTCGAGATAGTTGGATCTTCCTTCCAGCGCAGTGAGCAGGACGATGTAAGTGTAATTTTCGTGCGGTAAGTTGCGGGCTTCGCGGCAAAGAGCCAAGCCATCCATCTCTGGCATCATCCAATCCGAGATGAGCACGGAAAAATATTCCTTTCGCAAGATCGCCAAGGCCTCGAATCCATTTTCGACCGCCACCACTTCGTGCCCGAGCTTTCTCAAAGAGAATGCCAGCACGCGGCGTGAAATTTGTTCATCGTCAGCGATGAGGATTTTCATGAAGTCGATTTTTCTCAGGCGAACGGCCCCTGGATTGAGAGGTGTTCCGAGTCTGATTGTACAACAAAGCAGCGGGAGGCGCAATTTTTTCCACAATTAAATATATTTTTCATAATTAAAAGAATCCAAAAATGGGCAAATTTCGGGTCGACGAAGAATTTCTGGGATTACGCCTTCGCGCGGATCAATGAGGCGGAACGGGGTGCCACTTGTCTGTAAAGGTGAGACACGCCGGCGGCAACTTTCGCCCAGGAAAATTCCGATGCGCGTGTTAAGCCCTGACCGACCATGTTCGAAGCAAGCTGTTGGTCAGAGATCAACTCCAGCATCGCTGCAGCGATAGCTTCCGCGGATTCAGCATCAACTATCCGCGCGGCATTTCCGACCACTTCCGGCAAGGACCCGCGGTCCGAGCAAATTACCGGACACCCAGTTGCCATGGCTTCAAGTGGAGGAAGGCCGAAGCCCTCGAACAGAGACGGATAGACCATGACCGCCGCCCCGGCGTACCAGAAAGGGAGATCGCTATCACCCACGAACCCGAGCGTTTTGATCCTATGTTGTTGCGGCGAATCGGCAATGCGATGATGGATGATATCTGCGCCATGCCAATCTGCGCCGCCGAGAACCAATTCGTGCTGGTGCGCCGAATCGCCCTCGCAAAACAGCTCAAAAGCCCGGATCAGGCGTACGTGATTCTTGGCCGGATGTTCCAGTCGCGCCAGGTAGATGAAGTATGGCTTTTGCTGGCCGAAGCGCCCAAGCGCCGCGCTAACCTCTTCCGCCGGCAGCGGCCGAAATTTCCGGTGATCGATGCCGTTCCAGTAGACCCTGACCCGTTCTTCGGGTATTCCGAGAAAGCGTTCAATATCGTGTGCCGTCGCGTGGCTCACGGCCGTGATAGCGTCGGCTTGACGCGCGAGGTACCTTATCGCATAGGTTCCATAAATCATCCGAGCAATGTCGTATTTCGTTCGTACGGAGAAAGCGGCCAGATCGTGGATCGTTACGACTTGCGGACATGGTGGCCGCACGACAATCCGGCGATAACTTGGAATGTGCAGTACGTCGATCCGCTCCCGGTGCAGCAAGGAGCGAAGAATTGTTTGGTGCCACCACACATTGCGGATGGCTGGTCGATAACGCTCGGGTACGGCGATCCACCGGAACCCCTCTCTCCACCGGGCGAACAATGGTTCGTCCTGTTCCAAACCAAGAAGCACGAGGTCAAGTTCCGCCCCTATTTCGCGGAACCCATCCAAGAGTCCAAAAACATAGCTGGCGACACCCGAACGGCCTCGCTGGATGACTGAAACCGAAAGGGCAACCCGCATCATACCATCGAGATTCCGAACAAGGTTTGCATGTTTGCCAGCTTGATGACGTTGCAGACGTTGGGTGAGGGATTCAAGAGTTCCAGCCTGGCGGCGGGACGGTCTTTGGTCAGTCTCAGCGCCTTCACTAAGAAGCCGAGTCCGGAACTGTCCATAAACGTAACCTGCGCAAGATCGAGTTGCAGTCGAGCTGCCTGCGACGTTTGACCCCACTCTTTGCGCAGTTTGGCCTCCAGCGATTTTACGGTCGCCGCAGTAACGTCTCCTGAGAGGGCGAGCGTTAACGTTAAGCTGGTGGATGTCTGCGAACTGTCCGTCGCGAAGGTGAGGAAATTGTTTACCTCGGTGTCGCCGTGGGCGATTGGGATAAGACGGGTGAGCTTCATAACGGTAAGCATAGCTTCCACCGGCTCGCTTGGGTCTAAAATGACCAGCGTCCCGCCGGCCCTTTTGCAGGAACGAAAGGTCTTGATCAGCAAGCCCAGCCCGGTGCTGTCGATGAAAGTTACTTTCGAACAATTTAGTACCACGTTCGATTTACCCTCTTCGGAAAGGATCGGCTGCGCTATTCCAGATCTGACCGCCGCGGCATCAATGCGGCCGCTCCAGTTGACTTGTATCACGCCGGCTTCGATCGCATGGTCTGCCCGGCGAACAATTGCTTCGCCGGAGCCCTTCTGTTGCAGTATTCGCCGCTGCTTTCGCAACGAGCCGACAAAGAATAACAGATCGAGATAGTATCGATTGTACAGGCGCTTCGGCTCTTGGAGCAGGCGAAAGACCCACTCCAACCCCGAAGCTCGCATCCAGACTGGCGCACGCCGAAACTTCCCAGCCATGAAGTCGAGAGTTGCGCCTATGCCTATACTCACCGGCACTCCGAGTTCCTGGTAGTTCATGTAGATCCATTTTTCCTGCTTTGGACAACCCATCGCAACGAGCAGGATGTCGGGCTTGGCGTCGCAAATACGGGACTTGATCAACGAATGATCCAGATCCAGGAGCTTTGCGTGAGAAGGTGAAAAGGTGCCGCAAATGATGAGATTGGGATAGCTTTTCCGACATTTTGCGGTGGCCTCTTCGAGCACCTCTTCAGTTGCTCCGAGCAGAAATAGCCGGTGGCCTTTGTCGGCCGCATGTGCGAGAAGGTGCGGCATCAGATCCGATCCAGCAACCCTTTCGCGCAACGGCGCTCCCAACCAGCGTGACGCCCAAATGAGCGGGGTGCCGTCGCAGAGCACAAGTTCAGATTCGCAGAGGATTCGCTGAAGCTCAACATCAGCACTTGCCTGTGCGGCAAAATCGAGATTGGCGGTTGCTATATAACTAGGCTCTCGGCGTTCGATCAGCGCGTCGATATAAGCAAGCGTTTCCTGCATGGTGACGTCGTGAAAGGGAACGCCGAGCAGGATGACTACCCGGGGAGAGGGGAGCACGAGAGCTGTTGGGCTGCCGCTGTGGTGGTGCTCAAGAGGCTGTTGGTAGTTGCTCATAATAAAGGGAAAGCTCGCTACCGAGCTTATTCCATGTGTAATGCTGCAGAATGTGTTTTCGGCCCGCCGCCGCGAGTCTCTCCCTCAGGACGTCACTGGTGAGCAGGCGAGCCAGCATCTCAGAGAAATCCGCAGGTGTGTCGGCGAGCAGGAGATGTTCGTCATGGCGAAGGGCCAGGCCCTGCGCGCCAATCGTGGTGGAAACAACGGGGGTGCCTAACGCCAGCGACTCTGCGATTTTTAATCGGGTCCCGCCGCCGATCAACAACGGCACCATTTGAAGCCAGGCGCGTTGATAGTACGGACGGACGTCCGGGACTTCCCCGGTAACCGTTACGCCAGGAAGGTCACCATAAGATTCTACCTCCGGGACCGGACTCTTGCCTACGATGAGGATGCGCCGTTTGGGTATTCGTCGACGGGTGTCGGCGTCGCAGTGAGTAAAATACCAGCGCAGGCCGTTCACGTTGGGTGAGTAATCCATCGCGCCGCAAAAAATTATGGTCGGTTCGGAGTCGCGTTGGGGCGGAAAATCTTCTTGTCGGAAAAACTGTTCGTCCACGCCGTTTGGGAGGACCTTGATCCGGCCGGCGGACGGCACCTCCCGTCGAAGAAACTTCTCGTCTTCGGGGCCACACACTATGGTCGCCGTGAGTTGCCCGGCAACTTTCCGTTCGTACCGGCGCAGTTTCCATAGATTCTCCCGCCGAAGCATTCTTTCCTTGGTTCCCAGTTCCAGGTTTGCCAGCTCTTCGGTCTGGAACAAGAGATCAACACGGCTGCGGTCCATTACTCGCAAATATCGGCCCTCAAGACCGGCGATATAAGGCCACATCACGAGGTCGCAAAAGTGAATCAAATCGTATGTCCCTGGCGAGGCGAAGGTCTTCAGCGCAGCGGCTGCGGCGGGGTCCTTCCAGTGTGACACCGTTGCCGGCTCCGCAAGGAACAGCCGGTTTGGAAAGAGTCGTGGCCACGGAGGATGGCCGAATGGCTGGAAATGGGTCCGCTTGGCAAAGGTTGCGAACACGCTGCGGTGCGCTTCCGATCGTGCATCGTCAAGACAAAATAGATCGAGCTCATGGCGTTTCCCGAGCTCGCGGGCGAGATTGAAGACCCGATGAAACGTGCCACGAGTCAAAGGGTAAGGAACGTAGGGATAGACAAGGAGAATGCGCACCGAAGGTCTTTAATGCTTTTTGTGCCAATTGTTGCAAAGTCGCCCGACATCCATGCCCACGAGGCAGACGTCATCGGAAAACTCAGTCCGCTTGGCGAAGTGCCGGATATCGCCGAAAAGTTCGGCCAGCAATTTTGCCGATGGTAAGCTGACCCGCTCGCGTACTGCGTCCATCAAGCGCTCCCGACTGTAGATTTTATCGTCGGGTGCTACCACTTCGAACAGCCCGTCGGTGAAGAGCATGATGAAATCGTCCACCGCCAACGGACACCGGCAGGTCTTGTACAGGGAATCGTCAAACAAGCCAAGCGGGGGGCCGCCGCTGCCGCTGGCGCTTATTGACTTAAGCTCGCCTTTGCCGCGCCGCACCAGCAGCGGCTCCGGGTGCCCTGCATTCGCGTAAAGGATTTCCGAGTGGGCGGCGTCGGCGGCGAGGTAAAAACCGGTGACAAAGAGGGAGCTGTCGGTGTGTTTGAGAATCGCATACAGGCTGCGATTAATTTTTGTGAGCATCTCGGCCGGATCTGCAGCCTCAGCGCTGAATTTTTCGACAAGTGCGCTAATCATGGTGGTGATTAATCCGGCGCGAACGCCGTGGCCCATCACATCGGCAATGAAAACAGCTACAGCGGTGTCTGAAAGACGGTTGACCGTGAAAAAATCCCCACTGACCGCCGCCATTGGATAGTAGAAACTCGAAAACTTGATGGCACTTTCCGTCGCCGGGGCACCGCGAGGGATAGTGGGAAACTTTTGCGGCAAAAGAGCCATTTGCAGCTCGCGCGCCATTTTAAGTTCGTCTTCCATCTGCTCGTTTTTCTCACGCAACTCTCGCGCCCCCTCCGCAACCCGCTGCTGCAGGGCGATGATGCGTGCCGCCACGTGGATGCGGCCTGTCAACTGATCGGCGTCAAATGGCTTGGTCATGAAATCATCCGCACCGGCATCCATTGCTTCGAGGTAGTTGGATTTCCCTTCAAGGGCGGTGAGCAGAACAATGTAAGTGTAGTTTTCGCGTGACAGCTTGCGGACTTCGCGGCAGAGCGCCGGGCCATCCATTCCCGGCATCATCCAGTCTGAGATCAGCACGGCGAAATTGTCCTTTTGATAGGCCTGCAACGCCTTGAGACCATTTTCAGCGGCAACCACTTCGTGCCCGAGTCTCTTCAAAGTGGATGCCAGGATGAGCCGAGAAACATTGTCATCTTCGGCTATCAGGATTTGCATGACGTCAGTTTTTTGTTCGACATCTTCTTCGTTCGTCAAAAGGCAGGGTGGCCAGGGCTGTGGACTGCGGACCCCGTTGCTGAACGCGTCTCTTGGATGTGAGGTCCATAGTTTTGCCTGACTCGAATCCCAGGGGGTTTGTTCCGACCACAATAGAGGTCTGAACACCGGCTGAGATCAGAGACCAACGCAACATCGTCTATACTTACAGTAATTGCACGCTTTAAGAGAATAATCTATATTAGTTGTATTATCCACAGCGGACAGGAATCCTCTCGAGGGAGGGACCGCTTACCCTGAGCCGAGGCCACTCACACGACTTTGGCACCATAAATTACTGTTAAAATAATTATTATCAGAATTTCAATTTAATTCATAGGACAGGCGAATGAGTTTAAGGTATCGTCGAAACCAGGGATGCCCTTGGGCGAGCCGGCTTTATGTTTGCAAATCTCCCTGAGTGGCCTGGACCGGAGTTCGAGAGCGTCATCATCCAAATTGGATTCCGTGCCAAAATATCAGAGCCCAAATTTACGCGTTCTTCCAGTCCCGCTAACCGGTCACCCGCGGACCGTGGGTTGGTTCGGTACTACTGCTGTTGCGATGGGCGGGATCAATCAGAGTTTGTTCCTGCTTGGTGCACTCTTCGTAGGTCAAGGCGCTATTCTTGGCCAGGGAAGTGCGGCAATCCCGTTGCTGGCGATTGGATTGCTGCTGAGCTGGGCCGCAACGCCAGGCTGGACCGAATTGGTCTTGATGTATCCGAACAGAGTCGGTGGAATCGCGGCCACTTGTGCCGAAGCATTCCGTCCCTACAGCCCGATCCTGGCAAACCTGACGGGTGTTTGTTACTGGTGGGGCTGGATACCAACCTGCGGGCTAACGGCCCTGTTATCGGCGTCGGCGATTAGTCAGTGGTATTTGCCCTGGTTCCCAGTGCCGCTGCTCGCATCATGCATCGTACTCTTCTTCACGATCGTAAATTTGTGTGGTGTGAAATGGGTAATGCGCATGTCGATGCCTTTCGCTGTGATCTCGGCGGGGCTGGCATTTCTCTCAGCCGTTATCCCGATATTCAGCGGGAGCGTAGATTGGCGGGAGGCGTTCACCTTTCATCTCACGGTGCCGTTCAATGGCTGGTTCGGTCAGGTGACCAGTGTCATGGCGGGGCTCTACCTGATTGGATTTGCGGCGCCGGCGTTTGAACAATCGACCTGTCATGTCGGCGAAACGATCGATCCGAACAGGAACGTGCCGCGCGCGATTTTTGCCAGCGCGGGATTGGCATCACTATATTTCATCGTTCTTCCCGTGGTCTGGCTGGGTACACTTGGCCCCGGGCCCCTGGGACGAGATCTCGCGCTTGTTCTCGGACCCACTTTTGCACCCTTATTTGGGGGCGCCGCTAAGGGGATGGCAATCTGGTTCATGATCACTAATATGCTTCACGGCACGATTGCCCCCCTGGCCGGGGCAGCTCGGACGCTGTCGCAACTCGCTGAAGACGGCCTGCTGCCGGAGTTCATGGCCAAGCGTTCGCGCACAGATGCTCCCTGGGTTACGACCTTAATTACTGCAGGCATGGCAATCCTCTTCCTCCTGATCGGCGACCCGGTCTGGTTGATCGCGGCGGCGAACTTAACTTATCTCATCGGCATTGCCATGCCG
Organism: uncultured Verrucomicrobiae bacterium; assembly: GCA_963742335.1. GTDB lineage: Bacteria > Verrucomicrobiota > Verrucomicrobiia > Chthoniobacterales > JAFAMB01 > JAFAMB01. The sequence goes on from CAVULL010000007.1 coordinate 137,744, forward strand.
AACATCGGCGTCTGGCTGCTCCGCCGCAACGAGCCAAAAATGACGCGGCCCTACCGCGCTCCGCGTGGCACGATTACCCTCGGGCTCCTTGCGGCCTGCGCGTGGGCGCTGACGACGGTTCTCGGGTTTCAACAGTTTGGCCTGCCGACGGTGCTGGCAGGAATTGCTTTCGCTTACTCGGGCTCTGCGCTTTACGCTTGGCGGAAACTTTCCGACCGGCGGAAAGCAGGACTGCCGATGATCGGTCATACCCTTCATCTGAAACTCACTGGCACAATGTTATCTGTGCTCGTTCTAGACGCTGCCGGCTATCTGATCGCGGTCAGCCACGTCTCAGGAAAGGATCTGGGGCTTATCGCGGCTCTCGAGGACATTTTCGTCGTCGTCGCACTACTCACGATCAGCGTAGGCCTCATTCTACCGGGAACGATCGCGCGGTCGGCAATCGAAGTTTCCCGGGCCGCGGAACAACTCGTCAAAGGGACCCTCGCCGATTTTACACGCGCGATGCGCGCGCTTGGTGCGGGTGATCTCGAAGCTGCCAAGGCGGAATTCGTTTTCGCGCCGGTGGTCGTTAATTCGCGCGACGAAATCGGCGATATGGCACGAAATTTTAACAGGCTTCAGGAGGAGATTGGGCGCGCAGCCGGAGGTTTAGAAGACGCGCGGACAGGCCTTTCGGACGCTCGCAATGCGCTTACAGAGACGAACGAGCGGCTGCGCCTGCAACTTAGCGAACGGATGCGGACAGAAGAGCTGCTACGAAGTGCGCATGAAGAGTTGCGCGGCAATACGATTTTTCTGGAGCAGGCGCTTGCGGAACTGAGGCAAAGGAGCGCCGAGCTCGAAGAAGCGCGTGATGCCGCGCTATCGGCAACAAACCTGAAATCTCAGTTCCTGGCAAATATGAGTCATGAGATCCGTACGCCGATGAACGGCGTGATTGGAATGACGGGTTTATTGCTCGATGGCGAACTGAATAAACAGCAGCGCGAAATGGCTGAAACCATTCGTACCAGCGGTGAGGCGTTGCTTACGATCATCAACGATATACTGGATTTCTCCAGAATCGAAGAAGGCAAACTTAACTTTGAAATCCTCGACTTTAACCTCGTCGACACCGTAGAAAGCTCCCTGGAGCTTCTGTCAGAAAATGCCAATCGCAAAGGCGTCGAACTAGCTTGCCAAATCGCCCCCAACGTTTGTGCCACTTTGCGGGGCGATTCAGGACGAGTGCGGCAAATTTTGAATAACTTGGTTGGCAACGCGGTGAAATTCACGGAGCGAGGTGAGGTGGTGGTGCGTGTTAGTACCGCAAGTGAAACCGAGAGGGACGTTATGGTGCGATTTGAGATTGAAGACACCGGCATTGGCATCTCACCGGCAGCGCAGGCCGGTCTTTTTCAGCCCTTTAGTCAGGCCGACGGTTCGACGACGCGCAAATACGGCGGCAGCGGTCTGGGGCTGGCGATCGCCAAACGATTGGTCTCCATGATGGATGGACAAATCGGAGTGCAGAGCGAGTCTGAAAAAGGTTCAAAATTCTGGTTTACGGCCAGGCTCGAAAAGCAGCAGGCCACTGTGATGTCCCGGGAGATTTATAACGTTGGCGACCTGCGCGTGCTCGTCGTCGACGATAACGCCACCAACCGCCAAATTTTGCACCATCAACTCCGGGCGTGCGATGCGCGACCAGATTGTGCGGCGAGTGGCGAGGAAGCGTTAAGAATGATGCGACACGCGGCTGGCATGGGCAAACCCTACGCCGTGACGCTATTAGATTTTCAAATGCCTGGAATGGATGGTTTAGCCCTGGGACGTGCCATCAAGAGCGACCCGCTAATCGAAGTTACCCGCTTGGCTCTCCTGACTTCTCACGGGCAAATGCTAAACCCTTCGGAACTCAAGGAAGTCGGCATCGACTCGTGTCTAATCAAACCGGTCAAACAATCGCGCCTGTTAGATTGCTTGACTGATGCCATGAATCGAGTGGCGGCCGAAGCAAACGGTTCTAAAGCATTTGCCTCCACTCCCGCTACCATTCCCTCAGCGCTTGAGAAAATGCGCATCCTTTTGGCGGAGGATAATATTGTGAACCGAAAGGTTGCTTTAGCACAGTTACAGAAGCTTGGTTACATGGCGCAAGCCGTCGCGAATGGATTGGAAGTGATAAGGGCGCTGGAGCAAGTCTCTTACGACGTTATCCTGATGGATTGTCAAATGCCGGAACTGGACGGCTATGAAACTGCGCAAGCCATTCGTAAGCGGGAACGACTTGGCGGAAGTTGCCCCTGGAAAGCGCCGGTTCACATCATCGCGATGACGGCTCACGCGATGCAGGGCGAACGGGAAAAGTGTCTGGCGGCGGGCATGAATGACTACCTTACCAAACCGGTCATGGTTCCCACGCTTAAGGCAGTGCTGGAAAGATCCAAACGCTAATGTCTCGAATGGGTAATTAATGTTGACTCTTGCTGACGTATAGACCTACGAAAGGATCATTATGCTGCCCATGGCCGTTGACTCCTTCGCGTGCGACGGGGCGATCGCCTCTCTCCGGCAATTGCTGGGTGATCGTGTGTCGACTGCCGTATCGGTTCGCGAGGAACATGGCAAGGATGCGTCCTATCATCGCTGTCAACCGCCGGACGCTGTGGCCTTCGCGCAATCAACTGAGGAGGTGAGTGAGATCGTTAAAATCTGCGCTCAGTACAAAGTGCCATTGATTCCGTTCGGCAGCGGCACCGGCGTGGAAGGGAATGTCGTTGCCCTATGGGGCGGAGTTTGCCTTGACCTCTCCCGGATGAAGCAAATCTTACGGGTTAGTATGGAAGATCTGGATGCAACTGTGCAATCCGGCGTTACCCACGAGCAATTGAACGATCATCTGCGCGATAGCGGCCTCTTCTTCTCGGTCGATCCGGGAGCCAATTGCACCATTGGCGGCATGGCGGCGACGCGTGCTTCAGGCACTAATTCGGTGCGCTACGGCACGATGCGCGAAAATGTGCTCTCACTTACCGTTGTCTTGCCTGATGGGCGGGTGGTTCGTACAGGACGCCGGGCGCGGAAGTCTTCGGCGGGCTACGACCTGACAGGGCTATTTATTGGCTCGGAGGGTACGCTCGGTGTCATTGTTGAAGTGACGGTCCGGCTGCACGGAATCCCCGCGGCGACCTCGTCTGCGGTATGTTCCTTTCCCAGCCTTGAAGCCGCGGTTAATACCGCGATCAAGACTATCCAGGGAGGTGTGCCGGTGGCGCGCATGGAGTTAGCCAATGCAGCGCAGATAGGAGCGATCAATAGCTATTCCAAGCTCGACCTGCCAATCGCGCCGACGTTGTGGCTTGAATTCCACGGCACGGAAGCCGGCGTACAAGAGCAGGCAAAAATCGTCCAGAAGATAGCGTTCGATCATGGCGGCGCGGATTTTTGCTGGTCTGCCCATCCGGAGGAGCGTCTCAAGCTATGGCGGGCACGCCATGACGTTGCCTATGCCGATCGGGCGCTCCGCCCAGGAGCAGAGATTTGGGTGACCGACGTCTGTGTGCCGATCTCCCGGTTAGCGGAGTGCATTACAGAAACGGAGAAGGATATCACAGCCTCCTTCCTGCCCGCACCAATCGTTGGTCATGTCGGTGAAGGCAATTTTCACATGGTCATGGTGCTCGATCCGAGCGAGCCGAAGGAAATGGCGGAAGCGGAACGGCTCAATCAGCGGCTTGTTAATCGTGCGCTGTCTCTCGACGGGACCTGCACTGGCGAGCACGGCATCGGCTGCGGCAAGATCGACTTCCTGATCGCCGAGCACGGCGAGGCGGTGAGCTTGATGCATGCTATAAAAAAGGCCATTGACTCCGGCAACATTATGAATCCGGGTAAGATATTCCGGCTCTAGCAGCTAGTCACCGACCTCCAATTGCGATGAAAGGCACGTTCTTTCCTGTCGTGCTCGTGCTCGTCGTCGTTGTCGTTTTCCGTTAGGAGCCGGAAGAGCGCCCTCTGGTTAATTGCTTGGTTCACGTCGTTTCGATCGTCATGTGCTTCTGACCGGCAACGGTCACGGATCGAGCACGAGCACGATTTCGGAGCGAGAGCGAGAATGTTAGTTGTCAACATTTCGAAGGTAAGCAAAGCGTCCCGCTTTGCCTCTTCGAGTGGGCAAACCGGGACGGTTCGCTTAGTGCGCCTGAAAGTGCGCACCAACAGTGGGGTGGAAGTCCCCATCGGACAGAACACTGGCTGTCCGTAGCTGAAGGAAACTGCGTCGCCGAGAGGCGGGGTGGGGAGCAACCGGAAGCGAACGACCAGTCCATAATTAAGAAAATGATGAACTCGATACGGCCTGATGCATTGGCGAGCCTGCTAAGTGAAGGCGAAGCCCAGAACGGAAGCCGATCCGGAAAGGGAGAACGGCAACTTCGCGACCTGACCTGCGGCGAGACAGTGAGCGTAGGGCCAGGAGTGCATGGGGTGGGTGGAGACAGAATGGTCGGAAGTTGGAGCGACATGAATCAGGGATCACGATTCGGGAAAGGAACGGCGTTCATGGTCTGCAGAAGGTCCGAAGAACCGTACCCGAAAGGTGACAGAGCCTCCATAGTAGCGCAGAAGCGGGGTAATGCCCGTGGAGCCAAGGGAGGCAGGAAGGTGGAAGCGTGAAAGACAGACCACAGGAACAAACACCGTCGGCAGTGCCCCAGAGGGCTCCACAAGACGGAGAGATCCGTGCCCGGTGGGCATGGGTGGAAGCTGAGGTCTGGACGGAGCGCATGTTGGCAACCCTGGAAACGGGGATCGAAGGAGGAAAATGGTTCAGACTGATAGACAAAGTCTGGAGTCCAAGGAATCTTGGACGCTCGCTCGAGAAGGTAGTCGCCAAAGGCGGAAGCGCCGGAATCGACCATCAAAACGCGCGACAAATTGAAGAACGTAAAGACCAAACGATAGCGAAACTGGAGCAGGAACTAAGAGTCAACCAGTACGAACCGCAGGCGGTCAAGCGGGTATGGATACCCAAGCCGGGGAGCAACGAAAAGCGACCCTTAGGAGTGCCGACTCTGAGAGATCGAATTGTGCAAGGAGCCCTGCTTCATGTCATGGAACCGATCTTCGAGCGCGACTTTGCACCCCAAAGCTATGGATTCCGACCTGGGAAAGGATGTAAGGACGCTCTGCGCCGAGTGGACGAACTGCTCAAGGGTGGCAGCCACTGGGTGGTAGATGCGGACCTGAAATCCTACTTTGACACCATTCCGCAAGAAAGACTGATGGATCGCATCAGGGAGAAAATCGCGGACGGAAGAGTATTAAAGCTCCTAGAACAGATGCTTCAGGCAGGAGTAATGGATAGCGCTAAAGGATGGCAACCGACTGAGCAAGGGACCCCACAAGGGGCGGTGATAAGCCCAATGTTATCAAATATCTACTTAGATGGGTTGGACTGGCAGATGGCCAAAGGGGGCTTCGAAATGGTGCGCTACGCCGATGATTTCATCGTGCTGTGCAGCAGCCAGGAACAAGCCCAAGAGGCCTTAGAGCGAGTCCGGCACTGGGTAGAAGAGAACGGTCTGACCTTACATCCGAGCAAAACGCGACTGGTAGATGCCAGTCAAGCCGGAGGCTTCGACTTCCTAGGCTATCATTTTGAACGGAGTATGAAATGGCCACGCAAGAAAAGCATGGGTAAACTTAAAGACGCGTCTTCTTTTCTGATTTGACGCTAGAACCGCTTCAGTACTTGATCCGCAGCCTTTTTCGATTTCATTTGTAGCCATACACATCGCATGTTGTGCTTGATATAAGTGGGTTAATGTGCTTCTTTGGTGGCCATTAATCGTAAACCTCTTCCTCTTCATCTCGAAATTCAGCGCCACCGCGGTAATCCGGTCGGCCTGATCCGCTCTTCCTATCGCGAGAACGGCAAAGTCAAACATTCCACCCACGGCCGCCTCACCGGCCTGACTCTAGAGCAACTCAAATTGTTGCAGGCTGCCTTCCGCGGCGATGTCGTCCCTAAGGGCTCCGCAGAGGATTTCCAGATCCTTGCCTCCAAGGAGTATGGGGCCAGCTATGCACTGCTGGAACTGGCCAAGGAATTTGGACTGGACCGGGCTCTTTACTCGCGCAAAGAAGCCTGGGTCCAGGATTGCCTGGCGATGATCGTCGGACGCATCGTCTATGCCGGCAGCAAACTGGCGCTCTCCAACCAGTGGAAAAACACCGCTCTGTGGGAACTGTCGGGCGTGGAAGGCAAAGTCGATGTTGACCTCCATTGTTATCTCCCAATGGATCGGCTCCTGGAGCGCCAGAGCGCGATCCAGCGTACTTTGGCAGCTCGTCATCTCCAGGATGGTCACCTGGTGCTCTACGACATTACCAGCAGCTACTTTGAAGGAGCCTACACCCAGAGCGACATCGTCACCTTCGGCTATAATCGCGATGGCAAGCGAGGTCACGAACAGATCGTGATCGCTTTACTCTGCAGCGCGGAGGGTTGTCCGGTCGGAGTCGAAGTTTTTGCCGGGAACACTCAGGACGCCTCCACGGTGCCTGAGAAGATCGCCCAATTGCAGCGCCAATACGGATTAAAAGAAATTATCTTTGTCGGTGACCGGGGCATGATTACCAAAGCGGTGGCTGACAAGATCAAGGGGACCGAAGGTCTGCACACCATCTCGGCATTGACGAGATCGCCAGATTGTCGAACTGCTGGAACGCAAGGTCATCACCCCGGAGCTTTTTGATGAGGAAAAGATCGTTGAGGTCTTTGACCCCGAAGAGCCCAAGCGGCGTTATTGTCTGTGCCGCAACCCGCTGACCGCCGGGCGCGAAGGCCAGACGCGTGAGCGGCTTCTGGAGCGCACCCGCGCAGAACTTGCCAAGATCGCCGCCTCAAAACGTCGGGCCAGTGCCAAGACGCTCGGAGCACGCGTGGGCCGGGTACTGGAGCGTTCCAAGATGGGCAAATTCGTCCGCTGGGACGTGATCGATGGACGGCTCTCCTGGAGCTTTGATCAGGACAAGATCGTGGCCGAAAAACTCTTCGATGGCTGTTACATCGTCAGTGGTGAGGTGCCCAAAGAGAAGATGGCTGCTAGCGAAGTAGTCGCTTCCTATAAAAAGCTAGGCTTAGTCGAGGAAGCGTTCCGCAGTCTCAAGACCGTGCAACTCGAAGTCCGGCCCGTCTACCACAAGACCGATGATCGAATCAGAAGTCACGTCTTCCTCTGCACGCTGGCCTACTACTTACAATGGCATCTCAAGCAGCGGCTTGAACCTTTATTCGCCGCCGACGGCACCCACAAAGATCGACAATGGACAGTGCGCAACGTGATCGAGCGCCTAGCGGCGATCCGGCGTGACAAGATCGTGATGGGCGACCTGGAGTTCGAGAAAGTCACCACACCTGAACCCGACCAGCAAACGATCCTCGATTATCTCAAAGTGCGCTTGTAGCCATATTCCTGAAATCTGAAATCTGTTTAAGATTCTCTTAACCAGCCGGTTACAAAGCGAACGAAAAAGAAAATGCGTAAAGACACGATCCGAGATAAGACCCGACGCACTGATGGACGCAGCCTCAAAACCATCTGCGAGGACTTGAACCGGACCCTGCGAGGATGGTTTGGATACTTCAAACACAGCAAAGGCAACGTATTCGAGTCCGTCGACGGCTACACGCGAGGTAGACTGCGAAGCATTCTACGAAAGCGAGTAGGCAAGCACGGGCGCGGATGCGGTAGAGACAATCAGCGCTGGCCAAACGCCTACTTCTCCGCAGTAGGCTTGTACTCCTTAAGACAAGCCTACCTTGCGGCACGCCGATCTTCATGACAAGTAACCACCAACTGGAGAGCTGGGTGCGGGAAATCCGCCTGCCCAGTTCGGAGGGAGGGGCGACCTAATCCGTCGTCCCTACCCCTATCCTTCGAAAATCTGCGGTTGATTCTTCTCGAGCTTTCAGGCGAGCTGACGTTTGGCAAGGTCGGCGAACGGACCGGTCTGGTTCATCAATTCCGCATACGATCCGGATTGGACCATCTCGCCGTTCATCAGGACGTAAATCCTATCGGCATTGATAATAGTGCTCAATCGGTGTGCGATGACGATTCGGGTCGAGTGCATCGCGTCCAGACTGTCGGTCACGGTGCGCTGAGTTTCGTTATCGAGGGCGCTGGTTGCTTCATCGAAGAAGATGATTCTTGGCTTGTTCACCAGAGCCCGAGCAACCATCAATCGTTGGCGTTGCCCTCCGGAAAAAGTACCACCTCCTTCGGAAACAACCGTATTCATCCCCATGGGCATATTTTTAATGTCACGATCCAGCCCTGACATTCGGGCCGCTTCCCAGGCCTCGTTCAGCGAAAGCTGATGAGACCCGATGATATTTCGATAGATGTCGGTTGGCATCAGCTTGCTTGATTGAAGGACCACCCCTGTTTGCTGGCGTACTTCCCGAAGATCGAGGGAGTTGAGGTCCTGATTATCGTAAAGAATGGCGCCGGATTCAGGCTTTTCGAATCCGAGCAGGAGTCGCAAAAGGGTCGACTTTCCGGAGCCGGAGCCGCCGACCAGAGCAACGAATTCGCCAGGACGAATATGGAGCGAGACATCTCTGAGAATGGGTGGTCCGTCCTTGAGATAGCGAAATGTCAGATGGGAGACTTCGATCTCACCCGCTAGTTCTCCCGGATGCGATTTGGCCTCGTCGATTTCGGGAGGGGATTCAATAATGGGCAGAAGCCTTTCGAAGAGCGGCACGATGATCATGAGTTCGAGCGAGGCGGCAGCCAGCGATAAAAACGAGGAAAGGATGATTGTGAAGGTAGTATTGAAAGCGATAAATTCGCCCGTCGACATTTTGAAAACGTCCCCGTTTTTGGAAGCCATGTCGCGGAACCAGGCGTAGGTCCCGAAAAGAACGGCCGAGCAGAGCACTGGGAAGATTTGATTAAACACGTGGGCGGTGTTCGCCAGTCTGCCGGCGGCGAAGGCAATACGTTTCTGCTCCGAAAATTTGCGGGCCCATTCGCGGAACGCTCGATCTTCGGAGCCGGAAACGCGAAGCTTGTTCACACCATTTATCAACTGGAGAACGAGTCCGGAAATAGACCCTCGAATGTAGAAAAGCTTCCGCTGATGCTTCACCTGGAAGAGGTTGAGCGCGGTGGGAAAAATGATGGAGAGCAAAACCAGGCCGATGGCGACGAAGGCCATCTGGATATTGTAAGAGAATAGGAAAGCGATCATGATCACCGCGCTAATGCTGCCGACGATCGCTTGAGTCCCGGCTTGGGAAACGGCTTGCCGAATCTGATCAACTCCAAGCGCCCGATCGGCAAGATCGCCCGCAGCGTAGTCTCGGAAGAAGGTGGAAGGTAATGCGAGGAGCCGGTCCCAAACGCCTGCCTGAACCAAATAGTCCATTTTGCCGGCCATCCGGAGGACGGAGATTGCTCGCACAAGTTCGAAGGCAAAAGTTCCGAAGGCGGCGGCGAGAAGTCCGACCGTGAACTGAAGTAATTGAATGCGGTCTGCGGCCGGCACGATCGAGTCAAAGATCTGGCCGGTGAAGTAAGGTGTGACCATGCCTAGTAAGCCGAGCAGAATGCCCATTCCAAGGATGGTCCACATATCGAGTTTGCTTTCGCGGACCCCAAATTTGATAAGATCCCACGCCCCAAGTTTTTTTTCCGGAAAGGGCGTATAAAGCGAAACGGCGAAGGGACAAAGGGTTGCCGCCACCGTCGCGTCGATGGCCGTCCGCTGGTTTGTTTCGGGATCGATCAGCTCATATCTGGTCGCTCGGTCCTTCAAAATCGCGACTGGTGCGAGACCTTGTTCGCGATAGGCTAGCAAAGGGCCGTGATCGGTTTCCCACCAATTATCCCGTAGGGCAACAGAACGGAACCGGAAGCGCGATGCCTTGGCGATCGCCGGTAAGCGTTGTTTTAGGCGGCGCAAGTCCGGAGGCGCAACGATCCGAATTCCGGAGGCTTCCCCGACCAGCTTACAGACAGCGAAAGTCTGGTCGCCGAAATCTTCATCCAGAGAAGCAGCTCCGTTTTTGCCCTTGGCGGATTCATCCAAAACGGAAGCGATTTCTCGCAAGGCGATTTCTTTTGAACGTTGTCCGAAAGATTCTCGAAGCCGGATTCGATTGAACTCGTCCACCATGCGCAGTTTTTTATTGATGAACTCGCATTGACAAAGGACTTCGTGGAAGAGTTCAATGCCGCGCCAGAAGGTTGCCTGGGCAATGATCACCGGCGTCGAAAACGAATAGAGGACGCAGTCGTCGTACGCTTCGATCCAGGTGTCTGCTGAGATCGGCAGGATCGACGCCCCATCACCGGTCACGGAGACCGCCTCCATCCCAAGATAAAGGGCTTCGCCTTTCATGACCTGGATCCAGACAATTCCTTTTCTGGCGCGTGCAATGTTGCCACGCGGAAGCTTTGTTTCTTTGCCGCCGGTTACTGTTTCATCAGGTTTTGGGCGAGGACGAATGTCTCGAGCGACGCTGGCGGACAGAGTCTGTAACCAACCATTAATGAGTTCGCCGATGGCCACGGTGTATTCGCGGTCTCGTGCCAGAAGGCGCAGTTTCTCGCGCGAGATTTTGTAGATCAAGGTGCTGTCGGAGCAGGTTGCCAAAAATCCGGAAGATTGTCCGTAAAGGCCGAAATCCATACCCAGAATAATTGAGCCCGGGTTGAAGGTGGCAAAATGCGTTCTTGGACCTACCGGTTCGTCCTCCATGGTCTGGACGACAAAAAGTTCGATTTGTCCGGATGCGACAAACCAGGATTGTTCTGAGTCGCCGATCAGGAAAGCTTCGTTGGTCCGAAGGGTCTGGTCGTCCCCGATGGTCGAAAGTGTCGCCGCCAGACTCGAGCTCGGTGGGAGGATAGCCATAGATTCCGGCAAGCCTAATGTTTAATCAGCCTTGAGTAGGGTCCGCCGGCGTCTTTCAGGCTGTCGTGCGAGCCGCGCTCAACAACCTTGCCATATTCAAGGACAATAATTTCATCGCAATCGCGAATGGTGCTTAAGCGATGAGCGACGATCAGGCAGGAGCAACCGCGACGGCGAAGATTCTGATCGATGATCTTTTCGGTCGACGGATCCAAAGCGCTGGTTGCCTCGTCAAGGATCAGGAAAGTGGGAGAATTAACCAAGGCGCGGGCAATTTCAAGTCGTTGCCTTTGGCCGCCAGAAAAGTTCGCTCCTCCTTCAGTGACATGACTTTGGACGCCTCCTTTCCGCGAGGCAACGACGTCCGCGATCGCGGCATCTTTGCAAGCCTGCGTAACGTGCACATCCGGGACGGTTGCGTCCCACATGGTGAGGTTGTCTCGGATGGTGCCCTCGAACATAAAGATCTCCTGGTCAACCATGCCAATAGAGCTGTGCAGGAGTCTCGGCGGAACCTTCTCTCTAGGCACTCCATCAAAGAGGATTTCACCGCTCCATTGCTTAAAGAGACCAGCCACAATCTTGGAGGCAGTTGATTTGCCGCTGCCGCTGCCGCCGACGAGCGCGACTCTTTGTCCAGGCTTGACGGTGAAGCTTAGATTTTCGATCAACGGCGGCCCGAGCGGATTGAAACCGAAACTGACATTTTTGAGTTCAACGTGGCCGCTTAGTTTGATGACGTTATCAAACGATGAATCGAAAGTGCGCCCTTTGCGATAAGCGGGATCGTCTTCGTAACGAAGGACGTCGTCTAGTCGATTGAGGTCGGCCCCGGTCTCTTGCAAAGCATTTCCAAAAGTCACGAAGGTGGTGATCGGCGTGGTGAAACTGTTCATCAGAGTTTGAAACGCGACGAGGAGGCCGACAGTCATTCGACCATCCATCACGCTTAAACCTCCCAAGCCGAGTATCGCGGTCGAAATCATCGCCTTCGTAAATGGCGGGATAGCGGTCAGAAATTGACCGTAGAATTCCATGTCCTGTTGCGATTTAATGGCCTTCGCCTGGTAGCCTCCCCAGCGGCCAAAAAATTCGTTTTCTCCGCCCGTGGCCTTGAGCGTTTCAATCATTTGCAGACCGCTCATGGAGGTGCCGACAAGTTTCCCTTTTTCCTGAAGTACACGGAGACTGGCGTCTGTTCGCGGGCGTTGAACGAACTTGGTCACGATGATGTTAATCATCGAAAAAGTCACGCAGGTGACCGTCAGCCAGACATCGTACCTGAGGAGGATCAGACCGAAAAAGACCAGTGACATCATGTCCAGCAGTGTGGTCGCCAGTTTTTCGGAGAGTACCTTGGCGACTTTGTCATTGATCAACACCCGCGAACCGATCTCCCCGGCAAATCGTTGAGAGAAGAATTCCATTGGCAGTTGAATGACATGCATGAAGAATTTAGCAGAGGTAGTGAGAGCCAGTTTTGTTTCCAACCTCAATAAAAAATGTTGCTGCAGCGAGAGCAAAATAGTCATCAGCCCAATGGAAATTGCCATGCCAACCAACAAGGGACGGACGACGTCGTTTTGTTCAGCGACCAGAAATTCGTCGATAAAGATTTTGGTGAAGGCCGGGTTGACCAGGGTGGGCAGGACGAGGAGTAGGCCGGCTCCGATTGCGAAAGCGATCCCGATTTCAAATCCGTGCAACCGTCGGCGCAATGAATAAATCAGACTTGGTTTGTGGCCGCCGGCTTGAAATTTGTCCGTCGGCCGAAGAATCAAGACAACACCGGTAAACGATACTTCCAATTCTTCGATCGACACGCGTCGCGGACCTGTCGCCGGGTCGTTCAGGCAGACTTTTCCCTCGCTGACCCCTTCAAAGACCAGGAAATGATTGAAATTCCAAAACAGAATCACCGGCGGTTCGAGCTTTAAAAGACCATCGATTTCACATCGAATCCCACGACTCTCGAGGCCCATTCGCCGAGCGGCTTTCAGAAGATTGCTGGCCTTACTCCCATCCCGGGTCACTCCGCAGTCGACGCGCAATTGTTCGAGCGGCATCCAGAGCCCGTAGTAGCGCAGCAGAATGCCAAGTGACGCCGCGCCGCACTCGACAGCCTCCATCTGGAGCAGCGTCGGAGTGATGATCCTCTTTGGCCTAGCTTCCTCGGAACGAAGAGTTGCCTGGCTCATTGGATTATTGGATCCCGAGAGTTTCCTTTATTTTTGGGATTACGTATTCGACAGGTCTTTTCCGGTCGACAACAATCGAGGCTGTACAGAGAGTGCCACTGAAAATTCCGATGGGCGGGCCTTGGGGCGAAGACCATTTGTATCCGCTTCGAGTGGCCGGATTCGGCAGGAGATCAGCCGTCACTTCGATCGGAGAACCTCGCTGAGACAGTTCCTTAACTAACTGATCATTTCGCAAAACCCGCTGCATACCCTCGGGGGTACTCGGAAAAAGAGATACGCTCTTTACTTCTCCTAACATGAACCCGAATTCTTCGGGCTTAACAGTCGAAGGCGAAATCTGTACTTCCATGCCGACATTGACTTTTTTTCCGTCTCCTGCCGGAATAAAGAGAACAGCTTGCATCGCTGATTCGTTTGTTTCGATCGTAATGATCCGGTCTTTGGCGGAAACCAGGTTGCCCCGCTCCACCAGCTTTTCGAGTACGCGTCCGCGATAAGGGCTGAGGACCTTCGTGCTCCATTCCCGTTGTGTTTCGTACTCATGCAATTGGCGGAGAGTGTCATCGATCTCTTTTTGCCGGGTATTGCGCTTTTCCTGAGTTTCTCGTGAAAGTTTGACTCTCTCGGAAATGATCTCGGTTAACCGGACTTGATTGTCCGAAATCTGATGTTGAACCGAAAAAAGGCTGTCTCTGGCGGTAATAACCGTGGACTGCGTGGTCAGCCCTTTTGCCTGGAGCTCCTGTTCACTCTTCAAGCGGTCGACCAGCGAACCTTCCTGCTGCTTTAGATCGCTAATAACCTTGCTCCGAGTCTCATTCTCTTCGGTAAGCGCTTTAAGGGCTGCCGCGTTATTCTGGTCTTCTCGTCTGGCAATATCCGAATCCTGAGCCTGCAAATCCCCCAATTTGCGGCGGGCTAACAGAATTTTCAGGTCAAGGCCTGACTGGCTGATAATTGCGATGGATTGGCCGGCCAGAACCTCATCGCCCGGCTTCACCGTCAGATCGGTAATGACACCGTCAGATCCGGCCGAGACGTCGAAGACCGAGCCGCCGCGGATAAGAATTCCTTTGCCCGAAACCTTGGCAGGGATGAATCCGACAAATCCCCAAAGGATGATGAGCAGCGCCAGAACAGCGATGGCCGCCAACGCGATCCAGGCGATCGGAGAAGTGATGGACATCAGATAGTCCAGCTGCTCCGGAGAAGACAACCTTTCGAGCGCGGCCTTACGGAATATGCTTGAGGGAGGAGCTTGCTCCTTTTCAGCGACTTTAGGGGTTTCGGGGGACGCTTGACCTGTGACCTGGCTCATAATTCCTATCGGAAATTAGAGGTCCCCGTTCTTCATTTAGATCAGGGAGTTTGGTAAATGCGCTTCTCGAAATTTTCAGGCTTTCCACCGGTTTAGGGAAGCCTGGAATACGATAGGCAACATCTTTGGAAATCAAGGTTGCTGTTTCGAATCGGAGCTTTGCGATTTCCTCCGCGAGACTGGCCTTTGCCGCCACGGCCGCGGTGGCGGCAAAAGTTAATTGCTGCACGGCCTGAACCGTGTCGAACAAGGTGGCGGCGCCGAGCCGGAGGCGCTCCCGCAGGTCGTTGAGGGATTTTGTATAGTAACCGACCGCCAGGTCTGCGTCCGTGATTTGGGCATCAAGTTCCTTGAGCGTGTCAACGCTAACCAGAATATTCGCAGCGATAGTGCGGGAAACGGTCTCCATGCTCAGAATTGATTTGTCCAAATTGGCTTGAGCGCTAATCAGCGCCCCTTTCTTAGTATGATTTGCCGGAGGGAAATTAAATCCAAGCCCCACCTCGAACTCTGGCTGCACACCGTAGCCGCTGCCACTATTTGTTGCCGAATTATCGATGACCGCCATTCCGACACCGGCCTTAAATTTCAAGTCTGGGCGCATGTCAATCCTGGCCTTTTCGGCTAGCAGACGTTTCGACTCGATTCCTTTCAAGGCGGCGGCCCGATCGAACCGTCGAGCCATCGCGAGGTCGGTCAAAGTTTCTGAATCCAGTCCGGCCAGCTTGCTTTTGGGGATCGAGGGGAAAGATTCATAAGCCAAAGGAAGTTTTTTCAACTGATCGGTCTGCAGGCCAATGGTGGTGGCGAGTTCCGCCCCCGCCGTAAAGACGGCCAAAAGTGCGCTCGATCGGCTTGAGAGCGCCTCGGCGCGTTTCGCTTGAGAAAGAGAAAGATCTGAGGCTGGAATTGAGTCAGATCTCACCAGTTCTTGAGAGAGAGAGAGCAAAGCGTCGGAGACGCGAAACGCGCGGTCGCTTAAATAGAATTTTTCCAGTGCAGCCGAGGCTTTCCAATAAGCCTGAACTGTATCAAGGGCTGCCTTTGTCGCAGCGTGACTAAGACTAAGCAAACTTGCTTGAAAGTCGATTCTGGCCGCCATCTCATCGGCATCATTGGCGATCGTTCCCATTTTGGTCAGGGGCATGGAAACCGATACTTTCAAATCGTGTTTTATCGGGGGAAAAGTTGGTTGATCGTTCTCATTGAGAAGATCAGGTCCGTACTCCAAATCAACGGTCATACCATTCCTGAGCTGCTTGCTCACATCGAACGATGCGAACAAAGCCGTGATGCTCTGAGCTATGCTGTTTTTGGCGGCTGCGGTAGTACTCTGGTCGACCAAGCCGCCGATATTGTTTGCTGCGCTTGGATTTTCAGCAAGGGTCTTAAAAACACCGTTCAGGGATTGATTGACGATCTGACGCACTTGATCCGGCGTCGCAGCCTGGCCCTCCGCTGGATTTGTGTAACTCTTAGCATAACCGACCGCAGCCAACAATTTAGAATCAAAGTCCCCAGTTGCTTTCACCAATGATCCTTTCGCTAGTTGCGCGTCTTCAACCGCCAGGCGGATGTCCGGATTCTGATAGAGCGCGATACGAACTGCATCCATTAAAGAAAAGAACACCAGTTCCTTTGGATGAACGCGCCGGATCCGCAAAGAATCTTGGAATTGCTGGTCGAGGCTCTGCAGCGTTTCAGGCGCGAGAGCGGGCTTTGGAGTGGGGCTCGGAAGCGTGCCGGGACCAGCAACGGGCGGAAGAAGCGGGGCAGCTGTAGGTTCCGCAGGTTGCGAAAGGTTGGGAGACTGCGTCGGCAATGCAGCGGGAGCGGGTTGAGCTGTGGAATCCCCCGGCAATGCCGGCGCCGGTTGAGCAGGCGCGTTCTCTTCGGCTTGAGGCGGAGCCGGGGTTACGATAGGGGCCGGCGAAGTTACCGTTGCTGGAGTCGACGGGACTTCTGGGTTTGCGGCCTGGGATCGGGCAACGCTGGCTATTGTCAGCAGGAGGCTAACACACCTGCCGAGCACTGCGCGCTTTGACACATCGAATTTCTTTGCGTTAGGCATAAGGTTCACTTTCGGTCCGCGAATGGCGCAAGCGGTTGTTTGTGACAAATCCAACGCCCGGGAACAAGGCGAAAATCTGCAAGTTGCAACGTGCTGAAGGGAGAAGCGTAGAACCGATTGGTTAGCCGCGAACCGTCACGGTTTGCTCATTGATGGCCACTAACGCTGGCCGTCGTCGTAAGCGAAGCGTCTCGCTTTGCTTCTTTCCAGGACGGGAGCAAACCGGGACGGTTCGCTTAGTGCGCCTGAAAGTGCGCACCAACAGTGGGGTGGAAGTCCCCATCGGACAGAACACTGGCTGTCCGTAGCTGAAGGAAACTGCGTCGCCGAGAGGCGGGGTGGGGAGCAACCGGAAGCGAACGACCAGTCCATAATTAAGAAAATGATGAACTCGATACGGCCTGATGCATTGGCGAGCCTGCTAAGTGAAGGCGAAGCCCAGAACGGAAGCCGATCCGGAAAGGGAGAACGGCAACTTCGCGACCTGACCTGCGGCGAGACAGTGAGCGTAGGGCCAGGAGTGCATGGGGTGGGTGGAGACAGAATGGTCGGAAGTTGGAGCGACATGAATCAGGGATCACGATTCGGGAAAGGAACGGCGTTCATGGTCTGCAGAAGGTCCGAAGAACCGTACCCGAAAGGTGACAGAGCCTCCATAGTAGCGCAGAAGCGGGGTAATGCCCGTGGAGCCAAGGGAGGCAGGAAGGTGGAGACAGCGAACAAAAGCACGAAGGAACACAACACCGCAAATGTCCTCTGGACTCAGTACGGTGAAGAGCAACCCAAGTACGCGAACCTTCGACTCTAGACCGGTGCCAGTCGGCCGCCTCGGCAACGGGAGTCAACCATTGAACCAACCTGAAAGATCAATGGCTGCGTCGGCTGATCTCATGCGGAGACAACCACCAACTGGAGAGCTGGGTGCGGGAAATCCGCCTGCCCAGTTCGGAGGGAGGGGCGACCTAATCCGTCGTCCCTACCCCTATCTTGGCCAAAGCGAAACTGGGTTAGCCGTGAACTGTCTCGGTTTGCTTCTTTTCAGGACGGGAGCAAAGCGAAACGTTCAGGATGCAGGATGCGAAATTCGGTTGCCTTTGCAATTGCAGTTTGCACGATCCCGTGAACGAGTTTTCCTTTCTTTCGATGGTCCAAAAAATTTCTTCGCTCGGGCGAAAACGTTTCCAGGATAGACAGGCTTGAAGATTGCTAAGAGGTAATTTTTTTCCAATCCAGTTCACGAACCATGCGTGTTTTAATCATTGACGACGAACGATCGATTCGCACTTCGACCGCCGTGGCTATTCAGGCGGCGGGTCATCAAGCGGAAACTGCCGACAGCGGGCAGATAGCTGTTCTGAAGCTCCAGGACGATGCCTACGACCTAGCGTTTCTCGATTTACGGCTCGGCGACGAAGACGGGCTCGAAATCCTGGAGCAAATCAAGCGTCAACAATCCAAATTGCCGGTCGTCGTCTTTACCGCCTATGCCTCTGTGGCGTCTGCGGTGGCCGCGATACAGCGCGGCGCTTTCGATTATCTGGAGAAACCGTTCACCCCCGAGCATCTGCGCCAGATCATCGGGCGAGTGGAAAAGCAGCGGAAACTCGAATCCAAAATCGATGATCTGCAGCAGCAGATCAGTTTACAGAATCCAACGATCGAACTGCAATCATCGGATGCCAGGATGATTGCTGCCCTGGATATGCTTTACCGCGCTGCTCCGACCCAGGCTGCGATACTGTTACTGGGAGAAAACGGCACCGGCAAGAGCGTACTCGCTCGCGAGGTCCACCGCCGAAGCAATTCCAAAGAGGGACCGTTAGTCACCGTAAGTTGTCCGAGTTTGTCCCGCGAGCTCCTGGAAAGCGAATTGTTCGGGCACGTCAAAGGCGCTTTCACAGGTGCGATCCGCGATACGTGGGGCAAAGTTGCGGCGGCGGAGTCTGGAACATTGTTTCTGGATGAAATTGGCGAACTACCATTGGAAATTCAGCCGAAACTTCTTCGACTGCTCCAGGAACGCCAATACGAACGAGTCGGAGAAAATAAAATTAGAACCGCCAATACGAGGATTATTGCGGCCACTAACAAAGATTTGAAGGAGTGCGTACGGAAAGGGACTTTTCGGGAAGACTTGTATTACAGGCTCGACGTTATCTCAGTCACGATTCCGCCATTGCGTGAAAGGCTGCATGACCTCGAGCACCTGGCCAGGGAGTTTTTGCAATTCTTCGCTCAGCAATCTGGACGGACAGGTTTAAGGTTTTCTGAATCGGCGATGCGGCAGCTCCGGGCGCATTCCTGGCGGGGGAACATTCGCGAGCTCAGGAATACGATTGAACGCGCGGCGATTCTTGCGCAAGCCGACGAGATCGGAGACGATTTTCTGCCAGATGAATCGCTGAACGGGCACATGAACGAGGCGACGATCGGGTCAGAGATAACGTTGGATCAATTGGAGGAAGTCCACATTCGGATCATTTTGCAAAAGTCTCCGAGCCTCGATTCGGCGGCAAAAACGTTGGGAATCGATCCGGCGACGCTTTATCGAAAAAGAAAACGGATGAAGCTTTGAGTGATGCTGCGTTTGAAGCTCACGCTCGGTCTCCTGGCTACTCTAATTATCCTCTTATTGGTTGGGGTTTACGGAGTCTGGCTCTTCAACGATCTTGGGCGGGCGGTCGACAAGGTCCTGCGTGACAACTATGACAGCATCAAGGTCTGCCACTATATGCGGACTGCCACTGCCCGGGTCAATACGTTCTATTCACGCGGCGAACATCCTGCCCCTCCTTTCGACCAACCTGGAACATTGGATGAAGTCGAAAAGCAGTTTAAAGCCCGGCTACCGACGCTGGAATTGAATGCGAAGACTGAGGAAGAACGAAATTTGGTGACCCAACTCAGAGCCGCGTGTTCCGACTACGTTCGGGTCTACCGTGATATCTTTCAGTATTTCAAAGAGGGAGGGTTGAGTGATCCAAGGATTGGCTCCGCAAAGTCGCAGATTCCGAATCTCACCTTAAGTATCACCAACGTCAGCGAACAAATTCTCGACCATAACGAGCAACAGATGTTCATGGCCAACCGTGCTGCTGAACAAAAATCCAAAGATTCGATCCGGTTATTGATCATCGCGATGATCAGCGCGGTCATCGTCTACGTCCTGACGTATGGAAGGCTTGGGCACTCGATCATCACTCCGATCCAGAACTTGACCAAATCAATCCGGGAACTTCGTTCCCGGGACTTTGCGCAATCCCTGCAAGTGGAAACTGACGATGAACTTGGTGCCTTAAGCAAAGAGTTCAACGCCATGGCGGAAGAACTCCGGAATTTTTATCGGGAAACAGATCGAAAGTTTATTGAATTGAATCAGGTCATCCGGGCGATGATGACGACGTTGCCATACCCCCTTTTTATTCTTGGTGAACACGATGAGATTAGCCGTATGAATCCGGCGGCAGAGCGGTTAACGGATTCGCTGCATACCAGAGGGGCGATGCCCAATCAGGTCCGGAAACATCTGACCGCAGCTTCGGTGACAGGGCCGGACTATCGTTTGGATGATCTCAAAGAGGCGTTGCTTTTCCGGATCGACGAACAGGAAGTTTTCTTTCTGCCAAGAATATTTCCCATCGTCCTTGAGGATGGAACCGTATTTGGCCGGGCTCTCATGCTCGTCGACGTGACAAGATTTCGCTGGCTGGACGAGATGAAATCGGACTTGTTGTCGACCTTAAGTCATGAAATACGAACACCGCTGACTGCCATCCGACTGGTTCTGCATCTCCTCCTGGAAAAGAGCGTCGGACAATTGAGTGTTGCCCAGGAAGAAATCGTGACCACCGCTTGTAATGACTGCGAAAGACTACTCAAGACGCTCAATAGCATCCTGGATCTGGCGCGGATGGAAAGCGGGAAATCGCAGCTGGACTTAAGAGCGACTCCAGCCAAGCTGCTGGTCGAAGAGAGTTACTATGGCTTTCGCGACCAGGCGGCGACGTCATCCCGCCCGCTCCGAATGGATATTTCAGAAGCGCTTCCCGATGTCTATGCGGATCTGGAGCGAATATCGCTCGTCTTCTCCAATTTCCTGTCTAACGCGTTCAAGTACAGTTATCGCAATACAGAAATTGTTTTGACGGCGCGGAAACTTAATTCGGAATTTGTCCGTTTCAGCGTGATCAACTCGGGGCAGGGTTTGAGTGAAGAGCAACAGGGCCGGGTATTTGACAAATTCTATCGGGGCCCCGGACAGAAAGGCGAAGGGGCAGGATTGGGTCTCTCCATCGCCCGTCAAGTGGTTCAGGCGCATGACGGGCGAATCGGCGTATTCAGTGATTGGGAGAAAAAGACGGAGTTCTATTGCGATTTGCCGATCGCTAGAGAATGACAGCGGGCCCGATCTGCTGCGTCTTGAGGTGGTGGCCTCTTTGCGTGCCATGTTGAGAAATCGATTGAGGAATTTCTCCTCAATGAAGGCGAAGGCTTCCGTGAGACCATGTGATTGAAGTAGAAAGAACCTTTCGAAACAAGCGGATTTGATTTTCCCCGGTGCAGAATCGCCCGAACTGGCGCGCTTTTTCTTTGACCTCCGAACTAATTTACGACAAGTAGTCGGCTCCGGATTGCATCGCTGACCTCTGTTGTGCCAGACCCTATTCTCGAGTTTCAAGGCATCTGCAAGCGTTTCCCTGGCGTCGTCGCGCTAAGTAACGTCAATCTCTCAGTTTGCCCTGGCGAGGTGGTTGCCCTGATCGGCGAAAATGGCGCTGGAAAATCGACGCTAATGAAAATACTTGGAGGTGTTTATCAAGCCGACGAAGGCACCATCCGGGTCGATGGTCAGGTCGTACAGATCCGTCATGTTGCTGACGCCCAGAAACTGGGCGTCGGCCTGATCCATCAAGAATTAAACAATCTCGATAATCTCGACGTCGGCGGAAATATTTTCCTGGGACGTGAACCGCTTTCTGGCGGATTCCTCCGGCTGGTGAATCGCAAGAGGATCGCGGAACAGTCTCGCGGCTACCTTGAGAAAGTCGGCTTGAATTTGTCTCCAGGAACTCCGCTCAGTGCTCTTTCGATTGCTCAACAGCAGCTTGTCGAAATAGCCAAGGCGCTCTCGACCCACGCACGAATCATCGTGATGGACGAGCCGACCTCCTGCTTGACTCTGACGGAGACAAATCGGCTTTTTAAGCTGATCGCCGAGCTCAAGAGTTCCGGAGTGAGCGTTATCTATATTTCTCATCGTTTGATGGAGGTAAACGCGTGTGCTGATCGTGTGGTCGGTCTCAGAGATGGAAAGAACTCTGGCCAACTGGCAAAGGCTGAGATTAGTCACGAGAACATGGTCCGACTGATGGTTGGGCGGAATATTGACCTCAAGCGAACCGAAACGCGCTTAGGCGACCCGAAAAAGCGGATCGAGTTTCGAAACCTCATCTCGCCGTTTTTTCCGAGCCATTCAATTTCCCTGGAAATTCGCCAGGGCGAAGTCCTGGGTCTGGCCGGTCTGGTGGGGGCCGGACGTTCCGAACTTGCGATGACGGTTTTTGGGATCGTTCGACCGCTCGGGGGCGAAATCGTAATCGACGGAAAAGCGGTAAAAATTCAATCGCCGCGCAATGCGATCGCTCACGGTATTTATCTGATTCCCGAGGATCGCCGAAGAACCGGTCTCATCACCAGCATGGCGCTCCGCGAAAACATTACCCTCCCTGACCTTTGGCGCTACGCCAATCTCGGTTTGATTTCCTATGGAAGTGAACTACGCACTGCGGAGGAACAGCGGAAAAAACTCTCAATCAAAACGAATTCATGCGAAACCCTGGCCAAGAATTTGAGCGGAGGGAACCAGCAAAAGCTGGTCCTCGCCAAATGGCTTTCGTTGAGCCCGAAACTCATTATCTTCGACGAACCGACCCGCGGTGTCGATGTTGGCAGCAAGGCAGAGATTTATCGCTTGATGAGGAACCTGGCCGACAGCGGTGTGTTTATCCTCATGATCAGCAGTGACATGGAAGAGGTCCTCGGCGTTAGCGATCGGATCGCCGTGATGCGAGAAGGTGCACTGATGGGAATCCTCGAGCCCGGAAATTATAGTGAAGAGGCGGTGATGCGGCTGGCAGTCGCACCCGTTCAGGCGAAACAAAATCTGTCGACCTTAGGTCAGACAACCAGCAAGGAAACCCGAACGTGAGGCAAAAGAAAGAACTTGGCATGGTTGTCATCTTCCTGGGGCTCTTCTTCGGGTACGCCCTGTTGGAGGCCTCTCAGCGAGGATTAGAGGCAACATTCGCAAACCCGGTTTTCCTTGGACAGGCAAATCTTTCGAACCTGACCCGGTCGATCGGTTTGTTTGGGATATTCAGTGTCGCGATGGGCGTTGTGATCATTACCGGCGGGATCGATCTCTCGGTTGGCTCAATGTTCGCGTTGCTTGGGGTTATCCTGGCCTATCTCCTCGGCCCGTATAATTTTGCGTGGCCGCTGGCCGTCCTGGTCATCATTCTGCTCGCGATGCTGATCGGGTTGTTCCACGGACTGCTGGTTTCCCGCGCGCGTCTTCAGCCTTTCGTTGTCACCTTATGTGGTCTGCTGGCTTATCGAGGCCTTGCCCGTTTTTTCTCCTCCGACCAGACCGTTGGATTTGGCAGCAATACGGCTTACGAGTTGCTCCGGACGCTGGCGACCGGAAGCATCTTTAACCTGCCGGCCCCTTTCATCCTTTTTGTCGTCGTCTGCATTATCATGGGAATCGTCTTACATCGCTCAGTCTATGGGCGATATCTCTACGCAATCGGGCGGAACGAGGAAGCGGCTCTTTACTCCGGGATCAATACAAAGCTCGTCGTCACAAGTGCCTATGTGCTGTGCTCGTCGCTGGCCGGCATCTCCGCCATTCTCATCGCTTTTTATACGAACTCGATTTCGCCGGCGAGCCACGGGAATTTTTTTGAACTCTATGCGGTGGCCGCAGCAGTGCTGGGAGGTTGTAGCCTGCGCGGAGGTGAAGGAGGCATCCTGGGGATTTTCATTGGGACGGCCATGATTCAGCTACTGCGCAATATCGTCAATCTGCAAGGAATCGATAGTTCGTTGGAGTTCGTTGTCATGGGGGGAGTGATCTTGATCGCGGTGAGTCTTGACCAGGTTCTGGCAGCTCGCCGAAGAGCTCGGGAAGCTCGAATCGACGTGAAGGCGGCGCCGGCAGATGCGGTGCCTGCGGCGAAAGACTGAGAGTTCGGCCCGGCGCGGGCGAACGCCGGTGAGGAAAACCGGGCTTTACTACCTGGAACTTGCTTTTCCTCGGGCTCGCTATAGAGAGTGTCGCATCGAATGCGACAGCCAAGTTTGCTACTTTTGTTTTTGGTGATCACGGCGATGCCTTGGGTGGTGTCGGATGCGAATGCGGGCGACTTGAGGCTCGCTGCTCTGAAGGGTGCTGCCACTTATTCTGCGGCGCGCAGCGGCTATTCATTCCTGGTGATGGAGGACGGCCGGGTCACTTTCGAATCCTTTGCGAACGGCGATTCGCCAGATCGTGTTGCCTCCATTTTTAGCGGGACCAAGGGATTCTGGTGTGTCGCTGCCGCCGTTGCCGTCCAGGATGGGATTCTGTCTTTCGACGAACCGGTTCGTGAGACAATTACCGAGTGGAGATCGGATCCAAATAAAGCAGATATCCGCGTGAAAGACTTATTGAATTTTACAGCCGGAATCGGGCCTGCTTTTTCGCTGCATGGAAAAAGCATCCCCGATCGAAATCAGTACAGTGTGAGGCTGCCCGTATCCGCGCCCCGTGGTGAATCGTTCATCTACGGCCCGAGCCAACTGCAGATCTATAGTGAAGTGCTTCGGCGCAAACTTCTGCCGCGACATTCGACTCCAGAGGAATACTTGACTGGGCGGGTGCTGCGACCTCTCGGGATTGGCGGGGTCGATTTTCGCGAAGATCAGAGAGGAAACCCACTCCTGGCTAGCGGATTCCGGCTCACGGCTCATGAGTGGGCACGCCTTGGCGAATTAATTCTTGGCAAAGGCAGATACCGCGGCCGCCAGATCGTGCGTTGGGATCTACTCGCGGAATGTTTCCGGGGAACACACATCAATCCAATGTTCGGGATGGGGTTCTGGCTAAACCGGGTTGGCCCCGGATCCCATGAGGTAGACGTGGAAAAGATGCTTGAAATACCGTGGCAACGTCAGAACTGGCGAGAGGCATGTCTATGTCGCGAAGCACCAAGAGATATGATCGCCGCGATAGGCTCCGGTTATCAGCGAATGTTCATCGTGCCGTCCATGAATCTCGTTATTGTCCGTCAAGGGCGTGACGACAGGCGCTTCTCCGACGCCCGATTCTTGCGGCTGATCTTTGGGGGATGATTGGGGGATAGGAGGCGGGATTCAGGAGTTCAGGAGTTGCAGGAGTCAGGAGTTCAGAAGTCAGGAGTCAGGTCGCGTCAAGCAAACCCAGAATGTGAGGAAGAGCATGTAGCTGGCAAGAGAACAAAACTCGGAAACACAATACAGGGACCCCGACCGGGGTCTGAGAGCAGGGCAAAAGCACGAAAGGGTTCCCTGGGAACTTGAGAGATCCGACTGGCTTCCTTCTATGGAAAGAACCGGAGTGGTGCGGCGAGACCGGTAGACCAACGCCCAGGCGCAGCGGGAGAGAACTCCATAAGCCCGAGGCGAGCGAAAGGAAATGGAGTCAAGGAGGTAACCGTCGTTCGAAGGAAAACGAAGAGCGACGGGAGGAGCAGTCGGAAGTCTTAGCATCCTCATAGTACCGCGCGAAAAGTGGCGAACCGAACCGAGGGAGCCACCGAGTAGGGAAGGGGGATGTCGGGCTTGGAAACTGTGGATGGGAAACACAACTTCTCTGAAACAGCGAGGTCCGCCGAGCGCAGTTGCTTCTCAAATCTTCACGTGCCTTGCCCGTGGGGTGCTTCTCTGAAACTTGACGTTGGGCCGTCGAGCAAGAGTTTCTTCTCAGATCCTCGCGCGCACTTGCCCGTGGGGTGCTCCTGGCTCCTGACTTCTCTGAAATTTGAGGTTGGGCCGCCGAGCAAGAGTTTCTTCTCAAATCCTCGCGCGCACCTGCCCGTGGGGCCCTGGCTCCTGACTCCTGAACTCCTGAACTCCTGAACTCCTGCAACTCCTATCTCCCCGTCTCACTTTCGAACTGCCAGAAACATCGTCGAGGTGCGGCTGCTCCAGCGGTAGCCGAATCCGAACGTGAGCGGCTTGGGAGAACTCGCTGCATAGTAGTGGCGGAGATCACCCTGGTAAAATTTTTTGAAGAGATCGATGGGGCCAGTGTAAATCCCAAAAAATCTCAGGGTCCATCGGTCCGGCGCAAAGAAATGCACTGGGATGCCCGAATCATCCTGGAGAATCGCGCCGCTGTTTTGCAGGAGGAAGGTTCGTACGGTCTCAAATCCTCCCTCGTGAAGAAGATACGAAGCTGCTTTCAGCAAACTATTGGATGACCCCAGGCTCTCGCAGAAACGGAGTAGTCCGGGATTTCGCTTCAGGGCATCATCCGACAGATCGGAAGTAAAATAATAAAGAACTTTTTCTGATCCGGTAGTGGTGTCGGTGAAGTTGATTTTTGCACCGCGCGTCGCTCCCTGGAATCCCTGAAGCACAGCGCCTGCTTTGTCCAAAGAGAGATACTCAATTCCTTTAATTTCTTTGCCGGTTCTAGCCATGAATACCAAGATTGCCGGAAGTACTCCTTTCAATTCGGAGCGTTGAAAATCTTCCCGCATGTTTTTGGTTTTGAAGAAGCTGAAACTCAGAAGTGTGTTCAGAGAAATCTGAATATTCTGCAGGGTCCCGGCTAAGGTTGCTGGAGGAACCGTCGCCAGATCGGGCAAGGGGGCCACTGGCTCGAGGCCCTGGAGAACGAAAGTTGAGCAATCTGAAAACATGGCGTCGGCATAGAGAAAATCAGGCCCGCTGAAAAGATAGAGGCAAGTGTGGTTCTGCTGGGTGACTGGGGCGATATTCTCGGCTCTAAAGACCCGTATATTGTTCAGCTGGCGCTGTTCAAGTTGCGAGAAGGCTTGATTCATCGATCGCGCGTGCGCCTGCCAACTCGATTCTCGTGTCATGGCAGCGATTTTGGATCCAGGCGCGACTGGTAAGCCGGCTAGATATCGGGCGGCATCGTTGGCGGGATTATTGGCAGGCACCGTCTGCAGAACTTGTCCCTGTTGGCCAGTTGCCGTTTGGCCAGGCGCTGTCGGTGGTGGAGTTTCTGACTGGGCGGGCTGCGTCTCGGCTTGTGGTACCTGAGCGGGTTCTTCTCCGAAAAGCGGCAAGGTTGCCAGCAAAAATAGGAATGAGGTGGCTTTCATGGATAACCAATGATGCGTCATGCTCTTTGTCATCGATCTATTTCAAGGGCTGGGAATGGACAGTTCGTCCAGGTTCTTTCGCGAAAAAGTAGATTATCAACCCGGCTATTACGGTGATCAAACCGAGGAGTGATTCCTTTGGTTGGCCCAGGATGACGTGCAACATCATCCATAAGGTGATTGCCAGAAAGAAAATCGGGACGAACGGATAACCCCAGACCCTGTAGGGTCGTTCCAGTCCCGGCTCCCGAAAGCGCAGGACAATCAAGCCGAGGACAGTCAGAAATGAGCAGAGTAACAGACTGAATTGGGTGTAAAACAATACGGTCTCGAATGTGCCGGTGGTGACAAGAATCGTCGCGATAACAACCTGGAGAATTGTGGCGGTATAAGGTGTTCCTTTTTTGGAGGTTTTGCCCAAAAGAGTTAATTTTGGCAAGTCTTCGGCCATTCTTCTGGTGATTCGAGGGCCGATCCATGCCATCGCGCTGATGGTGGCAATCAGCCCGAGACCGATCAGGAGACTGACGATCTTTCCACCGGTCGGGCCAAAGATCGCCTGGCCGGCGAGCAGTCCGACCTCAAGTTGACCGGCGAGAATGGATCTAGGAGTGGTGCGAAGAAATATGTAGTTCAATGCCAGGTACAATACAGTTACCGCCAGCGTGCCAATCAGAAGAGCCCAGGGAACGTTTTTCGCCGGATTCCGTACTTCATCCGTAATATACGTCGCGGCGTTCCACCCCGAATAGGCATACATGACGTAAACGAGGTCGACCGCGAACGAACGGGACATCAGTATTGGCCAGGTATCAGGTCCGGGAAGCATGCTGAGCTGTTGCGGGTTGGTGATCAAAAATCCGGCGACGATCAAAACCAGGATGAGTCCAATTTTCAAAAAGGTGGAACCATTCTGGAACATCTCTTCAACGCGGACACCGAACAGATGGACAATTGTAATGATCCAGATGATCAAAAGAGAGAGAAAGATCGGTGAGATTCCGGGCGCGAATATCTTAAAATAACCTCCAAATGCTATCCCGGCGAGGGCGATGGGAGCGGGGAATCCGACCACCACCGAAATCCATCCGGAGAGAAAACCTACCGCCGGATGATAGATTCTGGAGAGAAAATGATATTCGCCGCCAGATCTTGGAAGCGCTGTCGCTAATTCCGCGTAACTGAGCGCCCCGCACAAGGCGAGCATTCCGCCAACCACCCAGAGAGCGATGATGGCAAAGTCAGAAGTGATCCCTGCGACCTGGAATCCGAGACTGGTGAAGACACCGGTGCCGACCATATTAGCCACCACAAGATTGGTGGCAGTGACGACAGAGATTTTCTTAGCGATCATTGATAGCTGCCGCGGAGCAAGTCCCTAGTTAGTCGAGGAGGAGCTGATTTGTCCACGGAAATTCGCAGGGCTCGGTTCAACAGAGCGAGGAGTCTTCCGTCGTCCCTGTTCGGCGATTCCGAGCATCCCGGCAATATTCGACGCCAGAGCAACACCTCGGCGATAAGCTGCCGGTTTTCAGCATTTGCGATCTGGCGGGGTAAGCGAAGCGTCCCGCTTTGCCTCTCCGAGTAGGGCAAACCGGGACGGTTCGCTTACCTTTGCTGACCGCTTTCGTCTGGTCGCCATCGTGCCTGACCTGGAGGGCAATCTGCTCATTTCCGATGACGAGAGCGGAAGGATTTACAAGCTCACTTTTGCTCAATAGTTTCTGGGCAGCCAAAAATGCGGTCGCGCTGACAATTCAGGTTGCTTGGTAAACGCCCAGGGCTTATGACCAAGACCAATTGACAAGCTGTGCTCGACGAGGGTGCGCTTTGTTCGTACTTTCCAGGAAAAAAGGAGGTTGATGACTCGGGAAAATCAGCGCGGAAGAGCGGCGGCTAGTGTTGTTTTGTTGTTCGCGACCAGCGTCGTGGGGCTGGTGGGATGTAACAAGCAAGCACCCCCGCCGGAATCCCCACACCCCCCGGTGACGACCGCCAGAGCGATCCAGAAAGAGATTATAGAGTGGGATTACTATACCGGACGGACCGATGCGGTCGAAAATGTGAACATAACTCCGCGTGTTAGTGGTTACATTAATAACATTACATTCAAAGCTGGTGATATCGTTAACAAAGGGGATCTTCTCTTTGTCATCGATCCCCGACCTTACCAGGCCACGCTCGACCAGGCCAAGGCACAACAACGAGAGGCCGAAGCTAATCAACAGCTGCAGGACGCTAATTTCGCCAGGCAAGACAGGCTCCGGCAGACCGGAGTCATTGCGAAGGAAGATTTCGATACCGCCCTTTCGAACAAAAGTCAGGCGGTCGCGCGGGTTCTCGCCGCTGAGGCAGCAGTAGAATCGGCACAATTAAACTTAACCTTTACGCAAGTCACTTCGCCAATTAGAGGGATGATTGGTCGCGAGCTGGTCACGGTGGGAAACTTAGTTCAAGCAGATACGACCTTGTTAACAAATATCGTAAGTATCGATCCGATCTACGCCTATCTTAATGTGGATGAACGATCGGTGCTTAAGTATCAGCAACAGGTTCGCCAAGGCAGAATGGCGGATGCCAGATCGGGCGGCGTGCCTATCTATCTCCAACTGGCGACCGACACCGGGTTTCCTCATGAGGGAAGTATTGATTTTATTAATAATCAGTTTAACAGCTCCACTGGGACTCTGCAGGTGCGTGGTCTTTTCCCCAACGCGGATGGAGTTTTGATTCCCGGAGCATTTGTCCGAATCCGGGTTGCGGGAAGCCCGCTCCATCACGCTCTCCTGGTGAGCGACCGGGCCGTGGGAACGGATCAGGGGCAAAAATATGTGCTGGTTCTCGGCAAGGATAATGTCGTGGTTGTTAAACCGGTGGAACTTGGCCCGGAAGCCGAGGGACTCAGAGTAGTGCGCAGCGGGATCACGGCAGATGACGAGGTGATCATCAATGGCATAGTCAATGCCCGACCAGGTTCGAAGGTCAGCCCGCAAGAGGGTGATATGAGTCAATTCGCCAACAATCAGCTCCAGCTGCAGAGTAACACCAAGACCGAGCCGGTCGGCGGTGCAAAAGAGAAGGCAGGAGGAAACCAGTCGCCGCACGCGCAGGGGCAACCGCCAAGTCAAGGCGGTAAATCAAATCAACCGAAGTCCGGCGGCGGTCGTTAATCGCTGGAACGGTTATGAAATTTTCGCACTTTTTCATCGAGCGCCCGATTTTTGCGATGGTGATTTCGATCGTGATCGTGATTGCCGGTCTGCTGGCCTATATTTCACTACCGACCGCGCAATATCCGGAAATCGCACCGCCAACCGTCCAGGTCACCGCGAATTATCCGGGAGCAGATCCGAAGGTGGTGGCTGAGACCGTGGCGACGCCGATCGAAGAGCAGGTCAACGGGGTTGAGAACATGCTCTACATGTCCTCTCAGTCGACCGCCGATGGGGCGATGACCCTCACCGTGACGTTCAAGCTCGGAACCGATTTAGATATCGCTCAGGTATTGGTGCAAAACCGAGTCGCGATCGCGGCGCCGCAGTTGCCGCAGGAGGTTCGGAATTTGGGCGTGACCGTGCAGAAGCAATCTCCGGATCTAATGATGGTGGTGCACCTGCTCTCGCCGAATGGCACCTACAATCAGGCCTACATCAGTAATTACGCCTTCCTGCAGATCCGCGATCCGCTTTCCCGGCTGGACGGTATTGGGAACGTGAATGTGTTTGGTGCGCGCGAGTATAGCATGCGCATTTGGCTGGACCCTGACAAAATGTACGCTCGAGGCCTAACAACAGACGATATCGTTACCGCAATACAGGCGCAGAACGTGCAGGTCGCGGCCGGACGATTGGGAGCGGAGCCGGCTCCGCCGGGTACGGAACTTCAACTAACGATCAACACCGAGGGTCGTTTGGTAACTCCTGATCAATTTGGTCAAATCATTGTCAAACGCGCTGATGCTGGGGAAATCGTTTATCTGGGGGACGTCAGTCGCGTGGAACTTGGTGCCAAGGACTACAACGTTTCTTCCTACCTGGACGGTCAACCTGCGGTGGCTCTCGCTATCTTTCAATTGCCGGGCTCGAACGCGGTAAAGACCGCCCACGAAGTCAGAGCGTTGATGCAAGTTTTGTCCCGGTCTTTTCCGGTCGACTTAAAAGATGCCATCGTTTATGACCCGACTCAGTTCATTGAACAGTCGGTCGAAGCGGTTATTCACACACTCTTCGAAGCTGTTGTGCTGGTACTGATCGTTGTCTTGGTGTTTCTGCAGACCTGGAGGGCGACGATCATTCCGCTCCTGGCCGTGCCGGTTTCACTGATAGGAACATTCGCCGTGATGTCGGCATTTGGATTCTCGCTCAACAACTTGTCGCTTTTCGGTCTCGTGCTCGCGATTGGAATCGTGGTCGACGACGCAATCGTGGTGGTGGAAGCCGTCGAACACAATATCGAGCTGGGACTGCCGCCCAAGCAAGCGACGCAAAAGGCAATGGATCAGGTAGGCGGGGCGGTGGTCGCGATCGCTGTTGTTCTGAGCGCCGTTTTTATTCCCACCGCTTTTATTACTGGAATAACAGGGCAGTTTTATCGGCAGTTCGCTTTGACCATTGCGGTCTCGACTTTGATATCCGCTTTTAACTCGCTCACTTTGAGCCCGGCGCTGGCCGGGCTGCTCTTGAAACCGCGAGACGCGAAGCGAGACCTGTTAACTCTTCTTTTTGATTTTCTTTTTGGCTGGTTTTTTCGTTTGTTTAACAAGGGTTTCGCGGCGTCGGTGAAAGGATATATCTGGGCGGTTCGAAGGCTGTTGCGGTTCGCCGCCATTGCCTTGTTGGTTTACGTCGGGTTCCTTTTGCTGACCTATTTCGGTTTTAAGGCCGTCCCATCTGGGTTCATTCCAACGCAGGATCAGGGTTACCTGATCGTCTTTGCCCAGCTACCGGACGGAGCATCGCTCCAGCGATCCGAAGAGGTTCGCAAGCAAATTTCGGAGATTGCCCGCAAAGTCCCTGGAATTGCTCATACGGTTGAGTTCGCCGGTTTCTCAGCGCTCGATGGGACGAACCGTAACAACGCGGTCACCACATTTCTTCCGCTTTCACCGTTCGAGGAGCGTGTAAAAGATCCGCGATTAAACGGATTTGCCATCATGGCAGCCGTGCGTCAGAAGTTCGCTGGCATTCAGGATGCGCGGGTACTCGTCTTTCCTCCTCCGCCGGTTCGAGGAATCGGGAACGCCGGCGGGTTCAAGATCCAGATACAAGATCGACGCGGAGCTGGGCTTCCCGCTTTGCAGGCGGCTACCGATCAGCTGATAGGGAAAGCAAGTTCCGGTCACGGTCTGGTCGGGCTGTTTACAAGTTTTCGATCGCAGGTCCCGCAGCTCTACCTAGATATCGATCGCCGAAAGGTAGAGACATTGGATGTTCCGATCAATTCGGTTTTCAGTACTCTTCAATCGTATCTCGGTTCGACTTACGTTAACGATTTCAATTTCGTCAACCGCACCAATCAGGTCAATATTCAGGCCGACGCGCGATTCCGAATTCATCCCGAGTCGATCGCGCAGCTTTATACCCGGAATAACAAGAACGAGATGGTTCCGCTTGGCACCCTTATGGATATCCGGGAAGTCTCCGGACCGGATAAGGTGATGCATTATAACATTTATCCTTCCGCTGAAATCAGTGGAAGCACTCTCCCCGGCGTGAGCTCCGGACAAGCCATCGACGTGATGCAGACGTTGGCCGAGCAAACCCTTCCAAGCCAATTTGGCTACGAGTGGACCGAGCTTTCCCTGCAGGAAATTCTGGCCGGGAACTCCGCTGTTTATATTTTTCCGTTGTGCGCGCTGTTTGTCTTTTTAGTGCTGGCCGCCCAATACGAAAGCTGGTCGCTGCCGCTGGCCATCGTGTTGATCGTTCCGATGTGCCTTTTCGCGGCGATCACCGGTGTTTACATCCGAGGTTCGGATAACAACATTTTCACGCAGATCGGTTTCGTCGTTTTAATCGGTTTGGCGTGCAAGAACGCCATTCTGATCGTGGAATTTGCCAAACAACAGATGGACGCGGGTCAAAACCGGCACGACGCAGCGATCGAGGCCGCAAAATTGCGGTTGCGTCCAATCCTGATGACCTCTTTTGCCTTTACTCTCGGCGTTTTTCCCCTGGTTAATGCTCTCGGGCCGGGCGCAGAAATGCGGCAGGCGATCGGGACTGCCGTATTCAGCGGTATGATCGGAGTGACGTTCTTTGGCATTTTTCTGACTCCGGTCTTTTTCTCCGTCATAATGAAATTGTTTGAGGGTAAAAAGCAAAAGCCGGAGATACCCGACCGCCGAGGTGCCGACCAGCCCGCGGCGCACAATTGACGCCGTTTCCGGCTCTGAAAATACCCGTTCCTCTTGAGCATTGGCGGTAACAGTTCAGCGTGACCTTTCATCGCGAGCGGCGCTCAGGTCTCGAGAGCGTCACGACAGGAGGCCCATCAGGTTCCAGTCGTAGATACGGTTTGAGGCATTTAGGCGAAGGCTGGCTAGATTCTTGCCTTCAAAATCATCGACATAATTTGTTGAAGATTACGAGCAACAGTATCACGCAGCATCAAGGAGATCGACAATGTCTTGGATGGCGCGGTCAGCCTTATGGTAGGCAGCTTCAAGTTTACTCTTGGGCCGATGGCTGGCGTCCGGTTGGTGGTGAAAGCGACTGTTAGCAAGTGGACCACATAGACGCTTGTGGAAGAACAGAAAGAACAAGGCGACTTGGAAGCCTTTGCTGGTCAGTCGGTAGGCGTATCGTGAGCCGTCCCGTTCAAGCAGACCGTGGCCTTTCAGCTTGCGCAAGTCGTAGCGAAGTTGGTTGAGAGCGTAGGACTTTTCCGAAAGGTGGAAGCTCTGGAGAATGATTTGATGAATCTGCTTGGCGCTCCAGCCTCCAAGATTGTTGCCGGCATGCAGAAGAACTTCCAGGAGTCGGATGATACGGGTCTCATGGATCTTTATACCCGCGTAATAGACCGAGCCGCTGACGATCGGCAAGGCCATGCGCTGCAGCAGAGGAAAGTCCACGTGGACGTTTAACCATTGAGCCTGAAGTCCGGCAAAGCGATCGGTGACTGCCAGGAACTTGGTACGTACGGCATCTAAATTCTGCAAGCCTTTCTTAAGGCCAAAGTCGGAAAGGTTATTGGAACAAAGTTCATTGCGCAGCAAGGTGGAGAACTTTTCGTACTGCTTCAAAAATGCATTCTTCCAGTAAGCACGGAAGACATGATGACCATGTTCGATCTGATCGATGACGATGCCCAGTTTACCGCCCATTCTCTTATGGAGTCGCATGCCGAAGAGTTCCGAGATCCGGTTGGCCGTCAGTCGCCAAAGCCCGATCTCGCAGCTGCGTTCGAAGATCTTATGGATCGGGAAGTTGCGCTTGAAGATGAAGTTGCGGCAGTACTCGACCTGCCCGACGGCGTAAAAGCGCGACAGGTTGATCTGATGGCGCTCGGCGCGGGAGAACTTCGGTCCCAGGATCAATGTCCAGTAATCGAGCTGCTTTTGAATGATCTGGGGACTAAGCCGGGCGGCGGCGGCCTGCAGGGCCGCGACATCGTCGATAGCGACAAAGGCGTTATCGTTCTTGCGGAAGGCGACCTGGGCTTTCTTGAGTTCCTGTTCGATAAAGGAGTGGCCGTTTAGATAATAGGTGGCCTGGAAGGGCAAGAAGGACCCAACGCGCATGACCATCGGTCCAAGCACTTCGTCGTAAATGTAGAAGTAGTAATGCGTAAAGCGACTGCGTTGAGGCGCCAGGATTCGATGGTTGGGGTCCTTGGTGGGATACTTCGGCACGCTGATCCGGAAGCTGGGGCCTTGTTCCATGCTCTTGAAAATAAAATAGACCCCGTAGGCGTTCTTGTTGCGCATTCGGCGCAACCAAGGCAGAACATACTGCTCTTTACGGACACCTTTTTCGGCCCACTGGATGGGGATCTGGTGGTTGGCGCCAAAGGCTTCGACCCACTTCTGGTAATCATTGGTACGCTGAGCGATCACCTCCTTGCTCAGGATGGGAACTCCGATCACCTGGCGAAAGAAATGAACCACTTGCTCGGGCCGAGACAATCCGCTCAAATAGCCGTTGATGACGATCCGGTCGAAGCAGTGGTAGACAAAGAGCAGAAGCTCACCAAAGAGCTTTTGGAACAGTTCCATGGGACCTTGATTCTACTGCGAAACTGGAGGACGGCGTGAAACCTAAAAAGATCAAGAGTGGAGCAGGAAAACAATGGATGGAGGGCAAGGACTTCCGCCTCGCCAAGGAGATAAAATACATTCAAAACCAGGCGGCTAAACAGGAGGGACGCTTTGTCACCATCGGCCCGCTGGTATTCTTTTCGACCGAAACCGGGGATGCATGGATGCTGGAGCCTTCAAATCAACTTGCTGCCCGACTCGCCCGCGACGGGGATCCAGAACCCATCGACTTCGAGGAAACCGACACGAATTACACCATCGGCTGGAAAGGTATTTACCGCATCGAGGGCCGCGCATTCCTCTACATCGAGCGGAAGTCCTGGCGGATCATCACGATCCTTGGCTACCCTACCGCCGAAATCGCGCGATTGGGCCCAAAATAGAAAACTGGTCCCGTCGCCTGCGCGGCAAAGCGGACCCCCCCGGCTTGCCTTTCGAACAAAGTTCCAAAAGCTTTTGCAGGTTGACAGCCGCAGCGAGGAACGAGCGAAGCGCTGTCGAACGCAAATTACCGTTACCTCCCAAGCGCGGAGCGAAGCCTGATCAAGAGAGAAACGAAATAAATGGCAGGGGCCCGCCTCCGGCGGGAAGGATGCCGTTTATGTCGGATTCGACCTTGATCAGGCGTAGCGCAGTGCTACGAAGGCTGAACCCGCCTAACCAAGCTACCCACCGGAAATGGCGAGATGTGAGAAAATTTCAAATATATTTGGTTAGATATAGCCGACGCGTCGAAGAAATCCTGCTAATCGTGCCAGCATGCACTTCTCAGGTTGAGACGCTCTTTGCAGCCAGGCGCTTAATAAAACCTGAGTGACTCCGAGCTTGGTGGCTGTCTCTCGATCTGTTTCGGCCGACTCCTTGGTGTACCTTTCCAACGCGTCCAGGACCTCTTCCGTGCTCATAATCCGCCTAATTGCTAGATGAAGCCCCGGCGATTGTCCACTTCTTTATGTGAGAGGTAGACTCTTGCGGATGACCCCTCATCCGCGACTTCCCGGGCAGTATCCCGTTAGCGGGAAAATGAAATTAAGCGGCTGGTCATTCTGCAGAAAAGCTCAGTTGAGAGGCCTTTGGATCTGGAGGCAAAAGAGGGGTCAAAAAAAGCGTCACGACAGGAGGATGTTTGCCTGGATAGCTTTTATCAGGAAAGCGGCCAGATAACGGTTGACTTTCTGCAGTTGAGAGTCATTCTCAGGAGAAATGCAGAACGCCGAGCTCCGCTTTTCGCCCCTCCATGGTTCTGATCGGGTCCAAACGGCAAAGACCCCGAAGCCGTTGGGTATCGGATTCCGATTCATCCTTTTTGTTGCTGCGACGATCGTGCTTGCAGTATTAATCTGGCAAGGAATAACTGCCAACGGCGCTCCGGATCCGACACAGGCGCATACAAGCAAAACGGTCGCGATCTTGGATATCGCTGTCCTGGTCTTTCGTGAGGGATTGGAGTGTATTCTGGTGCTTTCGGCGATCACCGCCAGCATGGTCGGAAATCATCGCCTTCACCGGCGTCCGGTTGCTGCTGGCGCAGCCGTAGGGTTCATTGCGACCCTCATTACCTGGGTCATTGCTGTCGGCATCATGAGCAATCTGGCCCAAAGCGTTTCTGCGCTTGATCTGCAGGCCGCGACCGGTTTGTTGGCGGTCGTTGTCCTGCTGGTCGTGATGAATTGGTTTTTCCACAAAGTTTACTGGGGCGGCTGGATCGGATTTCACAACAGGAAGAAAAAGGATTTGCTGAACAAAGCGGATGATTCGGAGATATCGGAAAGACGCTTGATTTGGGGTCTTGGGTTGTTGGGTTTCGCTTCGTTGTATCGTGAAGGATTTGAAGTTGTACTCTTTTTGCAGAGCTATTATCTGCAAATGGGTGGGGCAATTGTCTTGGGAGGAGCGCTCCTGGGAATTCTTTTATCTGCTTTGGTTGCCGTGCTCACCTTTGTCGCGCACAGCCGTTTGCCCTACCGAAAGCTATTGGTCTCCACTGGCGTAATGCTCGGTTTCGTTCTTTTGATCATGGTGGGAGAACAGGCTCAGGAGATGCAATTGGCCAACTGGATCCCAACGACGAAAATCGCCGCCCTCGAAAACATCACTCCCGATTGGATTGGTGTGTGGTTCGCTGTTTATCCGACAGTGGAGACACTTGCTGCCCAGTTGCTTGCCGCGATCCTGGTCATCGGGTCCTATTACGCGGCGCGACGACGCGTCGCATCGGTCAGATAAATAAATAAGCGTTTATCCGGAGCGGCCGGCGTCGCCCTTACGATGTGATCCAGGCTTTCAAGCCGCTCTGCGACAAATTCGGGGATCTGCCGGCAATTTCGTCCGGAGGAGCTGAAGAGAAAGAATGAGTTAGTTCGAAAGTCGAAAAAATCGCCCGGTGAGTGAAGGCGTATCGAGCCAAAGGCTCTGCCAGAGACTTGGCGATCGAGCGATCATCGGACGTTGAATCACTTTTTTGAATTCTGAAATGCTCTATGTTCGCGCGAGGTACCAGAACGACCACCGATCTCGATTGTCTCGCAATCTCACTGGAGGCGATTACCTGCACGTAAATATCCTGGGGAGGCATGGAAGATAGGATATGGAGGCATTCCGCTTCAGCAAAATGGAACTCGATCAGTAAGTTCAGGCACCGCACCGGATGGATCCGGGGCCGTTGATTACATTCCGTCCGGCAACTTTTGAGTTCAACTCGGAAAGGGCGGAAGAACTAAGGTTAACCTCCGCCGCCGATAAATCGAGCGGTATAGTCCGCGACGCGGACCACCTGTCCGCGCGAAGGGATATCGACGATGATGTAGCCTTGCGGTCCGACGGTTCGATCTGCCTGGGTGTCAAAAATCATGACTCCTCTCACGCCCTGTTTGGAGCTGCTCGATATCCCTTGAGTAAAATACGCTCCACTGGTCTCCGAGCGATCAAGCTTAATCGAGAATTCCGCGTTTAGCTCCGCAGCAAGAATGGAAGAAGCTGTCACGGCCAGGTATCGTGGCTGGGTCCCAAGGGGACTCCCGTTTTTTTGCCAATATTGCCGGGCATGCCTTTCAGCCAATTGGATTTCGTTCGCCGAGGGGTAGTAAGTATCAACGGCGAAATCGCGCTTATCTGCTTTTGTGGAGTCGAATGTGCCACACGCAGAAAGGAGCGCTGCAAAAACAAAAAGGAGCGAGTGAAAGCGGCTCATCAGTTATATTTGATTAGTTACTCCGTGGTACGTTTTGATTTGACGATTGGATGCAATGATCTCCCTATCTGTCAGATCATGAAAGGAAGCGATTTGTTCCCTAACTGGTGAGAATATTTCGCCCATAACCTGAAATCCCGGTTGAATGGCCAAATTACCACCATCCGCCGTCGCCATAGATTGCCCGGATCCCACCGAATTGTCCGACCGTCCCTCTGACGGGAGAGCCGATGACCAAAACTCCATCAGGGGCGGCAAGCCCTCCTGTCCGCTGATCGAAGACCAGGAGAAATTCAACCGGAACGCTTCCCGAATTTTGTAATAAATCGGCACCGTAATAAGCCTTCATCGGAATTTTTCCGAGCGCCATTCTCCAAGTTAGACCGGGAACTTCGCTAGCAACAAGTTGGTAGGCGCGCACGGCGACATAGGGAGTTTCGGCAAGGGTCAATCGTTCTTTGGCATTGGCCCGCCGGAGGAAATTCTGGAACCGTTTTCGGGCAAGCAAGGTTTCCCGCGGATAAGGCTGAGCCCGCATAAAGGCGTAATCATTGGGGCCGAACGGGCTACCAGAAGTAGTCGGAATGTGCACGCAGGATTCGCAAGCCAAACTGATCAGCACGATAAAAAAAAGGGACCGTTTCACGAGGCTGAATGTAAAATGTTCCATGCGGCGCGATTCCAATGGGAAACCGCGGGACTGGCGGAAGGGGTGGGATTCGAACCCACGGTACGGTTACCCGTACGCCTGATTTCCTGGGTATCAAGCGCGGTTATCTTCAAGAGAACCCGATTGCTCGTCTAGATTTTCGGGAACTGGCCAACGCCGAAGTCGAGGTATTCACGGCAAAACAAGTGGAGAAAATGCTCAATTATGCGCTGGACCATGACTTGGCGCTTTTACCGTTTCTTGTCCTGGCACTCTTTTGCGGTGTTCGCCCAGCGGGCGAATTGGGAAAACTCACTTGGGCGAGTGTTCACCTTACCGGCAAGCCCGAGGTGGAAATTCCGGCGAGTGTCTCCAAGACGAAGCGTCGCCGCTTTGTTGACCTAAGCGAGAACGCCCTCGCGTGGCTCGAAGCCTACCGACTCCGTGGCGGAGTTGTGGAGGGCCGAGTTATGTCCTACCGGACGCAAAACTTGCGCAATCATCGGCGGGCAGCGCAAGAGGCCGCGGGAATCGTGCGTTGGATTCAGCAAGGAATGAGACACACCTTTTGTTCCGCCTGGTTGGCGAAGCATCACGACATCAATCGGCTGATTTTGATGGCTGGTCACTCCGCGACGGTGACCTGGGAAAATTACCACCGCGGCATGAGCCAGACCGAGGCCGAAAAGTTTTGGGCAATTAATCCCCCCAACACCACGGCAACATTTGTCCCGTTTAGAATCGATAAGGAATGACAAGATTTTTTGCTTGACGCAAAAGTCGGGCCATATCGGCCACGTTGGCACAATGGGCCAGTTGACGAACCCAAAATTCGGCGGGCGATCGCCGCCGAGCCGCTTAAACAAAGCAACGAGCAATTTTCATCTCCGACTCCGATGGACCGAGCGCTCTAAAAAGCGAAAAATGGGATCGCATATTAAGGAAAATTCAAATCGACTTTTATGGCGACAAAACAACCGGAACCCGTCATGCGCATCGGGGTAGCAGCGCTGCCTCATTGTCGGAAACACTGTTGCAGGTTAGGATCGGAAAGGAGCGCGCTCTCGATTTCTAAGAGGCAATCGCGGGAAGACAAGACGGTGTAAAAGTCCGATTTGATCGACGGCGCAACACGGGCTGCTGCAAGCCATTCGGCACGATCAAATGGATCCTTAGCGATGGAATCCCAGAACCCGGTAGCACTGAAGAGGGCCGCGATGCGATTGGAGTTCTGACCTTGAAGGAGACTCATCAAATAGGTCGCCACTCCGACCTGAAGTCCGTGCAGGCGCGGCCGTTTGCTCAGGCTATCCAGGGCATGCGAAATGAGATGCTCGCTTCCGCTGGCCGGCCGGGAGGAGCCGCAAATCGACATGGAAATACCGTTCAATAATAATGCTGTGCCGAGCAATGTCATTCCCTCGAGGTCCGGCTTGGGACGCCCCATAAATTGGAAAACACTCGCGTCGGAAAGCAAGGCGGCAAAATCATCGACCGGCGTTCCAATCGCGTGAAAGGCCATTTTCCAATCGGTCACCGCTGTGAGTTTCGAAACGAGATCGCCGATGCCGGAATGCCAGAGAAGATCGGGGGCATTCAAGCACACGGCCGTGTCGAGAATCACGCCGAATGGCATGGCCGACGGCAATGAGCGGCGCCTGTCGCTGAAGGTGAGACTGGACTGCGAACTGCAAAAACCGTCGTTCGAGAGCGACGTCGGAACCGAGAGATAGGGAAGCTGACAGAGAAATGCGATGTATTTGCCGACATCCAGTGCTTTGCCTCCGCCAAATCCGATGATTGCGTCGATGTTTCTTGGAGATTGACGAAAGAGTTCGGTCGCGCTTTCGAAACTCATAGATTCCACGGGTGTTTCTCGCAGGATTTGGATATTTCGACTTCGGAGTGCAGTGGTCAGGCGCCCCGTCAGTTGTCCATCTAGATCCTGACTGAAGAACAGAACAACCCGAAAGAACCCAAGGCGTTCAGCATAGATGCCCATTCGATCCAAAGCTCCCGGTTTCACCCGAACCAGCGTAGGGATGATGGTTTGTTTCGGAGTCAGCATGCGCCGTTCTGCAGTCGATTCGCGATCTGTGACCAGCGCTCAAACGGATAGAATTTCTTGCCGCGTTCCCTGAAGGCATCGGCCAACCAGCCCCGAGCAAAACGCAACTCTGGTTTCACCAGCAGCGCCGGTTCCAGGTCTGGCCGGCCGTCCCCGGCGAAGGCGACGCGCTCCGATCGTTTGAGCGCATCCCGCACGATTTCCATTTTGTTGACTCCTGTCGTGGGACTGAAAAAACGCGAAGGTTCCGGGAGGGACATTTGCAGGCCGCGTTCGGGATCAAATACTCCCGGGTTTGCATAAACCGAAACCGAGACCTCAGCCTTGTTGAGCAGAAACTTTATGTACCAATCGCATCCGGCGGAAGCGATCACAATTTCCCAACCCCGGTCCTGCAACTCTCGAGCAGATTTCGCGAAACTGGCCTCCAACTCCATTGAACTTGCCAGCTCCATCAGATCCGCTTCGCTGGTGCGAATACGGGCAAAGATTTCAGCTAGTGCTTGAAAATGGGTTACCTTACCCGCGACATATTTTTCCCAAGGATCGTCGTCTGGGGAGGTTGGCCAGCGTTTGCGGACCAGGTCAAAAAAGTCGTATCGCGTCAATGTGCCGTCGAAATCTGAAATCAGTATGCTCATCAACTGGTTGCCCACTTTGGGACTTCCAACGTCTGCGCCCTATAACCAAGCTTGTGTAATTGGGCTAAAGCAACTTTTTAATTGATGATGTTATCCTCTGCCAGAAGAATGCTCATCTTCTTAAGCCCGTGGTGAACTTCTAGAGGGATGGCAGCGGAGGCTGGGGTAGCCTTTGGCAGGGGGGGGATTTTCGGCATCAAGCGCCGACGGCCGTCCAAGCGAACGCCGTAAATCCAAAGATTGATTTTGCGCCCTACAGCGACCGCTCCTTCGCCGACAATGTCGGTTGAAGCTAATATCTTTGGGCCCAGTCCGCCATTCCGGCGACAGATATCAATTCATGGGGGCTGTCCGGCTGATTAGATTGGCCCTGATGTATTGGAAACTGAGCTTTAGCGATTCGAACGGATCGCCTTTGCAGGTATCCTGTTCCACGATATACCACTCGCAGCCCGCGCTGGCGGCAGAGGCAACAATTTCCTTGAAATCGAGGTTCCCGGAGCCGATCTCGCAGAGTTGGCTCGTGTTATCGACCGTACCGACGCAATCCTTTAAATGCAGCAGTGGCAAGCGCCCGCGGAGCTTGCGACACCAGGCCGCCGGGTCTCCGCCGCCGAGCTGCACCCAGTAAGTGTCGATCTCTGCCTGCAGGTTTTGCTCATTGGATTCGTCATAAATGATGTCGAGAACCGTCTTGTCATCGAGCTTGAGAAATTCGAGGGCGTGATTGTGATAGGTAAGCACTTGGCCCGCCTGGCGCAGGACGGCTCCCGATGCGTCCAATTGCCTGGCGAGTTTCCGAACGGCGTCCAAGTCAGCCAGATCGACGTTGCTGGGAAAAGGGTAAGCCGTGTATTTGCAATTGAGCTTTCGCAAACGCTCCACAATCTCGTGAGGCGAGTTGAGGATTCGCTCACCACTCTCGTGCGTGGCGCAGATGGTGAGACCTTCTCCAGCGCAGATGCGAACGATTTCCTCCTCCGGAATCGGTCCGATAGCGGAGACTTGGATGGCCTCGAAGCCAATGGAGCGAACTTTTCTACAGGATTCGGCAAACGCCGGGGCTGTCTTGCAGAAATCGCGAAGGGTGTAGAACTGGACGGCGACTTGATCGAGTTTCATAGGGTCTATCGGAATGACTTTGCGAAGTCATCAGTTGCCGTTGACACTGTAGGCGCGGACTTCTTGGCACGCGATCCGGCGATGAGTTTCCTGAGCTCCTGCTCATAAACTTTGCCGTCCAGCGGCATGTTTACCGTGGTATTAGTCAGCGACGAATACAGGAAAGCGTTGGCGAGTTCCACCGAGTGAATGCCTTCGGGCGCTGGGGCGATGAGCCGCGTGCCATCCAGGATGGCCGCCGTGAAGTTCCCCAGGATGCCGATATGCTGTTCGCCGTGGTCCTTGCCAAGCGGAATCTGGACATCCCACACCGGCGGCGTGGTGAAGCTTTGCTTGGTCGTGCGGCTGAATTCCGACATCGCAATCTCATTCCGGGTGAACCGCAGTTCGTCATTTTCATAGACGAGCCGCCCGCGCTCGGCGGCGACCTCCAGCCGGTTGGTGCCGGGCGCTTCGCCGGTGGACGTAACGAAGACGGCGGTTGCACCATTTTCGAAGTTCATGTAGGCGGTTACGTCGTCCTCCACCTCGATGTCATGGTAGCGGCCAAAGGAACAAAACGCGCGCACCTGCCGCGGCATCCCGAAGAACCACTGGAACAGGTCGAGGTTATGCGGACATTGGTTTAACAGCACGCCGCCACCTTCACCCGCCCAGGTGGCGCGCCAGCCGCCGCTCGCGTAGTAGGATTCCGAGCGGAACCAGTTCGTAATGGTCCAACTGACTCGTCGAATTTCGCCAAGCTCGCCGCCTTGCAGCAGCGCTCGAATCTTTTGGTGGAAGGGATCCGTGCGCTGGTTGAACATCGCGGCAAACACGACGCCGCTCGTCTTCGCGTACGCGGCGATAAGACGCTCGCAGTCGGCCTTATGCACGGAGATCGGTTTTTCAATAAGGGTGTGAAGTCCATTCTCGAGTGCGTCGATGCCAATGTCGGTATGCGAGTAATGCGGCGTCGCGATCAGCACCGCGTCCACTTCGCCGGAGCGGATCAGCGCACGGCTGTCGGTAAATGTCTTGATCTCGGGATCATAGACCATT
This sequence comes from uncultured Verrucomicrobiae bacterium, assembly GCA_963742335.1. Lineage (GTDB taxonomy): Bacteria > Verrucomicrobiota > Verrucomicrobiia > Chthoniobacterales > JAFAMB01 > JAFAMB01. Next base: position 181,601 of record CAVULL010000007.1, read on the forward strand.
CGCTCCGGGTTGATATCGCAGACTGCAGTTAGGCGCATGTGCGGCACTTTGCCTTCAAGAACCGAACGCGCATGCAATGAGCCCATATTGCCCAGACCGATGATGCCCGATCTCAGGTCTTTGTTGCCGGTTCCGAGAATGCCCAGGCGAATTGTAGTGGTAGGATTGTTGGTCATAGAGTCAGGTTTTTGTTAAGCGGTTTGATCGTCTTTATCTTTACTGTCGTCTGATCGCGGGGGGGCCGCATCAGTGCGGACCGGCGTTTTGATTTTGAGCGAAGACTGGCACTAAACCGCAGGCGGCCCTGATCGCCCACTGCGCGCTTTTGGTCTGATGGCTGGCGCTTGCGGAAATATAGCCACCCAGACCGAGGGTAAACGCGGCCGCGGCACCGCCGAAGGCCTGGCCCAACTTGCGGGTGAAGGAAAACAACGCGTAGGTCGTCCCTTCCGTGCGCACGCCCGTCTTCCACTCGCCGTACTCAACCGTGTCAGCCTCTAGCGCCCACATGAGCGTGTTGAGTATCGCGATACCGACGCCCATGATTCCCGCCCCGATGAGCGCGATCGCCAGCCCCGGGGCGAAGGCCATGCCCACGCCGCCGATAACCCCCGACATGCCACCGATCAAGTACCCATTCCTCTTGCCGATGGTATGGACAATCGTCGGCATCAAGGGGGCGATAATGAAAATGACGCCGGTGTTCACCAAAGTAATCCAGATGAATAAATTGGCGGTCAACAGAACGTCGCGAGCATCAGGACCGTCGCCCCGGAGCCCGTCGACCGAAAAGCAGCAAGTCGAGCGCGCTCCTCCGGGACCTGGGTCATGGCGGGGGCCATCGAGCCGTAGGGAATGTTTACCAGGCTGTAAGCCAGGCCCACGAGCGCATAGGTCGTGAAGGCGTACGCGAGTCTCCAGCCGGCTCTCCACCCAGCGGGAACCGAGAAGGTGGCCATGCTGAGCAGCAACAGCGGCACCGAGCCGAACAGGAGGAACGGACGGAATTTGCCCCAGCGGGTCGAGGTCCTGTCGACTATCCGCCCAGCGAATATATCGGCGAAGGCGTCCCATGCGCGGACAGCGAGGAACAGCGTTCCGGCCGCCGCGGCGGTGATTCCGGCAACCAGCGTATCTGACGCGGCCGCTACGTCTTGGATTCGCCCTTCGCAAAGGCACCTGCTTTCCCGGCATCCAGAAACTGTTGCGCGTCGAGACGGCCGAAGAGCTCGATCAGTTTTGCGACCAGGCCGGTCCAACCGGTCTGATGACTGGCCCCGAGACCCGCGCCATTATCGCCGTGGAAGTACTCGTGGAACAGGATGTAATCCTTCCAATTGGGATCGGTCTGGAATTTCTCCGTGCCGCCGTACACCGGCCGCCGGCCGGATTTATCCCGCAGGAAGATCCGTTCCAGACGACTGGCTATTTCACGGGCGACCTCGAACAGATTCATCGATTTGCCCGAGGCGGTGGGACACTCGATTTTGAAGTTGTCACCGTAATAGAGATAGAACGAGAGGATGGCGCGGATCAGCACCGCGTTGACCGGCATCCATATCGGCCCACGCCAGTTAGAGTTTCCACCGAACATGCCGGTGTCGGATTCGGCCGGTAGATAGTTCACCCGGTATTCCTGGCCCTCGACGTTGACGACGTAGGGATGTTCGTCATGGAAGCGGGAAATCGCCCGGATCCCATGCGGACTGAAGAATTCTTTCTCGTCGAGCATGCGCGTCAGAATCCGGCGCAACCTGTCTGGGTTTACCAGTGCAGCGATACCCCGTCCGGCGTACCCGAGATGGCCCGGCCCGGTTGGATGAATGCTGTCACGCAGTTCGGGCATACGCTGCCAGCGTTCCTGTAGGATTTTCAGCGCCCGCGGTGTCCGTTCAAGCTGCCACGGCTCGATCACGGTGGTGGCGCACAAGGGCAGCAGTCCCACCATGGAGCGAACCTTGAGCCTCCTGGCATTCCCATCCGGGAGACGCAGGACGTCGTAGTAGAAACCATCCTCCTCGTCCCACATCCCGTCAGGACCCGTCTGATTCATGGCGTGGGCGATCCAAATGAAATGGTCAGCGACTCCCCCAGATCGGCGTGTGAGACTGCAACAGCTTGAGCGCCTTTCTGACCAGAGACCTGCTTCAGGGACGGCTTGGGTGTGCCGGACCACCATGTCCAGATGTTGCGAAACCATAGGGTCGGCAGGACATGCAAGGTGGCCGCCTCAGGGCCACGATTGATTGCGCTGATCTGGATGAGGAGGTCCTCCGGCGACTGCTTGGCAACCTCCACGAAGACATCAAAGTAGCGATCTCCATTGAAGACACCCGTGTCCAGCAGTTCGTATTCCATGTCGCCACGATTGCGCCGTTTGTTGGTCTCGATCAGGTCGCCGTAAGGAAATGCGGCATGCGGATACTTGTACAGGTACTTCATGTAGGAGTGGGTCGGCGTGCTGTCGAGGTAGAAGTAATATTCCTTAACATCTTCGCCGTGGTTGGCCTCACTGTTCGTCAAGCCGAACATGCGTTCTTTGAGGATGGGATCCTTGCCATTCCAGAGGGCCACGCTGAAGCACAGCAACTGCTTATCATCGCTGATGCCGGCAAGACCATCCTCACCCCAATGGTAAGCGCGTGAACGTGCTTGATCGTGGCTGAAGTAACTCCACGCGTCGCCATTGTCGCTGTAATCCTCGCGTACCGTTCCCCACTGGCGTTCGGACAGGTAGGGGCCCCACTTCTTCCAGGGGATCTTCTGATCCCGAGCCTCATTCAGTTTCTTTTGCTCCGCTGTCTCGTTCAGGTTGCTCATAGTATCTGACTAGCATTAACTCTCGAAGCTCATCTGCTTAATTCACGATTCCTATTTGTGCGTCCTCATACCAAATTCATAGTCTCTCGGTGTAATTTTGAATTCTCTCGATCGGAACTTGATCAGCGATCTAATAGCGAAGAAAAGTCCGAGTATCTTTCACTAATTGGACTTGGCTCGTAATTCGCCGCCACTGCATGACGAATCTCCACACAGGCCTGGACCCGGATCCCGTGAACGGCCTACGAGCCAGGTCGGCTGCCATGATCGCCGCCGCACCGCGGTAGAAGATAAAGGGGGAGGGAATCATTCGTCCATAACGGACCGGAATCAGCTCTGGAAGCCGTCCCTTATTGGATGCCTCCAAAATCTCGACGGGGTCTACGCGGTCCGCCGGAGGCTTCCATTTCGCATGACTCAATCGGGCGCAGGAATCGCGGTGCGCCTGGCCCTCCATGTGTAGTTTGTTCCCGCGAGCGCTGCCGCACCACGGCTCGGCTAGCAGGCTTATGAGCTTTGTCTCGAATACGTTTATTTTTCGCCAAAAAGTAAACCTCAACCAAGGTTGGCGTAAATTGGAACAATTGGAACCTTAGATGCGCGCCACTTCCTGAACTCTGCTCTCCTGCTCTACTCGCCCGCTATTCAGGAAATCCCCACAGGCCCGGGCCCCAGCTGTTCAATTGGGCGGTTTGAAGTTGATCCTGGGCCAGATTACTGGCCAGACGGAGCTGCTGATATTTTTGATATTGGGATGGGGTACCAACAAAGACCTGGCTATTAGCGGGGTCGGCGTAGACATAATAGTTTTTCCCATTTCGTTGCACCAGCGTCACCTTATCTGGCGGAAGCGCCTTGAGCTGTTCCTGCCGCTGCGGAGTGTTAGCGATGACGGTTCTGAAGCCTGCGGCGGAGAGCAGGTTCTCTGTGTGCTGCGTATTAGCGCACCCAACAGCCAGCGCTAAAAGCGCGATGGCGCCGATAAGATTGAATCCGATGAATATACGTTTTATGGCGTCTCTCATTTTTTTTGGTCAGTTGTTTGATTTTTTGGTCTATGTTTGATCCAGCCAGGCGCCGTTGTCGGCCGTCACGATGACGATTGTGTTAGGCGCTTCCGTACGGATGGCATCCAAGTGAATTTCGGTGGCCGGAAGGCGGAGCGGCTCTTGCGGGCCGCTCGCCTTCGTCTCATTACACTCTTCTTGTCCGAGCTACTCGCTCGGATGCCCGGTGGCGGCCTTGATAGCATCCAACACCTGCGTGAGGTTGTAGCTAGCTGGCGATTGCATAGGCGGGAACTCCTTGAGCGTCTCGAACCAATCGAGCCACAATTGCTGGCCGATCGGCAGCATGTTCCAATCGTATTGATAGGCGGTCGCCGGAGCGGCAAGTGCGCCTCCGAGACTCATGGCGCTTTTCTGGGCGGTGCCGACTGCCTGCTCGAACGGATCGCGCTTGATATTCTGCACTAGCGTCCAGTGGAATGGAATGAGCGGCAGGATCCAGCCTTCTGCCCCGCTTTCGGACATGGTGTAGTACATCTTCCAATTCTTGTAGCGCACTGCTGAGGGCGTCGCGCCCGAGAAGTAGTAGAAGACCTCTCGCGCCGACTTGTCGGATTTGCCCGTCAGGTAGTCGATCTGGTTGACGCCATCCAGTGTGGTCTTGACGATGTCGGGGTAGCTCCCGGCCTCGATCTGCTTCTTGAGCCCGTCTCCTTTGGGGCCGCCCGCGATCTCAACAAATGTGGGAAGCCAGTCGAGGGAGGCGAACATCTCGGTAAACAAAGTGCCCGGCTGAATGTGACCCGGCCAGCGAATGACACAGGGGACACGATAGCCGCCTTCGTAGGCTTCGCCCTTCTGGCCCTTGAACGGCGTCACGCCGCCGTCGGGAAAGGAGATCGCTTCGGCGCCGTTGTCGGTCGTAAATACGATGATCGTATTGTCGAGTTCGCCCATGTCTTCGAGCTTCTTGAAGACATTGCCGATGTTGTCGTCCAACTGCTTCATGCCGGCTTCGTTGACCCCCAATCCTTGCCGCCCTTTACGCCCAACATGGCCTCATACTTCGGCGACAGCATGGTGGTGACGTGCATGCGCGCCGGGTTGTACCAGACGAAGAAGGGCTTGCCGCTCTTCTTGGGGTCGTTGCGGTCGAGGAAGTCGATGACATGGCCAGAGATTTCCTCGTCCACGGTTCGCGACCGATCCAGGGTCAGCGGACCCTCGTCCTTGTACATCTGGTTTTTCGCCGTGCCGTCGGAGGATTTGCCCCAGAGTACCGGGCGCGGAGGTGTCATGCATATCCCCGTGCGAGGATCGATGGCAGCGGGGTCCTCCGGGATGCCGGGAATCGGCACGCTCTTGCAGGGCGGGGCGATGCCCTGCTCGGTCGGCGTTTTGTTGATGTCGGTGAAGCTCACCTGCTGCATGGCGTCGAGGTGGTACAGGTAGCCCCAAAACTCCTGGAATCCGTGCGCTGTCGGCAGGGCGTCAGGGTGGTCCCCCAGGTGGTTCTTACCGAACTGACCGGTGTTGTAGCCGAGATCCAGCAGGAACTTGGCAAGGCACGGGGTGCCGGGTAACAAGTAGGTCGGGCTCCCGGGGAGTTGCGGCGGGATCAAGCCCACGCGCAGCGGATACATGCCGGTGATAAAGGCGCAGCGCCCGGAGGTGCAGCTCTGCATGGCGTAGTAGTTCGTGAACATTCCGCCCTCTTTCGCGGGGCGGTCGATGTTGGGCGTCTCCCCGAGCGCCACACCCCTGCGATAGGCGCCGACCTGCATCCATCCGATGTCGTCGCCCATGATGAACATGATGTTGGGTTTCTTTTCCTGCGCTTCCAGTGGCCCGCCTGCGCCGATGAGCGCAGCCGTAGCGGTCAATAGGGACAGACCGTGACTGAGTACTCTTTGTTTGTACTTCATTTGGAGTACCGGGCGGAACCTCTTTTTTTAAATCCTCCCAATCAATCTTACGTTCCGCGGTGCTCACATACCCGGTCGCTTCAACAAACTTGGAAAACTCCGCGTTAGTCACATCGCGTTCATCCATCCAAAACCTCTGGACCTGAACGAGGTGGGCAGGCCGCTCGTTCGGAAAACTCTTTTTGTCGTTAGTTCCCATTATGCGATCCAGGAAGCTTTATTGATTTGCCGGGGTTACCGAGGCGCGCTTGCGGGTAGAGCACAACGGCTTGCTTTACCTTGCCCCGAGCCGCATCGGAGATAACAGGAGCGCGCGTGGAGGTAATTGGGATCCAGTACCCGGCGATTGCCCGTCTCTTGTGCGCTGAAGGTCGAGAAAGTGTCGGTCCATCCCCGCATACTCTGTATGAACTGTCGCTGGGTTGTTATACGGTCAGCATAGTCAGGGGACTTGGCTTTCCGGACGAAATCCAAAGATTTCTCGGACTCGCGCCACACCTCGTCAAGGTGATCTCCTCGGGCGAGCAGATCGGTAATGGTTTGATCGCAACAGTAACAAGCGTAGGTAACGTCGCCTATTTCGACGGCGGCATTGAAGGCAGTCTGAATGAATTCGGGCGTTGTCGTGATCGGCTGCGTCCAAATGGCAACCCATGCCATGGTCATGTAGACCTTCGCCTTGTAAGCGACAAATTCATGTTTTTCGACGAGGTCAACACCGAGCTTCCCAAAACGGTAACCTTCGGTGTAGCGGTGAAATGCCGGCCCAAGGATGAACCCAAAATACGCGTAGCCATGTGCGGAAGCATCGGTCGTTCCGTATTTCAAACTCAGGTTCACGATATGGCAGATGGAGAGAAAGAACAGATTGGTGTCAATGAAGAAGGCGGGAGAGTAGAGGGCAGACAGCACGCGCATGGCGGCCTGAATCTCCGGGTCGGTCATTGGGGGCAGGTCAGTAAGGCTCTCGATGGAGCGGTCTCCCAGGTTCCGCCAGACCTTCTCGTATTCACGCTGGACTTGCTCACTGGTCGGATGCGCCGACATCTCGATTCCGAACAGCCGCAGGCATTCCAGCGCGCTGTCCACTGCTTCCTGGTACAGTGATTTCGTGATGTGGAAATCAATCCTTAGGCGATAGGCGGCGGCCTTGTGGATTCTTGACGTCGCTCGCCCGATAAGCTCCGAAATGAGCCCTGCCGCATCGTCGAAGTTTCCGCACAGGAATTCGCATTCCGCGCGCAGCAACCACAAGTCGAACGCGAGCTGGAACCGGCTCTCCCAGTCCTCTCGATCGAGCAAGGCCATTCCCGCGGAGAGGTAGGTGCAAGCTGCTGCGTAGGCCGTGGAAGCTTTGGCCGTTCTTCCAGCGCGAAGGTTAAGTTCGGCCACGTGTTGTTTCTCATTCGGGTCGGAAATAAGTGCCGCGCCACGATTGAGCTGGTTGGCGACATCAAAGATATTTTCGGCGAGCTCATTGGCGCGCATTGTCGACAGGGATAGCCGGCCGATTCGGAGATGAACCTCGGCACGCATCTTCTCGGGAATCAGCGAATAGGCAGCTTCCTGGACGCGGTCGTGAGCGAATCTGTAGGAGCCCTTCAGGCAGAAGATGAACCCCTCACGGACGGCCTCACGCAGACACGCGTGTATCTCCTCCTCTGATTGACTATGGACCATCGTCAGGTCGTCGGCCTTCGCACTATTTCCCAGACAGGCTAACTGTTTGAGGGCTTCCCTAGCGTTGAAGGGAAGCCGATTCAGCTTTCCGACCATGAGATCGACAACGTTATCGGTAATTCGCCTGGCTTGGATGCGGCTTACATCCCATCGCCAGGTCGCCTCGCGCCCGTCGAACTCGAGAAGGTTTTCTTCGAAAAGCGCGGTAAGAAACTGGATCGCGAAGAAAGGATTGCCCGCTGTCTTCTCATGCACAAGCCGCGCCAGTGGCTTAGTGCGCGTACGGTCCTGGTGGAGGCTATCGGCGATCAGTCGGCTCACATCATCGAGCGAGAGCGGGGCGAGCACGATATGTCGCACAATCGCCTCGGTCTTGCGGATCGAGTCCAACCTCAGCATGAGCGGATGGGAGGGGCTTACCTCGTTGTCCCGGTACGCGCCGATTAGGAGCAGGTGCCGAACATCAGGGTGAGTGATGAGATGCTCAAGCAGTTGGAGGGTGCCAGCGTCCAGCCAGTGCAAGTCATCGAGGAAGAGGACCAGCGGGTGCTCCTTCCTGGCGAAGACGCCAAGGAAGGCCCGGAGCACCGTTTGGAACCGGTTCTGCGCTTCTTGAGGGGGGAGCTCTGGCACGGGCGCCTGCTTGCCGATGAGGAGCTCGAGCTCGGGGATGAGGTTTACGACAAGCTGACCGTTCAGACCTACGGCATCCCGGATCGCGTCGCGCCAGCGCTTGACCTCTGCCTCGTTCTTGCTCAGAATTTGGCAAACCAGGGTCTTGAAGGCCTGGGCGAGAGTCGCGTAAGGGATATCCCGCTTGTACTGGTCGAACTTGCCCGAAATAAAAATGCCGCGCGGCAGAACGATTGCCTTTTGCAACTCGTTTACGACCCAGGACTTGCCGACACCAGAGTAGCCGGAAACCAGCACGAGCTCCGACGTGGCGCGTCACGACCCCGTGGAAAGCTTCGAGCAACGCCTTGCTCTCTCGATCGCGCCCGTAGAGTTTCTCCGGGATCAGGAGTCGGTCCGACGCGTCATGAACGCCAGGGAGAAACGGGTCAATTCGTCCAAGGGACTCCCAGTCCGCCAAGCATCTCCTAAGATCAGCCTCCAGACCTGCGGCGGTCTGGTACCGCTCCTCGGCGGTCTTGGCGAGAAGCTTCAGAACGATGGCCGATAGCGCTTCTGGAACTTCTTTCCGCCGCTCTGACGGTGACATCGGCCGTCTCGCGATGTGGCAGTGAACCCACTCGAGGGGATCGGAGGCGCTGAATGGAAGCACCCCCGTGAGCATCTCGTAGAGTGTAACCCCGAGCGAATAGAGATCGCTTCGTGAGTCAATCGAACGGTTCATGCGGCCGGTCTGTTCGGGCGCCATGTACTAATAGGTTAAGTACTCTCCCAGTCACCATGGACGAAACGGTCGCTACACGCCGGGCCACAATGTAGCCGGAAGCGTTTAACACGATTCTTGGGCCAGCAACAGATGCAGTCACAATCTCGGTCCTGAAAGCTCCGGGCATCATGGACTTGAAACGGTTGTCGGTAATCTACGTCCGAAATCGCCAAGGATTAGAGACAACTTAGTTGTAAAACGGTTGACTACGGTCAACCCGAGCCCGGAACGGGCTCGTTGGGTACAAGCTGGACAGTGGTCCGGCTCCCCAAAGAAGCTGTCTGATTTATCTGACAGAGTGTTCACAAATCCGACGATGAGGAATACGGGTGAGCTGGCGTTTGAACCCGAACTGCGAGGCAGAGTGCGCTGGCTAACGAGCTGGCCGCACAACCCCCGCACCGGCGCCACCGGCAGGGCGAGCAGCCAGATTGGCTGCCGCTCGGAGTCTGGGCCCTGGCTCAGGAGGAAAAGAGTGACGCCTACATGTTCTTCCAGCCGCGGAGATGCGCGGCGTGGCGGCAGCGCTGGGCATTGTAAAAGGCAAACCATTTGCGGCCGATGCGCGTAAGCGTTAAAAAGCGCAAAGTTGAGTGACATCACCAGGGCTGGCTGGGCCGCCTGACAGATCGGAGGGCCCTGGAGTCTAAGGAGCATGTGAGCGATGGCTTGAACTCGCATTGAGCTTGAGAATGCGGCGGACTTCCTCGATAGCCTGAGGGTTCTGATGTGCAGGGTGGCCGGACGGCACGATGAGCTCGGACTGCGCGCCTTCCATGTGCGAACTCCAGTACGGCACGACCCCGTCGCTGGAATTCGGCGCGTCGCCTTTGCCGCGGTCCCCCATAATCGTGTGATATGGAATGCCAGGCGTGATCGGAATCGTGTTGATCGCTTTCACAAATCGGTTGTTTGGAGCGAGGGTATCCACACTATTAGGGATGCGCTTGAGCTTCAGATCGCCCGAGTGAAAGGTGGTGGTTTTAATGATGGAATTGCCCACGCTGAGGAGCGTAGAAGGGGCTTTCACAAGGCTCGATCCAATCCGGCCAATCCAGTTACTCGCGAGGTCGCTGCCACGCAATGGCGCGGAAATGAAGATTACGCGCCCGATTTCTGGGCGGTGTCGGAAGATGAGCGCGTCTGTCAGGATCTCCCTGGCGCCAGGAGAAAGTGACGTCTGTTCCGGAGGCTTGTTGTATAGCTCTATCCAGAGCTTGTTCCCGGTGTCGGTGATGAGAAGTCGGCTGATGCAGCCGCCCATGCTGTGGCCGATGACAACCATCGGCTTGCGGAGCGGGAAGCGTTTCTCGGCGGCATCAAGTTCATGCCGCAGGATCGAAGCGGAATAGGGATACGGATAGCCGCTCGGGTAGCTGTAAAACCAGAACTGGTAACTGCGCCGGATGTCTGCGTCGCCGCGCAGGCTATTGAGCATCGGCGTCCACGTCGCCGGCGAATCCATCAGCCCATGGATGACCAGCACGACAGCTTTGTTCGGGTCGTAGGGCTGAAGCCGTGAGATGCGTGCGGTTTCTGCGTATTTGGCCGGGTCGAGCAAACGAGAGAGCTCGAGTTTTTTCGGGTTGGAGCTAGCCAGCAGTACAGCGAGCGGCACGGTAAAATCTGCCGCTAGCGCGTAGCTGTGCCCGTCCAATTGGACGGTTTCCACCGCCAGCGGATCCTCAAAGGAGAGCACGCAACGACGGCCGTCGAAACGCGCGATGGCGGTGACGCCGTAGTAGACGCGAGGCAAAGCGAAGTTGGCCCGGGCATCCTTGTTCACTTCACGTCCGACAGCGACGACCGGTGCACCCAGGCCGGGGCGCGTGGTGCGTTCAGTTACGTAGGAGCCGTGGACGTCGAACTGATCCGCCGGCGTAAAAGTGTAAAGTGCGGGATTCCATTGTGGGCGCGGGTCGGGCTTGTGCGTGAGCACAAAATCGCCGCCGCTCGCCGGCACGCGTAGCGGCTGCGTCCACGGATCGAGCTTTGTGCCGCGGATTGTGGCGATGATGCGCGCGACGGCGAAGTTGTAGTCGTCACGCGCATTCTCGTCGCGCGGGTCGCGCTCGAATTGGCGCAAGGCTGTCTCTGCCGCGCTCATGTATTCACCAAGCGCCGCGAGCGGGTTGCTTCGATCAAGGCGGAGTGCTTTTGCGATCGCTGCCTGTGCATTTGCCAGTCCGCCGCCGGCGCTAGCGATCGGGCGAAAGCGAGGGCGCCTTTCGCTCACTTTCGAATACGTTGCGCAGCCCGCGAGTGCATATGCAACAATGATGGCAATAACGAGATTCGGGTATCTGATGGGTGTGAAATGTTCCTTCATAGCGCTAAAAAGGGGAACTCAAGAGGCGGATTAGTTCATATCACAGGCCCACGGATTGGTCCATTTGGAGCTCCCAGCGGTTACTTGGGCTGAGCAAATGGGTGAACTGAGAACATAAACGGCTCGAACCAGGTTGAAAGCTCACAGCACCGGGGGCGAAGTTGGAAATATACGCTTGCGGTGCTGGTTCTGCCTTGCTCTTTTAGCACGTTGGTTACTCTAATTCATGCTCCTGCGCAGATCGAGAAGTACCTTATCAGAATCGCTTACCTGCATAAGTCCAAGGCGCGGGTATTCGAGGTCGATGATCACATACGCAGTCACCGACAAGACTAGGGCGAAGGCGACGGAGTACAACACATTCAGATGACGTCGTATCGCCATGTCGTAGCCAGCGAACAATGAGCATGCGAGAGTTAGCGCGCCGAGCATCGCGAAGATGATCATTGGCGGATCAAGTCTAGTGGCCTCTGTTCGTGTCGTGGCGATGTCGAACATCGCGTTGAGTGCGGGCAGAAGCAGCATCGGCGCCTGGGCCGTTCCAGCTTCCCGTGAGGAGGAGACAGCGAGGGCCCAGATCTCGCTTTGCAAATTTGTCGATCCGGCCAGCGCCGCTCTTACGGCTTCCGTGTCCGGAATGTTTGGCACCCTCCGATAGACCTCGATCCGCGAGTCCAGATAGCGGCGAAAGAGATCGCGCATGGACGGTTGGGCGTCTGCTGGGAGCAGAGCAATCCGTAGCCATGCCGTGCCGATGTCATTCGCCTCCTCCACGACCAGATGCCGCGCTGCATCAAAGCGTGTGAGCGCACCTGAAAACAAAAATGCGAGGATCAAACCCAACAGCCCAAAGATCGCACCCTCGATCGCACTGAGGCCCTTCGATGCGGTCTCTCCTTCCTCCGCAATCCGGCGGGCGCCGGCGCGGCGTCCGATCTCGAGTAGTACGAGGATGCCAGCCGACAGCACAACCGCGAAGATGGTTCCAGCCAGGATGGCGTTCATGTTGAGATGCAAGTGTGCGTGGGACCATTCATTTGGTCGAGCGTCATTGTGTTTGCGCCGTTGCTCCGGCTCCATTAGGATTTTGATCCGATTGCCCGCGCTGCCGCTGCTGGTTCATCCCACCGATTGAAAACCTCAACGACCTATGAAAACGACGCCCGCCACTTTCGACCTCACCGCCCACGGCATCACCGTCACCACCGTCCACCACAACCTCCATACCAGCGCGCTCTACGAGCACGCGATCCTTTTCGAGAAGGACGCGAGTATTGCGGAGAACGGCGCGCTCATTGCCTACTCCGGCGTCAAGACCGGGCGCTCGCCGAAAGACAAGCGTGTGGTCGAGCATCCCGACTCGAAGAGCGACATCTGGTGGGGGCCGGTAAACATCCCGTGCGATGAGAATACCTTCCGAGTCAACCGCCAGCGCGCGCTGGATTATCTCAACACGCAGGAGCGCCTTTATTGCTTCGACGGCTTCGCCGGCTGGGACCCGAAGTATCGCATCAAGGTCCGCGTCATCTGCTCGCGGCCGTATCACGCGCTCTTCATGCACACGATGCTCATCCGCCCGACGAAAGAGGAACTCGCGAGCTTCGGTGAGCCGCAGTTCGTCATCATCAACGCGGGCGCATTTCCCGCGAACAAGTTCACGACCGGCATGGGCTCGACCACGAGCATCGACCTCAGCATCGAGGACAAGCAACTCATCATCCTCGGTACCGAATACGCCGGCGAGATGAAAAAAGGCGTCTTTACGGTTGCGAACTACTTCGCGCCGAAGCGCGGCGTGCTCTCGATGCACTGCTCGGCCACGGCGGACAAAAAGACCGGCGCGTCATCGCTGCTCTTCGGCCTCAGCGGCACGGGCAAGACCACGCTCTCCGCCGACCCGAAGCGCCATCTCATCGGCGACGATGAGCACTGCTGGAGCGACGAGGGCATCTTCAATATCGAAGGCGGCTGCTACGCGAAGGCGATCAACCTGACGCCCGAGAGCGAGCCGGACATTTTCCGAGCGCTGCGCTTCGGCGCGGTACTCGAAAACGTGGTGCTCGATGAAGACCACGGCGTGGACTACACCGACACGAGCATCACACTCAACACGCGCGGAGCGTATCCGATCGAGTTCATCGACAACGCGAAAATCCCGTGCGTGGCCGGCCATCCCACCGACGTGATTTTCCTCACCTGCGACGCGTTCGGCGTGCTCCCGCCGGTTAGCGCGCTCTCGCCCGCGCACGCGATGTATCACTTTATCAGCGGCTACACCGCGAAAGTCGCCGGCACCGAAATGGGGGTCACCGAGCCGCAGACCACATTCTCGCCGTGCTTTGGCGGACCGTTCCTCGTCTGGCATCCGAGCAAATACGCCGAATTGCTCGCCGAAAAGATGCGCAGGCACAACGCGCGCGTTTGGCTGGTGAACACCGGCTGGGGCGGCGGCGGCCCCGGCGTCGGCAAACGCATCAGTCTCAAAGATACACGCGCCATCATCGACGCGATCCACGACGGCTCGCTCGCGAAAGCCAAGACCGAGCGTGATCCAGTGTTTGGTTTCGAGGTCGCCGCCGAGTGTCCCGGTGTGCGGTCGGAGATCCTCATCCCACGCAATGCGTGGGCCAACAAAGCCGCCTACGAGGCCACCGCGAAAAAGCTCGCCGGTCTCTTCAACAAGAACTTCGAGACCTACGCCGCCGGCGTGAGCGCCGAGGTGAAGGCCTCGGCGCCGAAAGCCTGACGCATGGGCTGGCTCTTCGAGCTCCATAATACGAACCTCGGCTTCCGCGAATTCGGCGTCGCGCTTTTCTTCGCCGCCGTCGGCCTGGACGCCGGCGCAAAATTTTTCGCCACCGTCTATCCGCTCACTACCCTCCAGCGCATCCTATCCACGCAAGTGCTCGCGATCGTCCTCTTCCGATGAACACACACACACTCGGCGAACCGCGCTTCGCTTCCACGCTCAGCCACACGATTAGCGACGATGTCCGCATCCCCGAGCGGATCGAAATCGGTGCGGAACCAGGCATCAAGTTTGAGCTGGCGGGGCCGCGGGCGAAGCTGTTTTTTGATCCGAAGCAAACGCGCGCGGGCATCGTGACGTGCGGAGGCCTGTGTCCGGGGCTCAACAACGTCATCCGCTCGCTCTTTCTCGAACTCCACTACGGCTACGGCATCGCCGAGGTGCTTGGCTTTCGTGGCGGTTACAGCGGGCTTGATCCTGAGCGCGGGGCAGAGCCGGTGAAGATTACGCCGCAGCTCGTCGATGGCATTCATCAAAAGGGAGGCACGATTCTCGGCTCCTCGCGCGGGCCGGTGAACATGGGCAAGGTGGTGGAGAATCTCATCGCGCGCAGGGTTAACATCCTCTTCACCGTCGGCGGCGACGGGACTCAGCGCGGCGCGAACGATCTTTACCAGGAAGCGCGCAATCGCGGCTACGCGCTGTCGGTTGTCGGCGTGCCGAAAACCATTGATAACGACGTCGGATTCGTCTCACGCACGTTCGGATTTTTCACCGCAGTCGAGGAAGCAACGCGCGTACTCGATTGCGCCCATACCGAGGCGCGGAGCGTGCCGGGTGGGATCGGGCTCGTGAAACTCATGGGGCGCCACGCGGGTTTCATCACCGCCGGCGCGGTCGTCGCGGGCCAGGACGTAAACTTTGCTCTCATCCCCGAGGTGCCGTTCAAGCTCGAGGCCTTTCTCGCCGCGCTGAAGCAGCGGATGCTCCTGAAATCACACGCCGTCATCGCCGTCGCGGAAGGTGCGGGCCAGGATCTGCTCGCCGCGGACGTCAGCGCGCGCGACGCTTCCGGCAATGTGAAGCTCAAGGACATCGGCTCGCTTCTGCGGGAGAAGATCGAGGCGTTCTTCAAAGCCGAAGGCATCCCGATCGTCGTGCGTTACTTCGACCCGAGCTACCAGGTCCGCAGCCGCCCAGCGAACTGCGAGGATGCGCTGCTCTGCGATCTGTTCGCGCGGCACGCCGTCCACGCCGCGATGGCCGGCAAGACTGGCGTCGTCATCGGCTTTCTGCACGAGCGTTTCATCCACGTCCCCATAGAGCTCCTCGCCACGCACAGCAAACGACTTGACCCCGCGAGCGGTTGGTGGCGTTCTGTCCTCGCCACGACTGGGCAGCCGGAGCGATTCGCATAAATTAACCGTTCAACCGCAGGTCGGCACGGAGCCAAATGGATTGGAGACTAATCCTCGAATTTCTTGTCATCGTGGGCGCGCTCGCGATGGGCGCTCGGATGGGCGGTGTTGGACTCGGGTTGTGGGGAGCGGTGGGATTGCTCGTGCTCGTCGTTGGTTTTGATGTCCCGCCGGCGAACATCCCCGGCGAGGTACTTCTCATCGTCCTCACGGTTATCATGGCCGCGTCCGCGATGGAAGTGGCGGGCGGAATCGACTTCCTCGTGCGCGTTGCGGAGCGAATCATCCGCAAAAATCCCAAGCAGATCACCATCATCGCGCCCCTTGTCACCTATGGGTTCACCTTCGCCGCGGGCACGGGACACATCGTTTACCCGCTGCTGCCGGTGATCTACGAAGTGGCGCATGAAAACGGTATCCGGCCCGAGCGGCCCATGGCCATCGCGACAATCGCTTCGCAGCAGGCCATCACCGCGAGCCCGGTCTCCGCGGCCACAGCGGCCATGATCGGCTTGCTCGCGATGCATCATATCGGTCTGGTACAGATCCTCATAATCTGCGTGCCGTCCACGCTGATCGCGGTTTTCACCGCATCGCTCGTGCAGCTCCGCATCGGTAAGGAATTGCAAGACGATCCCGAGTATCAGAAGCGGCTGGCATCAGGCGAGGTTGAGTCACAGCGCGCTGCTGGTCGGGAGGCGAGCACTCCTCTCAAGGCAGGCGCAATGACAAGTGCGCTCGTTTTCTTTGCCGGCGTGGCCCTCGTCGTCCTGGCAGGCATTTTCCCGGAGCTGCGGACTGTCCCAGGAGCGGAAAAGCCGCTCGCTCTCTCCATGCCGGTCTCCATCGCAATCGTCATGCTTGCCGTCGCGGCTATTATTCTCACGGTGACCAAGGCGCCCGTTGCCGATGTGCCCAGGTGCAAGACTTGCCAGTCAGGTGTTACAGCGATCGTCGGCATCCTTGGGCTGGCCTGGCTGGGAGACACTTTCATCAATGCGAACCGGGAGGCGATCATTGGCGGCCTGAGCGCCATGGCGACAGCAGCGCCGTGGACCTTCGCATTCGGTCTGTTCTTTGCGTCGGTACTGCTCTATAGCCAGGCGGCGACAGCGCGCGCTCTCATGCCGCTCGGCCTTTCTCTGGGCATCTGGCCACTGTTGCTTATAGGAATGTTCCCTGCGGTGAACGGCTACTTCCTAATTCCGAACTACGGCACGATCATCGCCGCGATTAACTTTGACCGCTCCGGCACCACGCGGATCGGCAGGTACGTAATCAATCATTCCTTTCTCGTCCCCGGCCTTGTCAGTACTACGCTCGCTGTCGCCGTCGGTCTACTCATCGCCAGCATGATCGGAATGGAAACGCCTCACTAAACTTAACCCTACTATCGTGAATATGATTCTTACTCCTGAACGCACTGCCGACCTCGCACAGACCATGGGCGTTTCCGCCGCCGACCTGGCCGCGATCATTTCGCGCGGCGCGTCGCATTCCTACAAAGCCGGGGATTACCTTTATCATGAATCCACACCGCGCCTCTGGATGGGTATCGTAGAGGAAGGTGAAATCGAAATTGTCCGCGGCCTCCATGGCAGTTCCGTGCGGTTAGCTACGCTAACGCCCGGTACCGGCTTCAGCGAGGGCGTGATGCTAGAGGATCTACCGCATTCCGGCTCTGCCGTCGCGCTGACCCCAGCGCGCGTCTGGCAGATTCCGCGGGAGGTTATCGCCGAAGTGCGTGCTGCGAAACCGGAGATCTTCTACCGCATGGCTGGCCACGTCGCGCGGCGTCTAAGTGCGCGGCTACGCGCGGCCAGTCAGCAGCTCACGGGCAGTCCGGCGCCGATTGTCGCCACTTGGCGCAGGGAGCATGATCTGCTGGGCGAACGGGAGTTACCCGACACAGCCTACTATGGCGTGCAAACCCTGCGGGGCATGGAGAACTTTCCGCTCTCCGGCGTCGCACTAAGCCACTTCCAGTACTTCGTTCGCGCGCTGGCCTTTGTGAAGAAGGCTGCGGCAGCCGCAAACTGCGAACTCGGCGTCCTCGATTCGAAATGCGCGGAAGCGATTGCCGCTGCTTGCGACGAAATCATCGAGGGCAAGTTACACGAGCATTTTACCGTGGACATGATCCAGGGCGGTGCCGGCACATCGACGAACATGAACGCCAATGAGGTCGTCGCTAACCGTGCACTCGAACTGCTCGGCCATCGCAAAGGCGAATACCAATACCTGCATCCGAACGATCACGTGAATTGCTCGCAGTCCACTAATGACGTTTATCCGACGGCGGTGAAACTCGGTGTCGTCCTCACTCTGCGCGATACCGTCTCCGCTCTGCGCGAACTGCAGACTGGCCTCAAGGCTAAAGCGGCCGAATTTGCTGACGTTCTTAAAATGGGGCGCACGGAAAATCAGGATGCCGTGCCGATGACCCTTGGCCAGGAGTTGGGCGCCTACGCCGTGATGATCGGTGACGGTATCCGTCACTTGGAACAGACCAGCGTAGAACTGCTGAAGGTCAATATGGGTGCTACCGCTATCGGCACCGGGATCAATAGCCCTTTCGGCTATGCCGAGCTTTGCACGCAGCGTCTCGCGGAAATCAGCGGCCTGCCCGTTACGCTGGCTGGGGATCTGGTCGAGGCGACGCAGGACTCCGGCGAGTTCGCGTTATTGAGCGGTGTGATGAAGACTGCCGCAGTTCAGCTATCCAAAATCTGCAACGACCTGCGCTGGCTCTCGTCCGGTCCGCGTTGCGGACTTTACGAACTCCACCTGCCTGCGATGCAGCCCGGCTCTTCCATCATGCCCGGCAAAGTGAACCCCGTGATCCCCGAAGTCGTTAACCAGGTCTGCTTCCAAATTATCGGTGCCGACGTTGCCATTTCCATGGCCTGCGAGGCCAGTGAACTCGAGCTGAACATGGCGGAGCCCATCATCGCCTTTAACCTGCTTTTCGGCCTCACCCTGCTGCGCAACGCTGCGATCATACTTAACACGCGCTGTATCGCCGGCATGGAAGCCAACCGCGAACGCTGCCTCGCGTATGTCCAAAATTCTATCGGCCTCGTTACGGCCCTCAACCCGGTGCTCGGCTACGAAAAGAGTGCCGCCATCGCGAAGGAAGCCCTCGTCACCAAACGCAGCGTCTACCAACTCGTTCTCGAAAAAAACTTGCTCACCCAAGCCCAGCTCGATGACATCCTCAAACCTGAGAACATGACTCATCCCCGGAAATCAATATCACGCGCATAAAGTTTTCGCGATGAGCGAAATCAATCAAAACAGTAAGACGAACCTTCCCCCTCTAAATCGTGGTCTTATCATTGACCTGACTTAATGAACCAACTCTTCAGCTCCAGTTGCTAAAGACCCTCGATTTTCTAACCACTTCGCCAAACCAAGCGCCTTCGCCTGACGGAAGGTCGCCGGCATCGCGTGGCAATACCGAAGAGAAGGCGGATTTTGAAACAAAGGATCGACTCCGCCGGCGCACTTAATTAAGAAATGGCCAACCTTTCGCGACGAGCGGTGAGCGGAAGAAATCGCGAAGGCTTAACTAACGAGAGGTAGTCGAGCGACGGCGGACAAACCGAACCCCATGAAAGCCGATCCCGCTAATTCGCTCCTGATGTTATGACTGAAGACACGCGACAAGCGAGTAACCTTGGGGGGAAAGCCCCGGTGCGCGGGTGGCGCGCGGCCTTTCCTCCGGCGCAGTGGCTCGCTACGTATCGACCGCAGTGGTTGGCGCATGACGCGATCGCTGGCGTGACCCTCGCGGCCTACGGTATTCCCGTGTCGCTTGCCTACGCTTCACTCGCCGGGCTGCCGCCACAATCCGGCATTTACTGCTATTTGGTTGGCGGCCTGTTCTATGCGTTCTTCGGCTCGTCACGCCAGCTCGCAATCGGCCCCACCTCCGCGATCTCGATGCTCGTCGGCGTCACGATCGCTGGCATGGCGCGGGGCAATCCGGGACGCTGGGCAGACATTGCGGCGCTGACCACGCTGGTGATCGCCGCAATGTGCCTCCTGGCGTGGCTGCTGCGGTTGAGTTCGCTGGTCAATTTCATCAGCGAAACCATTTTGCTCGGCTTCAAGGCCGGCGCGGCGCTGACGATCGCGATGACCCAGTTACCCAAATTGTTCGGGGTCAAGGGTGGCGGGAATTTCTTCTTCGAGCGCATCGCCATCCTGGGCGGCCAGCTCCCCCAGACCAATCTCGCCGTGCTGGCATTCGGTCTCGTCGCGCTTATCGTGCTGCTGCTGGGCGAAAAATTTTTGCCTGGCCGCCCGGTCGCACTGGGCGTGGTGTTGATTTCCATTATCGTGTTGTCGGTGACGCCATTGGGCGCACTTGGGTTCAAGGTCGTCGGCGAGTTGCCAAAAGGCTTGCCCGTGTACCATGTGCCAGGGTTGCGGCTGCGCGATGTGGACGGGGTGATTCCGCTAGCGTTTGCGTGCATGTTGCTGGCCTACGTAGAAGGCGTGTCGGCGGCACGCGCCCTGGCGGCGCAGAACCGCTACGAAATCGATGCTCGCCAGGAACTGCTCGGCCTGGGCGCGGCGAATCTGGGGGCAGCGTTCTTCCAGGCCTATCCGGTGGCTGGAGGCCTGTCGCAATCCTCGGTCAACGACAAGGCCGGCGCCAAGACGCCGCTCGCGCTGGTTTTCGCCTCGATCACGATCGGTCTCTGCCTGATGTTCCTGACGGGCATGCTGAGCAATCTGCCCAACGTGGTGCTCGCGGCCATCGTATTGGTGGCCGTCAAGGGGCTGATCAATATCCATGAACTGCGCCATGTGTGGCGGGTCAGCCGTTTTGAATTCTGCGTGTCGATGGTCGCTTTCGCTGCCGTGCTGCTGCTGGGTATTCTCAAAGGCGTGATCGTGGCGGTGCTGGTGTCGCTCTTGCTGCTCATCCGGCGTGCCGCAAACCCGCATGTGGCCTTCCTGGGCCAGATTCCCGGCACCCGGAGATACTCCGACATGGAGCGCAATCCTGACAACGTTGCTATTCCGGGCGCGCTGTTATTCCGCGTCGAGTCGGCGGTGCTCTATTTCAACGTCATGCATGTGCATGACGCCGTCTGGCAGGGAATCCGCGCTGACACTGGACGGTTAACGCTGGTGGTGGGTGATCTGTCCACCTCGCCCATGGTCGATCTGGCTGGCGCCCGAATGCTGGCGAAGTTGCACGAGGAATTACAGGCAGCAGGGATTCGCCTGCAGTTGGTGGCGGCTCATGCGGCAGTGCGCGACATCCTGCGTGCCGAAGGCTTGGAGGAGCGTGTCGGCTATTTCGGCCGCAGGATCACGGTGGCTGATGCCATCGACGAGTTCCAGGGCCGCACGGGGACGGCAGCCAACCCAAACCAATAACTCCACAGCATCGTCCTTGCTGGAGCCGCCTGACTTCTCGCTGATCCTCACTTACGGCATCGGACGAGCCTCTACCGGTAGCGAGAGCTGAAGAGAGCATTGGAATAAGTTTTCAGAACCCCCCTGGCTTTTAGCCATGGGGAGGTTCAGCGTGTACGTTGATCCTCGACCTCGAATACCGGCGTCTTGGATTAATCCAGCCAGCGATTGCGAACAAGTGCAGGTCGATCTGCGAGGAAGCATCAATTAGCGGGCACGTTTTCCAGTGGAGCGGTCGGCGTGATTCTCCCCCGCTCGTAGCACTGGCACCGTGCCGACCCTCTGGCTTGGCGGCCGCATTCGACGCGAACGGCGTGAATACTCCTCGTTCCTTCCGAACATGAAAACCGATATCCAGGTTCTGTGTCACCGCTCTTGTCGCAGCGAAAAAGCCCACGAATATTTCGACGATTTAATTTAACTGAAATCGATTAGGCGCTTGGTGTAATGTTAGATACTTAGTGTACTATAACGGATAGAGGAGGCAGTCACCCCATGCAGCACGACCCCCAGACAACTCCCGAGCAGGCGAAACTCACCGGCAAGGAATACGAAAAGGAATTGCGCAAACTTCAGATCGAACTTTGCAAGCTACAGGAATGGGTGAAGCACAAAGGGCGACGCATCATTGTCATCTTCGAGGGACGGGATGCGGCGGGGAAAGGGGGTGTGATTAAGGCCATTACCGAGCGGGTAAGTCCGCGCGTTTTCCGCACTGTCGCCCTGCCGGCGCCATCGGACCGGGAGAAGACGCAGATCTATTTGCAGCGCTACATGCAGTACTTCCCAGCGGCGGGTGAGATTGTAATCTTCGATCGCAGTTGGTACAATCGCCCTGGCGTCGAGTACGTGATGGGCTTTTGCTCGAAAGAGCAACACCAGCGCTTTCTCCAGGTTTGCCCCAGCGTTGAGAAATACATCACCGATACTGGCATTCAGCTCATCAAATTCTGGCTGGAAGTCGGCAACGAGGAGCAGAAGCGTCGCTTTGAGGCGCGCATCGAGGATCCATTACGGCAGTGGAAGCTTAGCGCGATGGACCTGCCCTCGCGCAGTAAATGGTATGAGTATTCCCGCGCTCGAGATCAGATGCTGGAAGCCACGGATACGGAACACGCACCGTGGCATATTGTGCGCTCCGACGATAAGCGCCGCGCACGACTTAACCTCATCGCCCATTTGCTCAGCCTCATTCCCTACGAGGAAGTACCACGGGAAAAGGTGGAGTTGCCCAAGCGATCCAAAAAAGACGTCTACGACGATATCGCCTCGATCGCGAACCGTCGGTTCGTGCCGGAAAAGTATTGAGGAGCGATGCGCGAAAGCTGACTGCGGACTCGCGCTGCAACGCAAGACGGAACCAAGCGAACGTTTTTGTCCCAGAAGCCACTGAATGCACAGAAAATCGATTCTGCCAAAGACGCTAGCCCTAGCTGTTATGATTAGCGTTCTGGGTTGCGAAAAGAAGGTCGCGGAAACCGGACCCCCGGCTCCACCCGAAGTACTGGTAACGCAGGTCATCAGCGCGGACGTGCCAGTGATCCGCGAATGGGTTGGCACGTTGGATGGTTCGGAAAATGCCGATATCAGGGCGCGAGTGACCGGCTATTTGCAAAAGAGGGACTATCAGGAGGGATCGTTCGTCAAGGAGGGCGACTTGCTTTTTGAGATCGATCCGAGACCGTTCGAGGCTGCTCTGGCCCAGGCCAAGAGCGAGCTCGACCAGGTTCAGGCGACTCAGGCGGCCACGCAGGCCGACTTCGAACGATCGCAGGAGCTTTTCAATAGGAAGGTCATCTCGGTCCAGGAATACGAGAACAAGAGGCAGCTCAACCAAGCCCAAGTCGCCAAGATCGAGGCGCTCCAAGCCGCCGCGCAAACGGCTCAGCTAAACTTGGACTACACAAAAATTTCGGCCCCCGTGGACGGCATCGGCGGGCTATCCAAAGCCAACATCGGAGACTTGGTTGGGACAGGATCCGAAGTCACGCTGACCACGGTCTCAAAAATCGATCCGATCCGGCTCTATTTTCCAATCAACGAGCAAGACTATAAGAAGCACGCCAGCTCCCTGCAAAAGGGGATGCAAAAACCAGAATCTGAGCGTGAGGCTAGCGTCGAACTGGTGTTCGCGGACGGGACCGTTTATCCCCAGAGAGGAAAGTTCTCCTTCGTCGACCGGCAGGTGGATCCCACGACCGGCACGATCCTTGTCGCGGTAAACTTTCCTAATCCTGACCATAGCTTAAGACCCGGACAATTCGCGAAGGCCAGGGCTGCAATCGAAAAGATTTCCGACGCCTTGCTAGTGCCCGAGCGCGCTCTTTCAGAGCTGCAGGGCAGTTATCAGGTTGGCGTTATCGATGACAGCGGTAAAGCGGAGATTCGTCCGATCAAAATCGGGCCGCGTTACAATCATCAGGTCGTGGTCACGGAAGGCTTGAAGAAAGGGGAGACGGTCATTGTCGAGGGACTGCAAAACGTGCGGCCGGGAATGAGTGTCAATGCTAAACCCTATCAGAAATCCGCGACGCAAGAGTCCGATGCGAACGCGCCGGGCCCCCAGAATTCAAAAGAAGAGCGCACCGTGTCGGAAGGCTAAAGCGGCAACTCACAATCGAGGCTTGGATGGCAAGGTTCTTCATTAATCGACCGATCGTTGCGATGGTGATCGCCATTATCATGGTGATTGCCGGAGTGGTCGCGTTTCTCGGTCTTCCGGTGGCTCAGTATCCCAACATCATTCCGCCGGAGATTCAGGTGAACACCACCTACGTCGGCGCTGATGCACTGACGGTCGAACAATCAGTAGCGACGCCCATCGAACAACAAATGAGCGGGGTGGACCACATGAACTACATGTATTCCACCAATGCAAATAACGGGGCGATGCGGCTCGTCGTGAATTTTGACGTTGCGACCGACCCCAACACCGATCACGTGCTGACCCAGATGCGGGAGTCGCAAGCTGAATCCCAGTTGCCTGCGGATGTTCGAAATTATGGCGTCACGGTGGTTAAATCGACATCCGCGCCGCTAATGGTCCTGGCCCTTTCCTCGCCAAGCGGCCTCTATGATTCAACGTTTCTTGCGAACTACGCCTACATCAACCTCAACGACGCACTAACCCGTGTACCGGGCATCGCCAGCGTAACAGTTTTCGGCGCCGGGCAATACGCGATGCGCATTTGGGTCGATCCCGACAAACTGGCGAAACTCAACATCACGGTCCCCGAAATCGTCAATGCGATTAACGCGCAGAATACCGTGAACCCGGCGGGTCAGATCAGTGCCGAGCCTATTCCAAAAGGCCAGGATTTTACAAATACCGTCAGAGCGCAAGGCCGGCTGGTGTCGCAGGAAGATTTCGAAGACATCGTGGTTCGATCAAACGTCAATGGATCGCTTGTTCGCGTCAAGGATGTCGCCCGAGTTGAGCTCGGAGCCCAGACCTATTCGATGACGAGCCGGGTTAACGGCAAGCCGGCGGCAGTTTTGGCTCTCTACCAGCTCCCTGGATCCAACGCGGTTCAGGCCGCCGAGGGAGTCCGAAAGCTAATGGATGACTTGAGCAAGAGCTTTCCGCCTGGGCTGCGATACGATGTGGCACTGGACACTACCTTGGCGGTCACCGCCGGCATTCATGACATCTATAAGACTCTTTTTGAGGCGATGATCCTCGTGATCATTGTTGTCTTTATCTTCCTGCAGGGCTGGCGTGCAACCCTGATCCCCCTCCTGGCAGTTCCAGTTTCGCTGGTCGGAACGTTCATGGTCTTTCCGATGCTCGGATTTTCTGTCAATACGCTTTCTCTGCTGGGGTTAGTCCTGGCCATCGGTTTGGTCGTCGATGACGCAATTGTCGTCGTCGAAGCCGTTGAACACCACATCGAACGCGGGCTCTCACCGAAGGAGGCCACGTTGAAGGCGATGGATGAAGTAACAGGCCCAGTCATTGCCATCGCCCTGATTCTGGCAGCCGTCTTTATACCAACGGCCTTTATTCCGGGAATCACCGGGCGGCTTTACCAGCAGTTCGCCATTACCATCGCCGTGTCGGTGATCTTTTCGGCTTTCAACGCTCTGACACTTAGCCCGGCTCTGTCCGCTCTCTTGCTTCGTCCGAAAAAGAAATCTCGAGGCCCTCTCGGATTCTTGTTCGGAGCGTTCAACAAGGGCTTCACCAAGGCAACCGACGGATACGTGGCCTTGTGCGGGCTACTTATTCGGCGAAGCTTGTTTGCTATCCTTTTCCTCGCGTTATTCGTGGTGGCAACAGGATGGCTTGGCGGTCGGATCCCGGTGGGGTTTCTGCCTGACGAGGATCAGGGCTTCCTATACGCCAATCTGTCGCTTCCCAACGCCTCTTCGCTAGAGCGAACCGATGCCGCGGCAAAAAAGGTTGAGGACATTCTGATGCATACGCCCGGGGTCGAGAAGGTCACAAGTATTTCCGGCTTCAGTCTGCTGAGCACGGTCTACAGTACCTATAACGGGTTCTTCTTTGTGACGCTCAAGCCGTGGGAAGAGAGGACCAATCCCGAAGAGCACATTGAGCATATCAAGGCCGCTGCGAACCGAGCTTTGGCCTCCTTACCCGAAGGCCGGGCCTTTGTGTTTCCGCCTCCGGCGATTCCTGGGATCGGCACGTCTGGAGGGGTGACGTTCATGCTCGAGGACCGCGCCGGCAGAGACGTCCCGTTCCTGGCGACCCAGACAAAGAAATTCATGGAGGAAGCCGTCAAAAGACCCGAAATCGCGGGCATAACTCCGACTTTCATTCCGGCGGTGCCCCAGGTTTATGTGCATGTGAATCGGGACAAGGTCTCGAAGCAAGGGGTTGAGCTTTCCCAGGTTTACAAAACTCTGCAGACATTCATGGGCGGCCTTTTCGTAAACTATTTCAATCGTTTCGGCCGGCAGTGGCAGGTTTATGTGCAGGCGGAGGGTGATTACCGGACTGACGCTCAGAATCTTGGGCAATTCTACGTCAAGAACAATAATGGCGTGGCAGTACCTCTGGGCGCCTTCATCGACATTGAGCGCGCCTACGGTCCGGAGTTTACGATGCGTTACAACCTGTACCGCTGCGCGCAGCTGAACGTGACGGCCAAGCCGGGCGTAAGCTCGCTTCAAGCCATGAAAGCGTTGGAGGAGGTATTTGCCACGACGATGCCGGCCCGGATGGGATACGACTATCTGGGCATGTCGTATCAGGAAAAAGTAGCGCAGCAAGGAGTGCCGCCGGCATTGATCTTTGGGCTTTCCTTACTGTTAGTATTCTTAATCCTTGCCGCCCAGTACGAGAGTTGGGCGTTGCCGATCAGCGTCCTGCTTGGCACCCCCATCGCGGTGTTTGGAGCGTTCTTGGCCTTGCTCGGGAGAGGACTGGAAAATAATATTTATGCCCAGATTGGGCTTGTGATGCTGATCGGACTGTCCGCTAAGAACGCCATTCTGATCGTGGAATTCGCCAGAGCAGAGCGCCAAAAGGGTAAATCCCTCGGAGACGCTGCTTTGGAAGGTGCGCGGTTGCGTCTCCGCCCGATTCTCATGACCTCTTTTGCTTTCATTTTGGGCTGCGTCCCTCTCTGGGTCGCGGTGGGCGCGGGGGCTGTCTCCCGGCAGATTATTGGTACAGCCGTTATCGGCGGCATGCTGGCGGCGTCGTTCATCGCGATCTTTATGGTTCCGGTCTTGTTTTACCTGGTTGAGCGATTCTCCGCGAAGAAGAAGACGCCAGCGGCCGGGGAGCTAGGTGTGCAAGAAGAGGTATCGAAGGAAGCGGGCGCCGGTGCAAAGTGAATGAGAAGCTGGGCTAGTTAGTCAATATCAGCCCCCGCTGCTTTGAGCGGATTTTGAGCTCCCATAAAACGCGCTCAGGCTAATGCATCTTACTTTCGATCAATAAGACAGTTGTCAGCGCCAGATGAAGCAGGAAGCAACCTTGATCCGTGCGCGGTTGAAGACGCCGCGCGCCGCCGCCATCGCCGGCATCCTCTTTGCGGTCCTCCTGATTGCCGGCCTTTTACTGTTCCGGCTTTCTGTCCGGGCCGATCCGCAGGAGACGGGGGCATGGCTTAAGACGAGTCAGAGCAAAGTCGCTCTGGCGCTGAACTTGGTGCCGTTTGCCGGCATTGCCTTTTTATGGTTCATCGGCGTGCTGCGCGACCGCCTGGGAGAGTATGAAGACCGCTTCTTTGCCACCGTCTTTCTCGGCAGCGGGCTTTTGTTCCTCGCCATGCTATTCGCCTCGGCTGCGGTAATGGGCGGAATCATCATAACTTACGCCGCAAGGCCCGAAGGGCTGCTGAACTCGGCGACGTTCACCTTCGCTCGCGCCGTAACCTACGAGATCATGAATCTCTACGCGGTTAAAATGGCGGCGGTATTCATGATCTCGACGTCCACACTCACGATCCGCACTCGTTTCGCTCCACGCTGGATTGCGTACCTCGGCTTTGCCTTGGCGCTGCTTCTGCTGCTCAGCGGGCGCTATATTGACTGGATTTTACTGGTCTTCCCACTGTGGGTGCTCTTGATCAGCATCCATATCTTGATTGATAATCTCCGTAGAGCGTCTCAAACTGCGACGGTAAGCTCGGGACAACAAGCTTAGTAGATGCAAGAATCGGAGAACATGAGCGGTCTGTTCTTCGTGAGCCGTCATTGTACGGAACCTCGGGGAGTGATGAACGAGACAACCGTCGGGCTCTGGGGATCATGCCGTGACTGGCCCCAAATCGAAAACATCCGTTCACCCGATTAGGCTAACCCTTTTTCTTTGGCTATCCGTTCGACAACGTTTAATATGTATGCGGGCAGTTTCCCTTTACCTTTGATCCCTTCTAGCCGTCCCGCCCAGATACCGTTGTGATCAGAAGGACTGAAGACTATTCCAACCTTTGGTGTGTACCAGCAGAACAAAAGTTTCGAATTCTTGTGTTCCTCGAGATACTCGTCAAAAGATAAATCCCAGTCGGTGGGCACCGCCGGTTCGGCTTCCGGGTCTTCAAGCGGTTGCTCGAGGAAACGCTTGATTTTTGGTTTGTCACCCTCGTACTCGACAACTCTCATCGTACGCTCAATTCTCGCGGTATCTATATCAGGTGTCGCTGCCATTCGATCTTCTTTTAGCCTTTTGTTAGCTATTCTATCGGCAACGACTGAAAAAAGTCAACCGGGTCTTCGAAGCAAACAACATCGGCAGGGCATGGTTGCGGGTCCCGACGGACGCACAGGCATCCATGCGCGATGCCAAAATGTTTCCGAGACACGCGCCAATCGAGGTGTCGCTTTTGACAAGCAAAGGAAGGCACCGAATGGAGTCATGCGCCAAGCTAACGACATAACAATATCTCCGCGAGTTGTCGTCTCAAGCCAAAGCAATATAAAGTAATAGCGAAGCCCCCACCAAAACTTCCCTTGCCGGACTACCCTGGAACCCAAACTATGAACTACAAGCCGGACATTTCTGGCGGTGAGGCCTTGCAACGGCTGATTGATGGCAACGAGCGGTTCCTGAGGGGCGAAGCGCATTTGAGCGGCGTCCCGCGTGAGACCCTGCACGAACTGGCCCGCGGGCAGCATCCGTTTGCGACGATACTCGGTTGCAGTGATTCGCGAGTGCCGCCGGAATGGCTTTTCGATGCCGGTCTCGGTGAGCTATTCGTCGTGCGGGTCGCGGGGAACGTCGTTTCGCCAGAGGTGGCGGCCAGCCTGCAGTATGCGGGGGCCCATTTGCGAACCCCGCTGCTGGTGGTGCTCGGTCATGAAGGGTGCGGAGCGATTCAGGCCGCCTTGGAAACGAAATATCAAGGGGTGCTGCAACGTTCGCGCATTCAGTTGCTGGTAGAAACGATCCTGCCGGCCCTGGACGGACTGGACCCTGAGCTACCGCCGCCGGCGCGGCTGGCGCGGGCCGTCGAGAGCAACGTCCGCTGGACGGTGCGCACGATCCTCGAGTCGCCCGAAGGCCGAGTGCGCCAAGCCGAAGGACGCATAAAAATCCTCGGCGCCATTTGCGAAATCGAAACCGGCCGGGTGCGGTTTCTGGACGCTGCGCCCGCCCGTACTGCTCAACTCTAAACCATTTACGGGTGTATGATGAATGGTCGACAATCGAACATTCTGGCCTCAAGCTCCGTTTCTCTTGCGATTGAGTTTTCCAAAAGCGGTCAGGTCAAACAATAGACCCACCGCAACCAAAGCAACCACCATGCCAGTCGCCGACTACAAAACCTACTACAAGATGCTCGACCGGGCGCGCGCCGGACGCTTCGCATTTCCAGCCATCAATGTCACTTCACTCACTACCGCGAATGCGGTGCTGCGCGGGCTCGCGGAGAGCAAGAGCGACGGGATCATCCAGATCTCTACTGGCGGCGGCGCGTTTGCGTCGGGCTCGTCGCTCAAGGACATGGCGCTCGGCGCAATCGCGATCGCGGAGCACGTTCATCGCGCTGCAGAGCGTTATCCGATCTACGTGGCGCTCCACACCGACCATTGCTTGAAGGACAAGCTTGCTAAGTTTGTCCTCCCGCTCGTCGAGGAAACCGAAAGGCGGCGCGACTCGGGCCGGCCGAATCTTTTCACAGGTCACATGTTCGACGGAAGCAATCTCGCGCTGCAAGAAAATATCGAGATTTCCGCGAACCTGCTCGAACGCTTCACGAAGAATGAGCTGGTGCTAGAAATTGAGACCGGGGCAGTGGGCGGCGAAGAGGACGATGTTATCGGTGAGAAGTCCGCGAAGCTCTACACCACGCCCGAGGACACGCTGGAAGTGGCGCGCCGCCTCAATCCGATCGGTGGCCGCTACCTGCTCGCGGCCACGTTCGGCAACGTTCACGGCGTCTATAAACCCGGGCACGTAAAGCTGAAGCCCGGCGTGTTGAAAGAATGCCAGGATGCTGTCGTCAAGGCGCACGGTGAGGGAGCGCGCTTTTATCTTGTGTTTCACGGCGGCTCAGGGTCTGCGCTCAGCGAGATTCACGAGGCGCTCGATTACGGCGTGGTGAAGATGAATGTGGACACCGATATGCAGTATGCGTTCACCCGTGCTGTCGCCGGCCACATGTTCAAAAACTACGACGGCGTGCTGAAAGTGGATGGCGAGGTGGGCAACAAGAAAATCTATGACCCGCGCTCCTACCTTGCGGTTGCGGAAGCGGCGATGGCGGACCGCGTGAAGCAGGCCGTGAGCGATCTGCGCGGTGCTGGTACGACGATGTTTTCTTCATGAATCATGGTGAATGTTCTGCCCGTTGCGCAACGTTTGTTCCCGGCTAACAATTCATCGCTGACTTGTGCAAGTCCGCGTGCCTGGCACTTCCCGATCGCTTCAGCGCGAAGCACGTTATGTCGTAGTATTTCCTTGACTCTGGGATTTGCGGTTTGTGTGAATTTGGAAATTATCTTGCGTGATTTTTTGGTCGATATTTTGCGTGGTCGTGCCAAGAATTCGAGATGGTTGAGCTGGCTTCGTTTTCCGAGTTCTCGCGCCAAAGTGCGCTTCCAGCTTTTGCGCGCTCACCTCGAGGACGGACGGTCGCTTGCTGCGATTGCTCGTGAAGCCAAGATCTCTTATCGAACGCTGGCGAGATCGTGCGCCTGGCTGAAATCGTTCCGCAAGTCATAGAGCTCCCACCGATCATTGAAGTCCCCGTTCTTGCCGATCAGCACCGGCACACCGTGGCGCGCTGACGCGACCGATCCGTCGTGATAGAAGTGAGTTTTAGCGAGATTGAGCGCGTGGGGATTTAAGCGGTATGGGCCAACAAGCGAATAGTCAATCAGGCTGCCTTTGATATTGGCCAGATGACTTGAGCAAAAGCAGTCAGACAGAGGTGAAATTCCAGGCTTGCTTAGGTACGCACATATTTTGCAAGATAGAGTCAAAATAGAACTAAGCATCACGCTTATGAAAAAGATAATTGTCTTAACCGTTTTGGCGATTGCGTCACAAGCAGTCGCAGTCTTTGCCGGAGAACCGGTGGTATCTTCGAAGCAAGTTATTGCTCCACCGCCACCACCGCCGCCTGAGTTCTTCAGAGGCAACGAATTCGATATCGGAGCCTTCGGGACCTGGGCGGATTTCAATGGTCTAAACCATTCTAGCGGGACACCGCACGGCTGGGGTGGAGGTATTGATTTCACTTATTGGTTCCCCTGGAAATATGCAGGGGTAAGATTCCAGGGCACCGGATTGGATATCCAGTCAGGTCTCGGCCACACGTCAAGAACGGTCAATATTCTCGGTCAAACTGAGACAGTATCGGGTGGCGGAGGCAGCGTGGCGGCGGGGCTGATCAACGCGGACGTGTTGTTGAGATTGCCATTGGATGATTTCTGGCCGGGTTTTCACTTGGCACCCTACGCGTTCGGGGGCTTCGGCGGTATTTTGCTTGGAAGCTCGGGAGAAGGGCGTTCGTTCAGCGAGACCTTTACTGTAACTGGCCCAACCAATAATCCGAATGTCGCTCCTAGGACCAGGGATGTGACTTTGACCGGCCGGCGAGTAAACGGCCTACGCAATAATATTGGGTCGGATCGGGTGGTCGGCCGCATTGGCGCTGGACTTGAATATCGCTTTACTCCCCACATCGGGATATTCACCGAGGCGGCATATGTCATCCCCGATGGAGCTTCGAACAACTTCGTGCAGTGGAATTTTGTCGGCCTCAGATACGCCTTCTAAGCAAAAATAAGCAGCAGCGAAGTGACTGGCGGAGCGCCACTGTGCTCCGCCAGTCTTTCATTTACAGATCTAACTTCACCGCGAATAGAAACAAACTCTTGCGGAGCCATCAGGTTCTGCACTGTGCCTCCAACGGACTCTTGGAAGTCGATCATCCCGGATTCGCGGCTGCGATCCAATCATCTCAACGGCCAGGAGCATCTAAAGCGCGTACGTTGAATGTCTGAACTGCTGAGGACGCCCGCGCGGACCTCTCTTGTAGACTCGCAGTTTACTTGGCGAAAAATTGATCACGCAATTGACAATATCTGCCGTGTTGTCCGCGAGAGGAAGGTTTTCGATCTAGCCCAAACGAAATCGACGTTTTAAGGCTAGCCCCATAGGTTGCCTTATCCTACGAGGCTAGCGATGAACATACCGCTATATGAAAAGGCAGCTCAATTAACAAAAAACGCCTGAAGCGTCAATCGTTTCCGGCCTTCTCCGAATAAGCTCTCCAAAACCGGCAATGGGCCTCCGCCTGCTGCTGCGAGGCGATGTCGCCAGGTTGGCCGATGCGGCCAAGCGGAGTCTGCGCGATGGAGGCCTTCTCGAAACAGATCCGATGACGCCGCCGCTGTGGATGCCTTGCCGGCTCGTCCTCATCTTGTCGTTCGGCCGAGCTGAAAGACCAATCCGCCGGCGCATTCCACCAAAGAGTAGTCGAAGGAGATTTTCCCGGCATCAGGTTGCTTCTTTTGTGTCGTCTTCAGACGGGGTTGCTGCTAGATGTTTGTTCCATCGATTTCCTTCTCACTCGCCGCGCTCTAATTTGTCGCAGCCCCGGCCTAGGCGCTTGAACGAACCCGAGAGACAACAAACAAACTCCCCCCAACGCACAACCGAAAGGAAAGGTCACCAAACATGAAATGGCAAAAACACGCATTTGCAGCAATCACGCTCGCGACGAGGAAGAAGCAATCGACGCTAAGTATGGGAACGCTGCGGCTGCTGCTGTCCGCGGTCGCCTTCATGGCGCTGTGTTTCAGCTTTGCAGATATGGCCCTTGCCCAGACGGCGACGGCCTACAGCAAGGAGGCCATGGAGCAGGCACTTGCCACCAAGCACCACTATGACCTTTACGGAATCCATTTCGATTTCGACAAGGCGGTGATTAAGCCGGATTCCAACGCGTTACTTGATGATATCGCGACAACGCTGAAGCACTTTCCGAAGTGGCGGCTTAGGATCACTGGCCACACCGACTCAAGCGGCAAACCGGAGTACAACGAAGAGCTGTCCATGAATCGGGCCAACGCCATCAAACAGGCTCTGGTTGAACGCGGCATCGACGCCGCGCGGCTAGAAACCTTGGGAATGGGAGAGAAGCAACCGGTCGCTAGCAACGACACGCCAGAAGGCCAGGCGTTGAACCGCCGAGTCGAGCTCGTGCGGCTTGATATGAAGCCAAACATCGTCGTCATTATGGGCGACGATATTGGCATGTGGAACATCGGCGCCTATCACCGGGGCTTGATGGCCGGGAAGACGCCGAACCTCGACAAGATCGCCAAAGAAGGCATGTTGTTCACCGACTACTACGCCGAGGCAAGCTGCACGGCGGGTCGCGCGAACTTCATCACCGGCCAGCTGCCGATCCGCACCGGCATGACCACGGTCGGCCAGGCCGGTGCGTCGATAGGATTGCCCGCCGAGGCATGCACAATTGCCACCGCGCTCAAAGAACAGGGCTACGCCACCGGCCAGTTCGGCAAGAATCACCTTGGCGACAAGAATGAGTTCCTGCCTACCGTCCACGGGTTCGATGAATTCTTCGGCTACCTCTATCACTTGGACGCGATGGAAGACCCGGCGCATCCCAACTACCCGCAAGATCTGTTGAACGTCGTTGGCCCGCGCAACATGGTCCATAGCTGGGCAACCGACGTAGATGACCCCACCGAGATGCCGCGCTGGGGCAAGATCGGCAAACAGAAGATCGAGGACGCCGGCACGCTTTATCCCGAACGGATGAAAACCGTGGATAATGAGATTCGCGACCTCGCCTTGAATTTCATGGAGAAGGCCCAAAAAGACGGCAAGCCGTTCTTCTGCTGGCTCAACCCGACGCGCATGCACATCGTCACGCATCTCTCGGAGAAGTATGAGAAGATGCGCAACTCGGAGAATGGCTGGTCGGAAGAAGAAGCCGGCATGGCCCAACTCGATGACGACGTCGGTTTGGTGATGCAGAAGCTCAAGGACATGGGCGTGGATGACAACACGATCGTCGTTTTCAACACCGACAACGGCACCGAAGTCTTCACCTGGCCCGATGGCGGACAGACACCGTTCGCGCAGTCCAAAGGAACGGTCATGGAGGGCGGCTTCCGCGTGCCGTGCATCCTGCGCTGGCCCGGCCATGTGCCGGCGGACTCCGTTCAGAACGGCATCTTCTCCGGCATGGACTGGTTCCCCACCTTCCTCGATGCCGCTGGCAACCCGAATATCACCGACCAGTTGCTCAAAGGTGTGAAACTCGGCGACCGGACTTACAAGAACCATCTCGACGGCTACGACCAGATGGCCGCCATCACCGGCAAAGGCCCGTCCGCGCGTCACGAAATCTTCTACCTCGGCGAAAGCACCGTCGGCGCGGTGCGCATTGATGATTACAAGTACCGTTTCATCGACCAACCCCAAGGCTGGCTCGGTGACAAGACCAAACCTGACGTGCCCTACATCACCAACCTTCGCCTCGATCCGTTCGAGCGCACGGGCTGGCCAAACGAAGGGACGAAAGAAGGGGCGCAGCAATACTTCGATTGGTTCAAGTATCAATTCTGGCGTTTTGTGTTCGTCCAGAAGCTGATGGCCAAGGAAATCCAGACCTTCCTGGATTTCCCGCCGATGCAAAGGGGCGCGAGCTTCAACCTCGATGCAGTGAAAGCGGAGATGGCGAAAAAGATGCAACAGGCTGAGGCGGCGAGCAAAGGCACCGGGCAGTAACAGAAATGACCTTCACGGCGGGAGG